>NZ_JBITHK010000005.1:0-184022 GCF_044457925.1 Nocardiopsis sp. NPDC050513 | reverse complement strand
TCCCCGGTTCCCCGGTTCCCCGGTTCCCCGGTTCCCCGGTTCCCCGGTTCCCCGGTTCCCCGGTTCCCCGGTTCCCCGGTTCCCCGGTTCCCCGGTTCCCCGGCATCCTGACGCGCCCGGCCCGACGGGTTCGGGCTCAGTCGTCCTTCTCGGTCAGACCCAGCCGGTTCAGCGCCGCCCCCACCCGTTCCTCCTCCTCGGCCAGGAACACGGCGAACCCCTCACCCTCCAGATACGCGTCGGTCCACCTGTTGCGCTCCAGCTCGGCGCGCCACTCGTCCGACCCGTGCAGCTCCGCGACCATCCAGAGCAGTTCCTCCCGGTCCGACTCCGACAACCCCGGCGGGGCCAGCAGCCCGCGCCAGTTGAGGAAGCGCAGCGGAATCCCCGCCTCCGTCAGCGTGGGGGCGCCCGTCTCCGGGTCGGGTTCGGCGGAGGTCACCGCCAGCACCCGCAGCTGCCCGGACTCGATCGCCGCGTGCTGCTCGCTCGGCCCGGCCGCCGCGAAGTCCACCTCGTGGCCGAGCAGCGCGGCCTGCACCTGCCCGCCCCCGTCGTAGGCGCGGTAGTCCACCACCTTCGGGTCGATCCCCAGCTCCTCCGCCAGGAGCATCGTCACCATGTGGTCGGGACCGGCCGGGGTCGACCCGCCGCCGATCACCATCCCGGACGGGTCGGCGCGCCAGGCGGCGACCAGGTCGTCGATCGTCTCCAGGGGCGAGTCCGGCGGCACCAGCAACGCCTCCGGCTCCTCGATCAGCCGCGCCAGCGGCGTGGTCTCCGACACCGAGTGCGACGCCGACTCGATGTGCGAGTTGGCCAGCACCCCCAGCCCCATCTGGAGGACCAGGCCGGGCGTGCCCCGCTCGTACACCAACCGTGCCAGGGCGGCCGTGCCCGACACGCCCGGCAGGTTGAACACCGTCACGTCGCCGACCGTCCCCGACTCCTCCAGGGCCGCCTTGACCGTCCGGGCGGTCTGGTCGAACCCGCCGCCGGGCGGTGTCGGCACCATGATCCGCAGCTGTCCGGGTCCGCGCGTGGGCGCGCACCCGGACAGCGGCAGGCACGCCGCGAGGGGCAGCACGAAACCGGCGGCCAGGACGGCGCGCCGGTTCGTGCCCCTCATCTGGTCCGTCCCCTCGTCAGTTCGTCAGCGACTCCGCGCGGTCGGCGTCCCGGTCGGCGTCCTGGTCCGCGGCCTTCGCGGCGGACCGGCGGGCGAGGCGCCCGCGCACCGCCCGCACCAGGGACGGCGCCATCGACAGCACCGCCAGGGCGACCAGCGCGGCGGAGATCGGCTCCGTCAGGAAGACCGACCACTCGCCGCCCGAGATCTGGAGCGCCTGGCGCATCGACCTCTCCATGAGCCCGCCCAGAATCAGTCCCAGGATCATCGGCGCGGCCGGGAAGTCGTTCTGCCGCATCAGGAATCCGATGACCCCGAAGGCGGCCAGCAGACCCAGGTCGAACACGCTGAAGCTGAGCCCGTACACCCCCACCACGCAGAATACGACGACCAGCGGCACCAGGACCGTCTTCGGCGTGTTGAGCACCTTGGCGAACACCGGGATCAGCGGCAGGTTGAGCACCAGCAGCACCGCGCTGCCGATGTACATCGACGCGACCAGACCCCAGAACATCTCCGGCCGCTCGGCCAGCATGAGCGGACCCGGCTGCACGCCCAGCACCAGCAGAGCGCCGAGCAGGATCGCCGTGGTGCCCGAACCGGGCACGCCCAGGGTCATCAGCGGGACGAACGACCCCACGGCTGCCGCGTTGTTGGCGGACTCGGGACCGGCCACGCCCTTCAGGTTGCCCTGCCCGAACGTGTCGCCGTCCCTGGCGATGCGCTTCTCCATCGAGTACGACAGGAACGAGGCGACGGTGGCGCCCGCCCCCGGCAGCACGCCGGTGAAGAAGCCCAGCACGCCCGAACGCAGGGTCGGCGGCGTGATCTGGACCAGTTCGCGCTTATTCAGCCGGAGCGAGGTCACCCCGCCCCGGGCGCCGCCCTGGCCGCGGCGGTTGAGCATGACCAGCACCTCGGCCAGCGCGAACACGCCGAGCGCGACGATGAGGAACTCCACGCCCTCGTACAGTTCGGGCAGGTCGAAGGTGAAGCGGGTGATCGCGGTCTGGGAGTCGATGCCCACCAGCGCGATCATCACACCGACGACCGCGGAGACGAGCCCCTTGACGAGGTTGCGTCCCGCGAGCGAGACCACGGCGGTCAGGCCCAGCACCATCAGCGCGAAGTACTCGGTCGGGCCGAAGCTGACCGCGAACGACGCCAGACTCGGCGCGATGAGCATCAGACCCACGACACCGATCGTGCCGCCCGTGAAGGACGACAGGGCCGCGATCGCCAGCGCCTTGCCCGCCTTGCCCTGCTTGGCCATCGGATAGCCGTCGAACGACGTGGCGACGGTTCCGGCCACACCCGGCGCGTTGAGCAGGATGGAGGACGTGGAGCCGCCGAAGATCGCCCCGTAGTAGACCCCGGCCAGCATGATGATCGCCGACGTCGGGTCCATTCCGTAGGCGATGGGGATCATCAGCGCGATCGCGCTCATCGGGCCCAGCCCCGGCAGGATGCCGATGATGGTTCCGGCGAGGACGCCGATGAAGACGAAGAGCAGGTTCTGCGGGGTCATCGCGACCGCGAACCCCTGGATGAGTTGGTCGAGCATGATGCGGGTGTCTTTCGCCTCGATCGGGTCAGAACGGGAGCGGTCCGCTCGGCAGGACGACGCCCAGCCCCTCGGACATGGCCAGATAGAGGCCCAGGGGCAGGCCGACGGATACCACGGCGGTGACCACGTGGCGGCGGTAGCCCAGGTAGACGGTCATCGCGCCCAGGTACAGGGCGGTGGACAGGATGAACCCGAGGGGTTCGAACAGCGCCACGTAGGCGACGATCGCCGCGACGAACAGCCCGACCTCCAGGCGCGGGTCCTTCAGGCGGCCCAGCTTGAGCGGCTCGGCGGCGGACGCGGACCCGTCCGTGCCGGCGCCGGAGTCCGCGTCGGACCCGCCCGGACCGGCCTCGGCGGCGCCTGACGCCCCGCTCTCCCCGTCGGTCTCGTCCTCGTCCGCGGCCTGGTCGCGCTGGAAGAAGAGCAGCACCGCCAGCACCAGCATGACCACGCCGAGCCAGCGGGGTAGCGTGCCCGGCTGCACGGGAACGCTCACCGCCGTGTACTCGGGCACCTGGAAGGCCAGGACCAGGTAGCCGATCGCGAAGACGGTGAGCGCGATCGCCACCGTCCGGTTGCGGAACGCGAACGTCCCCCTCGGCTTCGTGCTCGTCGTGTTCGTGGACGTCTCGGTCTCGGTGGTCTCGCTGGTCTCGGACCCCCCGAGGGGGCGGAGCGGGGCCGCCCCCTCAGAGTCCGACTCGCGCGGGGTCATGGTGTTCTCCGTCGTCACTGGAGCCCGACCTCGGTCAGGATCTCGGTGTACTCGGAACGCTGCTCGTCGAGGAACGCCCCGAAGTCCGCACTGTTCTGGTAGGCGTCGGTCCAGCCGAGCGACGCCGACTCCTCCTGCCAGGCCTGCGTCTCCATGAGGTCGGCGAACAGGGTCTCGTAGTAGGCGACCTGGGCCTCCTCCAGACCGGCGGGAGCCATCACGCCGCGCCAGATGTCGAAGGTGAAGTCGATGTCCTGTTCGAGCAGGGTCGCGATCTCGGGGAAGGCCTCCACCGTCTCGGGCGCGGAGACGCCCAGCGCCCGCAGCTCACCGGCTTCGAGCATGCCCGCCGCCTCGCTGACCCCGACGACCGCGCTGTCGACGTGTCCGCCGAGCAGGGCGGTCATGGCCTCGCCGCCGCCGTCGAAGGGCACGTAGCTCGCGGCGGCGGCGTCGCCGCCAGCGGCGTCGATCGCGCCCGCCAGGGCGACGTGGTCCATGCTGCCGGGGCCGGAGCCGCCGCCGATGTTGGCGCCGCCGTCGCCGACCAGGTCGACCAGGTCCTGGAAGGTCTCCAGCTCGGAGTCCGCGGGGACGAGGTAGACCATGTAGTCCGTGGCCAGCCGCGCGATCGGGGTGAAGTCGTCGTGGTCGTACTCGGAGTCGCCCGCCATCGGCACCAGGAGGATGGGCGGGCTGGTCACGAACAGCTTGTGCGGGTCGGCCTCGTTGGCGGCCACGTAGGCCCAGCCGATCGCGCCGCCCGCGCCCGGCTTGTTGACCACCTGGATGGACTCGTCGACCAGGCCCTCGCTCTCCAGCAGGCGGGCGCTCGTGCGGGCGAGCGTGTCCCACCCGCCGCCGGTCGCGGCGGGCGCGGTGATCTCGATCGGGCGGTCCGGAGCCCAGGTCCCGTCGGCGTTGGTGGTTCCGCCGTCCGAACCGCAGGCGGACAGCGCCAGCGGCAGGACGGCGGCGGCCGCGGCCAGCCGCAGCGCCTGTGATCTCGTCGGCCCGTTCCCGGGCGTGGACGGGAAGCGGGATGTGATGCGCCGCATAGTGTCTCCGTAGGGGATGTCTCCGGTGTGTTCCGGATCTCTTGTGAGGCAACACACAGGCAAACAGACGGAAACACCAGTGAGAAGCGTTGTGATTCTTGTGCGGGCAATGGAGGTAACGGACGTTGTGTTCGTAGTGATCACGGACGATCGCGGGGCGCGGCCGTGACCGCGGCCGACAGCGCGGACGGCGCGAGCGCCGGGGCGGACGGGGGTTCGGGGCGGCGGCTCACCCTCGCCGGGCAGTTCCTCGCCCTCCAGATCGGCATCATCGTGATCGTTCTGGTCATGGTGGCCGCGGTCTCGCTCGCCCAGTCCGACGTCCGCCTGCGCCAGACCGAGAGCCGGCGCATGCTCGCCGTCGCCGAGAGCACCGCGGCCCGCGACACCGTCCGCGTCGGCCTGACCGACGCCAGCCGCCGGGACGTCCTGGCCCCCCTCGCCGAGAGCATCCGCGTGCTGTCCGGCGCCGACCTGGTCGTGGTCCACGACGACAGCGGTCGGCCGATCACCCTCGATCCGGCGCCCGTCGACGACGCGGACGAGGCCGGCCTGCCCGGGGTGGCCACCGCCCTGAGCGGTCGCGCCTGGACCGGGGTCTCCGACGTCGGCGGGGAGCGCACGGTCGCCGCCGCCGTCCCGGTCATCGGCGAGGGCGGCGCCATCCTCGGCGTCGTCGTGGCGGGCAGCGACTACCCCGGCCCCGGCGAACTGCTCGTGCTGGCCACCCCCAACCTGCTCGTCTACCTCGGCATCGCCAGCGTGCTCGGCGTCGTCGGCTCGCTGCTGCTGTCCCGCCGCGTCAAACGCCAGACCCTGGGCCTGGAACCCGAGCAGATCACCCGCCTGGTCGAGCACCGCGAGGCCATGCTGCACGGCCTCAAGGAGGGCGTCCTGGGCCTGGACGCCGACGACCGCGTCACCCTCGTCAACGACGCGGCCGTCCGCCTGCTCGACCTGCCCGCCCACAGCGTCGGCGCCGACCTGGCCGGCCTCGACGTGCCCGACGGCCTGCGGGACGTCCTGCTCGGCCGCGTGCGCGGGCGCGACACCATCGTGGCCGTCGGGGACCGGTTGGTCGCGCTCAACCGGATGCCCCTGGAGACCGAGGGGCGCGCCGTCGGCTCGGTCACCACGATGCGCGACCGCACCGACCTGGTCGAACTCCAGAACGAGTTGGACGCCAGCAGGACCACCACCGACACCCTGCGCGCCCAGGCGCACGAGTTCGCCAACCGGCTGCACGTCATCTCCGGCCTGCTGGAGCTGAGCGAGTACGACGAGGCCGCCCGCTACGTCAGCCAGATCGGCGGCGCCCGCGCCCGGCTGAGCGCGCGGGTCACCGAGCGGATCAAGGACCCGTCCCTGGCCGCCCTCCTCATCGCCAAGGCGAGCCTGGCCGCCGAGCAGGGCGCCCAGCTGCGGGTCGCGCCCACCGCCGATCTCGGCCACCTGTCCGAGGAACTGGCCGCCGACCTGGTCACGGTCGCCGCCAACCTGGTGGACAATGCGCTGGACGCGGCCACCCAGACCGCCGGACCCGACCGGCGCGCCTGGGTGGAGGTGGACGTGGCCGGCGGCGACGGCGAGCCGGTGCGCGTGTCCGTGCGCGACTCGGGGCCGGGGGTCCCGAGCGAACTCGCCGACCGGGTGTTCCAGCACGGGTACACGACCAAGGACGTCGCGGGCCGCAAACGCGGCCTCGGGCTGGCCATCGTCGCCCTGGTGTGCGCGCGTTGCGGAGGCGAGGCCACCGTCTCGGGCTCCGAGTTCACCGCCGTCCTGTACGACCGCCACGACGACGAGGAGAAGGGCCCATGAGCACGAGCCGAGCCGACGACCGGGGCGGCGAGGGGCACCCGGCGAACCCCTCGGCCGAGCGACCGCCGGTGCGCACGCTCATCGTCGACGACGACTTCATGGTGGCCCGCGTCCACCGGGCGCTGGTGGAACGCCTGCCGGGCTTCACCGTGGTCGGTGAGGCCCGCACCGGCGCCGAGGCGCTGGAGATGGTCGTCAGCACCCGCCCCGACCTGGTGCTCCTGGACGTCTACCTGCCCGACATGAACGGCATCGACGTCCTGCGCCGCCTGCGCGGCCCCGACGCCGGGCCCGACCTGCCCGAGGTGGACGTCCTGGTCATCACGGCCGCGCGGGACAGCGCCACGGTCCGCCAGGCGCTGCGCGGCGGCGCGGTGCAGTACCTCATCAAACCCTTCGAGCCCTCGGAGCTGGTCGAACGCCTGCGCGGCTACGCCAGGCTCCGCCGCGACCTGGAGATCGACGGCCCGCCCGACCAGGACGCCGTCGACCGCGCGTTCGGCGCCGTCCGGCCGCCCGAGCGCCCCGCCCCGGCCCGGAGCATGCCCAAGGGCCTCACCCCGCAGACGGCCGACCTCGTCCGGGCGGCGCTGACCCGCGCGGCGTCCGAGGGCGGCGAGGCGGCGGACATGTCGGCCGCCGAGTGCGCCGCCGAGACCGGGGTCTCCCGGGTCAGCGCCCGCCGCTACCTGGAGTACTTCGCCGAGCAGGGGCGCGCGGAGGTGCGGCTGCGGTACGGGACCGCCGGGCGGCCCGAGCGCCGTTACCGATGGTTGGGCGGGTGATGTGCCGGACCGGGTGGCCGGGGCGGGCGTGACCCGCTACACTCGGTCGCATGCGAACCGAGAACACACCCGTCTCCCAGTGGTGGCGCCGCTCCTAGGCGGTGCACCCGGTTCGTATACCCGAGATCAGCGACCGCCCCGGACCGGCGGTCGTTTCTTCGTTCTCACGGCCCCGGCCGGTGTGACCCGACCGAACACAGCGCCAAAGGACCGGCCGTGAACCCCAGCGACGTCGAAACCACCACGTACCGCACCCAGGGCGGCGTGACCGTCCGCCGCACCGCCGCCGCATGCGACCCCGAGGTGCTCACCGACCTCGTCCAGGCGGTCGAGCACCGCCGCGGCGGCGTCCTCTCCTCCGGGATGGAGTACCCGGGCCGCTATTCCCGCTGGCACCTGGGGTACGTGGACCCCTGCCTGGAGATCAGCGCGCGCGGGCGCCGCGTCACCGCCACCGCCCTCAACGCACGCGGCCGCGTGGTGCTGCCCGTGGTCGCCGACGCCCTGGCCGGCGTCGGAGCCGCCGAGCAGCGCGAGCGCACCTCCGACCACGTCGCCGTCACGGTCCCCGAGGCCGGCGCCGACGAGTTCTTCACCGAGGAGGAGCGCAGCCGGCGCCCCAGCGTCTTCACCGCGATCCGCGCCGTCGTCGCCGCGATGAGCAGCCCCGACGACGCCAACCTGGGGCTGTACGGCGCCTTCGGCTACGACCTGGCCTTCCAGTTCGAGCCCGTCGAGCCGCACATCGACCGCGACCCCGCCGACCGCGACCTGGTCCTGCACCTGCCCGACGCGATCGTGGTCCGCGACCGCAAGCGCGAGACCTGCGTGCGCTACACCTACGAGTTCACCGTCCCGGGCGACGGCGACCGGCCCGAGGCCGACACCGAGGGCCTGGAACGCGCCACCGAGCCGACCCCGCGCGTGGTCGCCGCCGAGGTCCCCGCGGGACCCGAGCCCGGTTCCTACGCGCGCATCGTCGCCGAGGCCAAGGAGAAGTTCCGCCGCGGCGACCTGTTCGAGGTCGTGCCGGGCCACCGCACCTACGCGCGCTGCTCCTCCCCGGCGCGCTTCTACGAACTGCTGCGCGAGCGCAACCCCGCGCCCTACGAGTTCTTCTTCAACCTCGGCGAGGGCGAGTACCTGGTCGGCGCCTCCCCGGAGATGTTCGTCCGCGTGACGGGTGAGCCCGGCACCGGTCAGCGGGTGGAGACCTGCCCGATCTCCGGCACCATCGGCCGTGGCGAGGACGCCCTCGGCGACGCCGAGAACATCCAGGAGCTGCTCTCCTCGGTCAAGGAGAAGTCCGAGCTGACCATGTGCACGGACGTGGACCGCAACGACAAGTCGCGCGTGTGCGAGCCGGGCAGCGTCCGGGTGATCGGGCGTCGTCAGATCGAGATGTACTCGCGCCTCATCCACACCGTCGACCACATCGAGGGCACCCTGCGGCGCGACTTCGACGCCCTCGACGCCTTCCTCACCCACATGTGGGCGGTCACCGTCACCGGCGCTCCCAAGACGTGGGCGATGCGGTTCATCGAGCAGCACGAGACCAGCCCCCGCCGCTGGTACGGCGGCGCCGTCGGCGTCGTCAACTTCGACGGTTCCATGAACACCGGTCTCACGCTGCGCACGGCACACATCAAGAACGGCGTGGCCACCGTGCGGGTGGGCGCCACCCTGCTCTACGACTCCGACCCCGAGGCCGAGGAGCGCGAGACCTTCCTCAAGGCGCGCGCCCTGCTGGAGACGCTCGCGCTGGGCGAGCGGGAGGAGGGGGCGGCGGCCGCGCACGACGGCTCCGCGGACTACGGCCTCGACCCGGTCGCCGTGTCCGCCGACGGGCTCCCCGGTGAGGGGATGAAGGTCCTGCTCGTCGACCACGAGGACTCCTTCGTCAACACCCTGGCCGACTACGTCCGCAGGCACGGGGCCGAGGTGACGACCGTCCGCTACGGGTTCGACCCGTCCCTGCTCGACCGGTTCTCCCCCGACCTGGTGGTGCTCTCCCCGGGGCCGGGCCTGCCCGTGGACTTCGGGATGTCGGCGCTGCTGGACGAGCTGGCGGAGCGGCGGCTGCCGGTGTTCGGGGTGTGCCTGGGGCTGCAGGCGATGGTCGAGCACGCCGGGGGTGAGCTGCGCACGCTCGACGAACCCGTGCACGGCAAGCCCGGGAAGGTCCGGGTGTCCGGTGGGAGCCTCCTGGAGGGGCTCGGCGAGGAGGCGGTCTTCCCGGCGGCCCGCTACCACTCCACCTACACGCTGCCCGAACTGGTGAAGGACTTCGAGGTCACCGCCGTCCTCGACGGGGAGGACCCGGTGGTGATGGCGATCGAGGACCCGGCGGCGCGGTGGTACGGGGTGCAGTTCCACCCCGAGTCGATCCTGACGGCGACCGTGGGCGAGGGGATCGTGGCGCGGATGCTGCGTCTGGCCCGCGCCTGAGCGGCGCGGCCCGTGCGTGGGGCGGCCCGCGCGCGGGCCGCGGTCCACCAGACGGAAACGTTGCGCCCGGCTGGTGTTCGCCCCACGCGCTTCCGGTCAGGGAACCGGCATGGGAATCATACTGACCATTCTCGGACTCGTCCTCATCGTCGCCGGTGTGCTGGGCATCCTGCGCGGGCAGCTGCTCTGGGGCATCGTGGCGATCGTCGTGGGGCTGATCATCGCCCCCGGATACTTCTACGGGATCTGAGGGGCGGGAGTCCCGGCACAGGACGTGTACCCTCGGGGAAGGCCAATCGGCCCAGCCCAGCGCACGTCTCCGTGGCCCGGAACCCCAGGCCGCGGCGTTGGCGTGTGCCCGGGGCTGGGAGCCATGAGGAGAGGGTGCTGTGAAGAAGGTCGAGCCGCAGGTACGCCTGGTCGCGCGTCCGCAGGTGGACTACGACGAGATCGCCGACTACCTCCAGGAGGTCGGGGGAGAGGCGTGGCTGGAGCGCTTCGACCGCGGTGAGCTGGACGCCCACCTCAACGACCCGCAGAACCTCGCCGAGTTCGCCGGCCGGCTGTGCTACCGGTCCTGGGAGCCGGGGCTGAACCCCAACGTCACCCGGGTGCGCAAGGACCAGGACGCCTACCTCGGCAACATCCTGGCGAGCCTGCACGGGTCGGTGCTGGAGCACGTCAGCTTCAGTTTCGTGCTGCACAACGTGTCGCGGGTGTGCTGTTACGATTCAGATACCGAGGTGCTCACCGACCAGGGATGGATTCCCTGGCCCAAGATCGAGGGTGACGAGACCTTCGCGACCCTCAATCCGGACAATGGTGAACTGGAGTACCAGCAGGCCACTGAGGTTTACCACGCTGACTATGACGGGCCGATGTATCGGGTCGCCTCCGAACAAGTGGACCTCCTGGTGACTCCCAACCACCGGATGTGGGTGCGCAGGTACGACACGCGGGCCGCGCGACGTGGTGAGCAGCCCTTCGGAGTGGAGTTCGCCGAGGATATCCTGCACAAGCGCGTCCAGTACCAGAAGGCCGCCACGTGGCGCGGCCACACGCCCGAACGAGTGGAGATCCCCGCGACGACACGGACGTTCACTCGCAAGGACACCGGGACCGAGGGGACCCGTCACTACCCGGGTGTCTCCCTTCCCACGGAGGCGTTCGCGCGGTTCCTCGGCTACTTCATCGCCGAGGGCAGCGTCAACGGCCACCAGATCGTGCTGGCCCAGAACCGGGGCCCGGTTCTGGAGAAGATGCGACAGACCATCGAGGAGATGGGTCTGTCCGCCTACGTTCCCGAGACGGGGAACGGAACTGTGCGCACCCAGTGCGCCGCCCTGCGCGACTTCCTCGCGGAACTGGGGCACTCCCACGAGAAGTACGTCCCCGAGATGGTGCACGGATGGGCACCGGAGACCATCGCGGTCTTCCTCGACGCCATGGTCGAGGGCGATGGGACGGTGCACGGGAAGTCCGGGCACCGGGTCATCTACACGAGTTCACCAGAGCTCGCCGACGACCTCCAGGTCCTGGCGATCAAGGCTGGGATGTCCGCCAACGTTCGCGTCGATGATCGTGTTGGCCTGGAACGCACCATGCCCAACGGGCAGAAGTTCAACAACCTGCGCCCCTGCTACGTGGTCTCACTTCTCAGCAAGCGTTCCCACCCCTTGGTCAACACGGGCAGGACCCAGCCCAGCCGGTATTGGAACGCCGAGGGCTACAACGACCAGATGGAGCACTACAGCGGTCGCATCCACTGCGTCAAGGTTCCCAACGGTCTTCTGTGGGTCCGACGCAACGGCAAGCCCGTGGTCTCTGGGAACACTCACGAGCTCATTCGGCACCGCCCGGGCGTGGCGGTCTCCCAGGAGTCGCTGCGGTTCGTGCGCCTGACGGACCTGCCGTTCTGGTTCCCGGAGTGGGCTGAGCAGGACCCGGAACTCATGGAACGCGCCGCGGAGATGCTCCAGAGGATGGAGGAGTTCCAGTTCTGGATGGCGGACCACTTCGGCCTCGACGACGAGGGCGTGAAGTTCGCCGAGAAGAAGCACAAGACCTCGTTCATGCGGCGCTTCGCGCCCGAGGGCGTGGCGACCGGTCTGGTGTGGACCGCGAACGTGCGGACGCTGCGGCACACGCTGGAGGCGCGCACCGCGCCGGGTGCGGAGGAGGAGATCCGCCTGCTGTTCCACCGCATCGGCCAGACCCTCCGGAAGGAGGCGCCCGCCCTGTTCGGGGACTACGAGGTCACCGACGGCGCCTGGGTGCCGCGCTGGCGCAAGGTCTGACCCGACGTGCGGCGCCGCCCGCTCCGGTCTTCCCCCGGGGCGGGCGGCGCCGCGCGTCAGCGGACTCGGCGGGGCGCTCAGCCGCCCCGCTTCTCGGCCCGCTGGGCCTCCTGCCCTCGGCGGTCGGCGTCCAACCACCCCTGCGCCGTCTCGGCCTCGTCGTAGTTGTCGTGCCAGTTCCACCACTCGTAGGGCGCGGTCTGCGGATAGCCCTCGGGCGAGTCCTCCCACGTCTCCTGCCGACCCAGGGCGGTCATGTCGAGAAGGCTCCAGGTGCTCCCCAACGCCTCGTCGCCGCGTTCGTTGACGAAGTAGGTGCGGAACACGCGGTCGCCGTCGCGGAGGAACGCGTTCGTGCCGTGCCATTCGTCCACACCGAAGTCGCGGTCGAAGTCGTCGGTGATCGTGTACCAGGGCATCGTCCAGCCCATCCGCGCCTTCACCCGCTCGATGTCCGCCTGCGGCGCGCGCGAGGCGTAGACGAGCGCGGTGTCGCGGGCGTTCAGATGCGCCAGATGGGCGAGGTGGTCGGCCATCATGGAGCAGCCGCGGCAGGCGTGGTCCGGCCAACCGAACACCCCGGGCTCGAAGAAGGCCCGGTAGACGATCAGTTGACGACGGCCGCCGAACAGGTCGAGCAGGCTCACCCCGCCCTCGGGCCCCTCGAACCGGTAGGACTTCTCGACCTCCGTCCACGGCATCCGGCGGCGCCGGGCGGCCAGCGCGTCACGGGCGCGGGTCAGCTTCTTCTCCTCCACCAGCAGCCGCTGGCGCGCCTCCTCCCACTCCTGCGGCGAGACGATCGGCGGTGTCTTCATGGGCGCACCCTTCGGGTCGGTCGGGGATCGCTGGATCTCGCGTCCAGGGTCGGCCGTGGACCGGGCGGTCGCACGTCAACGCGCCGATCCGCGTCGGGGCGGGTGAACGCGGGCTCCTCCTCGTCCTCCGGGCTTGGCTAGCGTGGGTGGAGAAGGTCCGTGCGCGGGAGGTGGCGGTGGTGGGTGGAGCACAACGGCGCGTCGACCGGGCGAGCAGGGCGGTCCGGGCGACCGCCGAGGCGGTCTACGCCGCGATGACCGAACCGGAGGCCCTCCAGGCCTGGCTGCCGCCGGAGGGGATGACCGGGAGGATCGAGCGCTTCGAGCCGTGGCCCGGGGGAGGGTTCCGCATGGAGCTGACCTACCTCGACCCCGGGACGGGGCGGGGCAAGTCGTCGGAGTCGGGTGACGTCGTCGAGGTCGAGTTCGTCGAGTTCGTGCCGGAGGAGCGGATCGTGCAGCGGGCGGAGTTCGACTCGCCGGATCCCGCGTTCGCCGGGACGATGACGATGACGTGGAGCCTGACCGACCACCCGGAGGGGACGCTGGTGACCGTCGAGGCGGTCGGCGTGCCGGAGGGGATCTCCCAGGAGGACCACGAGGCGGGGTTCGCGTCGTCGCTGGCCCACCTGGCGGCCCACGTCGAGGGGTGACGCCGTCCTCGGGCGGTGGCCGACGACGCCCGGGATGATCACAGTGGGTTTGCGATAAGTTACACATGGTATTGGACGACGGTGGGTGCGGCCACACCCCTCCGAGGCAATGAACGTGACTGGCGGTTCTCTCCGCCGGTCACGCTTCTCGTTCCCACAGTCTTGGAGGCGACATGGACAGCGGCATGCGCGGTTCCACCGCGCAGACGGCGCGCTCGACCGCCACGGCACCGCCGAGCATCACCGCCAGAGGCCGACGGCAGCAGGCGCTGCCCGAGCTCGACCAGGCCCGGTTCAGGCTCAAACCGGGCGGGCTCGGCAAGGAGAGGGGCAGGATCCTGGGCGAGTTCCAGAAGTACCTGGACTTCTACCACAGGAACTTCCTCGGCTACCAGGTCAACCAGGATCTCAGCGATGTCGGCTCCGACCTGGTGAAGATGCTCGGCGTGCACACCAACAACATCGGCGACCCGTTCAAGGACGGCAACCTGCGCACCCACACCAAGCACATGGAGCGCGCGGTGCTCGCCTACTACGCGGACCTGTGGGGGATCAGGCCCCACGACGAGAAGGACCCCGAGAGCGCGTGGGGCTACGTGCTGAGCATGGGCTCGTCGGAGGGCAACATCTACGGTCTGCTCAACGCCCGCGACTTCGTGTCCGGCAAGTACCTGATGATGGAGCGCATGGAGCGCGACAGCCAGATCCCGCAGCTGGCGATGGCCCAGGCCGAACCGGTCGGGGACAACCCGAACGCCACCGCTCCGGTGATCTTCTTCTCCCAGGACTCCCACTACTCGGTCGCCAAGAGCGCGCACACGCTCGGGATCCCGACGTTCGGCGAGATGGGCAACGACCCGGCCAGGGACTACCGGAAGGACGCCAGGAGGGTCATGGGCACCGAGTCCTGGCCCACCGAGGTCCCGTCCCGCCGCGACGGCGACATCGACCTCGACAGGCTCACGGCCGCGGTGGACTACTTCGCCGAGAAGGGCCATCCCGTGGTGGTCGTGCTCAACCTGGGCACCACGTTCAAGGGCGCCTACGACGACGTCGAGTCGGCCGTCCGCAGGCTGGGCGAGGTGTTCGAGGAGCGGGGCCTGTACGACCGCCGGTTCAGGGTCCGGCGGGGCGGGAAGGAGGAGGAGATCACGCGCGACGGCTTCTGGATCCACGTCGACGGCGCGCTGGGGGCCAACTACGTTCCGTTCCTCGCCAAGGCGGGCATCGACGTCCCGGAGTTCGACTTCCGGCTGTCCAGGCCGGGGGTGAGCTCGATCGTGGCCAGCGGGCACAAGTACCCCGGCTGCCCGTGGCCGTGCGGGGTGTTCATGACGCGGCGCAGACTGCAGCTCCAGCCGCCGCCCATGGCCGAGTACGTCGGCTCTCCCGACACCACCTTCGCCGGGTCGCGCAACGGGTTCTCCGCGGCGGTGCTGTGGAACTTCTTCGCCAAGTACTCCCACGAGCAGCAGACCGAGATGGCCGAGAGCTGCCACGACATGGCCGAGTACACCCTCAAGCGCCTGCGGAAGAAGGTGGAGCCCAAGCTGGAGAAGCGGGGCTGGGACCCCCTGGACAGCGAGCTGACCGGTCACTCGCTCAGCGTCCGGTTCCGCGCGCCCGTCCAGAGCATCATCCAGAAGTACTCCCTGGCCACGGTCACCGTCCCGGCCGGAGGGCAGCAGGTGAAGACCTACGTGCACCTGTTCACCATGCCGCACGTGACCCGGAAGCTGATCGACCAGCTGATCGCGGACCTGTCGCGTGACGACGCCTTCCCGAAGAGCGCCGTGCGCCCGATCGCCCCGCAGGCGCTGATCCCGGCGCAGTACACGCCCGAGGACGAGGCGGGCGTGCTGCACGCGGTCGCCATGACCGACCGCGGCTTCGCCTGATCCGGGAACGGGCCGGGGATCCGGCATCGCGGCCGCGCCCTCGCGAGCGCGGCCGCCCGCCCGGCGGCGCCCTCCCGGAGGGCCCGCGCGGCCTGACCGCCCGACGGCCGGGGCGACCGCCCCCGTGAACCTTTCCGCCCCCCGCACCGACTCTCCCGGTGAACGGTGGCGCGACGGGGAGGTGCGGTGGGCGGCGACGGACGGCGCGACGGTCTGGTGGTGGTGCGCTGCCAACTGGGGGAGCGGGAGGCGTTCCGCGAACTGGTGCGCGCCTGGCACGCACCGTTGTGGCGCTACGTGCGGAGCATGGTCGGCTCCGCGCACCTCGCGGACGACCTCGCTCAGGAGGCATGGGTCGCGGTGCTGCGCGGACTGCCGCGGCTGCGGCAGCCGGAGCGGTTCGCCCCGTGGCTGTTCACCATCGCCCGTCGCGTGGTGGTCGACCACCTGCGCCAGGCGTACCAGGCGCCGGAGACCTCCGTGGAGGAGGTGGAGGCCGCCCTCGACGACGACTCCCTCAGCGGTGTGCTGACCACCATGCAGGTGGAGGCCGGACTCGACGGGCTGCCGCCGCTGGAGCGTGAGGTGCTGGTGCTGTTCCACCTGCAGGATCTGCCGTTGGCCGCCTGCGCGGAGGTGCTCGGCGTGCCGCCCGGCACGGTCAAGAGCAGGCTGCACCGCGCGCGGCGCATGTTGCGAAGCGTCCTCGCCGAGAAGGGATACGAGGCATGAACGAGCAGAACCCCCAGGCTCAGCGGGGGGTACCCGGGGAACTCGACCGCGTGCTGGCCGCGGAGGTCTCACTGGGATCGCGGATGCGTCACCTGGCCGTGGGACTGGCGGGGGCGTGCGGGGCGGCGCTGGTCGCGGTGCTGTGGGCCACCGAACCGCACCCGCTCCCCGTGCGCACCCAGGTCGCCTTCGCCGGACTGGTCGCCGTCGGGCTCGCCTGGGCGGTCTTCTCCGGATGGGTGCTGACCAGGCGCCGACCGCTGTTCGCGCGGGACCGGGTGCTGGGCGCCCGGCTCGCGCTCGCGGTCACCGTGGTGACCGGTGCGGCCGGGACGGCGCTGGCCGCGGCACGCGCCACCCCGACCGAGGCGCTGACCGTCGCCGTGGTCGGAGCCGCCCTCGCCGTCGCGGCGGGAGCCGTCCTGCTCCGGGCGCGGCACCGCCGCCGTGAGCTGCTGCGGTTGCGCGACGCCCTGCGACGGGACACCGCCTCATGACACCTGGGGGCACCCCTCCCGACGCGTGGTCGCGGGCCCGCCCCTCCGCTCCCTGGCGGAGGGCCGGGCCCGCTCCGCCGGTTCGGCCAGGGAGGCGCACGGACCCGGCGCCGCGGTCGGAGCGCGGTGTCCGTGCGGGCTCAGTCGAGCGGGTCGCGGGCGATCGGACAGGTCATGCAGTGCCCGCCGCCGCGCCCGCGGCCGAGCTCGGCGCCGACGATGGTGACGACCTCCACCCCGGCCCTGCGCAGCGCGGCGTTGGTCAGGGTGTTGCGGTCGTAGGTGAACACCACGCCCGGCTCGACGGCGACGGCGTTGTTGCCGCTGTTCCACTGCTGGCGTTCGGAGGCGTAGACGTCGCCGGCGGTCTCCACGACGCGCAGACGGGGCAGGCCCATGGCGTCGGCGACGACGTCGACGAAGCGGGCGTCCCCCTCGTCGGTGACCTCCACGCCCGGAGCCCGGTCGGACGGCCGGAGGGAGAAGGCGTGGATCCCGTCGACGATCGCCGGGTGCACGGTGACCAGGTCGCGGTCGGCGAAGGTGAACACGGTGTCGAGGTGCATCGCCGCGCGCAGCCGGGGCATCGCGGCCACGACGACGCGCTCGGCCGCCCGGGCGTCGAACAGGGCCTTGGCGAGCTGGGTGATCGCCTGGCGGGAGGTGCGTTCGCCCATCCCGACGAGCAGGGCGCCCTCGCCCACGGGCATGACGTCGCCTCCCTCCAGGGTGGCCCTCCCCCAGTCACGCTCGGGGTCCCCCCACCACACGGTCGACTCCGCCAGCTCCGGGTGGAAGCGGTAGACCGCCTTCATGAGCAGGGTCTCGTCGCGCCGGGCGGGCCAGTACAGCGGGTTGAGCGTCAGTCCGCCGTAGATCCAGCACGTGGTGTCGCGGGTGTAGAGCGTGTTGGGCAGCGGCGGCAGCAGGAACTCGCGGTCGCCGTGGCACGTCCGGGCGATCGACGCGTCGTCCGTCAGGAAGTCGGGGGAGACGTCGGAGACCGTCAGGCCGCCGATGAGGTGGCGTGCCAGCTCGCGGTCGGAGAGGGAGTCGAGGTAGGCGCGCGTGCCCTCGACCAGGCCGAGTCCGACCTGGTCGGGGACGACCGTGCGGTCCAGGAGCCAGGTCCGGGCGCCGGGGACGGCCATGGTCTGCGCCAGTAGGTCGTGCAGCTCGACGACCTGCACACCCCGGTCGGTCAGCTTGTCCACGAAGTCGAGGTGGTCGCGCTGCGCGGCCTCGACCCACATCACGTCGTCGAACAGCAGGTCGTCGGAGTTGGTGGGGGTCAGGCGCTCGTGGGCGAGCCCCGGGGAGCACACGAGGACCTTGCGCAACCGTCCGACCTCGGAGTGGACGCCGAGCGCGGGTGCGGTGGAGCCGAGTGCCATGCGCCTGCCTTTCTCAGAGGGTGATCCATCCGGCGCCGAGCCCGGCCAGGCCGACCGCCGCCCCGATCACCACCGCGGTGAAGAGGACGAGCTCGCGGGCGGAGAACACCCGTTCACCCCGTTCGCGCCGGGTGCGCGCGAACAGGAGCGTCGCGGGGACGTAGAAGACGCAGCCCAGTAGCACCAGTCCGATCCCGGCCGCGTAGACCAGGAAGACCGTGTACACCGTGGCCGCCAGGGCGATCGCGAGTTCGCGGCGCCGCGTGGAGGGGAGGTCGTCGGCGTAGGTCTCCCGCGTCGCCGCGAGCCTGACGGCGTAGGCGGCCGTCAGGAGGTAGGGGAACAGCGACAGCGCGGCGGTCAGGTTCAGCGCGAAGTCGAACGCGTTCGCGGAGAAGAGGGTGACGACCAGGACGGCCTGGGTGAGCAGCGTGGTGAGCAGCAGTGCGTTGACCGGAACGTCCCTGTCGTCGGTCACCGCCAGGAAGCGCGGCATGTCCCGGTCCTCGGCCGCGACGAACAGCACCTCCGCGGCCATGAGCGTCCACGCCAGGTAGGCGCCCAGGACCGAGACCAGCAGCCCCACCCCGACCATCGCGCCGCCCCACGGGCCCACGGCGGACGCCAGGACCCCGGCCATCGACGGCTGGGGCAGCTCGGCGATCTGGCTCATCGGCAGGATCCCGTAGGACACGATCGTCACCGAGGCGAAGACGGCGGAGACGCTGAGGAACCCCAGGACCGTGGCGCGACCGACGTCACTCCTGCGCCGGGCGTGGCGCGAGTAGACGCTCGCGCCCTCGACGCCGAGGAAGACGAACACCGTGATGAGCATGGTCTCGCGTACCTGCTCGAACAGTGATCCGGTGTAGTCGGCGCCGGTGAGGTTCTGGGCGAACACCTCAGGGTCGAGCAGGTAGGCCGCCAGCAGCACGAAGACGAGGATCGGGACGACCTTCGCGATCGTCACGACCCGGTTGACCGCGTTGGCCTCCCTGACGCCCCGCTTGACGAGGTGGTAGAAGCACCACAGGCCGACCGTCGACACCAGCGCGGCGACGAACCCGCCCCCCGCGAGGAGCCCGGGGAAGACGGCGCCCAGCGTCGACGTGATGAGGATCCAGTAGGTCACGTTGCCGACACACGCGCCCGCCCAGTACCCGACCGCGGAGAGGAAGCCCGCGAACTCGCCGAACCCGGCCCTGGCGTAGGCGTACACACCGGCGTCGAGGTCGGGCCTGCGCAGCGCCAGGCTCTGGAAGACCAGGGCGAGCGTGAGCATGCCCGCCCCCGCGACCGCCCACGCGACGAGCGCGCCGAGGACCCCGGCCTCCTGGGCGAAGCGCTGGGGGAGGGAGAACACGCCGGCGCCGACCATGGACCCGACGACCAGGGCCATGAGGCTGAGGAGGCCGACCTTCTCCGTGCTCCTCGCGGAGTTCCGCCGCTCTGTCAACTCACCGGAGCCCTTCTCCGCGCCGCCGTCCGGCGGGTGCCGTGGGACTGTTCACGCCCGCTCGGCGATGCTCGCAGCGATATGCCCCGCGTTCACGTCAACACGCTGGGCGTCGGCGCGTGGGCTTGGGCCGCCGCTCAGCGGCCGGTCACGGCTCGGACCGGTCGGCGGTCCGGTGCGCCCCGACCGTTTCCGCCGCGGCTGCGGCACGGGCGTCGGCGATGATCCGCCCCCGCTCGGAATCCGGGAAGCGGTCGAGCGCGGCACGGACCCGGTCGGCGTCCACGTCAGCGCCGAAGAGCTCGGTGCCCGGTTCGAAGCGCATGCCGTCGGCGAGGGGACCCGCGACGACCGGTTCGAAGCCGAGCGAGTCGACGAGGGCGGCCACGGCGGCGACGTCGTCGGGGCCGTCTCCCGCGACGGCGACGGCGATGCGCCCGTCGTGCCCGGCGGGGCGGGCCGTGTCCTCCAGGTCGTGGTACCCGACGTGGTTGAACGCCTTGACCACCCGGGAGGCGGGGAGGAACCCCTGGACGATCTCGCTCGTGGAGGTGCGTGGATCGGTGAGGTCGTCGCGGACGCCGTCCACCTCCCACCAGTAGTTCATGGCGTCGATGACGAGCTTTCCGCGCAGCGCCTCGGCGGGCACGCGGCGGTACTTGCCCAGTGGCAGCGCGAGGACGACGACGTCGGCCCGGGCCGCGGCGTCGGCGGCCGTCGCGGCGACCGCTCCCGGGGTGAGCACGTCGACGGTGAGGGCGATCTCCTCGGGGGCGCCGGAGCCGGCGATGAGCACCCGGTGACCGGCGGCCAGGGCGAGCCTGGCGAGCACGGTGCCCAGTTTTCCGGCTCCGAGGATGCCGACGCTCAGCGCTCCGTTCGAGGCCCTGTCGTTCATGTCCCGCTCCAGTTCGCGTTGTCGTGTCCGAGGAGGCGTCAGCCGGCGAGGATGTCGCGGACCATGGGGATCACCGTGGAGCCGTACAGCTCGACGGCGCGCAGGCGGGCGCTGGCCGGTTGCGATCCCCCGGTGTAGACGAGGTCGAACCGGCCCACGTCCAGGCTCGTGACCGTGTCCGCGATCTTGCGCGCGACGGTCTCCGGCGCACCGATGTAGAGGGACCCGTGCTCGATCTCGGCGGCGAACTCCTCGCGGCTGACCGGCGGCCAGCCGCGCTGGGCGCCGATGCGGTCGCGGATGACCCGGTAGCGCGGCCAGAACACCTCCCTCGCCTCCTCGTCCGTGTCGGCGACGAAACCGGGGGAGTGCATGCCGACCGGATGCGCGGTCGTGCCGAACTGTTCGGAGGCGCGGCGGTACAGGTCGACGTAGGAGGCGAAGCGCCGGGGCGGGCCGCCGATGACGGCGAGCATGAGCGGCAGGCCGTGGCGTGCGGTGCGGATGACGGACTGGGGTGAACCGCCGACGCCCACCCAGGCGGTGAGGCGTCCCGACTCCGTCTTCGGGAAGACGTCGGCGTGCTCGATCGGGGCGCGCGTGGTGCCGCTCCAGGTGACCGGTCCCTCGTCGAGCAGCTTCACGAAGAGGTCGAGCTTCTCCTCGAACAACGTGTCGTAGTCGCGCAGGTCGTAGCCGAACAGCGGGAAGGACTCGGTGAACGAGCCGCGGCCGAGGACGACCTCGGCCCGGCCTCCCGACAACGCGTCCACCGTGGCGAAGCGCTGGAACACGCGGACCGGGTCGTCCGAGCTCAGCACGGTGACGCCCGAGGAGAGCCGGATGCGCGAGGTGCGTGCGGCGATCCCGGCGAGAACGGTCTCCGGGGTGGAGATCGAGTACTCCGGTCGGTGGTGCTCGCCGAGGGCGAGGACGTCGACGCCGAGTCCGTCCGCCAGCACCGCCTCGTCGACGACCTGGCGGATGGCGGCGGCGTGGGAGAGCAGCGCGCCGGCATCGTCCTCGGGCACGTCGCCGAAGGTGTCGAGGCCGAACACGAGATCGGACATGGGAGGGCTCCTTCGCGAGCGGTTCCCGGACGCGTGGGGCGACCTCGCGGCCGAGCCGTTCGTCCGCCTCGGGCGGCGTCCGGCGCCGCCCGAGGGATCCACAAGTAGTTGACGCGTCAATCGTATAGCATGCGGTTGACGCGTCAACAAGGAGATGCCATGACGGAGGACACACCCCGGCGGCGGGCCGGGCGCCAGTTGCCGACCGCCGAGGAGCTGCGGATCTGGAGGGGCTTCGTCGAGACGACCGAGGCGCTGCGCTCCGAGCTCGCCGCCCGGCTGCAGAAGGAGGCCTCCCTGTCGGCGAGCGACTACCCCGTCCTGCTCGCCCTCAGCGAGGCGCCGCTGCGGCGGATGCGCTCCTCGGACCTGGCGGCGGGTATCGGGTGGGAGCGCAGTCGCCTGTCCCATCACCTGCGACGGATGGAACAGCGCGGACTCATCCGCCGTGAGGAGTGCGCCACCGACAGCCGGGGCGCCGAGGTCGTGCTCACCCCGGACGGCGCCACGGCGTTCCGGGGGGCGACCGTTCCGCACCTGCGCGCGATCCGCGAGCTCTTCGTCGACGCGCTCACTCCCGAGCAGCTCGCCGCGGCGGGCGGGATCGCCGCGGCGCTCCGCGCGCGTCTGGACGCACCGCGCGGCGGGTGACGGCCGGGGGCGCTGTCGCACACCGCCCCCGTGCACGGCGCCGGGCGTCATCGTGACACGTCGTCCATGTGGTCGAGGATGCGCTCGCAGATCAGTCCGAGCGTGGCGAGCTCGTCCGGGGTGAGCGCGTCGACGACCAGCCGCCGGACCATCGCCGCGTGCCGCGGCGCCGCGGCTTCGATGGCCCGGCGGCCGGCGGGCGTGAGGGAGACGGAGCGCCCGCGCCCGCCCTCGGCGGACGAATCCCGGGCGACCAGTCCCCGCCTGGCCATTCTCGTGATCTGGTGCGACAGGCGGCTCTGCTCCCACTCCACCGCCTCGGCCAGGTCCGAGAAGCTCCGCCGGCCGGCCGGGACATCGGTCAACGCGACGAGGATCTCGTAGTCGGCGCCGGACAGCGTGGAGTGCGCCTGCAGGTCGCGGACCAGCGTGGCGTCGAGCCCCTGGTGGAGGCGGACGAAGGTGCGCCAGGCGTGCTGCTGGGCGGGGGTCAGCCAGGGCGGTGTGTCGTTCATGCGCGATGAGCCTACCTGCCACTTGACATGTCATGTGCCGATCCGGCTAAAGTGGTTGACGCGTCAATTGTTGCGGCGGCGCGGCGCCCGGCCGCCTCCACGTCCCGCCCATCCCACCCCGGGAGCACCCGTGAACATCGTCCCGTGGATCCTGGCCGCGGTCGGGCTCGTCCTGCCCGCCGTGGTCGCCTGGGGCCGCTTCGGCCCCTACCCCTTCGCCTGGGCCGCGAGAACGACGGCGCTGGCCGCCACCGGGCGCGGTCGGCGCGGCGCAGCCGCACGCGGCTGCCGTGACAAGCTTTCCGATGGAGACAGGAGGTGGTCTCGGTGAGCAACGTGGAAGCCGAGCCAGTCGAGATCAGGTGCGGGGAGTCGGTGGACGACCGGCGGACGGACGAGGCGCCGCGGGTCGACGTACTCACCCCGCGGGACGTGCCCCTGGGCGGGCCCCGGGCGATGTCCGTGCGCCGGACCCTGCCGCAGCGGGACAGGACGCTGATCGGGGCCTGGTGCTTCGCCGACCACTACGGTCCGGACGAGGTCGACCGGACCGGCGGGATGGAGATCCCTCCGCATCCGCACACCGGCCTGCAGACCGTGAGCTGGCTGTTCAGCGGGGAGGTCGAACACCGCGACAGCCTCGGCAGCCACACCCTCGTCCGGCCCGGCGAGCTGAACCTCATGACGGGCGGCTACGGCATCAGCCACTCGGAGGTCTCCACACCGCGCACCACCGTCCTGCACGGAGTCCAGTTGTGGGTGGCGCTGCCCGACGAGCACCGCGGCGCCGAGCGGGACCTCCGGCACCACGTACCCGAGCCCGTGCGGATCGAGGGGGCCGAGATCAGGGTGTTCCTGGGCTCGCTCGCCGGAGACGTCTCCCCCGTGCGGACGTTCACACCGCTGCTCGGCGCCGAGATCACCCTCCGACCGCGTGCGACGGTCACCCTCGCCGTGGACGCCTCCTTCGAGCACGGCCTTCTCGTGGACCGCGGGGACATCCGCATGGCCGGCACCCCGCTGGGTCCGGCGGAACTCGGCTACCTCCACCCCGGAGCGGAGGCCCTGACGCTCGCGAACGCCTCGGACGTCCCGGCACGCGCGATCCTGCTCGGCGGCACCCCGTTCGAGGAGGAGATCCTCATGTGGTGGAACTTCGTGGGCCGCACCCACGAGGACATCGTCCGGGCCCGCCAGGAGTGGGAGGCCGCCTCCGACCGCTTCGGCGTCGTCGAGGGCTGTCCGGGGGGTCGCCTCCCCGCGCCCGCCCTGCCCAACGCCACCCTCATGCCGCGCCGGAATCCTCCGCGCCGCTGATCCCCGGCGCGCTGGAGGACGGGGCCGCCCGTGCCGGCGGGACCGGCAGGGGCGGCGGAGGCGCGGCGTCAGGCGACGGCGGTTCCCTCGAGTTCGACCATCTGGCCGGGGACCGCCAGGCGGGCCACCCCGAGCATCGTGGTGGCCGGCGCGACCCCGGCCGCGCCCAACCGCGCCGCCAGCACGCCGTAGTGCGGGAACAGCAGATCGACGTCGGTGGTGTAGACGTTGAGCCGGACGAGGTTCGCGAGGGACATGCCGGCCTCGCCGAGCACGGCCTCCAGGTTGTCCAGGCTCAGCGCCAGCTGCGCCGCCATGTCGCCGTCGTGCCGGGGTTGGCCGTCGGCGTCCATCGCGGTCTGGCCGGAGCAGTACAGGGTGCGGGTGTGCCCGGAGACGAGCTCGCCCTGGTTGAATCCCATCTCCAGCGACCACGTCACCGGGTTGACCGCCGTTCGTTCCATCGCCATGTCGGCTCCATACGCTTCGTCGGGAGTACCTGCGTCCGTCGACCCGGCAGCGGCCGTCGTCGACGTCGTGGTGAGGAGCCTGCCGACAAATCACGACATCCTCGGTCATGTTTTCCGATAACGTCCTCGCATGCGCGCCGACAGGTTGGTCTCCTTGGTGCTGTTGCTGCGTCAGCGCGGCCGGATGACCGCGGACACGCTGGCCCGCGAGCTGGAGGTCTCCACCCGCACCGTGCTGCGCGACATCGAGGCGCTGTCCGCGGCCGGCGTCCCGGTCTACGCCGAACGCGGTCGGCACGGCGGGTTCGCGCTGCTGCCCGGCTTCCGCACCGAGCTGACCGGGCTGAACCACGACGAGGCCCTGGCCCTGCTGACCGCCGTGTCGGGGCGCGGCGAGCGGGTGTTCGGTCTCGGCTCGGCGCTCGCTTCGGCCATGCGCAAGGTGGTCGACGCGCTGCCCGAGAGCCATCGGGCCAGCGCGAGCGACGCCGCCCGACGGCTGCTCGTCGAGCCGGAGACCGACCTGCTCCCACGGCGGTCGGCCGCCGAGGCCGTTCCCGACGCCACGATGGCCGGGGTCCGGCGCGCGGTGCTCGCCGGGCACAGGCTGCGCGTCCACTACGCGGCCGCGGACCAGCCGCCGCGGTGGCGCACGGTGGACCCGATCGGCCTGGTCACCGTCCGCGACCGGGGCTACCTGCTGGCCACGAGGGCCGGGGCGGACCGCACCTACCGGCTGTCGCGGATCCTGGCCGCCGAGGAGCTCCCCGAACCGGCGCGGCGACCGCCCCGGGTCGACCTGGACCGGATCTGGCGGGAACGCTGCGCGCGGTTCCTGTCCGAGGGGCACATCACCGTGCTGGTACGGGTGAGTCCGGCGCGGCGGGAGGAGCTGTTGGGCACCGCGCTGGCCGTCCGGGCGGAGGAGCCCGAGGCGGACGGTCGGCTGCGCCTGGAGGTGACCTTCCAGGACTCCCGGCACGCCGAATGGGCGCTGTGGCAGCTCGACACGGACGCCGAAGCCCTCGCGCCGCCGTCGCTGCGCGCCGCGCTGCGCGACCGAGCCGCCGCGGTCGCGGCCCGCCACACGGACGCGTCCCGCCCGTCGGGGCACGGCCAGCCACCGACAGCCCCCGGCGTCCGTGACGCGGGTCAGGACGCCGGAGAAGCGGCCGAGTGTCCGGATCCCGCGTGCGCCGGGTGGGCGAAGGCGGCCCGGTAGGCGCTGGGAGTCATCCCGAGCCGGCGGTGGAGGTGCTGGCGGAGCGACTCCGCGGAACCGAGGCCGCTGCGGTGGGCGACCTGGTCGACCGTGAGTCCGGTGGCCTCCAGCAGCTCGCGGGCGCGCAGCAGCCGCTGTTCGAGCACCCACTGGAACGGGGTCAGGCCGGTCTCGGCGGTGAAGCGGCGGGTCAGCGTCCGCACGCTGACCTTGGCGTGCAGGGCCAGGTCGTGCAGCGAGATCGGCCGGTCGAGGTGCCTCAGCGCCCAGGCGCGGGCTTCGGCCAGCGACGCACCGGTCTCGGGCGGCAGCGGGGTGGACACGAACTGCGCCTGCCCGCCGTGGCGCACCGGAGTCACGACGGCGGCGCGGGCCGCCGCGTTGGCCACGGCCGCGCCGTGGTCGGAGCGGATCAGGTGGAGGCACAGATCGATTCCGGCGGCCGAGCCCGCGCCGGTGAGGATCCGGTCGTCCTCGGTGAACAGGACGTCGGCGTCCACCCGCACCGCGGGAAAGGCCCCCCGCAGCTCCTCGGCCAGCGCCCAGTGGGTGGTCGCGGGGCGGTCGTCGAGGAGCCCGGCCTGGGCGAGCACGAACGCGCCGCTGCAGATGGAGGCGATGCGCCTGCCCGCCGCGTGCGCCTCCCGCAGGGCGTCCAACGCGGCCGGGTCGGCGTCGTGGCGGCTCCCGGTCGAGGGGACGATCACCGTGTCGGAGGCCGCGACCGCCTCCAGGCCGGTGCGGATCACCACGTCGATGCCACCGGAGGCGGCGACCGTGCCGGGCGAGGCCGTGCAGACGGTCACCTCGTAACCCGGCCTCCCCTCGGCCTCGGCGGCGCCGAGCAGGGTCGAGGGCATGGCCAGGTCGAACGGCTTGACGGGGGGCACGGCCAGGACTGCGACGCGATGCATGGCTGGATCCTTGGGTGGAGTGGCATTCAGGCCACTAGGCTACGCGGCCCGCGCAGGACAGAGTGGGGACCGCGAACGGGCCCGTCGCACGCCACCTTCCACCGCAAGGAGAACGGAGACCACACCATGGTCGAACACGCCGTCATCGGGGCGGGCGCCGTCGGGATCGCGACCGCCAGGAGACTGGCCGACGGCGGCGACCGCGTCCGCCTCATCACCCGGAGCGGATCAGGTCCCGACCACCCCGGGATCGAGCCGATCCCCCTGGACGCCGGCCGTACCGAGGAACTGTCGGAGGCGATCGCGGGAGCCGCCGTCGTCGTCAACGCCGCCATGACCGCCTACCACACCTGGCCGGAGACGCTGCCGCCGCTGTTCGCCTCCGTGCTGGCGGCGACCGAACGGGTCGGCGCCGACTACGTCATGCTCGGCAACCACTACGGCTACGGTCCGACCGACGGGCCCGTCACCGAGGCCACTCCGATGCGACCGAGCTCGCGCAAGGGCCGGGTCCGGGCCGAGCTGTGGCACCAGGCCAAGGCCGCGCACGACGGGGGCCGACTGCGCGTCACCGAAGTGCGCGCCGGCCAGTTCCTGGGCCCGGGGGCGGTCTCGGAGTTCACGCTCCTGGTGGAGCCGCGGGTCCGCATCGGCGAACTGGCGCTCGTCTGCGGGGATCCCGACGCGGCCCACTCCTTCTCCTACACCGAGGACGTCGCGGCCGCCCTGGTCGGAGTCGGCAGCGACGAACGGGCCTGGGGCCGGGCCTGGCACGCTCCGGTCATCACCGTGTCCCCGCGCGAGGCCGCGACCCGCTTCGCCGAACTGCGCGGTGCGCCCGCTCCGCGCCTGGAGCGGCTGACCGAACGGGACCTGGCGCTGCTGGCCCTCACCGACCCGGTGTGGCAGGAGTTCGCCGAGCTGGACTACATGGCCGACCGTCCCTTCACCGTCGACGACGGCGATCTCCGGGACGTCTTCGGGATCGGGGCCTCGACGCTCGACCGGGCGTTGTCGGCCTGAGCCCTCGGCGGGGGCGGTCGGGGCCCTCGGCGCGTCCGGGGGCCCCGACGCCGGGCGCCAGGCCGGTGGTCCCGCTCCTGGCGGACCCGCCCGAGTCGACGATCCGCTCCCCGACCCTGTCCGCCACGCCGGCGGGACCGCTTCCGCCGCCCGCCTCCGCGCGTCGGGTCAGACGCAGACGGAGGGCAGCGCGCGCACCAGCCCGGTCGTGTACAGCGGGTCGAACCCGTACCCGGCGGCGACGCGGTGGGTGTCCCGGGCCAGGGTTTCGAAGCAGCCCGGCCGGGACCGCAGCTCCTCGGTGGCCTTGAGCTCCTCCACGAGCTCGGCGGTGATCCGGTCCAGCACCGGGCGCAGCTCGGACAGGTCGGGTTCCTCCAGGGGAGCCCTGCCCGGGTCGAGGCGCCACTGGTTGATCAGCCCGCGCTGCACGAACTTGTTGGCCTCGATCTGGTCCCGCGTCACCGCGGTCGCCACCCGCGGGTCCAGCCTGGCGCGGCGGGCCTGGTCGGCCACGGCCGCCAGGATCTGCTCCTCGCGCACCGGATCGTCGACCGCGGCGTCCGTGTGCCACTTGGCCGCCGCGATCGCCTCGGCGACGGTGACCCGCTCGGCGGACAGTTCCACCAGGTCCCCGAGGTCGCCCAGCTCCCTCGCTCCGGCGGGAGCGGCGAAGAGGGTCGCGGACAGGGCCAGGGTCACGGGGAGCACGAGCGCACGCACGGTCGTTCCTTGGGATCGGTGGTCGAGGGACACATGAATCTAACAGAACGCACCCATGCGATGTCGGTGTGTCACCATGGCATGGTTCGGGTGCGCGCCGCGCCGCGCCGGGGTGTCGGCCGCGGGAGTGTTCATTTGTGCACATAGGGTCACGATCGTTGGTTGCACACGAGAGGACACGTGATGGCTGACCCGTCAGACGTCAGTGCGCAGACCGTTGGGGAACCGGCCGCCGAGGATCCGGCCGCCGAGGAACAGGGGGCGCGGGAGGTCGCACCGCGCGGTCGCGAGGCCGCTCCCGGACGGGGCCACACCATCGTGGTGGGCGCCGGGATGGCGGGCCTGGCCGCCGCGACCCGGCTCGCGGACGCGGGCGAGCGGGTCACCGTGGTCGAGGCCCGGGGCCGGATCGGCGGGCGCGTCCACTCGATCCGGACCTGGGAGGGGTTCACCATCGACGCGGGCGCCTCCTGGATGCGCGGCGAGGAGAACAACCCGCTCGCCGTGCTCGTCCGCGAGGTCGGCGCCAGGACGGCCGTGTTCAACCGGTCCACCGAGACCGCCTACGACCCCAAGGGCCGCAGACTCCTCTTCGACCGGCACCGCCGCAACATGGAGGACGTCAACCTCCTCCACGAGCACATGTACTGGGCCAACGTCGGCGCCGACCCCAGCGAGTCCATGGAGGAGGGCATCCAACAGGCCCTCTACGACGCCAACCTGGTCCGGGCCCGCGCCCGCGACGCGAGCGAGATCGTCCACCGGATCATCGAGGCCGACCACGGGGCCGACGCCTCGGAGGTCGCCTTCAGCTCCGTGGCCGCGCTGCACGAGTTCAGCGGCGACGACGTCGTCTTCCCCGACGGGATGAGCGAGCTCACCGACCACTTGGCCGAGGGGCTGGACGTGCGCCCGCACCACGTCGTGCTCGGGGTCTCCCACGACGACGACGGCGCCGCGGTCCGCGTCCAGACCCCCGACGGGGAGGAGACCCTGACCGCCGACCGCGTCGTGGTGACCCTCCCGCTGGGCGTGCTCAAGACCGGACAGGTCGGGTTCGCGCCCGAGCTGCCCGAGGACAAGCGCGTCGCGATCGAACGCCTGGGCAACGGCCGCCTGGAGCAGCTGTTCCTGCTGTTCGACGATGTGTTCTGGGGCGACGCCGAGGTCATCGTGCACCTGGGCACCGAGGCGGGCACCTGGTTCCACTGGTTCGCGGGACAGCGCATCCGGGGCGTGCCCGTCCTGGTCTGCCGCAACGGCGGCAACGCGGCGAAATTCCTGGCGGAGATGGAGGAGGGGGACGTCGTCGAGCACGCGGTGGCCTCGCTGCGCGCCATGTTCCGCAGGGCGCCGGACCCGGTCGACCACTACCTCACGCACTGGACGGACGACCCGTTCGCCCGTGGCGCCTTCTCCTTCACGGCCGTCGGATCGGGGGACCGCGACCGCGAGGCGCTCGCCGCCCCGGTGGCCGGCCGGCTGTACTTCGCGGGCGAGGCCACCGAGATCGAGAACACCGCCACCGTGCACGGCGCGCTGCTGTCCGGCCTGCGCGCGGCCGACCTCGTCCTGGGCGTGGAGGAGTAGGACGGGAGCCATCGTGCCGGTCCCGGAACCGGCCCACCCGTCAGCCGCGGCCCGTCAGCGGACCAGCCGCCGCTCGGCGGCGCTGATCCCCGCGCGGCACGCGCGCTCCACCTGCCGGTGGTTGCGCAACCGCTCGAACAGGCCGAACGGCCGCGGGTCCGGGTCGGGACCGCCGTCGGCCCCGGTGACGCTCAGCGTCTGTCCGTCCAGCGTCCCGCTCCGGCTCCAGCGCTCCCAGCGCTCGTAGTCCGGGCTGGCGTGGTGGCCGAAGACGAACGCCGCCTCGCCGACACCGTCCGGGTCGCGTCCGTCGCGCAGCCACAGCTCCACCTCGCCGCCCGCCTCGCAGGACCAGTCCGCGGCGGTGACCACGTCCACGCTCACGTCCGCGTCGACCTCCCGCACCAGCAGCGCGTCGCTCGGGCGCGTGCGCGCGGGGATGTGGTGGACGCGGTCGACGTCGACCAGGCTCACCACGGCACGCGACATCCACCACCAGTTCTCCCGGCGCGCCATGAGACTGCCCGCGCGCAGCCGGGTGGGCGGGTGTTTGCGCACCTCCTGTTCGACCAGGTCTCCGCCGAACTCCGACCCGTCCAGGTCGAGGCGGACCTGGATGCGGCCCACGGCGACCAGGGTCGGTTCGTCGGGTCCGGCGGCCGTCGTCAGGCAGAACGCGGCACGGTTGAGCAGGGAGTCGACGACGGACAGGTAGGCCAGGGGGAGCGCGACGCAGGGGTGGTCCGCCAGCAGCGGAACGACCGGCACGCCGACGGGTCCGCCGTCGGACAGCCAGCACATCTCACCAGCCGGGGAGCGGCGCCACGCCGTGTCCAAATCGTTCACATCCAACCTTTTCCGTGACGTGAGTCTCATGTTAATTTCTCGGGACTGTACCCGCATCCTCCAGCCGAAAGCACCCGCAGGTCAGCCACCACACGGGTGCCGACACGCAAGGAACTCCCATGCCTGCCGTGGCCGTCCTCCTCGGGGCCCTGGCGCTGTTCGCGCTCGGCTACCGCTACTACTCCGTCTACCTGGCCAAGCGGGTCTACCAGCTGGACCCGGCCTTCGTGACCCCCGCCCACGCCTACCAGGACGGGGTGGACTACCTCCCCACGAACAAGCACATCGTCTTCGCGCACCACTTCATCTCGGTGGCGGGCGCCGCACCCATCGTCGGCCCCGCCATCGCGGTGTTCTGGGGGTGGGGGCCGGCCCTGCTGTGGGTCGTGCTGGGCACGATCTTCGCCTCCGGCGCGCACGACTTCGGATCGATCGTGGTGTCGGTGCGGCACAAGGGCCGCAGCATCGGCACGCTGGCCAGCGACGTGATCAGCGCCCGTGCCCGCGTGATGTTCCTGCTGATCATCTTCTTCCTGGTGACCATGGTCAACGCCGTGTTCGCCGTGGTCATCGCCGGGCTGTTCATCGCCAACCCCGCGTCGGTCCTGCCCGTCCTGGTCACCGTCCCGCTGGCGATCGGGGTCGGCCAGGTGGTCTACCGCCGCCGCACGGCCGCGCTCATCCCGTCGGTCATCGCGCTGGTGGTCGTCTACGCCTGCATCCCGCTCGGCCAGATGGTGCCGATCACCGTCGACCCGATCGCGAACGCCTTCGGCGTCGACGCCTCCGTGGTGTGGATGGTGCTGCTGTTCGCCTACACCTTCTTCGCCTCGCGTCTGCCCGTGTGGATGCTGCTCCAGCCGCGCGACTACATCAACCAGCACCAGATGCTGATGGCGCTGGTCGTCATCATGCTCGGTGTGGTCGTCGGCATGGACGCGATCGAGGCGCCCGCCTTCCGCGGCGGCCTGCCCGAGGACTCGCCGTCGATCTTCCCGCTCCTGTTCATCACCATCGCGTGCGGCGCGGTGTCCGGCTTCCACAGCCTGGTCGCCTCCGGGACCACGTCCAAGCAGCTCGACAAGGAGACCGACGCCCGGTACGTGGGCTACCTCAGCTCCCTGGGCGAGGGCACCCTCGCGGTCTGCTCGATCCTCGCCTGCACCGCCGGGATCATGGTGTTCTCCGCCAACCAGGACCTGACCTGGAACCAGCTGTACGTCGACTGGGAGACCGCCAGCGGCGGCGCCGGCGGCCGGTTCGTGCAGGGCGTGGCCGGGTTCGCCGGAAACCTCGGGGTGCCCGAGAGCGTCGGCCTGGTCTTCGCCAGCGTCGTGGTGGTCAGCTTCGCCGCCACCACGCTGGACACCGCCGTCCGCCTCCAGCGGTACACCATCCAGGAGATCAGCACCATCGTGGCCGACCGGGCGCGCGAGGGCGGGGGCGTCCACCGGCTGTTCACCTTCCTGGCCCGCAACATCACCGTGGCCACACTGATCGCGGTCGCCCTGCCCCTGGCCCTGGCGCTGGTTCCCGGCGACTTCGCCCTCGGCACGCTGTGGCAGCTGTTCGGCACCACCAACCAGCTGACCGCGGGCCTGGCGCTGTCGGTCATCGCGGTCTGGGTGACCAAGCGCGGCCGCAACCCGATCGTCATCCTCGTGCCGCTGGTCTTCCTCGTCGCGATGACCTCCTGGGCGCTGGTCATCCAGTTGGTGAACTTCGTCGGCGCCGAGGACCCGCTCCAGCGGTTCGTGCTCGCGCCGCTGGACGCCGCCATCTTCGCCCTGTCGCTGTGGATGACCGTCGAGGCCGCGATCGCCCTGCGCCGGGCCTTCCTGGCCCGCCGCGCCGGGGCCGTCGAGGAGTCCCCGAAGACGGAGGGGGACGCGCCGGTCGAGACCGCCGCCGAGGGGGCCGACGACGGTGCCTGACCCGAGCACGGGTGCCCGGGCGTGAGCACCGACCGCGCCACCGCCGCCGGGTCCGGCCCCCTGGGCCGGGCCTGGCGGCGCGCCGCCGCCTCCTGGCGCCGCTTCGAGGCGTTCCACCAGGCGGTGTTCGAGGCGCGGTGGGGCCACGCCCGCCAACGCGAGGCCCGCACCCAGCAGGACACCCTGCGGGCCCTGCTCATGCTGGAGACCCTGGGCGTCGACAACCCCGTCGCCTACGAGACCCTCGACCTGATCCCGTACATGGTCGCCGACCTGCACGAGTGGCACCAGCGCCTGGGCCGCGAGGACTTCGGCGCCCCCGGAGGCTGCTGTTGACCACCCCGCCCCCGTCCTCCCCGCCGCCCGCCGCGCCGATCGTGTTCGTCGGCGGCAAGGGCGGCGTCGGCAAGACCACCCTGGCCGCCGCGCACGCCCTGGCGCTGGCCGACGCGGGCCGCCGCGTCCTGGTGCTCTCCACCGACCCCGCCCACTCCCTGGGCGACGCCCTGGAGACCCCCCTGTCCGACGACCCGGCGCCGGTCGCGCCGGGTCTGTGGGCGGCCGAACCCGACGCCGACGCCGCCGTGCGCCGCCGCATCGCCCAGGTCGCCGAGGACGCCCGCCGCGCCGTCCCCCGCGAGGTCATGCCCGCCGTCCACCGCCACCTGGACCAGGCGGGCTCCAGCCCCGGCATGGCCGAGTCCGCGCTGGCCGACCTGCTCGTCGACCGCATGGAGGAGGTCGGCCGGCGGTGGGACCACCTGGTCGTGGACAGCGCCCCGACCGGCCACCTCCTGCGCCTGCTGCACCTGCCCACCCTGCTCACCCCGTGGGTCGTGGGCCTGACCCGCCAGCGCGAACGCGCCCGCAGGGCCGAGGCCCTGGCCGACGTCGTGGGCGGCCCGGAGGACGGGGCCGACGACCCCCTGCTGGAACGGCTGCACGCCCGCCGCCACCGGCTGGAGCGCGCCGCCGCCCGCCTTCGGGAGGACGCCGTCGTCACGCTCGTGACCCTGCCCCGGCGCATGGTGCTCGCCGAGACCGGGCGCGCCGTCGACCGGCTCGCCGAGGCCGGGTTCCGCCTCGCGCCCGTCATCGTCAACCAGATCCCGCCCGAGGGCACGGCGGGCCCCGACGGCGCCGACGCCCTCGCCCGCACCGAGGAACGGTTCGCGCACCTGGGCGTCGTGCGCGTACCCCTCCAGGACGCCGAGCCCACCGGACCGGACCGACTGCGCCGACTCGTGCCGTTCCTGGGCGCGGTCCCGGGCCGGTGAGCCGCCCGCAAGGCACGTCACACCAGGTGGCGGCCGTGGTGGCGGGAAACGGCACCGCCGCCCGCTATCGTTGGCGCTATGGGGCGATCCGGGGACGACGGCAGACGCGAGGCGGGGGGCGACGTGGCCGGACCGGTGGTCAGTGACCGGATCTGGACGGTCCCCAACCTGTTGAGCCTGCTCCGGCTGCTGGGCGTCCCCGTCTTCCTGTGGCTGGTCCTGGGGCCGCAGGCCGACTGGTGGGCCCTGCTGGTGCTCGCCTTCGCCGGGCTCAGCGACTGGCTCGACGGCAAGATCGCCCGGGCCTGGAACCAGACCTCGCGCCTGGGCACGGTGCTCGACCCGCTGGCCGACCGGCTCTACATCTTCGCCGCCCTGCTCGGCCTGGTCGTCCGCGGCATCATCCCGTGGTGGCTGATGGCGATCCTGGTGCTGCGCGACGTCCTCATCCTCGGCGCGCTGCCGCTGCTGCGCCATTTCGGATACGGGCCCCTGCCGGTCAACTTCGCGGGCAAGGCCGCCACGCTGTGCCTGCTGTACGCGTTCCCCCTGCTGTTCATCGCCGGGCACACGGCGATCGTCTCAGATGTGGCGCGGATTATAGGTTGGGCGTTCGCGCTCTGGGGAACGGCTCTGTATTGGTGGGCCGGACTGCTTTATGCCGTACAGGGGCTGCGCCTGATCGCCCAGACCCGCCGCGACGAACGCGCTGATCACACCGGCGGACGGACGGACGCCGAGGACAGCGACCCAGAGCGGCCGAGACACGGATCGACCCGATCCGACCGACCACACGACCGCTGACGGAGGAACCCGGAGCGGAAGGCGACGGACGCGCCACGGGACCGGCCCGGGAACCGGTCCGAACACGAACCGGCGGAACGGCTCACCGCGAATCCTGTCGGATCGAGAGGGAGTGTCATCTCCGCCATGAGAACATGTCCCACCGCGTGCGACGCCGCGCGCTCCCACCCCCGCACAGCGACCCCCGACGGAAGCGCCGTTCGGAGGTCCCGCCGATGACCGACACCGGCGCCCAGAGCGACCCGACCGCCCGGACCCCCGCGGCCGCCGACACCCCGGCCGCGCCCCCGATGAAGGCCGTCGTGATGGCGGGCGGCGAGGGCACCCGCCTGCGCCCCATGACGGCCAACCAGCCCAAACCCCTGCTCCCGGTGGTCAACAAGCCCATCATGGAGCACGTCCTGCGCCTGCTGCGCAGGCACGGCTTCACCGAGACGGTGGTGACCGTCCAGTTCCTGGCCACTCTCATCCGCAACCACTTCGGGGACGGTGAGGAGCTGGGCATGAAGCTCCACTACGTCGCCGAGGAGGTTCCCCTCGGGACCGCGGGCAGCGTCAAGAACGCCGAGGAGCACCTGCGCGGCGAACCGTTCATCGTCATCTCCGGCGACGCGCTCACCGACATCGACCTCACCGACATGGTGCGGTTCCACAGGGAGCGCGGCGCCAAGGTCACCATCGCGCTCAAGCGGGTCCCCAACCCGCTGGAGTTCGGCATCATCATCGTCGACGAGCAGGGCCGCATCCAGCGGTTCCTGGAGAAGCCCACGTGGGGCCAGGTCTTCTCCGACACCGTCAACACCGGCATCTACATCATGGAGCCGGAGGTCCTCGAACGCGTCGCCTCGGGCGAGGTCGTCGACTGGTCCGGAGACGTCTTCCCCGAACTGCTCAAGGAGGGCGAACCCCTCTACGGATACGTCGCCGACGGCTACTGGGAGGACGTCGGCACGCACGAGAGCTACGTCAGCGCCCAGGCCGACGTGCTCTCAGGCCGCGTCGACGTGGAGATCGACGGCTTCGAGGTGTCCCCTGGCGTGTGGGTCGGCGAGGGCGCGCAGGTCGACCCCGGCGCCGTGCTCAAGGGCCCGCTGTACATCGGCGACTACGCCAAGGTGGAGTCCGGGGCCGAACTGCGCGAGTACACCGTGCTGGGCAGCAACACCGTGGTGCGCGCCGACGCGTTCTGCCACCGCACGGTCCTTCACGACAACGTGTTCATCGGGCGCGGCGCCAACCTGCGCGGCGCCGTGATCGGCAAGAACACCGACGTCATGGCCGCGGCCCGGATCGAGGAGGGCGCGGTCGTGGGCGAGGACTGCGTCATCGAGTCCGAGGCCTACGTGCACAACGACGTCAAGGTCTACCCGTTCAAGACCATCGAGGCCGGCGCGGTGGTCAGCACCAACGTGGTGTGGGAGTCGCGCGGGCAGCGCTCGCTGTTCGGTCCGCGCGGCGTCTCCGGGCTGATCAACGTCGAGATCACCCCCGAACTGGCGGTGCGGTTGGCCAACGCCTACGCCACCACGCTGAAGAAGGGCGCGATCGTCACCACCTCCCGCGACGTCTCGCGGGCGGCGCGCACCCTCAAGAGGGCGGTGATCAGCGCGCTGACCGCCGCCGCGATCGACGTGCGCGACCTGGAGGTCGTGCCGCTGCCGGTGGCGCGGTTCCACACCTCGCAGAGCGGGGTGAGCGGCGGCATCCACCTGCGCACGAGTCCGGGCGACCCGGAGTCGGTGGACATCCTCTTCCTCGACGGGGAGGGCGCCGACCTGTCGCCCGGGGCCCAGCGCAAGCTGGACCGGGTCTTCTCCCGTGCCGAGTACCGCCGGGCCTTCCCCGGGGAGATCGGCGAGCTGACCTTCCCGTCGCGGGGGGTGGAGAACTACTCGCACGACCTGCTGCGCGCGGTGGACACCACCGGGGTGGCCGAGGCCGGGCTCAAGGTCGTGGTCGACTGCGCGGGCGGTACCGGATCGCTCCTCCTGCCGTCGCTCCTGGGGCGGATCGGCGTGGACGTGCTCACGGTGAACAACCGCCTGGACGAGGCCTCGCCCACCGACACCCCCGCCAAGCGGATGCGCGACCTGGAGCGGTTGGGCGAGCTCGTCGCCAGCTCCGGGGCCGACTTCGGCGTCCGGTTCGACCCGGTGGGCGAGCGGTTGGCCATCGTGGACGAGAACGGAGAGCTGGTCGACGGCGACCGGGCGCTGCTGGTGGTGCTGGACCTGGTCGCCGCCGAGCGCGGCGGCGGCACCGTGGCGCTGCCGGTCACCACCACCCGGGTGGCCGACAGGGTGGCCGGCGCGCACGGGGTCGCGGTGCGGTGGACGGCCACGGCCACCGACGAACTGACCAAGGCGGTCCGCTCGGGGGAGGAGGACATCGTCTTCGCCGGGGACGGCCGGGGCGGGTTCGTCATCCCCGAGTTCAGCCCGACCAGCGACGGCATCGCCGCCTTCGTCCGCCTGCTCGGGCTGGTGGCGCGCACCCGCCGCTCCGTGGGCCAGATCGACGGCGCCATCCCGCAGGCGCACCTGTTCCGCCGCTCGGTGCCCACGCCCTGGGCGGTCAAGGGCAGCGTCATGCGCGCCGTCGTCGAGGCCGCCGGGGACCGGGAACTGGACACCACCGACGGGGTTCGGGTCCTGGAGGACGACGGCAGTTGGGCCCTGGTCCTGCCCGACACCGCCGAGGCCGTGACCCATCTTTGGGCCGAAGGTCCCGACCCCGACACCGCGCACCGCCTCCTGGACGAGTGGGCGTCCGTCGTGGAACGGGCCGAGGGATAGACCCGGCGACACGCGGGTGCGGGCGGAGCGCCGACCGCACCCGCGCGGCGTGTCCAGGACGGTGGAACCCACCCCAAACCACCGCGGACCGGCCCGCTAAACTGGGTGTTACGGCAGGTCATCGCGGTGGTGGAAAGATCGCGCGAATCCCTTCGGCACAGCTGCGAACCAATCCGCCCCACGAGGCATCAGCACCAGAGCAGGTGTCCATCTCGACGGGGGCGGACATCGGCGGAGACGGTGCCCCGGGTGCCGGGTCCGCCGTCCCCTCAGCCGCGGGCGAGTCCGGGCGTCCACGGCAGGCCGGGGTGGAGCAAAACCCTTCCTGGACAGGGATATGGTTTAAAGTCGAGTGTTCCCTGACGCACCGCGTCACCACCGGGCGGGCACCCCGATGACGGCGGAGTCCGGGCCGGGGGTGACAAGGAGTCCAACATGGGGGATGAGACCTAGCGACCGACCGTGTGAGGCGTACCGCTGCCGGACAGCGGGCTGTCTCGCCACGCTTCGGGCGGTGTGCGGGTGAGGAACCCGCACGGTGCCCGGGACGTGTCACCGACCAGCCGAATCAAGCACCGCCCCGTGCGGTAGGAGGCCGAGCCGACCTATGTCGAGCGTTTACTGCACGCAGTGCGGTCACGCCGTTGCGGATGATGCCCGTTTCTGCTCCTACTGTGGGACCCCCGTCCGCAGGCCTCAGCAGCAGACCCCACGACCTGGTGCGGGTGGGGACTCCGCCGGCGACGTCACGTCCACCATCTCGATCTCCGGGATCCAGGCCCTCGAGGAGGAGGAGTCGACCGGGGACGAGCTGGCGGCCGACGACCCGGCCAACGCCGACGCCCTTCCTCCGGGCACGGCGCTGCTCGTGGTGAGGCGCGGTCCCAACGCCGGGAGCCGGTTCCTTCTGGACAGCGACGTGACGACCGCGGGGCGCCACCCCAACAGTGACATCTTCCTCGACGACGTGACCGTCTCGCGCAGGCACGTCGAGTTCTTCCGCCGGGGCGACGGTTTCGGTGTCCGGGACGTGGGCAGCCTCAACGGCACCTATGTGAACCGTGAGCCGGTCGACGAGGCCGCGCTCGGCGGTGGTGACGAGATCCAGATCGGCAAGTTCCGCATGGTCCTGCTGACCAAGCCGCGCCGCTGACCGGGCACGAGCGGTCGCCGGGGAGACGGTGGGCGGGGGAGCCGGGCCGACAAGGTTTGCGGGCCCCCGCCTCCGGACAGCTTTGTAACGAAGGGTGCCGATTTCGCCCTCGGGTCCTGATCCAACGTGGGAGCAGGGACGAGCGCCCATCCGGCATGACGACTCGTGGGACGGAGCCGCTGTGAAGCACATGGAGGTCGTCGGCGTCCGGGTTGAGATGCCCTCGAACCAGCCGATTGTCCTGCTCAAGGAATCCGACGGTGACCGCTACCTCCCGATCTGGATCGGCGGGGTGGAGGCGACGGCGATCGCACTCGCGCAGCAGGGGGTGGCGCCCGCCCGGCCGCTGACCCACGACCTGTTCCGGGACGTGCTGGAGGCGCTCGACACCGGGCTGAAGACGGTGAACATCACCGGTCTGAGCGACGGGATCTTCTACGCCGAGCTGGTGTTCAGCAACGGTGTGGAGGTCAGCGCGCGCCCCTCCGACTCGATCGCGCTCGCGCTGCGCACCGGCACGCCGATCTACGCCCACGAGGACGTGATCGCCGAGGCCGGGATGCCGATCCCCGACGAACAGGAGGACCAGGTCGAGGCGTTCCGGGAGTTCCTGGACAACATCTCGCCCGAGGACTTCGGCCGGCGCGCCGAGTAGCGCCCCTCGGGACCGCCCCCGGGTCCGGGGGCCGGTCCCGCCGCGCCCGCGGTGTGCGCCGGGGGTGCACAGGAACGCGGCGACACGGCTGTGACCTGCGGGTTCTTCGTGATCGCCACTGATACATTGGGTAACCGGGTCAGGGGAGGGGGACGCGTTGGTCACGGCCGGAACCTCCGGACGACCGTGGACGGGGCCCGACTCGGAGTCGGGAGACGGACGGCGCGGACACTTGGCGACGCGCCGCGCGCCTTCGTTGACGCTGCCGGTCGGTCGTCCTACGGTCGGTGCAGTGGAACCCGCGGCGCACCCCATCCCTGAGTGGACATCCCCTGTCGACGCCGCCGCGGGACGAGGAGCCGGAGGTCGGCGTGGCGGTAGCGGGCGGCAAGCGGGAGACCCATGACAGGCGGTCCGCGCTGCGGCTAGCGGGGCAGCAGGGCCTACTGTGCGAAGAGGACGTGGTGGCGCTGCCTATGGACGTCGGGTATAGGGGCCCAGCGGCGTGTACCGCCGCGGGGATCACCTACCGTCAGCTCGACTACTGGGCCAGGACCGGTCTGGTCGAGCCGAGTGTGCGCGCCGGCGCCCACGACGCGCCGCTGTACAGCCTTCCCGACATCCTGCTGCTGAAGGTGGCCAAGCGCCTCCTGGACACCGGCATCTCGCTGCAGCAGATCCGCAACGCCGTCGATCATCTGCGCGGCAGGCCCGCCCCCGAGCTGGCCCGCATCACACTGATGAGCGACGGCGTCAGCGTCTACGAGTGCACGTCCCCCGACGAGGTCGTCGACCTCATGCAGCGCGGCCAGGGCATGTTCGGGCTGGCACTGGGCAACGTGTGGCGCGAGCTGGAGGAGGCCCTGGGCGTCGTCCCGGCCGAGGACCGCGCCGATCTGCCCGCCGCTCCGCCGCAGCCGGTGGACGAGCTGGCGCGGCGCCGCCGGGAGCGCCGCACGGGCTGAGCGCGGTCACCGGGCGCGCGTGCGCCCGGTCGCCGCGCGCCACCGGGAATGCCCGGTCGCCGCGTCCCGCTTCCCCGCGCTGTGGGACCCGGCCGACGCGCGCCCGCGACGACGCCGTGGCGCGGATCCCGCGGGCGATCGGCGGGCCCCGGCCGACCGCTGACGGGTGTGCGGCGGAACTCGCGAGACCCGGGCTCGGCCCCCGGCGCGGTGATCGAGTACCGTTTGGTCACAACAGGGACGAATGCTGACATTCACCCTGTTCGTACATCCATACACAGCGTCAACAGGCCGTCAATACCACGCGGGAGAGACCCCGGCAGGGGCGCCGACGGGGCAATACTCCCCAGTAACCTCTCAGGCACCACGGACCGCGCGGAGGAGGCCGCTCTGAAGCCTGGGCACCGCCGTGCCCGGTGACAGAGGGGGAGACCGTGAGGAAAGCGCCGACCCGCTCGGCCCTGTCACCAGGAGGTCTCCGTGCCTGACCAGTCCACGCCAGACCCGACGCCGCACACGCCCGGCACCCCCGCACGGGTCTTCGCCGACCGCCACATCGGGCCCACCCCCGCCGAGACCGCGGAGATGCTCAAGGCCGTCGGCTACGGCTCCACCGCCGAGCTCATGACCGCCGCCGTCCCCGAGTCCATCCTCACCGGACCCGGCCGCAGCGCCCCGCTCGATCTGCCCGAGGCGCTCGGGGAGGCCGAGGCCCTCGCCGAGCTGCGCCGCCTGGCCGACCGCAACCAGGCGCGCACGTCGATGATCGGCCTGGGGTACTACGACACCGTCACCCCGCCCGTCATCCTGCGCAACATCATGGAGAACCCGGCCTGGTACACGGCCTACACGCCCTACCAGCCCGAGATCTCCCAGGGCCGCCTGGAGGCCCTGCTCAACTTCCAGACGATGGTCTGCGACCTGACCGGCCTGCCCGTCTCCGGCGCCTCCCTGCTGGACGAGGCCACCGCCGCGGCCGAGGCCATGACGCTGGCCCGCCGCGCGTCCAGGAGCAAGGCGGACGTCTTCGTCGTCGACGCCGAAGTCTTCCCCCAGACCCTGGACGTGCTGCGCACCCGCGCCGAGCCGCTCGGCATCGAGATCGTGGTCGTCGACCTGACCCGGGGCCTGCCGGAGGGAGACGCCTTCGGCGTCCTGGTGCAGTACCCCGCCTCCAGCGGCGCCGTGCGGGACCCGAGCGACGTCGTCGCCGCCGCCCACGAGCGCGGTGCGCTGGCCGTCGTGGCCGCCGACATCCTCGCCCTGACCCTGCTGCGCAGCCCCGGGGACCTGGGCGCCGACATCGCGGTGGGCTCCACCCAGCGCTTCGGCGTCCCGCTGGGCTTCGGCGGCCCGCACGCCGGGTACATGGCCGTCGGCGAGAAGCTGCGCCGCCAGCTGCCCGGGCGCCTGGTCGGCGTGTCGGTCGACCAGGCGGGCCGTCCCGCCTACCGCCTCGCCCTCCAGACCCGCGAGCAGCACATCCGGCGCGAGAAGGCGACGAGCAACATCTGCACCGCCCAGGTGCTGCTCGCCGTCATGGCCGGTATGTACGCCGTCTACCACGGGCCCGACGGCCTGCGCGCCATCGCCCGCCAGGTGCACACCCGCGCCGCCGCGCTGGCCGACGGCCTGGCCGGGCGCGGCTTCGAGGTCGCGCACGGCGCCTTCTTCGACACCCTGCGCGTGCGCGTGCCCAGCTCCGCCGCCGTCGTCGAGCGCGCGCTGGAGGCCGGGTACAACCTGCTGGCCGTCGACCAGGCCACGGTGGGCGTCAGCGTCGACGAGACCACCACCCCGGCCGACCTGGAGGCGGTCCTGGGGGCCTTCGGAGAGTTCGAGCGCGGTTCCTCCCGCGCGGGGCTGACCGTCGACGAGTCCGCCGACCGCGTGCCCGTCGACCTGCGGCGGGGCGTGGACTACCTCACCCACCAGGTGTTCAACACCCACCGCAGCGAGACGTCGCTGCTGCGCTACATGCGCCGCCTGTCCGACCGCGACCTGGCCCTGGACCGCACGATGATCCCGCTGGGCTCGTGCACCATGAAGCTCAACGCGACCGCCGAGATGGAGGCCGTCACCTGGCCCGAGTTCGCGGGACTGCACCCGCTCGCGCCGCTGGACCAGGCGGCGGGGAGCGTGGCCCTGATCCGCGACCTGGAGGCGTGGCTGGCCGAGGTCACCGGCTACGACGCCGTCTCGCTCCAGCCCAACGCCGGGTCCCAGGGCGAGCTCGCCGGTCTGCTGGCGATCCGCGGCTACCACCGCTCCCGCGGCGAGGCCCACCGCGACGTCTGCCTCATCCCCAGTTCCGCGCACGGCACCAACGCCGCCAGCGCCGTCATGGCCGGGATGCGCGTGGCCGTCGTGGCCTGCGACGACCACGGCAACGTCGACCTGGCGGACCTGCGCGCCAAGACCGAGAAGCACGCCGGGGACCTGGCGGCCATCATGGTCACCTACCCCTCCACGCACGGCGTGTACGAGGACACCGTCACCGAGGTGTGCCGTCTGGTCCACCAGGCGGGCGGTCAGGTGTACGTGGACGGCGCCAACCTCAACGCGCTGCTGGGCTGGGCCAAGCCCGGCGAGTTCGGGGCCGACGTCAGCCACCTGAACCTGCACAAGACCTTCTGCATCCCGCACGGGGGCGGCGGTCCCGGCGTCGGCCCCGTGGCGGTGCGCTCGCACCTGGCCGGGTTCCTGCCCAACCACCCAGGCCAGCCCGAGGCGGGCCCGCACACCGGGGTCGGCCCGGTCTCGGCGGCCCCGTTCGGCTCGGCGGGCATCCTGCCGATCTCCTGGGCCTACGTCCGGATGATGGGCGAGGACGGGCTGCGCGCCGCCACCGAGACGGCCGTGCTGTCCGCCAACTACCTCGCCAAGCGCCTGGAGCCGTACTTCCCGGTCCTGTACACCGGTGCCAACGGCCTGGTGGCGCACGAGTGCGTCATCGACATCCGGCCGCTGCAGAAGGCGAGCGGGATCAGCAACGAGGACGTCGCCAAGCGCCTCATGGACTACGGCTTCCACGCGCCGACGATGTCGTTCCCGGTGGCGGGCACGCTGATGGTCGAGCCGACGGAGAGCGAGAACCTCGCCGAACTGGAGCGGTTCGTCGAGGCGATGATCGCGATCCGCGCGGAGATCGACCGGGTCGCCTCGGGGGAGTGGGACGCCGACGACAACCCGCTGCGCAACGCGCCGCACACCGCCGAGGCGGTCACGGCCGACGTGTGGGAGCACGCGTACGGTCGCGCGGAGGCGGCCTACCCGCTGCCGTCGCTGCGCCAGGACAAGTACTGGCCGCCGGTGGGCCGGATCGACCAGGCCTACGGCGACCGCAACCTGGTCTGCTCCTGCCCGCCGCCGGAGGCCTTCGAGCTCTGACGGTCCGACCGACCCGCGGGGCACCGGCGCGGCCGGTGCCCCTTTTCGGACATGTCGGAAATCTATGACGTAAAGGTGGCGCTTCGGTCTGTGCGGTCGGAGGACAGGACGCGTGCCCGCGACCGTCGTGCGACGTGCCCGCCGGGCGGGCGCCGTCACCCCTGCCGCACCGGGCTGAGACGGACCGCGGCGCGCGGCCCCGACGGAGGATGGACCCCTCGTGCACGGGTTACAGTGGCGGCGATGCCCGCCTCACCGAGCGACCACCCACACCCCCATGGAAAGCGCCGCGCATGACCACCACGTCCGGGCCGCCCGCACGCTCCGGTCCCGCCGACCCGCACCAGGCCACCGACCCGCCGCGGGCCACCGACCCCGCCGACTCCGGGGAGACGGACCTTCCCCCCGCCCACGACGCCGCGGACCTGTGCGACCAGGCCCAGGACCTCGCCCGGAACGGCCACCTCAAGCGCGCGGCCGCCCTGTACCAGCGCGCCGTGGCCGCCGACCCGCCGCCCGCGGTCCAGGCCCGCGCGCTGCTCGGCCTGGCCGTGGTCGAGGACCGGCGCGGCGACCTGGCCGCCGCGCGCGAGGCGGCGCGCCGGGCCCTGGCCACCGGGGACACCCGCCACGCACCGCGAGCCGCCTACCACCTGGCCCTCTCCCTCGAACAGGAGGGCGTGGCGGAGGAGGCCGCCCGTGTCTGGCGGAGACTGCTCGACCTGGGCGGTCCGGCCTACGCGGCGGTCGCCCACTACGGTCTGGCCCGCGACGCCGAGGCGCGCGGGGACCGCGCGGCCGCCGAGGAGCACTGGGAGGCCGCGCTGGCCGTGCCGGCGGACCACGCGGAACTCGGCCGCCTGCACGCGGCCACCGTCGTCGAGGCCGCCCGGGACCTGGCCGGGCGCCTGCTGGAACGGGGGTGGCCCGACGCAGCCCTGGCCGCCGTCGAACGCGGGCTCGCGATCGCCGACGACCCGGAACTGCGCCTGCTGCGCGCCGCCGCCCACCTGGAGCACGCCATCGGCGACCTGGGCGCGGTCGTCCCCGCCGTGGGGCCGTCGCCCGCCCCGGCCGGGACCCCGGGACCCCGCGGGGAGCCGGAGGACGGGGAGCGGCCCGCCCCCGAGACCTCGGGCGCGGCCGTCGAGCTCCTGGCGGGGCTGCTCGCCCTGCGGGGGGAACCGGACGCGGCCGAACACGTCTGGCGGGCCGGTCTGGGCGACCGGGACACCGCCGAGGAGGTGCGCCGCCGTCTGCGCCGCGGTTTCGCGTCCGCCCCCGAGGAGGACGCGGCGACGCCGTGGTGGGAGCCCTACCTGGAGGAGGCCGCGGCCACCTCCAGCACCTCCGTGCTCGCGGGGGAGCTGTTCGCGGTCGTGACCCGGATGCACGCCCTGCTCGCGGTCCCCGTGGTCGAGGGCGAGGCGCGCGCCTCCGCCCTGCGGGCCGTCATGGAACAGGCCCTGCGCACCCCGAGCGACACGGTGTGGGGCGTCGACGTGCACGCCGACTTCCGGCGCCGGCTGCACGAGGCGATGGGGGAGGACCCGCTGCCTGAGGGGTGGCCGGAGCACGGGCCACCGGGGAGTCGCTGAGCGGGCTGGTGGGGAGCGGCGAGGTCAGGCGGCCGCGTGGACGTGGGGTCGGTGCGGGGCGACGACCGCGCCGTCGGGGAGCAGTTCACCGGTGTCCTCGAACAGGACGACACCGTTGCAGAGCAGGCTCCATCCCTGCTCGGGGTGGCTGGCGAGCACCCGCGCGGCCTCGCGGTCGGTGTCCTCGTAGGACGGACAGGCGGGTTCGTGGCTGCACGTGAACATGGAAGGCCTTTCGGTCCAGAACGCTCGGCGTTGAGCTGAGGTCCAGCGTAGTGGCTGACATCACATGTCGTTGCGGTTTGGGGCGGTTCGCATCGCCCCGACTTCATCTATGCCCCTGGGATACCCCGTGGCGGCGTGTTGGTTCTGGCCAGCTGTGGACAGATCCGGTGCTCAGTACCCTCCGCGGGTCCTGCGCGCCGCCGGCCGGCCGCGCATGCCCGCCCCGGCCAGGCCCCCGTGCTGGAAGGCGCGCACGAGCTCGCCGCCGAGGTTGACCCCGGCGCCCAGGGCGAGCCCGACCATGACCGCCTCCACCAGGCTGAGCAGGCCCGAGACCACGGTTCCCTGGGTGATCTGGATGAGGCCGCGGTAGAGGATGCTTCCGGGGAGCAGGGGCGCGATGGCCGGGATGAGGTAGGTCAGGACCGGTCTGCGGGTGCGCCGGGCGAGCCAGTGGCCGACGACGCCGACCGCGACCGCGCCCGCCACGGTGCCCACCACCGGCGGGACCTCCAGGGCGGCGCGCAGGCCCGCGTAGATCACCCAGATCATCACTCCCAGCACCCCGATGGCGGGCAGGAGCCGCAGGGGCACGGCGAGCGAGATCGCGAAGGCCATCGCGATGCCCGCGGCGCCGACCAGCACGGGGATCTCCAGGGACGTGCCCGCCGAGGGCAGGGAGTCGAGGTTGATGCTCACGCCGAGGCGGAGGGCGGTGTAGGCGACCGCGGCCACGCCGGAGACGATCGCGCCCAGGATGAGGAAGGTCTCCAGGAGGCGGGCGGCGGCGGAGACGTAGTAGCCGCTGATGCCGTCCTGGAGGCTGGAGACCAGGGGGCGTCCGGGCAGGAGGGCCATGATGTTGCCGGTGATGATCGCGCTGGCCTGGAGCCCCAGCTCCATCTCGGAGCTGACCCACAGCATGCCGAGGCCGATCGCGGCGGCGACCACCGCCGCGGCCGACATCTGGTAGAACTCGGCGACGCCGCGCCGGGCGAGGAAGACGGCCGTGCGGTCGCCCAGGACCGTGGCGAGGAAGGCGACGGCGGCCACGATGAAGCCGCCGCCCATCATCACACTGGCGCTGGAGGCGATCAGCCCGAAGCCCACCGCGATCATCCAGTTGGGGTAGGGCATGCGGGCGCGTCGGATCCGGTTGAGGCGGGTGGCCGCCTCCTCCAGGTCGAGCAGGCCCAGCGCGGACTCCTGCACGAGGGTGTGCAGCTCGCCGACGCGGAAGTAGTCGAGGGTGCGGCGGCGGACCACGCGCTCGCCGGTGATCGGGGGCAGGTCGCCGCCGGGGTGGGTGGACAGCGTGATGGTGGTGAAGGTGACCGACACCTCGGCGCGGGGCAGTTCGAAGGCGACCGAGAGGCTGAGCATGGCCTCGCTGACCGCCTCGGTGCCCTCGCCGCTGGCGAGCAGGAGTTCGCCGACGCGGAGCACCGTGTCGATCGCGCGCGCGTCGGGAAGCTGTCCCTCCTCGTCCAGCTCGTCGGGGGTCAGTTCCCGTTCGTGCTCGGCCCGCCAGTCGCGCATCCTGCTCAGCAGGCGGTCCTCACTGGGTGCCACGGGCCGCTCACGCTTGCTGGGCATGCCGTCCTCCCTTCCCTTCCCGTCCGGTTCCGTCGTGGCCGGCGCGTCGCCTTCCACCGCACAGGAGACGCCGCCGGGTGGGGTGGAGTTGGCCTGGTCGGGGGACGGGCGCCGGTGAGGTCGGTCACCGGTTCATCCTTCCAGGGCGGCCGGGAGGCTGACGGCGACGCGCCGGGCGCCGGGTCGGGTCAGGGGGCGGGGTCGCTGGGGCGCACCAGACCGGTCTCGTAGGCGTGCACGACGGCCTGGACGCGGTCGCGGAGGCCGAGCTTGGTGAGGACGCGGCCGACGTGGGACTTGACGGTGGTCTCGCCGAGGACCAGGTGTTCGGCGATCTCGGCGTTGCTCCAGCCGCGGGCGACCAGGCGCAGCACCTCGTGTTCGCGGGCGGTGAGCGGGTCGTCGGGTGCGGGCTCGCGGGCGGGGTCGGCGGGCAGGCGGGGCGCCCAGCGGCGCAGGAGCCGTTCGAGGACGGCGGGGGTGACGACCGCGCCGCCGTCGGCGACGACCTCGACGGAGGCGACGAGTTCGGCGGGCGGGGCGTCCTTGAGCAGGAAGCCGGCCGCGCCCGCGCGCAGGACGCCGGTCACGTACTCGTCGAGGTCGAAGGTGGTCAGCGCGAGGACGCGGATGTCGTGTCCGAGCCGCGCGGCCCACCGGGTGATCCGTCCGGTGGCCTCGACGCCGTCCATTCCGGGCATGCGCACGTCCATGAGGACGACGTCGGGCAGGAGACGGCGGGCGGCGTCGACGGCCTCGCGGCCGTCGGAGGCCTCACCCACCACGGACAGGTGGTCGGTGGCCTCCAGGATCATGCGGAAGCCCGCGCGGACGAGCGGTTGGTCGTCGACGAGCAGAACTGAGACGGGCACGGCGTCGATTCTGCCGCACTCCGGGAGGGGGCCGCACGCGCGGCTCAGCGGGTGGGCAGCGGGGGCGGGGTGCCGCCGAACTCGGGGCAGAGGGCCTGGTGGTCGCACCAGCCGCAGAGCTTGCTGCGTCGAGGTTCCCAGACGCCCGTGCGGCCGGCCTCCTCGATGCGGTCCCAGATGCGACCGATCTCCGCCTCGGCGGCGCGCAGTTCGTCCTCGGTGGGGTCGTACCAGCGGACGGCGCCGTCGCCGCCGAGGTAGACGAGTTGGAGGCGCGCGGGGACGACGCCGAGGTCGCGCCAGATCATGACGGCGTAGAAGAAGACCTGGAACTTGGCCTTGTCCTCGAAGCGGGGGTGGGGGGACTTGCCGGTCTTGTAGTCGACGACGCGGATCTGGCCGGAGGGGGCGACGTCCAGGCGGTCCACGTAGCCACGCAGGCGCAGCCCGGAGGGCAGGGACACGTCCAGGCGCATCTCCCGGTCGCGGGGCTCCAGGGCGGCCGGGTTCTCCAGATCGAAGTAGCGCGTGACCAGGGCGCGGGCGGACTCCAGCCAGGCGTCGCGTTCGGCGTCGTCGGCGAACAGGCCGTCGACCTCGGGGCGCTCGGCGCGCAGTCTCTCCCACTGGGGCTCGACCAGGCCGACGGCGGTGCGGGCGGTGCGGGTCTCGGCGGGGAGTTCGTAGAGCCGCTCCAGGCAGGCGTGGACGAGGGTGCCGCGCAGGGCGGCGGAACTGGGCGGTTCGGGGATCTTGTCGATGGCGCGGAACCGGAACAGCAGCGGGCACTGCAGGAAGTCGGAGGCGCGGGAGGGGGAGAGGGCGGACGGGAGCGGAGCGGTGGTCATGCCACGAGCCTACGAGAGGGCCGTGACCGACGGAGGCCGGTCGGGCCGGGCGGCGGTGCCTGGGGGTACGGCCTAGTCTGTGAGCGTGACCAACGACGACTCCAGGCCCGTGTCCCGTGAGCGCTCCTCGAAGCCGGGGCTCCTGCTCGGCCGCCCCTTCGGCATTCCGGTGTACGTGACGTCCTCGTGGTTGATCGTGGCGGTGCTGATCACCCTGGTCTACGGCGGGATCGTGCAGAACCGGCTGGCGCTGGGGCCGTCGGCGTACGTGTTGGCGTTCGTGTTCGCGATCCTGCTGTACGCGTCGGTGCTGGTGCACGAGTTGGCGCATTCGGTGGTGGCGCGCGGGTTCGGGCTGCCCGTGCGTCGCATCGTGCTGTACGTGCTGGGCGGCGTCTCGGAGATCGAGAAGGAGGCGCCCACGCCCGGGCGGGAGTTCTGGATCGCGTTCGCCGGGCCGCTGTTGTCGTTGGGGCTGGCGGCCGGGGCGTACGTGTTGGCGTCGGTGGCGGATCCGTTCAGCGTGACGGGCGAGCTGTTGTTCCAGTTGTGGGTGGCCAACCTGCTGGTGGGTGTGTTCAACCTGCTGCCGGGGTTGCCGCTCGACGGCGGGCGGCTGCTGCGCGCCGGGGTGTGGAAGCTGACGGGTCGGCCGTTCGTGGGCAGCGTGGTGGCGGCCTGGGGCGGTCGGCTCCTGGCGGCGGTGGTGATCGCGCTGCCGTTCGTGTTCGCGTGGTCGGCGGGCGGTCGGCCGAGCCCGTGGGCGATCGTGTGGGGGCTGGTCCTGGGCGGGTTCATGTGGATGGGCTCGACGGAGGCGCTGGCCACCGCGCGGGTGCGCGCCCGGGTGCCGGGGTTGCGGGCGCGGGCGTTGGCGCGGCCCGCGGTGACGGTGCCGGGCGACACCCCCCTGGCGGAGGCGGAGCGCCGGGCGGGGGAGCACGGCGCCGCCGCGATCGTGGTGGTGGACGCGGCGGGGACGGCGGTGTCGATCGTGCACGAGGCGGCGGCCGCGGCGATCACCGAGGGGCGTCGGGCGTGGGTCCCGGTGTCGAGTGTGTCGCGGGCGGTGACCCGGGGCGCGGTGGTGTCGGCGGATCTGGAGGGTGAGGCGCTGGTGGAGGAGTTGACGAGCCGTCCGCTGCCGGAGTATCTGGTGGTGGACGGGGACGGGCGGGTGTTCGGGGTGCTGCGGTCCGTGGACGTCAACGCGGCGATGACGGGTCGGGGATAGGGGCGCTGCTGGGCCGGAGGCGCCGTTCGAGGGCGGTGGCCCACCCGTCCGCGGAGCGCCCCCGGGCGGTGACGGGTGGGCCGGGGGCCGGCTACCGCCGTGCGCCCCGGGGCCAGATCACGGTGACCGGGCGGAAGCGCTCACGCGCGTAGGCGACGACGTCGGCGGTGCCTCCGGGGCCGCGTGCGGGGAGGCCGTCCCAGACGGCGACGAGCTGGTCGCAGCGGTCCACGAGCGTCCGTCCGGCGGCCATGTGGGCCCCGGGGGTGGACGCGGTGTTCTGGAGCGTGTGCACGAGGACGGCCTGTCCCAGGAGGCGGTCGTAGACGCGGTGGTGTCCGGTGGGCAGGGCGTCGCGGTAGCCGAGGGCCGGGACGATCACCTCCAGCGGCGCGCCCGCGGCGACGACCGCCTCGGCGAAGACGGTGTCGGCGCCGTCGGCCAGACAGGACAGTCCGACCATCTCGCATCCGTACGGTTCCAGGTGGGTGGCGATCAGGTCGGCGACGCGTGCGCTGACGTCGGGGGGCAGTGCGCGGTGTCCAGTGATGCCGATGCGGATCACGAAACCTCCCTACTGGTCGATTCGCCGCCTATCTACCCAGCGGCGGGCAGACCGGTCATGAGCGAGGTGAGCCGGTCGTCGAGGGCGTCGACGCACCGGGCGCGCGGGCCCCGGTAGCGGCGGCGGAAACTGCGGACGCGTCCGATGACGCGCTCGGAGCCGAAGCGGATGCCGGTGGTCAGGGCCTCCTGGGCCAGACGGAAGGCCTCGTCGACGTCTCCGGCCTCGGCGTGGGCGCAGGCCAGCTCGACCTGGAGGACGGCGGACTGCTTGACGCTGGGCGAGGCGGCGCCGAAGGCCTCGTCGAAGGCGGCGCGGGCGTCGCGGGGCTGGCGCAGGCGTACCCCGACGAGCGCCCGGTATCCGGCGACCTTGGCCTCGTCGAAGGCGAAGACCCAGGGCCAGGGCGGGTCGGCGTTGCCGGGGCGGGATACTTCGCGGTCGGCCCGGCCGAGCGCCCGGGCGGCGGCGGAGCGGTCTCCGGTCCCGGCGTGCGCGAGCGCGGCCACGCAGTTGAGCCAGGCGCGGGCGGTGGGGTGGGCGGCGGGGCCGAGGACGTGTTCGGCCTCGCGGACCAGGCCGAGCCCGAGTTCGGGGTCCTCGGCGGTGTCGATCTCGAAGGCGGCCAGGGAGCCGAGCATGTACACGTCGAGGAGGCGCATCCCCGCCTGGCGGGCGCGCACGACGGCGGTGCGGTAGTGCATGCGGGCCGAGCCCATGTCGCCCTGGTCGGCGTGGAGCCAGGCGGCGAACCCGGAGGCCTCGCTGGCGGCGGCGCTGAGTTCCGTGAAGAACGGTGTCCCGCGCGAATGCGTGAGCATCTGCTCGGCCAAATGCACGTGCGCCACCGCGCTGGGCAGGAGGTGGCGGGCGGAGGACGTGGCGTCCATCCGCCGTTGTCCGCCGGTGATCGAGCGCAGCGCCGGGGCGGTCGTCTCGTTGACCGGGTGCGGTGCGCCGTCCCGTCCCGGGGGGTGGGACACGGTGGTGACCAGGGCGCCGGCGGCGACCACTCGTCCGAAGTCGCGTCGTCGCGTGTCGTCCACTCCCTTCTGGTCGCGGCCGTCCCGGTGCGGGTCGTCGGCGAAGCGGATCAGGTGCAGCGGGATCGCCAGGCGTCGGGCGAGGTCCTGGACCTGGCTGACGGTGAGCGACTGCTGGCCGTTGACGACGCGGGAGACCCAGCTCTGGGAGTAGTCGACCGCGCGGGCGAGGTCGCCCTGGGACCATCCGCGAGCCTCGCGGACGCCCTCGATGACCGTCGCCATGTCGCAGGTGGCCAGCGCGGCCGCGATGCGCGGCCGGGTCCACAGATCGGGCGGGAGTACGCCGTCGGGTTGGGGCATGAGCCTAGGTTAGGGACTTCCGTGGCGCTCGGGGGCTATGTGCGAGAAAGAAGGAGGCATGCGCGATACGCATAGGAGCGGTTCATCACTCTCCGGATACGGCAGAGTGGCAGAGGTCGTAGGTCGCCGGTGGATCTGGAGCACCTGGGAGGGAGGCCCCGTGACCGTTGAGACCCCGTCAGCGGGTGGTCCGAGTCTGGCAGCGTGTGGGCGTGGGGGTGAGGGTCGGTCCGAGGACGTCGGTGCGGACGGCTCCGTCCCGGCGGCCGAGGCGGGCGGTCGGACGGACGCGGTCGGCCGTGCCCTGCGGGGGTTGGCCGTGGAGCTGAGGTCGCACGGGGTGGAGGTACGCGAGGACGGGGTGTCCGGCACGGTCGACGCCGGTCCCGTGTCGAGGCCGCAGCGGGCGTTGCTGCGCCCGCACCGGGGCGGCCTGTGGTGGTGGATGCGGTGGCCGCTCCAGGAGGGGGTGTCCTCGGCGCTGGCGGGGGTTCCGCTCTCTCCGGTCGCTCGGACCTCGGACGCGGCCCGGCGGATCGCGGGCGCCCTGTCCGCGTCGCTCGGCGAACCCTGAACACGCGCGAGGTCCCCTGAACCTCGCGCACCTGCGGGCGTGTGCCATGTCCACGCCCGGTGAGCGGGTGGGGTCTGGGCTTCCCCGAAACCCAGTCTCCCTCTGCACGGGGCCCTGCCCTGCCCCGCCCGCTCACCCCGCACGGCCCGAGACGGCCGAGACGCTCCCCTGCTCACCGCCCCTCCGTCCCTTGCGGTGAGTGGAGCCTCCCGGCTCCGGTGCCCGGTCGCCGACCGGGCACCGGCTGGCCGTCGGCGGCGGGCCGATGTGGACGGCGTGCCCCTCCGCCGCGCGGTAGACGCCGGGGGAGACGCCGTAGTAGCGCGTGAACCACCGGGTGAGGTGGCTCTGGTCGGCGAAGCCCACGAGGGCGGCGGCCTCGGCCAGGGGCACACCGGTGGCGATGAGGGCGCGGGCCCGTCGGAGCCGCAGCTGGCGCTGGTAGTCGCTGGGGGCCATGCCCTCCACGGCGCGGAAGGCCCGGTAGACGGCGAAGCGGCTGCGCCCGGCGGCGCGTGCGAGGTCCTGCGCGCCGAGGTCCTCGGCCAGGTGCTCGTGGAGGGCTTCGCGCACGCTGCGCGCGACCCGCGCGGCGTCGGCGTCGGAGACCGCGGCGGTCGGGGGCGGGGCGGTGGCTCCGTGCCGGACCGCCGACAGGACCGCGCCGTGCAGGACCTCGTCGGCGGCCAGGCGGGGGGATCCGTTCAGGAGGGCGGTGTGCAGGCGGCGCAGGTCGGCGGCCAGGGCGGGGGAGCGGACCAGCGGGTCGGGGAAGAGGGGGAGCGCGCCGCGGCCGTCGGCGGTGTCGGCGAGCACCTCGCGTACCAGGTCGGGGCCGATGTGCACGATCCGGTAGGTGAAGCCGGGTTCGGCTTCGGCGTGGCCGTCGTGGGGGTCGTCGGGGTTGAAGGCGAGGACCGTGCCGGGCGTGCTCGTGTGCGCGCCGCCCCGGCAGTGGAAGGCCTGGAGCCCCGACTCCGTCACGCCGAACGAGTAGGTGTCGTGGCTGTGCCGGTGGTAGACGTGGCGTTCGAAGTGGGCGTGCATCGCCTCCAGCGGCCGGTCAGGGGAGCGCCAGTACCTGGCCCAGTCCTGCGTCATGGTCCCATTGTCGCGCGCCGGGCGCGGTGCGGCCGCCGTGGCCTGCGCGCGCACGAGCGTTCAAGACCGCGGGGGCGGTGTACGCGATCGTCGGCGCATGCGTTTCGACACCAAGATCGCCGTGGCCGTCCGTGAGGACCTGGCCGTGTGGCAGAAGCTGAACGTGACCGCCTTCCTCAGCAGCGGCGTCGCGGGCGGGAACCCCGGATCGATGGGGGAGCCGTACGAGGACGGGTCCGGGAACACCTACCTGCCGATGTTCCGCGAACCCGTCCTCGTCTTCGCCGCCGACGCGCGGACGCTGGCCCGGACCCTGGAGCGGGCCCGCTCGCGGGGGCTGGCCGCGGCGGTGTACACCGAGGAGCTGTTCAAGACCGGCAACGACGACGACAACCGGGCCGCCGTGCGTGCCGTGCCCGCCGAGGGGCTGTCGCTGGCGGGCGTGGCCGTGTACGGGCCGCGCGGCCAGGTGGACAAGACGGTGAGGGGGCTCGGGCTGCATCCGTGACCCGGGCTCGGCAGGGCGGTGGGTCGTCAGGACGGCGGGTGGTCGGCGGCGGCCAGGGCCGCGCCGACGATCCCGGCCGTGTTGAGCAGCGCGGCCGGGACGACCGGGGTGCGGATGTCCAGCAGCGGGAGGAAGCGGTCGGCCTTGCGGCTCACTCCGCCCCCGACGACGATCAGGTCCGGCCACAGCAGGTCCTCGACCACGCGGAAGTAGCGCTGGAGCCGGTGGTGCGCCCACTCCTCGTAGGTGAGCCCGTCGCGCTTGCGCGCGGCCGAGGAGGCGCGGGTCTCGGCGTCGTGGCCGTGGATCTCCAGGTGGCCGAACTCGGTGTTGGGCACCAGGTGGCCGTCGACGAGCAGGGCGGAGCCGATCCCGGTGCCCAGGGTGGTCAGCAGGACCACGCCGGACACGCCCTGGGCGGCGCCGAAGCGGACCTCGGCGACGGCGGCGGCGTCGGCGTCGTTGAGGACCCGGACCGGGCGTCCGGCGGCCTCGGTGAACAGGGCGCGGGCGTCGGTGCCGATCCAGGCGCTGTCGAGGTTGGCGGCCGTGCGGACGACGCCGTTCTGCACGATGCCGGGGAAGGTGACGCCGAGGGGGCCGTCCGCGGACTCGGGGAAGTGGGCGACGATCCGGCCCACGATGTCGGCGACCTCGTCGGGCGCGGAGAGTTCGGGGGTGGGGATCTTCAGCCGCTCGGCGGTGAACTCGCCGTTCGTGAGGTCGACGGGCGCTCCCTTGATACCGCTGCCGCCGATGTCGATTCCCAGGCCGGTGGTCGGCTGTGACATGGGTCGTGGTCTCCCCTGGTGCCGTGGTCGTGCGCGGGGCCCGTGCGGGCCGCTCCCGCCGATACTGCCCTGTGGCGTCGGCGGACCGGAAGTCACCGGGCGTGGCGCGGGCTCCGGCGTGGTCGGGGCGGTACCGGCGGGCCGATACTCTGGGCGATTGCCCGACCAAACGCGACGTGGGAAGACGAGAGCGACGTTGACCGGTATCCATGGCCGCCGCGGCCCCTTCACCGACGGCGACACCGTGCAGCTGACCGACCCCAAGGGCCGGATGCACACCATCACGCTGAGCGAGGGCGGCGCCTTCCACTCGCACAAGGGCAAGGTCGACCACGACGACCTGATCGGGCGGCCCGAGGGCAGTGTGGTGGTCTCCAACACCGGGACCTCGTACGTGGCGCTGCGTCCGCTGCTGATCGACTACACGCTGTCGATGAAGCGCGGCGCGACGATCGTCTACCCCAAGGACGCCGCCCAGGTGCTGGTGGAGGCGGACATCTTCCCGGGCGCGCGGGTCGTGGAGGCCGGCGCCGGGTCGGGTGCCATGTCCAACTGGCTGCTGCGCGCGGTCGGCGAGCGGGGGATGGTGCACTCCTACGAGCGCCGCGCCGACTTCGCCGAGATCGCGCGCAAGAACGTCGAGCGGTTCCACGGCGGGCCCCACCCGGCGTGGAGGCTGACCGTCGGGGACCTGGTCGAGTGCCTGGACGAGACGGACGTGGACCGGGTGTTCCTGGACATGCTCGCGCCGTGGGAGTGCCTGGAGGCGGTCGCGCGCGCCCTGATCCCGGGCGGGCTGGTGTGCTGCTACGTGGCCACGACGACACAGCTGTCGCGGGTGGTCGAGGAGTTGCGCGAGGACGACCGGTTCTACGAGCCGCGTTCGTGGGAGACGATGCTGCGCACCTGGCACGTGGAGGGGCTGGCGGTGCGCCCGGACCACCGGATGATCGGGCACACCGGGTTCCTGGTGACCGCGCGGCGGCTTGCGGACGGCGCGCGGGCGCCCGAGCGGCGGCGCCGTCCGGCCAAGGGCGCCTACGGCAAGGACTTCGAGGCCGCGCGGGCGGCGGAGAAGGGTCCGGCCGGGCCCGGGGCCGGCGCCCGGGAGCGGGCCGAGGGGGAGACGGCGCGGGACTGAGGCCGTGTCCACGGCCGCGATCCGGCGCCACGGGTCCGTCCGCTCCACCGGAAGCGGGGGGCGGGCGGGCCCGTTCGTGTGTGCGGGGGGCGGTCACGGTTCCGGCCGCGTCGCCCGCGACGTGCGGCGACGGGGCCGTCCGGAGCTGGTGAGTTCTTGGCCGGGGCCCGGCACGGAGGTTACTTTCTCATTACGTCCGACCATCCGCTACCACTGTGACCTGGTCATACGCAAGGTCGATAAATGAGGCCTTCGACACTCGCCGTAGGTGGGAGGTTAGGAAATGGGCAGGGGTAGGTAGGCTCCCGAGTAGTCGTCCTTCTCAAAGGGAGGTGGCGGACGTGGCCGAGCGCGACGACGAGCGTCAGAGCGACCGGGACCGTGAAGTCGCTGAACTCACGGCTCAGGTCTCCTACATGGAAAAGGAACTCAGCGTGGTTCGGCGTAAGCTCGCTGACTCGCCCCGACATGTACGCCTGCTGGAGGAGCGGCTGAGGGAGGCCCAGGCCAACCTCGCCGCGGCCAACGGCCAGAACGAACGGCTCGTCTCCACGCTCAAGGAAGCCCGCGAGCAGATCGTCGCCCTGAAGGAGGAGGTCGACCGGTTGGCGCAGCCGCCGTCCGGGTTCGGCGTCTATCTGGGGTCACGTGAGGACGAGACGGTCGAGATCTTCACCAACGGCCGCAAGATGAGGGTCAACGTCAGCCCCTCGGTGGAACTGGACGCGCTGCGCCCGGGCCAGGAGGTCATGCTCAACGAGGCGTTCAACGTCGTCGAGGTCGAGTCCTTCGAGACCGTCGGCGAGGTCGTCATGCTCAAGGAGCTGCTGGAGGACGGCGAGCGGGCCCTGGTGATCTCGCACCACGACGAGGAGCGGATCGTCCGGCTGGCCGACCCGTTGCGCGACGAGCCGGTGCGGCCCGGGGACTCGCTGCTGCTGGAGCCGCGGTCCGGGTACGTGTACGAGCGGATCCCCAAGTCCGAGGTCGAGGAGCTCATCCTCGAGGAGGTCCCGGACATCGCCTACTCCGACATCGGCGGTCTGTCGGGCCAGATCGAGATGATCCGCGACGCGGTCGAGTTGCCCTACCTGCACAAGGATCTGTTCTACGAGCACCAGCTGCGGCCGCCCAAGGGCGTGCTGCTGTACGGGCCGCCCGGGTGCGGCAAGACGCTCATCGCCAAGGCGGTGGCCAACTCGCTGGCCAAGCAGGTGGCCGAGCGGACCGGCCGCGACGTCGGCAAGAGTTTCTTCCTCAACATCAAGGGCCCGGAGCTGCTCAACAAGTACGTGGGTGAGACCGAGCGGCACATCCGCCTGGTCTTCCAGCGGGCCCGGGAGAAGGCCTCCGAGGGCACGCCGGTCATCGTGTTCTTCGACGAGATGGACTCGATCTTCCGCACGCGTGGTTCGGGTGTGTCCTCCGACGTGGAGAACACGATCGTTCCGCAGCTGCTGAGCGAGATCGACGGTGTGGAGGGCCTGGAGAACGTCATCGTCATCGGCGCCTCCAACCGGGAGGACATGATCGACCCGGCGATCCTGCGGCCGGGGCGGCTGGACGTCAAGATCAAGATCGAGCGGCCCGACGCCGAGGCGGCCCGCGACATCTTCGGCAAGTACATCACCCCGAACCTGCCGTTGCACGACGAGGACATGGCCGAGCACGGCGGGTCGGCCAAGGCCACGGTGGAGGCCATGATCCAGCGGGTCGTGGAGCGGATGTACACCGAGGGCGAGGAGAACCGGTTCCTGGAGGTCACCTACGCCAACGGGGACAAGGAGGTCCTGTACTTCAAGGACTTCAACTCCGGCGCGATGATCGAGAACATCGTCTCGCGGGCGAAGAAGATGGCCATCAAGGACTTCATCGACAACGAGTCCAAGGGCATCCGGGTCTCGCACCTGATGCAGGCCTGCGTCGACGAGTTCAGTGAGAACGAGGACCTGCCGAACACCACCAACCCGGACGACTGGGCGCGGATCTCCGGTAAGAAGGGTGAGCGCATCGTCTACATCCGGACCCTGGTGACCGGCAAGAAGGGCGCCGACTCCGGACGGAGCATCGACACGGTGCCGAACACGGGTCAGTACCTGTAGAAAAACGGCATTCGGGGCCGACCGGGCATTCCGGTCGGCCCCTTGCCGTGCCGACGGTCCTCGTCTCCCCCGCGTTGTGCCGTGCGCGATCCCGGGCGTGCCCGACCGTCTGCCCGCGTGCCGCGAGAGCCCGGTCGACGTGCGCGGACGCCCGAGCCGCCCGCCGTTGTGAAACGCCCGGGGAGACGGCACTTGGGCCACGATTGGCGCGGAGGCGTTCAAGACCCGGCCCTGGCGGATAACCTCTCATCATGAGTGTGCGGCGGATTATGGGTATCGAGACCGAGTACGGGATCTCCGTGCCAGGCAACCCCGGGGCCAACGCGATGGTGACCTCCACCCAGGTGGTCAACGCCTACCTGGCCGCCTCGGCGGCACGGGCGCGGCGCGCCCGGTGGGACTTCGAGGAGGAGAACCCGCTGCGCGACGCGCGCGGATTCGACCTGGCGCGGGAGGTGGCCGACCCGACGCAGCTCACCGACGAGGACCTGGGGCTGGCCAACGTCATCCTCACCAACGGCGCCCGGCTGTACGTCGACCACGCCCACCCCGAGTACTCGGCGCCCGAGGTCACCAACCCGCGCGACGCGGTGCTGTGGGACAAGGCGGGGGAGCGGGTGATGGCGGACGCGGCCGCGCGGGCGGGGGCGACGCCGGGGATCGACCCGATCCAGCTGTACAAGAACAACACCGACAACAAGGGCGCCTCGTACGGGTGCCACGAGAACTACCTGATGGACCGGTCGACGCCGTTCGGGGACATCGTGCGGCACCTGATCCCGTTCTTCGTGTCGCGGCAGGTGGTGTGCGGCGCGGGGAAGGTCGGCATCGGCGCCGACGGTCAGGGCACCGGGTTCCAGCTCTCCCAGCGCGCGGACTTCTTCGAGGTCGAGGTGGGTCTGGAGACCACGCTCAAGCGTCCGATCATCAACACGCGGGACGAGCCGCACGCCGACCCCGACCGCTACCGTCGGCTGCACGTGATCATCGGCGACGCCAACATGAGCGAGGTCTCCACGTACCTCAAGCTGGGCACGACGGCGCTGGTGCTGGCGATGATCGAGGACGGGTTCATCAGCGTGGACCTGTCGTTGGAGACGCCGGTCGCGGATCTGCGGGCGATCTCGCACGACCCGGGGCTGACGCACCGGGTACGGCTGCGCGACGGGCGGCGGATGACCGCGCTGGAGCTGCAGGGCGAGTACCTCGACCAGGCACGCAAGTACGTCGAGGACCGGTTCGGCACCGACGTCGACCCGGACACGGCGGACATCCTGGACCGCTGGGAGTCGGTGCTGACGCGGCTGGGCAACGACCCGATGGACCTGGCCGCGGAGCTGGACTGGGTGGCCAAGCTCAAGGTCCTGGAGGGGTACCGGTCGCGTGACGGGCTGGACTGGTCGCACCCGCGGCTCCAGCTGGTGGACCTGCAGTACTCGGACGTGCGCGCCGACAAGGGGATCTACAACCGGCTCGCGGCGCGCGGGCGGATGCGGCGGTTGCTGGAGGAGCCGGAGGTGACGCGGGCGATCACGGAGCCGCCGGACGACACCCGGGCCTACTTCCGGGGCCGGTGCCTGGCCAAGTACGCCGACGAGGTGGCGGCCGCGTCGTGGGACTCGGTGATCTTCGACCTGCCGGGATACGACTCGCTCCAGCGCGTGCCCACCCTGGAGCCCCGCCGGGGGACGAAGGAGCACGTGGGTCAGCTGCTGGACAACTCGCCGACGGCGGCCGACCTGGTGGCCATCCTCACCGGACAGCGCTCCTGACGGGGCGACCTTCGGGAAGGCGCGCCCCGCGCAGCGGGGATGCGGCCGCTCGTCAGACCCCGTCCAGGGGGTGGCCGGTGGTGGCGTCGACACGGTCGGGGACGTCCTCGTGGCGGTCGCCGACCGTGAGCGTCCCGGTGCGCTCGAACATGAGGATCGACGCGCCCCCGGCCGACTCCGGTCGGTGCTCCGTGCCGCGGGGCACCACGAACACCTCGCCCCGGTCGAGGTCGACCACGCGCTCGTCGGCGCCCTCGCGCAGGCGGATCCGAAGCCGGCCGTCGATGACGAGGAAGAACTCGTCGGTGTCGTCGTGGGCGTGCCACACGTGCTCGCCCCGGACCTTGGCCACGCGCACGTCGTGGCCGTTGACGCGGGCCAGGACGCGCGGGCTCCACAGCTGGTCGAACGAGGCCAGGGCGGTGTGCAGGCTGATGGTTCGCTTCATACCGGCATCCTGGCGTCGGCTCGCGGGGTGGGGAAGTGCTAGGAATCGCATATGCCGCAAGGATCCTCGCACCATGTCGTCCTCGTCGTCGACGACGGCTCCAACCCGTTCGAGCTGGGCGTGGCCACCGAGCTGTTCGGACTGCGCCGACCCGAGCTCGACCACCCCTGGTACCGGCTCACCGTGTGCTCACCGGCGCGTCGGGTCGGCGTCCACCGGGGCATGTTCAGCATGTCGGACATGGCCGGGCTGGAGGCGCTCGCCGAGGCCGACACCGTGATCGTGCCCAACCGGCCCGACCCGTGGGTGCCCCCGCGGGGGGACGTGGTCGACGCCGTCCGCGACGCGGGCGACCGGGGCGCACGCCTGGTCAGCTTCTGCACGGGTTCCTTCACGCTGGCCGCGACGGGTCTGTTGGACGGCCGCCGCGCGGCGACGCACTGGCGGCACGAGGAGCTGTTCGCGCGTCTGCACCCCCGCGTCAGGCTGGAGCGGGACGTCCTGTTCGTGGACGACGGCGACGTGCTCACGGCGGCGGGCAGCGCCTCGGCCCTGGACCTGGGCCTGCACGTGATCCGACGCGACCACGGGGCGCGGACGGCGAACACCGTGAGCAGGCGCCTGGTCTTCACGGGCCACCGGGAGGGCGGCCAGCGCCAGTTCGTGCCCCATCCGGTGCCCGCGGTCGCGGACACGTCGCTGGCCCCGGTCCTGGACTGGGCCCGTGAACGCCTGGACCGACCGCTGTCCGTCGCCGACCTGGCGGCGCGCGCGGCGGTGAGCCAGGCGACCCTGCACCGGAGGTTCCGCGCCGAACTCGGCACCACGCCGCTGGCGTGGCTGCGGTCCGAGCGCGTCCTGTTGGCCTGCCGCCTCATCGAACTGGGCGGCATGGGTTTCGAGGCGATCGCGCGGGCGAGCGGTCTGGGCACGGCGAGCAACCTGCGCAGCGGCGTGCGCGCACAGACGGGGGTGAGCCCGGCGGTGTACCGGGAGCGCTTCGGCCCGCGCCGGGGGGACGGTCAGGCGTCGGCGGCGCCGAGTTCGCGCGGGCGGCACTCGGTGCAGTCGCCGCGGCACGCGGCGCCGTAGTTGGTCATCGACATCGACTGACACCGCGCGCACACCAGGCGCTTCCCGCCGGGCGGCACGTGCTGCCACTCGTGGTGGCCGCGTCGGCAGATGCCGGACGGCCCGATCGTCGTCTCCTCGCGCTTGGCCATGCAGGAACCGTAGCCCAGGCGCGGGGTGTCGGCCAGCTCACGTGTGCCAGGTTCCGTCGCGGCAGGGCATCGGCTCCAGGTTCAGCGCCGTCCAGAGCTCCAGCCGGGCCCGCGCGTCCCGCAGGTCGCGGCCCATGACGCGTTCGGCCACGCGCAGTCGGGCGCGCAGCGTGTTGCGGTGCACCCCCAGCTCCCGCGCGGTCGCCTCCACCTGGGCGCCCTGGTCGAGGTAGTGGCGCAGCGTGTGGACGAGATCCGTGCCGTGCCGCGCGTCGTGTTCGCGCAGAGCCCCCAGGACGGCCTGGTCGAACGCGCGCGTCCCCTCCGGCGGGACCGACGAGCGCAGCAGTTCCCAGGCCCCCGCCTCGTCGACGTGCCGGTACCCCTCGTCGGCCGCGTGCCGGGCGCGGTCGACCGCCGAGGCCAGTTCGGCGGGGCCGCGCGCCCCGCAGGCTCCCGCGCCGGGCACGAGCCCGGACAGCGCCGTCCAGAGGCGTTCTCCGTGACGGGGCCGGTGGTCGGGCAGCACCGCGACGAGCGCGTCGTCGATCCCGCACAACCCGGCCCGGCGGGCGGCGTCGGTGTCGCCGAGCACGTCGACGAGGGTGTCGGCCGCCTCGTCCAGCAGGGCCCGGGGGTCGGCGCAGGGCAGGCACACGACCTCCCACGGCGGTTCGGGCAGGGTGAGCAGCGAGGCCGGCAGGGACGTGCCCAGGACGGCGGCGCGCAGCAGCGGCGCGCGCTCGCGGTACAGGGTCCGGCGGGCGCGGCGTGAGTGCAGCAGGTCCACGGCCAGCAGGGAGGCCGCGTCGTTGGCGAGCATCCTGGTGTGCGGGGACACGGGGGAGGGGCTGCGCAGGGCGAGCCAGCCCAGGACGCGGCCGGAGGAGCCCAGGGTCTGGAGGAGGACGGCCGCCTCCCCGTCCTCCAGGACGGTCATGCCCCTGGGGCGGCGTGCCCGGTCGAGCACGGACGCGCGGACCAGGGCGTGCCAGGGCGGTTCGGCGCCCGGCACGGCCGCCGTGGTCGTGCCGTTGCGGTCGAGCAGGAGGGTCTGGCCGTGGGTGGCCGAGGCGAGTTCGGCCATCACCCCGGGGGGTCCGGTGCGCAGCGCGGCGCGCGCCATCGCGTCCTGGGCGGCCAGGACGCGGGACTGCTCGCGGGTGCGCTCGGCCGCGTGGTGTTCGGCGACGGTCTCGACGACGGCGATGAACGGGGTCTCGCCCTCCACCTGGAGCACGGGCAGGCCCAGGCGTTCGGCCTCGGCGAGGATCTGGTCGGGGACGCCGCCGGTCCACGCGTCGACGGCCACGCCCACGCCGACGCATCCGGCGTCGTGGAGCCGGCGCACGTAGGCGCGGCGTTCGTCGGCGGTGTCGCCGAAGCCCATGCCCGCGGTGAGCACGAGTTCGCCGCCGCGCAGCCAGTGCACGGGGTCGTGGAGTTCGGTGACGTGGGCCCACCGGACGGGCCGGTCCAACCCCCGGTGGCCGGCCACGGCGCGCACCTCCAGAGCGGGGTCCGCGGCGATGTCGCGGACGGTGATCGTCATCGGTGCCTCCCTGGGGTGTGCGTCGCGCACATTTGTCACAGGGTGCCATGTGCGCTGCGACCCGGCGGGCCGGGGTGGGGAGTGTTTACCGTCTCCTTGACGCACTCGCCCCTGCCTGCGGCGGAACCCTCTCGGGGCCGTCCGGGCGCCTGGACCGCACAACGGAGGAACCATGACCGACCGGACATCCCCCACGGCCGCGCACCCGGCGCGCGCGGCCGTCGCCGCGTTCGTCGGGACGACGATCGAGTGGTTCGACTTCTACGTCTACGCGACGGCGGCGGGCCTGGTCTTCGGCTCCCTGTTCTTCCCCAGCGGCATCGACCCGGTGGTCGGCCTGATGGCGTCCTTCGCGACGTTCGCCGTGGGGTTCTTCGCCCGCCCGCTCGGCGGTGTGGTCTTCGGGCACTTCGGCGACCGGGTCGGCCGCAAGTCCGCCCTGGTGACCACCCTGCTCATGATGGGTGTGGCCACCTTCTGCGTGGGTCTGCTGCCGACCTACGAACAGGTGGGCCCGCTCGCCCCGCTCCTGCTGGTGGTGCTGCGCTTCGTGCAGGGCATCGCGGTCGGCGGCGAGTGGGGCGGCGCGGTCCTGATGGCGGTCGAGTCCGCCCCCGAGGAGCGCAAGACCTTCTACGGCTCCTTCGCCCAACTCGGCAACCCGGCGGGCGCGCTCCTGGCGACCGGGTCGTTCGGCCTGATCACCGCCTGGGACCCCGACCTGCTCTACACGTGGGGCTGGCGCCTGCCGTTCCTGGCCTCCTTCCTGCTGGTCCTGGTCGGCCTGGTGGTCCGCCTCAAGGTCGAGGAGTCGCCGGTGTTCACGGCGGTGCGGGAGAGCCGGCCCGCCGAGCCCGAGGGGCCGCCGCTGCGGGAGGCCGTGCGCACCTCCTGGCGCGCCATCGTGCTGGGCATCGGCGTCCTGCCGGTCGCCGTCGGCGGCTACTACGTCGTGACCACGTTCCTCCAGGCCTACGGCGTCACCGAGGTCGGGATCAGCGAGCAGGTCATCCTCAACGGCCTGACCCTGGCCGCGTTCGTCGAGCTCATCGCGACCGTGGGCATGGCGTGGCTGGGCGACCGCTTCGGCACGGCGCGGATCGTCACGTTCGGCCTGGCGGCCGTGGCGGTGCTGGCCCTGCCGCAGTTCCTCGTCCTGGACACCGGCAGCACCGCGTTGATCCTGCTGATGCTGTGCCTGATGCGCGTGGCGATGGCGGCGGTCTACGGCCCGATCGCCCGCGTGCTCGCGCAGATGTTCCCGCCGCATGTGCGCTACACCGGCATCTCGGTCTCCTACCAGGTCGCCGGAGCCCTGTTCGGCGGTCTGTCCCCGCTGGCCTGCACCGCGCTGTACGCCCTGACCGGCAGCATCGTGTCCGTCGTCGCGCTGCTGGTGGCCATGGCCCTGGTGAGCATCGCCTGCCTGGCACGGGCGCCCCGCCTGCGGGACGCCGAGACGCTGCCCGCCTGATTCCGGTCCTTCCCCGAACCCGCCGGGCCGCCCGGCCCGGCGGCCCCGTCCCGACGAGGAGAACAGCACCCGTGTCCGGTCTGATCATCCACAACGCCTCCGTCCTGACCATGGACGACGCCCATCCCCGCGCGAGCGCGGTGGCCGTGCGCGACGGCCGTGTCGTGCTCGCGGGGACCGAGGAGCGGGCCCGCGCGGCGGCCGGTCCGGGCGCCGAGGCCGTGGACGCGGGCGGTCGCACCGTCGTCCCCGGGTTCATCGACCCGCACAACCACCTGCTGTCCACGGCCGAGTCGCTGGCCGCGGTGGACGCGCGCTACCCGCGGGTGGGCAGCGCCGCGGACCTGGCCGCGGTCATCGCCGAGGAGGCGGCGCGCACCCCCGCCGGGCAGTGGATCCGCGCCTTCTCCATGGACGACGCCAAGTACCCGGGGGGCCGTCCCACCCGCCGCCACCTGGACGAGGCCACCACCGAGCACCCGGTGATCGTCTACCACGTCTCCGGCCACCAGGCCGTGGTCAACTCGGCCGCGCTGGCGTGGAGCGGGATCGGCGAGGACGTCCCGGACCCCGAGGGCGGCTCCTTCGTACGCGACGAGGGCGGCCGTCTGACCGGCATGGTGCTGGACTCGGCGATGGAGCTGCTGCTGCCGCTGGCGGTCGACATCGGCTGCCACGGGCCCAACTTCCACACCGACCTGCCCTCCGAGCACCTGCTGGGCTGGCTGGCCGACGCGGCCGGGCCCTACCTCTCGGCGGGGGTGACCACCGTGTGCGACCCGCAGGTCTCCGCCCGCGAGCTGCGCGTGTACCGCGCGGCGCGCGCGGCCGGGACGCTGCCGCTGCGCACGTTCGGCATGCCGCTCTCCCACCAGCTGGACGCCCTCACCCAGGCCGGGCTGGCCAGTCCCTTCGGCGACGACTGGCTGCGGCTGACCGGTATGAAGTTCTACTCCGACGGCACCCTGCTGGGCGGCACCGCCAGGTTCACCGTGCCCTACGGCGAGCGCGGCGAGTTCGCGGGCAGCCTGTACCACCACCCCGACCAGCTGGCGGACCTGGTGACGCGCGCCGCGCGCGAGGGGTGGCAGGTCGCCGTCCACACCCAGGGCGACGCGGCCATGGAGCACACGCTCGCCGCCATCGCGTCGGCCGCGCGGGTGTCGGGCCCCGACCCGCGTCCGCGCGTGGAGCACTGCGGGTACCCCACGCCCGAACAGGTCAAGCGGTTCACCGACTACGGCGTCATCCCGGTCAACCAGCCCAACTTCCTGCACGACAGCGGACGCGACTTCCTCCGCCGCATGGGGGAGCGGGCGCACCGCCTCCAGCCGATGCGCGAGGAGATCGACCTGGGGCTGCGGCCGGTGCTGTCCAGCGACTCCTTCGTCTCCAGCCTGCGACCGATGGACACCGTGGCCAACGCGGTGTGCCGGACCACCCGCGAGGGGGACCCGATCGGTGTGGAACAGGCGGTGACCCTGCACGAGGCGCTGCGGGCGCACACCCTGGACGCCGCGCACGCGGTGGGTGTGGAGGACCGGCTGGGCGCGCTGCGCCCCGGCTACCTGGCCGACCTGGTGGTGCTCGACCGGGACGTCGAGGCGCTGCCGCCGGAGCGCCTGCGCGAGGTGGGCGCCTGGCTGACCGTCCTGGACGGGCGGATCGCGCACCGGGCGGAGGAGGGCGCGGCCGCCTGAGCGGCCTCGGTCCGGACTCCCCCGTGCCCGGTCCCTCCCGCAGGGCCCCTCCGGGGCGCGTCCGCCCGGGTCCTCTCCCGAACGGGGGCGTCCCCGCCCGCGCGACGCGCGGACGGGGACACCTGGGGGAGGGGGTGGGGTCGGTTGGTTTCGCCTAGCTGGTGCGCAGGCGCACTCCCCAGGAGCTCTCCATCGGGTCGACCTCCTGGTAGAAGGTGGTGCCGCCGCTGCTGCAGTTGCCGGAGCCACCGGAGGTGACGCCCTGCGCCTGCGTGCCGGAGATGAAGGAGCCGCCGGAGTCGCCGGGCTCGGCGCACACGTTGGTGCGGGTCAGGTAGTAGACGGTGCCCTGCGGGTACCGGACGGTCTGGTTGCGGGCCTGGATGGTGCCGCAGTGCCAGCCGGTGGTGGATCCGGAACGGCAGATGGACGAGCCGATCGGGGCGGCGTTGCTGCCCGTCACGGACTGGTAGCCGCTGTAGCGGTACACCAGGTTGTACAGGGTGAAGTTGGACGTTCCGCGGACGAACGCGGCGTCGTTGCCGGGGAAGACGGAGCGCTCGAAGGTGCCCCGGCCGTTGCCGATGGTGACGCCGGTGCCGACCGTGCCGCAGTGGCCCGCCGTGACGAAGCCCGGCTGGCCGGAGCTGTTGGTGGCGGGGAAGCCGACCGAGCAGCGACCGCCGGAGCTCATGTAGTAGGCCAGGCCGCCGATGATGTCGGCGTAGGTCTCGGGCTGTTCGGAGACCTCCTGGACCTCGATGGCCGACGGGTCGACGCCCGCTGCCTCGACGAGGGCGTCGACGTCGACGCCGGAGCCCTCGACGACCTCGACGACCACGCTGTCGCTGGCCACGTCGGGGTACCAGCCGACGACGTCGCTGTCGGCGTCGGCGGCGTTGAGGTCCTCGACGATGTCGGACAGGCCGTCGACGCCGTACGAGACGACCTCGGCGTCGGCGCCGGCGGCCTCCACCGCCTCGGCCGCCTCGGCGTCGGTCACCAGGACGGTGAGTTCGAGGGTGTCGGTGTCGAACAGCGAGCCCGCGTAGGCGGCGCCGGCGGCCTCGGTGGCCTCCTCGTCCAGGTCGATGGCCTGTTCCTGGGCCTCCAGGAGTTCCTCGGCCTCGAACGGGGTGAGGTCGAGATCCCTCTGGAGTGCTTCGAGCATCGTGGACGCCTCGTCATCGGCGACGGGGGTCCGGGGGGACGGAAGGGTGGGAGCGGTTCCGGCGTTCACGCCCGGGGCCATGGTGATGGCCAGGCCGAAGGCGAGCGCGCCGGTGCCGATTGCGGAGATAACGGGGGAGGGTCGCATTGATCCCTACTCTCCTGGGGGGGATTGACGGGGGAACGGGGCGGGTTCCCTGGGGGAGAACCGCCCCTGTCCGGCAGGGAAGGAGTCTTCGCCCACCGGTGCTCACCGAGACATCCGGTAAACGATTCCACACGATAAGTGGGCAATTTGGAGAGGGAAAGACCCTCTTCCCATGAAACTATTCAGGGCCGTGCAGGATCACCCGATCACCGGCTCGATCGGCCGTGGCTACGCGTAGTCGCCACGCGTGTGACCTTGGCTTTGCGCGTCGGATCGATCACTCGCGGTGACGCTTCGGAAGTCGCAAGAGGGCGTGTGTGGCCGGATCCGGCCAATCTCTCGCCGCTCCGTCCGTCAGTTCGATGTCACATGTTCTTAACACGCGAGGTCACGGACGTGTCCTGGGACGGGTGTCCTCAGTGGGATCTTCGGGCCTTTACGGGCCCTGTGGTATGGGGGTTGACGCGCGCGTCAAGGGGCCCCGGGTTCCCCGGACGGCGCGTCCCACCGCCGTCGTGGGGCGGACCGGGCGGGCCCGGCCGGAGTCCCCTCCGCGCTGGGCCATGCCCGGGCACAGGGGACGATCCGAGGTAACTAGCGAGTATCGGGCATCGGGAAGGGGGTTGAGCCGCCCGTCGTTGGGCCAAGATAAGGGCGAGAGCCCCGAACGGGAGGTAGCCAGCCATGGCGACGAAGGACACCGGCGGCCAGAAGCACGCATCCCGCCGAGAGACCGAGGTCGAGGAGACCGAGGCCACGACGGACGTCCAGGAGACGAAGGACCGGTTGGACGAGGAGGTCGACGACATCCTCGACGAGATCGACGACGTGCTGGAGAGCAACGCTGAGGACTTCGTCCGGCAGTTCGTGCAGAAGGGCGGCCAGTAGCGGCCCGGCGGTGGTTCGCTGACAGCGCACTCCCGCGCCACCGGCACCGCCCCGCGCACGACTAGGGTCGATTCCATCGGCCGGGAACAGCGTCCGGCCGTCGACAACGAGATGACAGGCGTCCCATCCGCCCCCATGACGGGGTGGGACGCGAGTGGAGGGAGTCGCGTGTTCGAAGGGTTCGAGGGCGGACGGTTGCCCGCCGCGTTCATGAGTGCGGGAACCTCGTCCTTCACCGAGTTCGTCCGATCGGTCAGCCCCGAGCTGTTGCCCGGCCACCATCTGCCCTCAGGTGGGGGGACCGAGCACCTCACGCCCGACGCGACGACCATCGTCGCCCTGACCTTCCCCGGGGGCGTGGTCATGGCCGGGGACCGGCGGGCCACCCAGGGCAACGTGATCGCCAACCGGGACATGGAGAAACTGTTCCGCACGGACGAGTTCTCCGCGGTCGCGATCGCCGGCTCCGCGGGGATCGGCATCGAACTGGCCCGCCTCTACCAGGTGGAACTGGAGCACTACGAGAAGATGGAGGGCCGCGTGCTCTCCCTGGAGGGTAAGGCGAACAAGCTGGCCCAGATGGTCCGGGGCAACCTCGGCATGGCCATGCAGGGCTTCGTCGTCGTCCCGCTGCTGGTCGGGTACGACGAGACCACCGAGTCCGGCCGCGTGTTCAGCTACGACGCCGTGGGCGGGCGCTACGAGGAGCACCGCTACCACTCCATCGGCTCGGGCTCGGTCTACGCCCGGGGTTCCGTCAAGAAGCTCTACCGGGACGACATGGACGAGACCGGGGCCATCAGGGTGGCTCTGGAGTCCCTGTACGACGCCGCCGACGACGACTCCGCGACCGGCGGCCCCGACCTGCACCGCAAGATCTTCCCCCTCGTCGACGTCATCACCGAGGCCGGACACCGCCGCGTCCCGACCGACGACGTCGCCCGCCTGGCGACGGAGGTGGTCGAGGGCCGGGCCGCGCACCCCGACGGCCCGACCGCGACGTTGAGCTGATCCAGCCCGAGGCCCCACGCAGACTTCTCTTGACTAGGTAAGGAACGATCCGCGGTGTCGATGCCGTTCTACGTCGCCCCCGAACAGCAGATGAAGGACAAGGCGGACTACGCGCGCAAGGGCATCGCGCGCGGCCGCAGCGCCGTCGTCCTGCAGTACGAGGGCGGGATCCTCATGGTCGCGGACAACATGTCCCGCACACTGCACAAGATCAGCGAACTCTACGACCGCATCGGCTTCGCGGCCGTCGGACGCTACCCCGAGTTCGAGAACCTGCGCCTGATGGGCGTGCGGTTCGCGGACGTGCGCGGGTACCAGTACGACCGCCGCGACGTCAGCGGCCGCCAGCTCGCCAACATCTACGCCCAGACCCTGGGTACGGTCTTCAGCGAGAGCCTCAAGCCGTGGGAGGTGGAGATCGTCGTGGCCGAGGTGGGCGACGCCGCGGCCGACGACGAGATCTACCGCATCACCTTCGACGGCTCGATCGTCGACGAGCGCGGTTTCGTCGCGGTCGGCGGCTCCTCCGAGAGCGTCGCCGCGGCGCTCAAGGAGCGGTTCGTCGCCGACGCCCCGCTCAGCGCCGCGCTGAACACGGCCACCCACGCCCTGGCCCGCGAGAACGGCTCCGAGCGGGAACTGGAGGCGGGCAACCTGGAGGTCGCGGTCCTGGAACGGGCCCGTGAGCACCGCAAGTTCCGCCGGATCCACGGCCGGCGCCTGACCGCCCTCCTGGAGGAGGGCCGGGCGGGCGGCCGCGGCGGGTCCGGCGGGGCCAAGGGCGGCGGAACCGCCGCCAAGGGCTCCTCCGACGACGCCTCCACCGGCAGGGACGGCACCGACGAGGACCAGACCGACGAATGACCTGATGGACGAACTCGGTGCGGCGCGCCCGACGCGCCGCACCGGCCGGGCGGGTGCGGACGGCGAGGCCCCGTCGCCCGCACCCCGGTGACGGGAAGTTGGTGAGGCCGCGTGGAACGACGGATCTTCGGTCTGGAGAACGAGTACGGAGTCACGTGCACCTTCCGGGGGCAGCGCCGCCTGTCGCCCGACGAGGTCGCCCGCTACCTCTTCCGGAGAGTGGTCTCCTGGGGACGCAGCAGCAACGTCTTCCTGCGCAACGGCGCCCGACTGTACCTGGACGTGGGCAGCCACCCCGAGTACGCGACGCCCGAGTGCGACAGCCTCGCCGACCTGGTGGCCCACGACAAGGCGGGTGAGCGCATCCTGGAGGGGCTCCAGGTGGACGCCGAACAGCGCCTGCACGAGGAGGGCATCGCCGGGGACATCTACCTGTTCAAGAACAACACCGACTCGGCAGGCAACTCCTACGGCTGCCACGAGAACTACCTGGTCGGCAGGCACGGCGAGTTCGGCCGCCTGGCCGACGTGCTGATCCCCTTCCTGGTCACCCGCCAGATCATCTGCGGAGCGGGCAAGGTGCTCCAGACCCCGCGGGGCGCGCTGTTCTGCGTCAGCCAGCGCGCCGAACACATCTGGGAGGGCGTCTCCTCCGCGACCACGCGCTCGCGTCCCATCATCAACACCCGCGACGAGCCGCACGCCGACGCCGAGCGGTTCCGCAGGCTGCACGTCATCGTCGGCGACTCCAACATGAGCGAGACCACGACACTGCTCAAGCTGGGCTCGACCGACCTGGTGCTGCGGATGATCGAGGCCGGTGTGGTCATGCGCGACTACACCCTGGAGAACCCGATCCGGGCGATCCGCGAGGTCAGCCACGACATGACCGGCCGGCGCAAGGTGCGGCTGGCCAACGGGCGCGAGGCCAGCGCGCTGGAGATCCAGCGCGAGTACCTGGAGAAGGTGCAGGGGTACGTCGACCGGCACGGCACCGACGCGGTCGGCAAGCGCGTGCTGGAGCTGTGGCAGCGCACCCTGGAGGCGGTCGAGACGCAGAACCTGCGGCTGGTGTCCCGGGAGATCGACTGGGTCGCCAAGTACCTGCTGCTGGAGCGCTACCGCGACAAGCACGACCTGTCGCTGTCCTCGCCGCGCGTGGCGCAGCTGGACCTGACCTACCACGACATCCACCGCGACCGGGGGCTGTTCTACCTGATGCAGAACCGCGGTCAGATGGAGCGCGTGGTGGGCGACCTGAAGATCTTCGAGGCCAAGTCGGTGCCGCCGCAGACCACGCGCGCCCGGCTGCGCGGAGAGTTCATCAGGAGGGCCCAGGAGCAGCGGCGCGACTTCACCGTCGACTGGGTGCACCTGAAGCTCAACGACCAGGCACAGCGCACCGTGCTGTGCAAGGACCCGTTCAAGTCGGTCGACGAGCGGGTGGAGAAGCTCATCGCCGGGATGTGAGGTCGGGGCGGTCGGGGGACCGCGGTGTCTGGACCGGTTCTCGGGGATGGCCACGTGCCGACCATTCGGTAGTGTGACCCTGTCCTGAGCCCGATACCAGAGGTTGTGACTGATGCACCGACGTGCTGCCGCCCTCGCGGTGCCACTGACCGCCCTCACCCTGGCGGTCTCGAGCTGCGGATCCATCCCCGAGGAGTGGCGCACGCCCGCCTTCCTCAGGATGGACGACGAGCAGCTCGACCCCCGACTCCCGGAGGTCTCCGGGCCGGTCGGCGAGGAGCCCGAGATCACCTTCCCCGACGAGGAGCTCCCGGACGAGGAGATCTCCGGAGTCGTGAACCCGGGCTCGGGCGAGGACGAGCTGGTGCGCGCCGACGACCTCCTCGTCGCCAACGTGGTCTCCTACCAGTGGACCGCGCCGGGCGAGGGCGAGGCGGTCGAGGGCCAGTCCAGCTACGAGACCGGGGCCCCCGACCTCATCCGCATGAACCAGATGCCGGAGTACATCACCGACGTTCTGGTCAACCAGGCCGTCGGCAGCCGGGTCGTGTACGTGTTCCCGCCGCTGTCCGAGGAGGAGGCGGCACAGGCCGAGGCGGCGGGCCAGGAGGTGCCCGAGGGCGCCAGCGTGCTGGTGCTCGACGTGATGGAGCGCTTCGGCAACGGGTCGGTCGTCCCCGGCGAGCAGACCAGCGACGGCGGCGGCGACCTGCCGACCGTCACGCAGGACGACGTGAGCGAGCCGGTGATCGAGATCCCGGACACCGACGCCCCCGAGGACCTGACGGTGGAGCCCCTGATCGAGGGGACGGGCCCCGAGGTCGAGGAGGGGCAGCAGATCATCGTCCAGTACACCGGCGTGCGCTGGGAGGCCGAGGAGGACGGCAGCCACCCGGTCTTCGACTCCACGTGGAGCCGCGCCGGCGAGCCCTTCGACACGACCATCGCCGAGGGCAGCGTCATCGAGGGATGGGTCGAGGGCATCGTCGGCCAGCGGGTCGGCAGCCGCCTGCTGCTGGTGATCCCCGGCGACATGGCCTACGGGGAGACCGCGGAGGAGGCCGGGGGCGGCCCCGCCGGTCCCCTGGTGTTCGTCGTGGACCTGCTGGGCGCCTACGACAACCCGCCGCCGGCCGAGGAGGAGGAACCGGCCGAGGGCGGGGAGGGCCCCGAGGAGGAAGCCTCGCCCGAGGAGGACACCTCCTCCGAGGAGTAGCCCCTCGCACCGGACGCCCCCGCGCACACCGCGCGGGGGCGTCCGCGCGTTCTCCCGGATCACCCGCGGTCGGGGCCGGGCGCCGCCCGCCTGCGGGACAGGTGGAGCCGGCGGCGGTCGCGTTCGACCCGGGTGACGACGGCGGTGACTCGCTCTCCCTCACGGATGGCCCGTTCGGGCGCGTCGACGGGTTCGCGGGCGAGTTCGCCGAGGGGGATCAGCCCCTCGACGCCGTCCGCGACGCGGACGAAGGCCCCGAAGGGAACGAGCTTGGTGACCGGCCCGGACACGGTCGCCCCCTCGCGTACGGCGTCGGCGAAGTCCTGGAAGGGGTCGGGGACCAGCGCCTTCAACGACAGGACCGCCTCGCCGTTGTGGAGGGAGGCCTGGAGGAACGCTCCGGAGACCGGCTGGCCGACCTCGGCGATCTCGGTCGGATCGGTGAAGGTCTCCCAGCTCAGCTCGGGGATCCGGACGAAGCCCACGCCGGGGAGGACCGGGTGCGGCGGTCCGTCGTCCAGCGCGACGAAGACGCCGAACCGCTGGACGCCGGCCACGACGCCGGAGAGCACCTCGCCCGGGCGGAGTGAGGTCATCCTGTCTTGGCGAGGAACCCCGGGGCTTCAGCCCCGGGAGGGATCGCCCCACCGGCCACGTCGAGCGTTCCGGTGACGGAAGGCACCGTCTTCGCTATGCGTTCGGCTGCTTTGTGTCACTGGGCGGGTGCAGGATGTGGGTGTGTCGACGATCACGGTGCAGCTCAAGCTCACACCGGCGCCCGAACAGGCGGCGGTGCTGGAAGCGACCCTGCGCGCGCTCAACGACCACGCCAACCACGTCTCCCGTATCGCCCACGAGACCGGCGCTCTGGTTCCTGCTGGTCACCGTGCGCGTGCCCGACACTGAGGTGTATGAGCCCGACGGGTTCCTGGGGGTGGATCTGGGCATCGTCAACATCGCCACCACCTCCGACGGCCGTGTCATGGCCGGGCGCGAGCTCAACCGGTACCGCAGGCGGCAACTACGTCTGCGGGCCAAGCTCCAGCGGAAAGGCACCAAGAGCGCCAAACGCCTGCTCAAACGCCAGCGCCGCAAGGAGTCCCGCCGCGTGCGGGACGCCAACCACCGCATCTCCAAACGCATCGTGGCCGAGGCCGAACGCACCTCGCGCGGGATCGCCCTGGAAGACCTGAAGGGCATCCGGCAGAGGGTACGGCAGAGGAAGCCCCAACGGGCCGCGCTGCACAGCTGGGCCTTCGCCCAGCTCGGAGAGTTCATCGCCTACAAGGCCAAGCGGGCCGGTGTGCCCCTGGTCCTCGTCGATCCCGCCCATACCTCGCAGATGTGCTGCGAGTGCGACCATGTCGACACACGAAACCGTGTCGACCAAGGGCTTTTCGTCTGCCGGGCATGCGGCGTCGTTGCGCACGCGGACCGGAACGCTTCCCACAACATCGCCGCTCGTGGTGTGACCGTGTGGAACGCGGGGCGTGAGTCACGCGCCCCTGCCACCCCGTAAAGGGGTGTCTGGACGGAGGGGCCCACCCAGCAGCCAGTCGGGCGCTACCTCCAAGCCCGGTCCTCCAGAGCCGGGTCACGTTGACGAACGCCCACAGGTCGGGGTTCTCGGTGGCGGCGAGGGAGAGCAGGATCCGCCCCCGTCCGATCCCGGTCACCTCGGCGGTGACGCGCTGACCGACGCTCACCGCATCGAACTAGAGGTCGCGCCAGCACAGGTCGCCAGCGTAGATCTCGGCCCCGGTGTCCGGGGGGCACGCCTCGGCGCTCAGGCGTTCTCGGAGGTCCCGCCACGGATCGTGCGGGGCCTGGCGGTTTGATGGTTCCTGCATGTCGCCCAGCATCGCACGCCCGCCCGCCGCTGCCCCCGGTCGCCGTCCGCGGCGCGGACACGCCTCAGATCCGGGCGTCCACGGTCTGACCCGGAGGGATGCGTAGAGTCGGTCCCATCGGTCCACGGGCGAGGGGGAGCCATGTCAGACCGACGCTACTGCTACGTCTCCGGGCTGCGCCTGGGCGTTCCGGCCGTGGAGGAACTCTGCGCCCAGGGACGGCCGCCCAGCCTCGTCGTGTCCTACCCCGCCGAGCTGGCGCACCGCTGCGGCTACTTCGACTACGAACCGCTGACCCGGCGCCACGGGCTGGCCCACCTGCGCGCCGCCGACATCAACTCCGACGAGGTGCGCGACGCCCTCGCCACGCACAGCATCGACCTCATGGTCGTCGCGGGCTGGTCGCAGGTCGTCCACGAACAGCTGCTGTCCGCCCTGGCCCTGGGCGGCGTCGGTCTGCACCCCTCCCCGCTGCCCGTCGGGCGCGGCCGGGCCCCCATCCCCTGGACCATCCTGCGCGACATGCGCTCCAGCGCGGTCACCCTCTTCCACCTCGACCCCGGGTCCGAGTCCGGCGACATCGTCGACCAGCTGTGGTTCGACGTCGCCCCCGACGTCACCGCCACCGCCCTCTACGAGCGCGTCTCCTGGCTCCAGGCCGAACTCCTCATCCGCCACCTGGACGGCCTCCTCGACGGCACCGCGCCGCGCCGCCCGCAGACCGGCCACGTGTCGGTGTGGCCCCGGCGCCGCCCCTGCGACGGCCACCTGGACTTCGCCGCGTCCGGGGCGGACGTCGACCGTATGGTGCGCGCGCTCGCCGATCCCTATCCGGGCGCCTTCGCGCGGTTCGGCGGCGCCCACATCACCCTGTGCGGGGGCACGCTGCACCGGGAGATCGCCGGTGGCGCGCCCGGTCAGATCGTCGCCGCCGGGTCCCGCCGCGAGTGGGGCGTCACCTGCGGCGACGGCACGGTGTTCGTCCCGGACGCGCTCCGGGTGGACGAGGGCGTGCGTGCCGAGCCCACGTCGTTGGCCATGTTCCGGCCGGGCGCGTTCTTCGACGTCCCGTCACCGCACATGCTCACGTCCGCGCGCCCCGGCCACATTCCGGATCCGTCCCCGCACGGCGACTCCCTGCTGCGCGCCTGACGGGTTCAGGCCTCCGGCAGCAGGGCCGCGTGCCGCCCGGCGGCGGCCGCGCTCAGGAACGCGGCCCGGTCCTGCTCCAAGCCCCGGCCCATGGTGGACACCTTCACGGGCAGCGACCTGAGCGCCTCCTCCAGCCCCGTGACGTCCACGTCGACGAGGGTGTGCCGTGCGGCCAGTTCCGCGGCCTGGGACCGCACCCGCTCCCCGAACGCCCCGGGGAGCCGGGGCACGACCACGTCCGCCCCCGCCAGGGCCACCCGGCCGTAGGCGGTCAGACTGTGGTGCGACACCCCCCGGTGCCGCCGCCTGGGGTCCGCCTCGCTGATCCGCAGCGCCGCCACCGCGCGTCCGTCGAGCGCCGCCACCGCGTTGACCGCCTCGCCGCAGGCCACCCCGGAGAACCCCCAGGGCGTGCCGGTCCCCAGGTTGCCCGGTCCCTGGCACACGACGGCGACGTCCGCGCCCAGCACGTGCCGGGCGGTGAGCAGGCCCGAGTGCACGGTGACCGCCTCCAGGTCGCCGCCGAAGGCCTGCCCGGTGGTCACGCACCCCGCGATCAGCCCCTCCTCGCGCAGTACCGCCACGACCTGGGAGAAGGCGGCGGGCAGTGCGCCGCCGTCGAGCATCACGTACGCGATCCGCGCCCCGGGGCGTTCGGCGCGCACACCGGCGACGACGGCGGGCAGGGCCGAGTGCAGGTCGGCGACCACCACGGGCATGCCGTCCACGCCCCGTGCGGCGCACAGCGTCGCGTGGTGCGCGGACCCCTGCTCGTCGGCGCCCAGCACGGTCGCCTGGAACGGGGTGTAGCGCGCCTTGACCAGGTGTCCGGGGCCGCGCGCGTCGGGCGGCAGCCGGTCGGGCACGGCGACGATCAGCGCGTACCCGCCCGTGCCCAGGCCCAGGTCCAGGGCGCCGGTGTTGAGCAGGACCCGGTCCCCCACGCGCGGGTGTCCGACCAGGTCCGTGTAGGCCAGCGCCCGGCACCTGGCGGGCTCCCGGCCGTCCTCGGCGGGCAGGTCGACCGCGCACGGCCGCACGCCGGGCCAGGAGGGCAGGAGTTGACGGACCACACCACGACGCCACCGGATCATGTTCGGCACGGTACCTTCGTTGCTGAAACCGGCGGCGGAGCGACGCGCGCGAGGCGCGGCCCCCGTCGGTCGATCCACCACACACGTCGAGAAGGGTGCTGGCGATGTCGCGCAGGAAGACGGAACGGCAGCTGAACCTGGTCATCTGTCTGCTGTCCACGCGCCGCCACCTCACCGCCCAGGAGATCCGCACGACGGTGCTGGGGTACGCGGAGGCCGAGAGCGAGTCCGCGTTCAAGCGCATGTTCGAGCGCGACAAGCGCGAGCTGCGCGACAGCGGCATCCCCATCCAGGTGGGGACCGGTGACGCGGTCAGCGGCGAGGAGGGCTACCGCATCTCGCGCACCGACTACGAGCTCCCCGAGATCGAGCTGCTGCCCGACGAGGCCCTGGTCCTGGGCCTGGCCGCGCGCGCCTGGCGGCACGCGTCCCTGGGCGAGGCCGCGGCCAACGCCCTGTTCAAGCTCCGGGCGGCCGGGGTGCCGGTGGACACCGAGGCCGCCCCCGGCCTGACCCCCGCCATGCGCACCGACGAACCGTCCTTCGGCCCGGTCTGGCAGGCCGTGCGCGACCGCCGGCCGATCGCCTTCGACTACCGCAAGCCGGGCCAGGGGACGGCCGAGCGGCGCGAGGTCGAGCCGTGGGGGATCGTCAACCTGCGCGGCCACTGGTACGTGGTGGGGCACGACCGGATGCGCGACGCCCGCCGGGTCTTCCGGCTCGGCCGTGTGCGCGGCGAGGTGAGCGTGCTGCGGGGCGGCCCCGACGTCGTCGTCCCCGAGGGTGTGGACCTGCGGTCGGTGGTGGCCGGGCAGCGCGCCGAACCCGAACGCTCCGCCGTCGTGCGCGTGCGCACCGACGCCGCCCACGACCTGCGGCGCGTCGCCCTGCGCGTGGCGCCCGGCGAGCGGGACACCTCCGGCGGCGGTTGGGACACCCTCACCCTGCCCTACTCCGACACCCCCGACCTCGTGCGCCGGGTGGCCTCCTTCGGGGCGCGGGCGGTCGTCGTCGAGCCCGCGGGCGCCCGTGAGGCGATCGCCGCCCACCTGGCGGCCACCGCCGAGCCCGCGGACCCGTCCGAGGGCTCCGACGGGCCGGCGGCGGACGCGGGATCCGGTGCTCCGGCGCGCGGTCCCCGCTCCGCCGACCAGCTGCGGCGTCTGCTCATGCTCGTGCCCTACGCCCTGGGCCGCGACGTGCGCGTGCCCGAGGTGGCCGCGCACTTCGGACTCAGCGAGAAGCAGGTCGTCGCCGACCTGAGCCTGCTGTGGATGTGCGGTCTGCCCGGGTACACGCCGGGTGACCTGATCGATGTCGACCTGGACGCCGCCAGGGAGACCGGCGAGATCATCATCGGCAACGCCGACACCCTGGCCCAGCCCCTGCGGTTGACCGCCGACGAGGCGGCGAGCCTGGTCGTGGGCCTGTCGCTGCTGGAGGCCCTGCCCGAGGCGGAGGGACTGGAGGGCGGCGCCCTCAAACGGGTGGGCGAGAAGCTGCGCGCGGCCGCCGGGGCCGCCGTCGCCTCCCTGGCCGACGCGGTCCAGGTGCGGGTGGAGGTGGACGAGCAGGTCGCCGCCACCCAGCGCCGCTGCGCCGACGCCCTGCACTCGGGGCAGCGCCTGCACCTGAGGTACCTGTCCGGGTACCTCGACCAGGTGACCGAGCGCGACGTCGACCCGATGGGCCTGGTGGTGCAGGACGGGTACCCGTTCCTGGAGGGGTACTGCCACCTGCGCGGCGACGTGCGCCTGTTCCGGCTGGACAGGGTGCTGGAGCTGACCGTCCTGCCCGAGGCGGCGCGGGTCCCCGAGGGCGTGGGCCGCCGCGACCTGTCGGCGGGGGTGCTCCAGCGCTCGGAGCGCGACACGCTGGTCACCCTCGACCTGGACCCGTCCGCCCGGTGGGTCACCGAGGACTACGTGTGCGAGTCGGTGGCCGAACTCCCCGGGGGCGGGGTCCGCGCGACGCTGCGCACGCCCGCTCCCGCGTGGGTGGTGCGGCTCGCGCTGGCGCTGGGGTCCTCGTGCCGGGTGGCCGCCCCGGCCGGGGTCGCCGGGGAGGTGCGCGCCGAGGCCGCGCGGGCGCTGGCCCACTACGGCGCGGGCGCGGTCCGGTAGCGGACGGCCGAGCCCCGGAGCACGGCCCGCCTGTTCACCGGGGGGTGGGGTGCAGGTCACGGCGGAGCGGATATGGTGGTGGGCATGATCGCCCTCGCTGTCCTGTTCAGCACGGTTCTCGCCGGGGCCGTGGCCGTCGGAGTCCTCGCCGCGAGGGCGCTTCGGCGGGCGCGCGTGCTCTCGGCGGCGGTGAGCGGGGCCGCGGGCGGGTACCAGGCGAGCGGAGCCGACCCAGAACGCGTCAACCGGGACGGAACGGGAACGTGACGTCGCGGAAGTCGAGTGCGCGTACCATCGAAGGCGCTCGGTTGCGCCCCACAGAGAGGTAGAACCATGGGAGCCATCAACGGACCCACCATCGCCATTCTGGTGGTCCTGGCCGTGTTGCTGTTCGGAGCCAAGAAGCTGCCCGACCTCGCCCGGTCGGTGGGCCGCAGTGCGCGCATCCTCAAGGCCGAGAGCAAGGGCCTGATGGACGAGGACAACGAGTCCGGCGACGACGACAAGCGCCCCCAGCAGCAGAGCGCCGAGGCGCAGCAGCAGCCGACGCAGTCACAGCAGCAGCAGGGGTACCCGCAGCTGCCGCCCGGTCAGCGCATCGTCAACGAGTCCGGTGAGACCCAGCCCCGCAGCTACGGCAACTGAGTCGCGCTCTTCCTGGACCGGCCCCGCGGGGCGCCGGTCCGGGCGTGTGCGCGGAGCGGCCGGGTGCCGCGCGTGACGGTGTCAGCGGGTTCCGACGGAGCGGAACCGGACGAGAGAGAGTGACCACACGATGAGGGCACGAGGCCGGGCGGCCAATCCGGAGGCCCGGATGCCGCTCATGGACCACCTGCGCGAACTGCGCGGACGCCTGACCAAGGCGCTGATCGGGCTCGTGCTGGGCGCCGTCGTGGGCTACGTCTTCTACCAGCAGGTGTGGGACTTCCTCACCGCCCCGTACTGTTCGCTGCCGGAGTCGTCCGCGTTCGACTCCGAGGGCTGCTCGCTCATCGTCACCGGCCCCTTCGACGCGTTCTTCGTCGCGATGAAGGTGTGGATCTTCGTCGGCGCCCTGGTCTCCGCGCCGGTCTGGCTGTACCAGCTGTGGGCGTTCGTCGCCCCGGCCCTGCACAACCGGGAGAAGCGGTACGTCTACGTCTTCGTGCCGCTGGCCGTGGTGCTGTTCGTCGGCGGCGCCGCGCTGGCCTACCGGATCACATCCCTGGCCCTGACCGTGCTGTTCGGTTTCCTGCCCGAGGACGCCGACCCGATGCTGACCGTCGACCAGTACCTCGACTACATGATCATCATGATGGTCATGTTCGGGCTGGGCTTCGTGATGCCCCTGCTGGTCGCGCTGCTCAACCTGGCCGGGATCCTGCCGCACGCCGCCCTGGCCAAGTGGCGCCGGGCGATCATCTTCGGGGCGTTCGCGGTGTCGGCGGTCATCACCCCGGCCGAGCCGATCTCCATGATCGCGCTGGCCGTCCCGCTGGTGATCCTGTTCGAGGCGGCCGAGCTGTTCGCCTTCCTCAACGACCGCCGCAAGCGCCGCGACGATCCCCTCGCCGACCTCGCGGACGACGAGATCTCCGAGCTCGACGACGCGCCCTCGGACCTGGACGGGCCGGACGTGGAGGAGAAGTCCTCCAAGCGCCGATGAGCGCGTCCGCGACACGCTAGGGTCTGGCGGGGGCCGGACGGTACGGTCCCGGCGCCCCGGGCCGCTCCCGGGGACGACCGATGTTGTGAAGGGCCAGTCCGATGAGTGAGCAGTCCGAAGCCAAGCGTGAGCTTCCTCCCGAGGCCATGGGCAACGAGAAGTGGCACGACACCACGCACGCGGTGTGGATGCGCTCCTCCCTGTCCAAGGAGGAGTCCGAGGCGGTCGTCGAGGTCGCCACGTTCGACGACGGCTTCCGCGCCGTGCGCGACGGCAAGTCGCCCGAGAAGGGCACGCTGTTCTTCACCCCGGCCGAGTGGGAGGCCTTCGTCCTGGGGGCCCGCGACGGCGAGTTCGACATCCCCGAGGAGTACCTGACGGAGGAGGAGCGGCGCATACAGAACCGCGAGGTCGACGTCGAGGTCGCGTGGGTGCCCTCCCCGCTCAACACCCCCGAGGCGATGGAGGAGTACCATCGCCGCCAGCGCGAGGAGGCCGAGCGGGCCCGCACCGACGGGTCCTGACGGTCGGGCGCACCCGGGCGCGAGGGTGTGCGCGGTCCGGCCCTCGCGCACCCTCCGCACCCCCGGGCAGTTGAAGGACCACACCATGACCCCCGAGATCGACCTCCTGGTCAACCCCCGCTCCGGCCGGGGCCGCGCCGCCGTCACCGCCGTCCGGCTCAAGGAGCGCCTGCGCGAGGCGGGAGCCGACGTGCGCGTCCTGGTCGGCCGCTCCGCCGCCGACAGCCGCCGGCTGGCCCGCCTGTCCGCCGCCGACCGTCCCGACGCCCTGGTGACCGTGGGCGGGGACGGGCTGGTGCACCAGGCCGTGCAGGCGGTCGTGGGAACCGGGGTGCCCCTGGGGGTCGTGCCCGCCGGGACCGGCAACGACATCGCCCGCGCCGTCGGCCGTCCCGGCCGCTCGGTCGGGGACACCGCCGCCGCGATCCTGGCCGGGCGCACACGCTCGTTCGACGCCGTGCGCACGCGGCTGGAGGACGGTACCGAGCGCCACTTCCTGAGCGTCCTGGCCTGCGGCTTCGACGCCCGCGTCAACGAGCGGGTGAACGGCTTCCGGTTCAGCGTGGGCCGGGCCGGATACGTGCTGGGCCTGCTGGCCGAACTGCGCTCCTTCGCCCCCGCCGACTTCACCGTCGAGGTGGACGGGCGCCGGATCGAGGAGCCCGGCATGCTCGTCGCGGTCGGCAACACCAGCGCCTACGGCGGCGGCATGCGCATCTGCCCCGACGCGGTGCCCGACGACGGCCTGCTCGACGTGGTCTTCCTGCGCGCCGCGCCGACCGCCCGGTTCGTGCGGCTGTTCCCGCTGGTCTTCACCGGCGGCCACACCGGTCTGGACCTGGTCGCAGTGGAGCGCGGTCGCAGGGTCGCGATCCGCGCCGAGGCCGGGGCCGCCTACGCCGACGGCGAACGGATCGGCCACCCTCCGCTGGTCTGCGACGTCGTCCCCGGCGCGGTCGAGATGCTGGAGCTGACCTCATAGTCTGAGAGGCATATGAGTACTCACGCTGAGCGGTACGCCGCCTTCCGTCGGCGCAAGAGCGCCTCCAGCGCCGCGATCGAGGCCTTCCAGGGTCTGTACGGGTTCGAGTTCGACCCCTTCCAGATCCGTGCCTGCAAGGCGTTGGAGTACGGCCACGGGGTGCTGGTCGCCGCGCCCACGGGCTCCGGCAAGACGGTGGTCGGCGAGTTCGCCGTGCACCTGGCGCTGAGCCAGGGGACCAAGTGCTTCTACACCACCCCCATCAAGGCGCTGTCGAACCAGAAGTACAACGACCTGGTCAGCCGCTACGGCGCCGAGAGGGTCGGTCTGCTGACCGGGGACAACAGCGTCAACGGCGAGGCGCCCGTGGTCGTGATGACCACCGAGGTGCTGCGCAACATGCTCTACGAGGGGTCGGCCACCCTCGGGGGGCTGGCGTACGTGGTCATGGACGAGGTCCACTACCTCGCCGACCGGTTCCGCGGCGCTGTCTGGGAGGAGGTGATCATCCACCTGCCCGAGTCGGTGCGGATGGTCGCCCTGTCCGCGACGGTCAGCAACGCCGAGGAGTTCGGCGAGTGGCTGCAGCAGGTGCGCGGCGACACCACCGTCATCGTCGACGAGAAGCGGCCGGTCCCGCTGTGGCAGCACGTCATGGTGGGCGGACGGATCCACGACCTGTTCGCCGAACCGGTGGAGGAGAACGCCTCCGACGAGGAGGAGGGGAGGCGCGAGGGCGGCCGCAAGCGCAAACGCGACCGCCGCCGCGACCAGTCGTGGCGTCCGCGCGAGATCGTCGTCGGCGGACAGCGCCTGGCGATCAACCCGCGGCTGAGCCGGATCGCCGAGGAGGACGCCCGGACCACCCAGCTGGCGCACCGGAAGCGCGCCCCGCAGGCGCGCGCCCGCGGCAACATGCGCCCCCGCACCCGGTACGCGCCGCCGACGCGGCCCACGATCATCGGCAAGCTCGACGACGAGGGCCTGCTGCCCGCCATCACGTTCATCTTCAGCCGCGTCGGCTGCGACGACGCCGTGCGCCAGTGCGTGGCCGCCGGGCTGGTGCTCACCACCCCGGAGGAGGCCGCCGAGATCCGCGAGTACGCGGAGACCCGGTGCGCCGACATCCCCCCGGCCGACCTCGCGGTCCTGGGCTTCGAGGGGTGGCTGCGCGCCCTGGAGTCGGGCATCTCGGCCCACCACGCGGGGATGCTGCCCACGTTCAAGGAGATCGTCGAGGACCTGTTCTCCCGTGGGCTGATCCGCGCCGTCTTCGCCACCGAGACGCTGGCGCTCGGCATCAACATGCCCGCCCGCACGGTGGTCATGGAGAAGCTGGACAAGTGGAACGGTGAGACCCACGCCCAGCTCACCCCGGGCGAGTACACCCAGCTGACCGGGCGCGCGGGGCGGCGCGGGATCGACGTCGAGGGCCACGCGGTGGTGGTCTGGCAGGCCGGGACCGACCCCGAGTCGGTCGCCAGCCTGGCGGGCACCCGCACCTACCCGCTCAACTCCAGCTTCCAGCCCTCCTACAACATGGCGGTCAACCTCGTCGGCCAGGTCGGCCGCCGTCGCAGCCGCTCCATGCTGGAGGAGTCCTTCGCCCAGTTCCAGGCCGATCGCGCCGTGGTCGGCCTGGTCAAGCAGCTGCGCAAGCACGAGGAGGCCCTGGAGGGGTACGCGGCCTCCGCCGAGTGCCACCTGGGCGACTTCATGGAGTACGCCTCGCTGCGCCGGGCGCTGAGCGACCGGGAGTCCGTGCTGGCCAAATCCCGTTCGGCGCGGCGCCGCGACGAAGCCCTGGAGAGCCTGGAGAAGCTGCGTCCGGGCGACATCATCCGGATCCCCTCGGGCCGCTTCTCCGGCCACGCCGTCGTCCTGGACCCCGGGCTCAAGCTCGACCTTCCGGCGCCGCTGGTGCTCACCGCCGACAAGCAGGTCAAACGGATCAACGCCAGCGACTTCACGATCCCGGTGCACCCGTCCGGGCGGATGCGCATCCCCAAGTCGTTCTCGGCGCGGTCGCCGCGCTCGCGCCAGGACCTGGCCTCGACCCTGCGCAACAAGCTCAAGGAGCAGGGCGACACCCCCAAGGCCGGGCGTGCCGCCCGCGACGCCGGTGAGGACGCCGAGGTGCTGCGGCTGCGGGCCGGGCTGCGCGCGCACCCGTGCCACGGATGCGACGAGCGCGAGGACCACGCCCGCTGGGCCGAGCGCCACTTCCGCCTGCGCAAGGAGACCGAGGGCCTGCGCCGCCGGGTGGAGGGCCGCTCGCACGTCATCGCGCGCACCTTCGACCGGGTGTGCGGTGTCCTGGAGGACCTGGGCTACCTGACGGACGACACCGTCTCGACGGACGGGGCCCAGCTGGCGAAGGTCTACTCGGAGCTGGACCTGCTGGTCGCCGAGTGCCTGCGCCGGGGGCTGTGGAAGGACCTGACCCCGGTCGACCTGGCCGCCTGCGCGGCCGCCCTGGTCTACGAGCCGCGCCGCAACGACGACCCCTTCCCGAGGGTCCCGCCGGGGCGGATCGAGGAGACCCTCCAGGAGATGCTGCGGCTGTGGGGCGACCTCAACGACGTCGAGTCGCGCCACCGCGTGTCGTTCCTGCGCCAGCCGGACTTCGGGTTCGTGTGGACCGCGCACCGGTGGGCGCGCGGCGACCGGCTCGACGCGATCCTGCGGCAGGCCGACATGCCCGCCGGCGACTTCGTGCGCACGGCCAAGATGCTCGCGGACATGCTCGGCCAGATCGCCGGGGCCACCGGCGACCCGGAGGTGCGCTCCACCGCGCGCAAGGCCACCGACCTGGTCCTGCGCGGAGTGGTGGCCTACTCGTCGTTCGGGTGAGCGGGACTCAGCGCGGCGGCGCGATCTCCCCGGAGCCGCGTACCACCAGTGTGGTGGGCACGCGGTCCTCGCGGGGCGGGGCGTCGTCGCCCCCGATGCGTTCGAACAGCCGCCGCACCGCCAGGGTCCCGATCCGCATCACGTCCTGGGCGACCACGGTCACCCGGGGCACGAGCAGGTCGGCCATCGGGAAGTCGTCGAAGCCGACGACGGCCACGCGCTCGTGCAGACCGCGCTCCTGGAGCGTCTGGATCGCGCCGATGGTGACCAGGTTCTGCGCGGTGAACAGGGCCGTGGGCGGGTGTTCGGCGTCGAGCAGCGCGGCGACCGCGCGCGCGGCGCTGGCGGTGTCGGGCAGGTCCTGGACGACGCGGCCGGGCCGTTCGGGCAGTCCCCGTTCGGCCAGGGCCTCCCGGTAGCCCGCCACGCGTTCCCCGACCGTGCTGATGGTGCGCGCGTCGCCGAGGAAGGCGATGTCGGTGTGCCCGTGGTCGGCCAGGTGCAGGACGGCCTCGCGCGCGCCCCCGGTGTTGGTGGCCAGGACCGCGTCGGCGGCCAGACCGCGCGGCGGACGGTCGACGAACACCACGGGGGTGCCCGTGCGGATCTCCCGGTGCAGGTAGCCGTGGTCGGGCGCCGCGGGGACGATGATGATGCCGTCCACCCGGTGCAGCGTGGCGGCGCGGACCAGCTCCAGTTCGCGCTGCGGGTCCTCGTCCAGGCTGCCCGTGAAGACGAGGGTGTCGTGGCCGCGGGCGACGTTCTCCACCGCGCGGCTCAGGGTGGCGGAGAAGGGGTTGGCCACGTCCTCCAGCAGCAGGGCGATCTGCCGCGTGGCGCCGTCGGTGCGGCGCAGGCTGGAGGCGGCGAGGTTGGGCTGGAAGTCGAGCTGGACGATGGCGCGGGTGACGCGGTCGCGCAGTTCGTCGGAGACCGTGGAGACGCCGTTGATGACGCGGGAGACCGTCTTGATGCTCACCCCCGACAGTGCGGCGACGTCCCTCATCGTGGCCCGGCGGACCGGTTCCGCGGACGTGGACCGTCCCTCCATGCCATTGTGGTGCACCGACACTCGAACCCCGGCTTCTCTCCGCGTCGTCCCGATCGTCGTCCCCGTGCGCGGACGGGGCGGCGCCGTCAGGCGCCGCCCCCGAAGGCTCATCGCCGCGATCCGGCAGGTGGGGACGGTCTCATTCTGCCGCACCCGTCCCGGGGGTGAGCGGTCGGACGGTGACGTCCTCGGCCAGGCCGTTCCCGCCCTCGGCGTACAGGGTGACGCCGGTGGCCGAGGGGTCGGGGAAGGCGAGGTGGGTGAGCACCGCCCGCCCGTCGGCGGCGAAGACCTCCACCGACGAGGTGTCCACGACCACGCGCAGTCGCAGAGCGCCGTCCTCCAAGGGCAGCGGGACGCGGCTCCGGCTGGGGAAGGCGTGGTGGAAGCCGGTGTTCCCGGAGCGGGTGCGGTCCACGAAGAGCTCTCCCGCGCCGCTGTCGTAGCCGATCACCGTCGCCTGGTCGCCGTCGTCGTGCACGCGCAGGCCGATCTCGTCGGTTCCGCCCGGGCGCAGGGTGACCTCGACCTGGTGGGCCTGTCCGGGTGCGGGGTCGGCCAGGCGGAGGCCCTGGTCGATGACGGAGACGCGCGTGCGCTGGTACAGCGGCGGGCCGTAGATCTCCTGGAGCCCGTCGACCGGGCGCTGGACCAGCCGCGGGCGTCCCTCGACCGTCTCCAGCTCCAGCTGGCGGGGGAGCGCCATCTGGCCGCGCCAGGGTGAGGTGGGAACGGCTCCGGCGTACTGCCAGTTGCTCATCCAGGCCATGGTGATCCGGGCGTCGTCGGGGGTGTCGTTGTAGGAGACGGCGGCGTAGTAGTCGCGGCCCCAGTCGAGCCAGTCGTAGTCGGCCAGTCCGGACTGGGGGTGGTCGGACAGGACGACGTGGTCGAGGAGGATGTGGCCCCAGCCTCCGGTGGCGTCGTCGTTGACGCGCAGGCGGGCGGTGCGGCCGACCAGGTCGCCGACGTCCCAGGACACCCAGTCGAGGTGTTCGCTGTCGCGGCCGGTGGCGGTGCGTACGACCTCGCCGTCCACGACCAGGTTGACCGAGGCGTCGCCGCCCTGGCCGGTGTTGGGGTGGTTCCCGCCGCCGACGAGGAGGTTGACGTGGTCGCGGTCGATGGTGAACTCGGGTGAGGTGGCGTGGCCGCGCGGCGCGTCGCCGCCGACGTAGCTGTTGAGCAGGTGTCCGCCCTCGTGGCCGTGCACGTGCTGTTGGTCGGGCAGGGTGCCCTGGGCGGGTGCGGCGCCGAAGGGGCCGTCGCCGCCGGCGCCGTCGAGGTCGTTGACCACCTCCCAGTCGCCGTAGCCGTCCTCGAAGTCGGCCAGGAGTTCGCCCTCGGGCGGTCCGGAGTCGACCAGGTGGTCGGGGGTGAAGGCGGTGCCGTCGAAGTCGCCGACGAAGTACTGGGCGCCGGACCCTCCGGCGACCGCCCCGGGGTTGAGGTTGACGATGAGTACCCAACGGGTGTCGTCGGGGTCGCCGTCGACGGGGAGTTCGAACAGGTCGGGGACCTCCCAGATGCCGCCGTCGGCGTGGGCGGGGCCGAAGTCGCTGAGGAACTCCCATTCCCGGAGGTCGTCGGAGCGGTAGAAGTGGACGACGTGGTCGGTGGCGACGACGGCGGCCATCACCCAGTAGCCGCCCTCCTCGTACCAGAACACCTTGGGGTCGCGGAAGTCGGCGTCGCCGATGTCCAGGACCGGGTTGCCCGCGTACCGCTCCCAGGTGTAGCCGCCGTCGAGGCTGTAGGCGAGGGACTGCGCCTGGATGCCGGGGCGGTCGGAGGCGTCGGTGTAGGCGCTGGTGTAGACGGCGACCAGGGGCGGGTTCTGCGCGGTGCCCAGGCCGCTGGTGTTGTGCTCGTCGAAGACGATCCCGCCGGAGAAGACGTGCTCCCGGTCGGTGTACGGGAGGGCCAGCGGCTGCTCTTCCCAGTGGATCAGGTCGGGGCTGGTGGCGTGCCCCCAGGACATGTTGCCCCACTGGTCGCCCTCGGGGTTGTACTGGAAGTACAGGTGGTACACGCCGTCGTGGTGGATGAGGCCGTTGGGGTCGTTCATCCAGTGCTCGGCCGGGCTGAAGTGCAGCTGGGGCCGGTGGGGGTGGTCGGCGGCCGCGGCGGCGGGGACCGCCGCGGTGAGGGTCAGGGCGGCGGCCGTGGCCAGCACGGCGGCGCTCCAGGGGGTGGCGTGCCCGGAGGGGCCGACCGGGGCGGGCCGGTGCGGGCGGGGGGTGGCGGGGTGCGGTCGTCGGTGCATGCGGCTCTCCGATCTCGACCCCCGGAGGGGGAGGGGCCACGGCGGGGGGCGCCCGGTCGGCGGCGGCCGGGCGGGCCGTGGGTCGCTGGGAGGTTGCGGGAGTCGGTGACGTGGCTCACCCTGCATCGTCCGAGTCAACGTTGTCAACAGGGCCATACGAACTTCTTCGATTCGCTGAACTGCTGTGACTACGGGGGTTGACACGGAACGGATGTCTCGCTGAAACTTTCGGGACATCGTTGTCTCGGTGGCGTGAGTCACGGGACGGCGTCCCCCGACCGTGCCTCGCGCCCAGCGGGGCGATCCGAAGGAGAACTCCCATGACGTACGCACCGTGGACGCGCCGGGCCCTGGCCGCCACCGCGGGACTGGGCCTGGCGGCCTCGCTGGCCGCCTGTTCCGACGGCGGCGGAGGCGACGACACGGTCCTGGTGGGGCTGATCACCAAGACCGAGACCAATCCGTTCTTCGTCAAGATGCAGGAGGGCGCGGAGGCGGCAGCCGAGGAGAACGGCGTGACCCTCCAGACCTTCTCCGGCGAGTACGACGGAGACAACGAGACCCAGGTCCAGGCGGTGGAGAACCTCATCGCCGCCGGAGCCGACGGCATCCTCATCACCCCCAACGACTCCGCGGCGATCGTTCCGGTCCTGGACCGCGCCCGGGCCGCGGGGATCATGGTGATCGCGCTGGACACGCCGACCGAACCCGCCGACGCGGTCGACGCCACCTTCGCCACCGACAACTTCCGCGCCGGGGAGCTCATCGGCCAGTGGGCGGCCCAGCGCTTCGAGGAGGAGGGCGAGGAGCCCCGCGTGGCCATGCTCGACCTCAACCCCAACCAGATCGCCGTGGACGTCGCCCGCGACCAGGGCTTCCTCCAGGGCCTGGGGGTCGACATCGCCGACCCGGGCGAGATCGGCGACGAGGACGACCCCCGGATCGTCGGCCACGACGTCACCGAGGGCGCCGAGGAGGGCGGTCGCACCGCGATGGAGAACCTCCTCCAGCGCGACCCCGACCTCAACCTCGTCTACACGATCAACGAACCGGCCGCCGCCGGGGCGCACGAGGCGCTGGTGGCCGCCGGCCGCGCCGAGGACGTGACCATCGTGTCGGTCGACGGCGGCTGCCCGGGCGTGGACAACGTCGCCGGCGGCGTCATCGGCGCCACCGCCATGCAGTTCCCGCTGGACATGGCGGCGATGGGGGTGGAGGCGGTGGTCGAGTACAGCGCGACCGGCGAACTGCCCGAGCCCGCCGAGGGCGCGGACTTCGTCGACACCGGAGTGGAGCTCATCACCGACCAGGCGGTCGAGGGCCTGGAATCCCGGGACGGCGCCTGGGGCCAGGAGAACTGCTGGGGCTGACCCCGTCCACGACGCGAAGGAAGACGCACACCACCGTGACCACCTCGAACACCCGACCGGTGTCCTCCACGACCCCCGAACCGCCTCCGGCCGAGATCGACGTGCGCCCCCAGGGCCCGGTCGACCGGATCCAACGCCTCCTGCACGCCCAGGCCACCCTGGGCCCCGCCGCCGTCCTGCTCGTCACGGTCTGCGCGTTCGCCGTGATCAGCCCGAACTTCCTCCAACCCGCCAACCTGTCGCTGGTGCTCCAGCAGACCGCGGTCGTCGGCACCCTCGCGCTCGGGCAGACCCTGATCATCCTCACCGCGGGCATCGACCTGTCAGTGGGCTCGATCATGGTGCTGTGCTCCATCATCATGGGCCGCCTCTCGGCCGACCTGGGCGTGCCCGGGCCGCTCGCCCTGCTGGTGGGACTGGCCAGCGGCATGGCCTGCGGCCTGTTCAACGGGTTCCTCGTCACCAGGGTCAAGCTGCCCCCGTTCATCGTCACCCTGGGCTCGCTCAACATCTTCTTCGCGCTGAACCTGTGGATCTCCAGCAGCGAGACGATCCGCGGCACCGACATGTCCGCGCTGCTGCTGTGGACGGGCCGCGTGGTGACCATCGGAGGCACCCGGATCACCTACGGCTCCATCCTCATGCTCGCCATCGTCGCGGTGCTGGCCTACGCCCTGCACCGCACGCGGTGGGGGCGGCACGTGTACGCCACCGGCGACGACCGGGAGGCCGCCCGCCTGGCGGGGATCCGCGTCAACCGGGTGCTGCTGAGCGTCTACGCCGTCGCGGGCCTGGTCTACGCGGTGGGCGCGTGGATCCTCATCGGCCGGATCGCCTCGGCCAGCCCGCAGGCGGGCGTCATGGACAACCTCGACAGCATCACCGCGGTCGTCCTCGGCGGAACCAGTCTCTTCGGCGGCCGGGGCATGATCGTCGGCACCGTCATGGGCGCGCTCATCGTGGGCGTGTGCCGCAACGGCCTGTCCCTGGCCGGTGTGGACGTGCTGTGGCAGAACTTCGCGGTGGGCGTCCTGGTGATCCTCGCCGTCTCCCTCGACCAGTGGATCAGGAGGGCCCGCCGATGAGCCGGCCGACCTCGCGGACCGACGTCGCCGCACCCCCGGAGGAGAAGGCGCACACCCGGGCACAGCCGGTGCTCCAGGCGCGCGGCCTGGTCAAGCGGTACGGCAGGGTGACCGCTCTGGCCGGGGCGGACCTGGAGCTGTATCCCGGCGAGATCCTCGCCGTCATCGGAGACAACGGGGCGGGCAAGTCCAGCCTGATCAAGGCCCTGTCCGGAGCGATCGTCCCCGACGAGGGAGAGATCCTGGTCGACGGCGCGCCCGTGCGGCTGCCGACCCCGATCGCCGCCCGTGAGGCGGGCATCGAGACCGTGCACCAGAGCCTGGCCGTGTCGCCGTCCCTGGACATCGCCACCAACCTGTTCCTGGGCCGGGAGCTGCGCAGGCCGGGAGTGCTCGGATCGGTGTTCCGGATGCTCGACCGGCCGCGCATGCGGGCCGAGGCCGCCCGCCACCTGGCCGACCTGGGCATCATGACCATCCAGAACCCCAACCAGGCGGTGGAGACGCTCTCCGGCGGGCAACGCCAGGCGGTCGCGGTGGCCAGGGCGGCGGCGTTCGGGAACAAGGTCGTCATCATGGACGAACCGACCGCCGCGCTGGGCGTGCGCGAGTCCCGCGCGGTGCTCGACCTGATCCTGCGCGTGCGCGACAACGGGCTGCCGGTGATCCTCATCAGCCACAACATGCCGCACGTGTTCGAGATCGCCGACCGGGTGCACGTCCAACGGCTCGGCCGCCGGATCGCCACCCTCGACCCGTCCGGGTGCTCGATGTCCGACGCGGTCGCCGTGATGACCGGTGCGCTGGACCCGGACGAGCTGCCCGAGGGCGCGCTGGCACCGGGGGCCCGCCGATGATCCTGGTGTGCGGCGAGGCGCTGGTCGACCTCGTGCCCCAGCCCGGCGGGGACCTGTGGCGGGCGGTGCCGGGCGGCGGCCCGGCCAACACGGCCGTCGCCCTGGCCCGGCTCGGTGGGCGGGCGGCCCTGCTCTGCCGCCTGTCCGGGGACGCGTTCGGCCGCCGGATCCGCGCCCACCTGGCCGAACGCGGCGTGGACCTGGGGATGGCCGTGGCCGCCGACGAACCCTCCACGGTCGCGGTGGTCGGGTTGGACGAGCAGGGCGCGGCGGAGTACTCCTTCTACCTCGACGGGACCGCCGACTGGGGGTGGCGCCCGGAGGAGCTGCCGGAACCGCCCGGGGAGACCCGGGCCATCCACGTCGGCTCCCTGGCGACGGTGCTGGAGCCGGGGGCCGGGCACCTGTGGGCGTGGGTGCGGGCGCACCGCGAGCGCGCGGTGGTCGCCTACGACGTCAACGCCCGACCGGCCGTGGGGCTGGACCGGGGCGCCGTGGCGGCCTGGGCGGCGCGGTGGATGGACGCGGCCCACGTCGTGAAGGCCAGCGAGGAGGACCTGGCCTGGCTGGAGCCGGGCGGCGACCCGGTCGAGGTCGCCGGACGGTGGGCGGCCCGGCACGGACTCGACCTGCTGCTGCTCACCCGGGGCGGCGACGGGGCGGTGGCCCTGTCGGCCCACTGGGGGGACCGCGTGTCGGTCCCGGGCGTGCGGGTGCCGGTCCGGGACACCGTGGGCGCGGGCGACGCCTTCGGCGCCGCCGTCCTGGCCCGCCTGTCGGACCTGGGGTACCTGGCCGGGCCGGGCAAGCTCGCGACCCTGGACCCGGGGGCGGCGCGGGAGGCGCTGGAGTTCGCGGTGGCGGCGGGGGCGCTGGCGTGCACGGCCGAGGGCGCCGATCCCCCTGACCGCGAGCGCGTGGAGCGGTTCCTGCGCGGAACACGCGGGGAGGGGTGAGCGTCGCGGGGACAAGGGGACCCCGGTGGTCGATGCGCCGGTCGCGAGCGGCCATGATGGGGGGAGCACGGGACCCGACCAGGGCCTGTAGTCCGCGAGACACCCGAAGCGAGGATTGAGCAGTGCTGCGCACCCTCATCAACGGCAAGATCCACCGCGCCACCGTCACCCAGGCCGACCTGCACTACGTCGGATCGGTCACGATCGACGCCGACCTGATGGAGGCCGCCGACATCGTCGACGGCGAGCAGGTCCACATCGTCGACATCGACAACGGCAACCGGCTGGTCACCTACGCGATCACCGGTGGGCGCGGCACCGGCGTGATCGGGATCAACGGGGCGGCCGCGCGCCTGGTCAGCCCCGGCGACCTGGTCATCATCATCTCCTACGCACAGCTCAGCGAGGCGGAGCGGGCCGAGCACGTCCAGCACATCGTGCACGTGGACCGCTCCAACCGGATCGTGGCGCTGGGCGGCGACCCGGCCGAGCCGGTCCCCGGGAGCGAGCTCGTCTCCGGACGCTGACACCTCCCGGCCCCAGGGCCGAACACCCGCCGCCGGACGCACGCGCCCGGCGGCGGCGTGTGTCCGGGGAAGGGCCGCCGCGCCGCGGGCCGTCCGCACCGGGGAGGCGGCGGCCCGGCGGCCCGTGCGGGGGGCCACCGCTCCGGAGGCTGTCCCTACCCGTCGAGCGCCGCGCCGAACGTGGCGGTCCCGGACGGGGGCGTGGCCGGATCCGGCCTGCTCTCCCACGTCCGAGCGCGGGTATGTCCGTGATCAGCATGGACAGTGCGGACGAGGAACGGCGCCGGGTCGCCGAGCACGTCGAGTGGCAGAAGCAGGGCGCGTGGGTGGTCGTGTGGGGCCGCTACACACGCTGCTTCTGGGCGTACGCCTGCTGGCCGGTCCTACCCGAGGAGGGCGTGGTGATCAGCGCGCGCGATCCTCACACGCTGTACGCGGAGATGCGCTCGGTGGAACGTGAGCACGGTTACCTCAGGTGGCGGTACGGCCGAAGGTGACCAAGGTCTACGATTCATCCGTTGTCAGGACGAATCGAAGGACGGGCCCCGTGACCATGCAATCCACCCGCAGTGGTCGGGCGCTCCCGGAGGACCGGCGCGCCCGCCTCCAGCGCCGCACCGTCCTGACCCTCATGCTCACGCAGATCGTGGGCGGCCTCGGCATGGGCGCCATGCTGGCCGTGGGCGCGCTCATCGCCCGCGACCTGACGGGTTCGGACGCCTGGTCGGGCATGGCCACCACGATGATCACGCTGGGCGCGGCCGTGTTCGCACTGCCCCTGGCCTCGGTCGCCGCGCGGCACGGCCGCCGCCCCGGGTTGGCGCTCGGCTGGGCCCTGGGCGCTGCGGGCAGCTCCGTGGTCATCGCGGCCGCCGTCCTGGAGTGGTTCGTCCCGTTCCTGGTCGGCATGGTGCTCATCGGCGCGGGGACCGCCACCAACCTCCAGGCCAGGCACGCCGCCGCCGATCTGGCCGGGGCGGACACCCGGGGCCGCGACCTGTCGACCGTGGTGTGGGCGACGACCGTCGGCGCCGTGCTGGGCCCCAACCTCATCGGCGTCGGCGGGCGCGTGGCCGCCGCGGTCGGTCTGCCCGAACTGGCCGGTCCCGTGCTGTTCACCACCGCCGGATTCGTCCTCGGGGCGGCCCTGACCTTTCTGCTGCTGCGCCCCGACCCGCTGCTGGTCAGCGTCGCGGGGGAGGGCGGCGTCGGCGCCGGATCCCCCGACGCGGCCCCGGTCCGGCGGTCCCCGCTCGCGGGCCTGGCGGAGGTCGGACGCAGCCCCCGGGCCCTGCTGGCGATCGTCGGGATCGTGGCCAGCCACACCGTCATGGTCGCGGTCATGACCATGACGCCCGTGCACATGGCCCACCACGGGGCCGCGTTGACGGTCGTCGGACTGACCATCTCGCTGCACATCGCCGGGATGTACGCGCTCTCCCCGCTCGTGGGCTGGCTCACCGACCGCGTCGGCCGGGTGCCCGTCCTGCTGGCCGGCCAGGGGGTGCTGCTGGCGGCCGCGGCGATCGCGGGGACCGCGGGGCACGACGAGGTGCGGGTGACGCTCGGCCTGGTGCTGCTCGGCCTGGGGTGGTCGTTCGGCTTGGTGTCCGGGTCGACGCTGCTGGCCGAGTCGGTGTCCGACGAGGCGCGGCCGCGGGTGCAGGGACTGAGCGACCTGCTGATGAACCTGGGCGGCGCCTCGGCGGGCGCGGTGTCGGGCGTCGTGCTCACCCAGGCCGGTTTCGGCGGCCTCAACCTGTTCGCCGCGCTGTTCACCCTCCCGGTCGTGGTGCTCGCGGTGCGCGTGCTCGCGGCCCGTGAGGGCGGGGGCGTCACCGCCGCCTGAGCGGTCGCCCCGAAATCTCGGCCGGACCTTTACCGGAAACGCCCTGGTAGCGCCCTGTGCGCGGGGGTCCTCGCGGTTACGGTGCAGTTCGGAAGGCGCCTGCCGGCCCCGGTGGGCGGACGCGGCTGGGACGAGGGGTGTGCTCATGACCGACCGAGAGCCCGAGGAGGGGCCGCAGGAGCGGCCGGGGCCCCACCCGGCCGGGGGCGGTGCGGGGCCCTCCGGAGGGAAGCCGGAGGAGTCCTGGAGCCGGCCCGGGGAGTCCGGCCCCGGAGGGTTCGCGCCCGGCGGGCATCCCACCGGAGCTCCCCCCGAACCGGTCACCGGCGAGCCCTCGGAGGGGCCCAGCGGTCGGGCGCAGGCCGGGTTCGAGCACGCCGGATACGCGCCCGGGTACGGCGAGACGGACATGGCCGGAGCCGGGGCGGGCAGCTACCCGGGAGGTCCGCCGCCGCCTCCGGGCCCGGGGTGGGGGGCGCCGCCGCCCGCGGGCTACGGTCCGCCGCCGCCCAAGCCCACGCCCTGGGGCAAGATCATCGGCATCGGTTGCGGGATCCTGCTCCTGCTCCTGCTCCTCCTGGGCGGGTGCACGGCGCTCCTGCTGGTCGCGGCGGGCAGCGACGGCTTCGCCCCCGACCGGCCGGAGGTGGGCGAACCGGAGGAGACCCCCGCGGACGAGGCCGTGACCGAGGAGGTCACCGCGAGGATGGCCGAGTTCGCGCCGAGTCCGCTCTACGTCGAGGGCGACTTCACGAGTGTGGAGGTGTCCGTCACCAACAACGGTGAGGACGGCATCGACATCAACCCGCTCTACTTCACCGTGGTGGACGCCGACGGTGTCGAGCACGAGCCCGCCATCGCCATGGACGACAACGAGCTGGAGGTCCAGGAGGTCAGCCCGGGGGAGACGGCGAGCGGGACGATCACCGTGCGCGGGGACGTCCAGGTGGACCACATCGTGTTCGACCCCTTCTACCACGGGCCGTTGGAGGTGCCCGTGAGCCAGGGGTGAAGTGAACGGGGTGGGACGGGCGGGGCCGTTCAGGGGGCCAGCGCGGGGTCGCGCAGCCACTCGGACAGGTCCTCCCGGCGTTCGGCGTCGCACTTGAGCGGGCACGTGGTGCAGAAGCCGTGCGCGGGATCGCCCTTGTAGTCGAAGCAGCAGGTGCCCCGGACCGCCCAGGTCCCGCGCGGGTCCTGCGGGGCGAAGGGGAACAGGCGCGGGCGTCGGCGGGTGACCGCGCCCGCCTCGATCACGGCGTCGCAGAGCCGTGTGGCCAGCGCCCAGGCCTCGCGGGCGTCGCGGCCCAGGTAGCGGGCCGGGTTGAGCATGTAGAAGTGCAGGGTGTCGACGACCCAGCCCCACAGGGTGCGCAGACCCGCGCGCGAATGGGTGTGCAGGGCGAACAGCAGCGGCCCGAAGGCGCTGACGACGCCCTCGGCCGCCAGGCGCAGCTGTTCGTCGCGGTCGCGGGCGACCACCGTGTCCGGGCGGTCGGCGGCGGGGTCGTCGGGCAGGACCGCCCAGCGCGCGCCCACGACCGCGGGGGTGGCGAAGCGCGACCGGGCGGTGTCCCAGGGAAGGTACAGGGCCCGCGGGGTCAGCAGGGGGGCCCGACCGGTCAGGTACAGCGAGGCGGAGACGAGGAAGATCGGTTCGCGCAGGGTCACGCGGAGGAAGTTGGTGGCGGCGGGGAGCCGGTGGCCGGGGCCGTGCTCGGTGCGCAGCTTGTCGTGCAGGACCGGCAGCCAGCCGTCGGCGACCAGGAGGTCCGAGCGGTGCCACTGGACGTCCCCGTGGGAGTGCCGCTCTGGGGCGCCGGTGGCGACGAGGTCGGGCAACGGCGCGAACTTCAGTGGTGCACACGCGTCACGCAGTGCCTCAAGCGGATCTGGAGTCACCGCTGGAACCTGCCCTTCGTCGCATGGAGCCGTCACGTCCGGGGGTGGTCGCACTTCCCACCGGGGACGGGATGCGCCTCATTAAGTGAGGCTACCCTCATGCCCGGTGCGGCGGCAATGGTCGGGGCGAGTGTCGCGGCGCACCCGGATCGAGAGAAAGCGCAGGTCCGACCGAGTGCGTCCGGTTCTGTGGGGATTCAGTGCGGAGCCGTTCGGCGCCGACGCGGGGCACGGCGCTTGAGCCACCACTCGACGGCGATCAGCGGCAGGACCCAGCTGAGGTAGCTGCTGGAGACGGCCACGGACAGGATCATCGCCTCGGTGTCGCCCCCGAAGCCGCTGTCCAGCCAGGGCAGCATGATCAGTGCCAGGAGCACGAGGACGACGCGGTTGAGGGCGATCCCGTAGAGCAGGACGAAGCTGCGCAGCATCCACTCCCGGTGGCGGGCGAGGTCCCGTCGGCGGGCCGCCAGGAAGCCCAGGACGGTGCAGGTCAGCCACAGGACCGCCCAGAGGATGTTGCTGATCCGGGCGTCGGGTCCGAGGGAGCTGAGCGGGGCGATGACCAGGCTCGGCACCCCGACGAGTGGGACGCCGAGGAGGACGTAGGCGCGTCCGCTCCAGCGGTGGACGGACGGGTGGCGCCGTCGTAGCCACGGCCACACCTGGAGGGGCACGATCAGGGTGAGCAGGGCGCCGCCGAAGATGTGCGTGACCAGGAGCGGGTAGTGCCAGGCGAGGTCGTCGCGGACGGGCAGTCGGGCCTGGCCCGGGTCCAGGGCCAGGTACGGGGGCAGGACATAGGCCACGAAGGCCAGGCCGAAGAGGGCGAGCGGGGCGATCCAGGGGCGCCGCCACCAGGGGCGCCGGGGCGGGGTGGTGCGTCTGCCGGGGGGAGCGGGGGTCGGGACGGCGGTGGGCTGCGTCATGCCTGGTCTCCGAGGTCGGGGAGTGCGGGCTTGAATCGTGTATCGCATACACGAATTAGTGTAGAGCATACACATATCTAGGATGGAGCCGAGCGCACACACGACGAGTGGTGGGGTATGAGCGAGCGACGGCCGGAACCGGGCTTGACACGGGAGATCGAGCTCTTGTGGGATCTGCGCGAACCCGGCAGACGCGGTCCCAAACCCAAGCTCAACCGGGAGGCGATCGTCAGGGCGGCCGTGACCGCGGCCGACGCCGAGGGCCTGGACGGCGTGTCCATGCAGCGGGTGGCCCGGGAGCTCGGCTACACCACCATGTCGCTGTACCGCCATGTGGACAGCAAGGAGGATCTGCTCGTCCTCATGCTCGACGCCGCCATGGAGCAGGACCCGCCCCAACCCCGCGCCGACGGGGACTGGCGCGCGGGGATCGGGGAGTGGGTCGCCGGATGCCGCGAGGTCTACCGCCGCCACCCCTGGATGGTCTACGCGGTCGTGTTCGGTCCGCCGCTCGGCCCGAACGGGCTCCGGTGGATGGAGGCCGGGCTGCGTGAGCTGGTCCGGTCGGGCCTGAACACGGCGGACGCCGTCCAGGTCCTCACGACGGTCTCCAGCGTCGTCCGCGACACCTACCGACTCGAACTCGACATGCGGCGGGCGGCCGAGGCCGCGGGCAGCACCCTCGCCGAGCGGGAGCACGCCTACGCGCTCAGCCTGCGCCGGGTGGTCACGCCGGAGCGCTTCCCCACCATCGCGGCGATGTTGGACGACGGGGTCATGGCGGCCCCCGGTCCGGGCGAGGCCACGACCCCGACCGAGGACATGTCCTTCTCCCTGGAGCGGATCCTGGACGGCGTCGAGTCGTACGTCGAGCGCCGGCGGCGCGCGGCTAGGCTTCCGGCCTCGCCATGACCTCCACCAGGCTGGAGAAGCTGTCGGCGGCGTGGTCGGCGGCCATGCCGCGCCGGAAGATCCCGGCCACGGCGGACGGGAGCGCGGTGTCCACGCCGGCGTCGGAGTGGGTGCGCAGGACGTGCTCCGCGCTGGCCGTCCCCATGGCGAGGCGGTCCACGTCGCCGACGTGCTCGCCCGCGTCGACGCGGCTGGCGTAGAACGCGAAGAACCCCGAGAGCGAGTCCGCGGTGTCGGTGGCGTGCGCCAGGATGTCGGTCGCGGTCAGGCCGTTGGCGCGGGCCAGGGCGACCGCCTGCCAGTAGCCGAGCATCGACGTCCAGAACATGGTCATGCCGATCTGGTAGAGGAGCGCGGCGAACCCGGGGTCCTCGCCGTGGAACTCGACGCGGCCCGTGATCACCTCCAAGGCCGCGCGGTGCTCGTCGAAGACCGCGCGGGGTCCGCTGTAGAAGGTCATCGACCCGGCCAGCCCGATCTCCGCGGGCGAGGCGGCGACGCCGCCGCTGAGCTGGGCGGCCCCCCGCTCGGCGGCCCAACGCGCCGCCGTCCTGGTCCGGTCGGGGGTGTCCGAGCCGAGGTTGACCAGGACCCGGCCCTCCAGCGCGTGCTCGGCGGGGCGGAGCACGTCGTACATCGCCGCGTGGTCGGTGAGGCTCAGCACCACCACCTCGTTCGCCGACAGGGCCTCCTCGACGCTGGGAGCGAGCACCGCGCCGCGCGCCACCAGGGCGTCCGCGCGGGAGGCGGTGCGGTTCCACAGGGTGACCGCGTACCCGCGGTCGAGGAACGCCCCGGCCATCGCCCGCCCCATGGGTCCGAGTCCGACGACGGTGACCGCCGGTGTCGTGCCGCTGCTCATACGGGTTCCCCCATCACTAGAACGAACGCTCTATCTAGAGCGGTGGCGGAAACGTACCACACCTGTAGAACGAACGCTCTACTCACTTCTTCGCTACGGTGGGTCACATGCAGACCAGCACCCGGGACCGGATCGTCACCACCGCCGCGCGCCTCCTGCAGCGACAGGGTTACGTCGGCACCGGCATCAAGCAGATCGCCCGGGAGGCGAACGCCACCCTCGGCTCCGTCTACCACTTCTTCCCCGGCGGCAAGCAGGAGGTCGCCGTGGCCGCGCTCAAACACGGGGACCAGGAGTTCGCGGCGCTCCTGCGCGAGGTCCTGGACGCCGTCGACGACCCGGCGGAGGCGGTGGCGGCGGTCACCGCGCGCCTCGCCTCCGGACTGCGCGAGTCGGGATGGGTCGACGGCTGTCCCGTCACGGCGGCCGCCCTGGAGACGCTCGGCACCGACTCCGAGATCCAGCGGACGTGCGCCGACGCGCTGCGCGGCTGGGAACGCCTGGTCGCCGACAAGCTGCTCCGGTGCGGCTTCGCCACCCGCGACGCCGAGGAGCTGGCGACCACGGTCATCGGCGCCGTCGAGGGCGCCGAGGTCACCGCACAGGTCACCCGGAGCGAGGAACCGCTGCTGGCGGTCGGCCGTCAGCTGGCCCGCCTGGTGCGCTCGTACGGGGACGTCCCCTCCCACGGACGGACGACCGCCGCCGGAGGGGGCGCCCGCTAGCGCACGAGCACCAGCTGGTGCCGGGTCAGCGCGGCGACCACCCGGGCCGCCTCGGCGGCGTCCACGCCCGCCCGCTCGGCCAGCTCGGACACCGTCAGCGCCCGGTGCTCGGCCAGCACGGCCAGCAACGGCTCGACGGAGACCGGGAGACGGTAGCGGCGGCCGGACACGGCGACCGACACCCGGTCGCCCTCACGGGTCAGGGGCGGCGGCAGGATCGGCACGAACTCCACGCGCGCGTCGGGCCCGGGCGGCCCGTCCTCGACCGGCCACGGGAGCGTGAACGACGTGCGCCGGGGGAACCGGGCGTCGCGTTCGGCCAGGAAGGCGTCCACATCGCCCTCCTCGGCCAGCTCCACCAGCCGGGAGGCCAGCTCGTGCCGGTGCTTGCGCCGGGTGTCGGCGTCGGCGAACCGCGGCAGGTCCCGCCGGAACAGGTCCTCGTCGACCAGCCGCCGCATCAGCGCCTCGGCCCAGTCCACCCCCGTGGCGCGGGTGAAGCCGAAGGTCAGGTGCATGCTCACCCCGCCGGCGCCGGTCACCGTGTGCCACCAGCCGCGCGGCACGTGGATGACCTCGCCGGGGGAGAGCACGCCCTCCCACACCGCGTGGAGCTCGCCGTCGGCGTCGCGCGGCGGCGTGTGGGCGTGGTCGGTGTCGTTCTTCATCGGGTGCGGCCGCGACCCGGGCCCGTGCACCCGCCAGTGCTTGGCGCCCTCGATCTGCACGATCACCGTGTCGTGGTCGTCCCAGTGGGTGTCGAAACCGCGCGACTCGCCCCAGATCAGGTACAGGTTGGCCTGCACCCTCTCCCGCACCAGCCGCATGAGGTCGTCGGCGGCCGCGGCGACCGGCGGGTGCATCCGGTCGATGCCGTCCAGGACCAGGCTCGCCCCGTCCCGGAGTTCGGTGTAGAGCGCCTCGGGCCGCACCACCCGGCGCGCGGACCGGGACGAGGTCGCCTGGTCGGTGTAACGGTCGACCGGAACGGGGGAGCCGTCCCGGTGCAGGCGCAGGCGCGGCGGTTCGGGCGCGCACGTCGCGAGCATGCGGTTGAGGTCGTCGAAGGTCAGCAGGGAGCGCACGGCGTCGGCGCCCAGGCGGGCGTGGACGAACTCCTCCGACAGCAGGGGGAGGAGGGGGGAGGGTAGGGCGTCGGACAGGGTTCGCGTGAACAGGTGGCCCGGATCGGTCACGGGTGTCCCTTCCCTGGGGCCGCCCGGCCCCGCGTGCGGGCGCGGGACCGGGCGGGACGGGGGTCAGATGAAGTCGGAGCTGGAGTCGGTACCGTCACTGTCGCCGCCCGCGGTGATGTCGCGGGAGGTCACCTCCGCCAGGTCCTCGACCTCGACCTCGATCGGATCCATCTCGCACCTCGCTTTCCGTGTGCCGTTGTCCACTTTCTTCCGTGCGGGGGCCGACTTGGGCCTCAGGGCCCGGCCAGCCCCGTTCGGTGGGCCGCGAACGCGTGCGCGTCGGCGGCCAGTCCCACCGCCCGGCTGACCGCGCGCGGGCCGTGCCCCACGTCGCGCTCGTACCGCAGCAGGACCGGTGCGCGTCCCCGGCCCCGCCCGGCCGCGCGCAGCGCCGCGCACATCTTGCGCGGGTGGGCGGCGTCGGTGCGGGTGTCACCGTGGAAGCCGGTGAGCAGGACGCTGGGGAACGTCTGGCCGGCGCTGTCCAGCGCCCGGTGGTAGGGGGAGTAGGACATCAGCGCCGCGAAGTCGTCGGGGTCGGCGGCGGTGCCGAACTCCCGTGTCCACATCCGGCCCAGGCCCAGTCGCTCGAAGCGGGCCATGTCCGCCAGCGGCGCGGAGGCGATCACCGCGGCGCACAGGTCCGGGCGGGCCACGGCGGCGGCCAGGACGAGCAGCCCGCCCGCCGAACCGCCCGACAGGCACAGGTGGCGGCGGGCGCACACCCCCGCGTCCACGAGGGCGTCGGCGGCCGCGACCAGGTCCTCCACCGCGCGCGGCTTGTCGCGGCCCGAACCGCGCAGGTGCCAGTCGCGCCCGGCGTCGCCGCCGCCGCGCACGTGCGCCACGGCGTAGCGCCCGCCCGACAGCAGCCAGGCCAGGACGGTGGCGCTGAACCCGAACTGGCGCGGGCGGCCGAAGCCGCCGTAGGCGTGCAGCAGCGTGGGGCCGGGTGCGGGGAGGCGGGCGTCCCCGGCACGGGAGAAGACGGTGATCGGGACGCGCGTGCCGTCCGGCGAGCGGCACCACAGGACGGCGCGCGCGATCGCGGGCGGATCCGGGGGCTCGGCGGCATGGTCCGGCCAGGGGCGGGGCCGCGGGTCGCCCGGGGTGAGCCGCAGCACGCGCTGCTGGGCGGCGACGTCGGCATAGGCCAGGTGGACGGTGCCGTCGGGGGTGGGCTCGGGGGCGTGGACCATCCCCTCGCCGGGCAGGTCGACGGAGCCCGTGCGCGCTCCGGTGCGGGCGTCGTGCAGGGTCGCCTCGCTGATCCCCAGCCGGGTGCGCACGACGAGCAGCGCCGGGCCGTCCGGGCCCGCGTAGGGGGTGAAGGCGTCCAGGGTGGCGCCGTCGTCCTCCGGCACGACCTCGCGCCAGTGCTCGACTCCGGGGTCCTCGGGGGCGACCGCGCACAGGCGGCGTCTCGGCGCGCCCAGCGTGGTGCGCAGGTAGAGGACGCCGTCCGGTCCCAGGCGCGCCTCGGTCTCGGCCTCCGGGCCGACCTGGACCGGGCGGAGTCCGACGCCGCGGGGGTCCGGGCCGTGGCGGGCGGGGAACGCGGCGAGGTCGGCGAGCCACAGGTCGGTGCGGTGGCCGGTGCCGTGGCTCTCGGTGATCAGGAGCCAGCGGCCGCCCAGGACGCGGACGCCCGGGACGGTGGCGGGCGCGGTGCAGGGGTGGACGAGGGTCTCCGCGCCGTCGCCGACGCGGCGCAGCCACACGCCGCGCACGCCCCGGGCCCCGTCGCGGCGGACGTAGTAGAAGGAGGGCTCCCCGCCGGGGAACCACGCCACGTGCGAGTAGCGCACCCCGGTCACCGGTGGTCCGACCGCCGCGCCGGAGGCGGCGGCCACCACCCGCAGCCCGCCGCGCTCCACACCCCCGGAGGAGGTCTGCACGGCGATCAGGGCACCGTCGGGGCTGGGCTCCCAGGCGTCGAGGGTGGTCCGGCCGGTGGGGTCCTCGGCGGCCGGGTCGAACACCGTCCGCGCGGGTCCGCCGTGCTCGGGCACGGCCACCAGGCGCGGGTGTTCGGCGCCGGGGTCGCGCACGGTGGTGAACAGCGCCCCGGGCCGGTGCCGGGGCGGGGTCCACAGCTCGGTGCGCACGAGCCCGCGGATCCGCTCGGCCAGAGGTCCGCGCAGCGGCCACGCGGCGGCCTCGCGCTCGAACTCGCGGGACCGCTCGGCCAGCCAGTGCCGGGTGGCGGGGGAGTCGGGGTCCTCCAGCCAGCGGTAGGGGTCGGGCACGGGGCGGCCGTGCAGGGTGTCCACGACCTCCGGGGGGTCGTGCGCGTGGGCGGATCCGGGGGCTCGGTGACGCACCATCACATCGTTGGTGCGCTCCGAGGCGACGGTCAAGGAACACCTCCCTGACCGACGGGCACGTGAGTATGGCCCGCCGGTCAGGTTTGGCGGCGTCCCTAGACGTTGTCGGGGTGGCCGATCGCCAGGCCGCTCTCCTGGTCGAAGAAGTGCAGCTGGCTGACGTCCACCGACAGGCTGATCCCGCTTCCGGGGCGCACCTGGCTGCGGGGGCTCACGCGCGCGGTGAACTGGGTACGGTTCTGGCTCAGCGGCAGCGAGTCGCCGACCTCGTCGCCGTCGCCGGCCGCGTCCTTGGCCAGTGCGGCGGCGTCCTCGTGGCGGACCGGCGGGGCGTCGACGGCGAAGATCACGTTGATCTCGGTGCCGAGCTCCTCGGTGACGCTCGCGGTGACCTGGATGGTCGGGTCGCCGTTGCCGTCGAACTCGGCGTCGTTGAAGTCGGAGGGGCGGATGCCCAGGATGATGCTCTTGCCGAGGTAGGCGCGCAGGGCCGGGCGCGACTCCAGCTGGGCGGCGGAGACCGGGAGCTTGTGGTCGGCGAAGGCGAGCACGGCGCCGTCGCCGTCGGCGCTGATCTCGGCGTCGACGAAGTTCATCGCGGGCGATCCGATGAACCCTGCCACGAACAGGTTGACGGGGGCGTCGAAGAGCCGCTTGGGGGTGTCGACCTGCTGGAGACGGCCCTCGCGCAGGACCGCGACGCGGCTGCCGAGGGTCATCGCCTCGACCTGGTCGTGGGTGACGTAGACGGTGGTGACGCCCAGCCGCTCGTGCAGCTGGTTGAGGGAGGCGCGCATCTGGACGCGGAGCTTGGCGTCGAGGTTGGACAGCGGCTCGTCCATGAGGAAGGCGCGCGGCTCGCGCACGATCGCGCGGCCCATGGCCACGCGCTGGCGCTGGCCTCCGGAGAGCATGCCCGGCTTGCGCTTGAGGTAGGGCTCCAGACCGAGCATCTCGGCCGCCTCCTTGACGCGGCGGGCGATCTCGGGCTTGGCGACCTTGCGCAGCTTGAGGCCGAAGGCGAGGTTCTGCTCGACCGTCATGTGCGGGTAGAGCGCGTAGTTCTGGAAGACCATCGCGATGTCGCGGTCCTTGGGCGGACGGTCGTTGACGACCTCGTCGCCGATCACCAGCGTCCCGTTGGAGATCTCCTCCAGGCCGGCGATCATCCGCAGCGCGGTGGACTTGCCGCAGCCGGAGGGGCCGACGAGCACCATGAACTCGCCGTCCTCGATCCGCAGGTTCAGGTCGTCGACGGCCTTCACGCCGCCGCCGTAGATCTTGTCGACGCCCTCGAGGACGATCTCGGCCATGGGTCAGCTCCCGCGCTGGGTCGTGGTGGGGGATCTTCTGGGAGATCCGCGACCCCCTGTGTGCTTTCGAAGTTGATCGAAACAGGAAGGTTCGCTGATCACATGAGACACGAATCTGATCGAAATGTCCAGAGCGCGCCATAGAACGATCGAATTGCGGTCAGTCACAAACCGGTCCGATCCAGCTGGCGTGGCGGCGTCAGGTGCGTTAGCCTGTCCGACGGTTCATAGCGCTCTCCCCACGCGGCCTCGGTGCGGTCCCCACGACACGGCATCCGGGTTGAGGCATCGGGTTGGGAGTCTGGGTAACCTAACGACCAGTCCAGCACTGGACGGACCGGTTGTGTGTCCCCCACTCGTCCGATCGGACGCTGCATCACGCGCCAGGTGTAGCTGGGATCGGGTGAGGGGCGGATCGCCGCAGCCGGGCGGGGGGTTGGACCCGGAAAAGGCCCGAACATCCAGTAGACAACGGTCTTCCGAGCTCGCCGCCGACGGGACGGAGCCGGTCCGAAGGGTGGCTCGGGCCTTTTCCGCGTCCCCCCATATGCTGGCCACGAGCACTCCCGTCCCCAGCGGAAAGCGAGCAGCCCACGTGGTCGCCGAGAACACCGAGAAGGACAGCGCCCCGGCGCCCGGCGGCCCCGCGCCGGACGCGGCCGAAGCGGGCGGGGCGCCGCTTCGCCCGGATCGCCGGAGACCGCCCGCGACGATCCCGGCCGGTCACCGCTGGGGCCGCTACGACCTCCTCTGGCGCTTCGCCGCCGCCGTGGGTTCCGGTCTGGCGCAACTCCTCGCCCTGCCCCCGTACGGGTGGTGGTGGCTGGGGCCGGTCAGCGCCGCGCTCTTCGCCTTCGCCGTCATGGGAACCCGGCCGCGCCGCGCCGCCTGGCTGGGCCTGCTCGCCGCCGCGACGCTCATGGTGCCGCTGGTGAGTTGGCAGGACATCTTCGGCGTCGACGTGTGGCTGGTCATCGCCGCCGCCGAGTCCGTGTACTTCCTGCCCATGGCCATCGGCCTGACCCTGGCCGCCCGCCTGCCGCTGTGGCCGGTGTGGACGGCCGCCCTGTGGGTGGCCCAGGAGGCGGTGCGGGCCCGCTGGCCGCTGGGCGGCTTCCCCTGGGGCAAGCTGGCCTTCGCCCAGCCGGACACACCGTTCGTCGGCTACGCGGCCCTGGGCTCCTCCCCGTTGGTGACCTTCGCGGTCGCCCTCACCGGTGCGCTGCTGCTGTGGAGCGTCCTGCGCGCGGCGGCGGCCCTGCGCGGCGGCGGGCCCGGCCGGACCCGCGCGCTCGGGGCGGCGGCCGTCGGGCTGGCCGCGAGCGCGGCGATCGTCGCCGGCGGCACGCTGGCCCCCGCGGTCGGCCGTCCCTCCGAGGGGGAGACCGTCACCGTGGGACTGGTGCAGGGCAACGTGCCCAACGTCGGAGAGATGACGGTGACCGGGGAGCGCATGCAGGTGCTGCGCAACCACGCCGACGGCGTCCACGACCTGGCCGACGCGGTCGAGGCGGGGGAGTACCCCCGGCCCGACATGGTGCTGCTGCCGGAGAACGCGACCGACATCGACCCCTACCGCGACCCCGAGGCCGAGCGGCTCATCTCCGAGGCCGCCGACGACATCGGCGTCCCGCTGCTGTGGGGGATGAGCCGGTTCAACGACGACGGCACCCGCTACGTCCAGAGCGTGGTGTGGGACCCCGAGACCGGTCCCGGGGAGCGCTACGTCAAGCGCTTCCTCGTGCCCTTCGGCGAGTACATCCCCTACCGCGACTTCTTCGTCCGCTTCGTCGCACGGCTCGAACAGGTCTCCTCCGACGCCGTCCCCGGCACCGAACCGGGCGCGCTGGACGTGGCGGGCACCACCCTGGCCGTGGGCATCTGCTTCGACGTGGCCTTCGACCAGCCGGTGCGCGAGGCCGTCGCCGAGGGCGGCCGGATCATCGTGATCCCCACCAACAACGCCAACTACAACTTCACCGGGCAGTCCAACCAGCAGCTGGCCATCACCCAGCTGCGCGCGGTCGAGCACGGCCGGCCCGCCGTGGTCGTCTCCACCAGCGGCATCAGCGCCGTGGTCAACCCCGACGGCACCACTTCCTACACCTCTCCGGAGGCCGAGCCGGACATCCACGTCGCCGAGCTGACCGCGGTCGAGGGCACCACCGTCGCCACGAAGCTCGGCGCGGTCCCCGAGGCGGTCCTGAGCGCGCTCGGGCTGGGCGCGGTGGTCGCGGCGGTGATCGCGGGCCGTCGCGCTCGGCGCGGGGCGTGAACGTCCCCTTCCGGGGAACCCTGAGCGGCACGGGCGCGTTCTCCCTCAGTAGGACGCCCCGTGCGGGCCGACGATGGGATGGTGTTCGATGCCGCTGCTGACCGTGCTGGCGCTCATGGCGCTGCCGTTCCTGGAAGTGTGGCTGATGATCGCCGTCGGCGGGTGGATCGGCGTGCCGTGGACCCTGGCCGTCCTGGTCTCCCTGCTCGTGCTCGGTGCGGCGGTGCTGCGTCGCGCCGGGACCCGGGCCTTCCGGGACGCCGACCAGGCCATGCGCTCGGGTGAGCCGCCGCGCGGCGGCCTGCTCGACCCGCTCATGGTCATGGCGGGCGGCGTCCTGCTCATCGTCCCCGGGTTCGTCACCGCCGCCGTGGGCCTGCTGCTGGTGCTGCCCTTCACCCGGCCCGCGCTGCGGTGGGCCTTCGCCGGATGGGCGCGGCGGCGCGTGCGCAGGATGCGGGAGCGGATGGAGGAGGGCTTCGTCGTCCAGGGCGGAGTCCCCGGCCAGGGCGGTCCCGGCGACCCGTTCGGCCGCCGTCCCGGCGCCGACGGCTCGGGAGGCCCCGGCGGGTCCGGCGGCGCCGACCGGTCCGGCTCCGGGCGCGGTCGCGTCATCCAGGGGCACTTCGAGCCGGTCGACTCCGACGATCCCCGGAACTGAACCGCGCTCGTCCGAACGGCTCCGGGGCTCCGCGTGCCCGCCCGAAGAGGCCGGGTTCCGTGCCGCGGACGTCCTGGGCGGGTGGGCCCAGGCGCGGCGCGGGACCAGCACGGCAGGGGTTAGGGTCGCGGGCATGGCCGAACCCTCCTTCCTCACCGCCACCCGTTCCTCCTACGACGCCATCGCCGACGACTACGCCGCCCGCTTCCACGCGGAGATCGCGGGAAAACCGCTGGAACGGTCGCTGGTCGCCCTGTTCGCCGAACTCGTGCGCGCCCGCGGAGGGCCCGTCCTGGACGTGGGCTGCGGCGGCGGCCAGGTCACGGCCCGCCTGCGCGACCTCGGGCTGGACGCGTCGGGACTGGACCTGTCACCGGGCATGCTGGCGGTCGCCCGGCGGGAGCACCCCGGGGTGGAGTTCCGCGAGGGCTCGATGACCGACCTCGACGTGCCCGCCGGCTCCCTCGGCGGGATCGTGGCGATGTACTCGACCATCCACGTCCCCCTGGCCGACCTCCCGGGCGTGTTCGCCGGGTTCCACCGGGCGCTGGCCCCCGGCGGTGAGTGCCTGGTCGCCTTCCAGGCCGGTGACGGGATCCTGCACTTCGACGAGGCGTTCGGGCACGAGGTCTCGCTCGACTTCCACCGGCGCACCCCGGAGGCGATCGCCGACCTGCTGGAGGGCGCCGGACTGGAGGTCCACATCCGGACGTGGCGGGCCCGGGACGAGGACGAGCGCACCCCGCAGGCCTTCCTGTTCGCCCGCCGCCCCGCCTGACCACGACCGTCCTCGTCCGCGTCCGCGCGGGTCCGAGCGCGGGTCAGCCCACCCCGTGGAAACGCGCCTGGAGCGCGCGGACCCGCCCGGCCAGCCCGGGCACGGGGCCGACCACGTCCGCGCCCGGGACGACCTCGCGGACCGGCAGGGCGCGCACGGGCGCCGGGGGCACGCCCCACTCGGCCAGCCAGGCGGCCAACTGCGCGGAGGAACTCGCGTACACGATCCGGCCGAGCCCGGCCCACCCGTGCGCGGCGGCGCACATCGGGCAGTGTTCGCCGGAGGTGTACACGGTGGCGGCGGCGCGTTCGGAGTCGGTCAGGAGCGTGGTCGACCACCGGGCGATCGCGAACTCCGGGTGCCGGGTCCGGTCGCCGGAGGCCACGCGGTTGTGGTCCTCCACCAGGACGGTCCCGTCCCCCGCGACCAGCAGCGAGCCGAACGGCTCGTCCCCGGCCGCCAGGGCCGCCTCCGCCAGCTCCACGGCACGCCCCAGGTGCCCCAGGTCGACCTCGTCCACCATCGTCGCTCCCCTCGACCTTTCCCGAGCCGTCCGGGCCACCCTATGACGGGGGTCCCTCCGGGGCACCGCCACCGGGGTCCGGTGAACGGTCGAAGGTCGCCCGAGGGACGCCGCGGCCGGGGTCAGGGGGAGGCGGGGACCGGTTCCTCCTCCGGCTCGTCCTCGGCCGCCCGCGAACGGGCGGCCATCCGGTCGTCGACCACCCGGATGACGGTGATCACCGCGATCGCGACGCCCGCCACCGCCAGTCCGGTGAGCAGCTTGCCCGGCTCACTCACGTCCAGGTCGAAGAACCACTGCCCCAACGGCGTCACCATGGCCAGGGTCAGCAACCCCACCATGGACCCCACCAGCACGACCTTCCACCACACGTACGGCCTGGCCACCAGCAGCAGCACCCACAGCGTGGTCGCGCACAGGGTGATCACCACCGCCGTGCGGTCGGCCGGTTCGGGTACCGTCCGGCCGCCCAACACCAGCAGGTAGGTGGTCACAGCCGCCAGACCGGCCACCAGACCCGCCGGCACCGCCAGACGCAGCGTGCGCAGGACGAACCCAGGGCGGGCGATGTCGGTGTTGGGGGCCAGCGCCAGGAAGAACGACGGGATGCCGAACGTCACCGCGTTGATCAGGGTGGCGTGCCGGGGGAAGAACGGGTAGGCGACCGCGAGCAGCCCCACGACGGTCGCCAGAGTCATCGTGTACACGGTCTTGGTGAGGAACAGGCCCGCGACGCGTTCGATGTTGCCGATCACCCGCCGACCCTCGGCCACCACGCGCGGCAGTGCCGCGAACCGGTCGTCCAGGAGCACCAGCTGGGCCACCGAGCGCGACGCCGGGCTGCCCGACCCCATCGCCACGCCGATGTCGGCCTCCTTGAGCGCGAGCACGTCGTTGACCCCGTCGCCGGTCATCGCCACCGTGCGCCCGCGCTGGCGCAGCCCGCGCACCATGTCGCGCTTGCGCTCGGGCGTCACCCGGCCGAACACCGACCGCCGCTCGACCTCCTCGGCCATGGTTCCCGCGGCCTCGGGCAGGTCCCGGGCGTCGACCGGGTGCTCCGCCCCGGCCAGGTCCAGCTCACGGCCGACCGCGCCCACCGACGCCGCGTGGTCGCCGGAGACGATCTTGACGTCCACGCCCTGCTCGGCGAAGTAGTCCAGCGTCGGCGCCGCGTCCTGGCGCACCCTCTGGTCCAGGACCACCAGCGCCGTGGGCCGCACGGGCCCCGGCGCTCCCTCGGCGTCGACCCGGCGTCCGGCGCGCGCCACCAGCAGCACCCGGTGCCCCAGCGCGCCCAGCCGCGCCGCCTCGGCCGCCGCCGGGTCGTCCGGGGCGACCAGCACGTCGGCGGCCCCCAGCACCCAGTGCTCCTCGCCGTCCGGGGTGAGCAGGCTCGCGCCGCTCCACTTGCGGGCCGAGGAGAAGGGGGCGACCGCGGTCACCGGCCAGTCGGGAACCCCGTGCCCGGCGGCGGCGCACCCCTGGGCGATGGCGGCCATGCTCGGGTTCGGATCCGGGTCGCCGGCCGCCAGCGCCGCCAGGACCCGGGTGGTGGAGCCGGTCGCGTCCCCTCCGCCCAGGTCGCGGATCCGCGCCAGGCGCATCCCCGCCTCGGTGAGCGTGCCCGTCTTGTCGGTGCACACCACGTCGACCCGGGCCAGCCCCTCGATGGCGGGCAGCTCCTGGACCAGGCACTGGTGGCGGCCCAACCGGACCACCCCCACGGCGAACGCGATGCTGGTGAGCAGGATGAGCCCCTCGGGGATCATCGACACCAGCGCCGCCACCATCCCGCGCAGCGCGTCCGCGAGCGGGCCGGAGATCTGGCCGCCCGCGACCGGTTCGTCCAGGGTGACGTGGCCGCCCAGGACCAGCTGGCTGTAGACCAGCAGGGCGCCGATCGGGAACAGGGCGTAGGTGATCCAGGTCAGGATGCGGTTGATCCCCGACCGCAGCTCCGACCGGACCAGTGAGAACCGGCTCGCCTCCTCCGCGAGGCGTGCGGCGTAGGCGTGCCGTCCGACCTTCGTGGCCCGGAAGCGCCCGCTCCCGGACACCACGAAGCTCCCGGACATGACGGTGTCGCCGGGCCGCTTGGCCACGGGGTCGGCCTCGCCGGTCAGCAGCGACTCGTCGACCTCCATCCCCGCGGACCAGGTCACCACGCCGTCGACCACGGCCTGGTCGCCCGTGCCCACCTCCAGGACCTCGTCCAGGACGATCTCCTGGGTGGCGACGCGCACCGTCGCCCCCTCGCGGACCACGCGCGGCCGGGCGGCGTTGACGATCGCGAGCCGGTCCAGCGTCCGCTTGGCGCGCAGCTCCTGCACGATGCCGATGAGCGTGTTGATCACGATGACCATCGCGAACAGCCCGTCCTGGAGGGGGCCGATGACGGCGATGACGGTGAAGAGCACCGCGATCATCGCGTTGATCCGCGTGAAGACGTTGCCGCGGACGATCTGGCCGACACTGCGGCTGGCGCGCACGGGGACGTCGTTGGTGCGCCCCGCGGCCACGCGTTCGGCGACCTGTTCCCGGCTCAGTCCCGGTTCGGCCGGGGGGAGGGCCGGTCCGGTCGGTCCGGCGGAGGCCACGGCCGAGGCCGTACCGGGTGGGGCGCCGCTGGCGTCCGTTCCGTCGTCGGGACGGTCGGGCTGGTCGGGCACGCGCTGCTCCTGTCGGGAACGGGTGGACGGGGGCGTGGCCGTGTCGGGGGTCCGGCACTGGTCCGGGGTGGGATGCGTCACGGCCGGAGCCAGACCAAGACTAGAAGAACCGGGGCGCGTCCTCACTCAGGCGAGCACCCGACTTCCGGTGGGGTCACCACCCCCGGCCGCAATAGCGGTCGGGGGTGTGCTGTTGTATGAACGGGGACACCGTCGAGGGACACGTCGGGAAGGCCGCCATGTGTACTGTGATCGTCGGATTCGACCCCGGAGCGGACACACCCCTGGTCGTCGCCGCGATCCGCGACGAGATGAGGGACCGGCCCTGGGACTGGCCCGGCCGCCACTGGCCGGACCACCCCGCGCTGGTCGGGGGCCGCGACCGGTTGGCGGGCGGCACGTGGCTGGCCGTGGATCCGGCGCGACCGCGCGTGGCGGCGCTGCTCAACGGGTGGCCCTGGGACGGCCGGATGCCGTGGGAGGGCGCCTACCCGGCCAGTCGGGGCGACCTTCCCCTGCACGCCCTCGCCGCACCCGGACCGGACCCGCTCGACGGACTGGACCTGAGCCGGTACGCCCCCTTCCACCTCCTGGACGCCGACGCCCGCCGGGCCATGCTGCACAGCTGGGACGGCGCGCGGTTGGACGCCCGGCCGCTCCCCGTCGGTGTGAGCGTGATCGTCAACACCGGTCTCGACCCGGTCGACCCCCGCGCGCTGCGCCACACCCCCGAGTTCGCGCGCACCCGGCCCGACTCCGAGCGGCTGGCCGACCTGGCCCGCGTGCCCGACGTCTGGGGACGCTGGCCGGACCTGATCACCGCGGCCGCCCACGACACGCCGCGCTCGGCGGGCGCCGACGACTCCGGCGACCCCTCGGGCCTGATCGCGCACGCCGAGCTCGGCGGCGGGCAGGTGTGGGCCACCGGGTCGGTGACCCTGCTGGCCGCCGACGGGGAGACCCTCCGGTACGCCTTCACCGACACCCCGGCCGACGCGGACGCCTGGCGGCCGATCGACCTCTGATCCCCCGCGCCGTTCGGCCGGGACGGGCGGCGCGGGGCGCCGCGGGCCTCCGTGTCGTCACGGATTGGCAGAGTCTGTGGGCAGTCATCGCGATCGGGGTAGGAAAAACACTCCGAAACCGCGTCATAAGCGGTGTCCAGGACCGTGTTCTCGGTGACCGGGGACGAGGGACGCGTCAGGCGTGCCCTTCCGGCCCTGTTCGCGATCCAGACCCGGAAGGAACACTGATGAACGCCAGCCCCGCCCACGACCTCCCCCGCCCCCACGCCCTGACCCCGCACCACGACCCCGCCCAGCTCGTGGGCCGGTGGACGCGCGTACTCGGCGACCGCGGCGACCAGGTGGGGGTCCTCCTGCACGCCACCCGGTCCATCGCCGCCCCGGGCTGGGAATGGGCTCTGCGCACGCCGACCGGCGTCGTCACCGGCACCGGCGACCTGCGCGCCACCGCGCTCGGCGGACACGACGGCCGCGAGGCGCGCTCGGTCCGTCGCAGACTCCGCGCGGCCCGTGCCGACCTCGCCGAGTTCGCCGAGGCGGGCGACCCCGCCCTGGACGAGGTGACCGCCGACCTGGAGCTGCTGGAGCTGGAGCTGGCGGCCCACGCCTGAGCCTTCGGGCCGTAGCCGCGCCCTCGCCCCGCCACCCCGGCGGGGCGCGCCCGTCGCTGTGACCCATACCGCGCTTCCGCGCATCGCCCCCGGTAAACCCTCTGCGTGACCGAGGCGTCTCTCTGGGAGACGGCTCGGGTGTCGTCCCACGCGCGCGAGCGCGCGGTCGGGTTCAGGGAGCGGCGATGCGGGACGGACGGGGCGGGCGGTTCGAGAGCATCGCGTACTGGCTGCTCTATGTGGTCTCGGTGAGCGGGGCGCTGCTGCACTGGCGGCTGGGCGGGGTGCTGCTGGCCGGTGCCTGCGCGGGGTCGGCCGTGCTGAGCGCCGTGCTGATCGCCCGCACGCGCCAGGAGGACCTGGCCCCCGACCGCTGAGCCGGCTCTCTCGCTACGCGGTGTTCCTGCGGGGGAGCGGAGGGACGAAGCCCGCGCGCGTCTCGACCACCTGTTCCACGAGGAGGTCCAGGCGGTCGCGCCGCACGTACCTCCAGGTGCCGTCGCGGTCCTGCCATCCCCAGGACCGGCCCTCCTTGAGGCCGAGGGCGACGTTGCCCAGGTAGGACGGGCCGACCAGCGCGCGTTCCACGTCCCACCCCCGCGTCCAGGGGAAGCGCCGCCATTCCAGGGTGAAGGCGAGCCCGCGTCGGGTCATGAAGGCGTCCCGCGCTTCGGGGAAGGGATCGGATTTCCCCGGCGTCGTGATTCGGGTGTCCGGTGTGGCGTGGTTTCGCCAGTTCTCTGCATCGCGGTTCTCGCCGCGTTCGGTGCCGTTCATGGTTCCAGCGTTCGCCTAACGGCCGGATGACACCAGGGCAGGAGTTTGTCTCTGTTGCGATACTCCTGGGCTGTGTTGAGATCGTGTCATGCTGTGTCACATGAATGACTTTCAGAGGGAGTTGCGTAGGCTGCGAAAACAGCGCAATCTCACTCAGGCTCAGGTCGCTTCTGTCGTTGGCTACGTCCCTTCGGCAGCTTCTAACTGGGAAAATGGGCGAACCACTCCAGATGAGGAAACAGCGAAGAAACTGGATGATTTCTTCGAGGCGAGGGGTGGTCTGCTGCGCATCCTGAAGGAGGTGACACGGACGGACGGTGTTCCCCCGTGGTTGCGTGACGATGAACAGCTGTCGCAACAGGCGGTGATTATCGAGGTCGTCACGCCCGTGTTGGTGCCTGCGCTCCTGGAAACACCGGCGTACGCGCGTTACGCCCTATCCGAGGGGCGTCCGTCTGATTCGATGCACGTCATCGATGAGCTCGTGAAGGTGCGGTGCTCTCAGCTCTCGCGTCTGGGAACCGGCGTTCGGGTCTTCGCGACCTTCCCGGAGACCGGTCTGACCGGAGTCCCTATCCGGGCAAGGAAGGAGCAAGCGGCGCATCTTCTCGACCTGGTCGAATCGGACAGGGTACGTGTCCATATGGTTCCCAGCGGGAGCATTCTCGCCGGGGTGACGTCTCCGTTCCAGATCTACCGCCTTCGGGACGGCTCCCGTGTAGCGACTTCCGAGCACACGAACGGGACTATCCTCGTGAACGAAGCCCCCGGTGTTCAGCGGTTGCAGGATCTCGCGCGCGCCGCGCTCGGTAGTGCTCTTCCCGCAGACGACACCCTTCGGAGACTGAAGGAGATCAGTGATGAGTAACGAGTGGCACACGGCGAGCTACTCGCAGAACGGCGGTCAGTGTGTCGAGGTGCGGGAGCACGCCAACGGCGCGGACGTCCGCGACACCCAGAACCGGGAACGGGGGCACCTCAGTGTGCCCGCCCGTGAGTGGGCCGTGCTCCTGACCTCGGTACGCGCCAGCCGCTGACGTCGCTGAGCGAACGAACCGGCCCACCGGTCCGGACCTGCTGAGACCTCGGACTGCCAGGATCCTCGATCCGCGCGGGCATAGTATCGGCACCATGGCGACTCGGCTTGTACAGATTCACATGAGTGCCCTGGACCACGCCGCGCTCGGCGGGTTCTGGGCGAAGGCGCTCGACTGGGGTCTCTCCAGCGAGGGACCCGGCGTGACCAACCTGGAACCCGAGGGCTTCGTCTATCCGGACCCCGTCGCCGTCTGCCTCGACATCGTCGCCGTGCCGGAACCCAAGACGGTGCGGAACCGTGTCCGCATCGACCTCGCCACCGCTTCCGCGGCTCATCAGACGGAGCTGGTCGCACGTCTGACGGAGCTCGGAGCGACGCCCGCCGACGTGGGTCGGGGCGACGCGCCGTGGGTGGCCCTGGCCGACCCCGAGGGCAACGAGTTCCGCGTGCTGGAGCCCCGGGAGGCCTACCGGGACACCGGGCCGATCGCCGCGGTGACGGTCGACTGCGTCGATCCTCGGGCGATGGCCCGGTTCTGGGACGAGGCGATGGACTGGACCCTGCACGAGGTGACCGACGACCACGCGGTCATGCGCTCAGCCGAGGGCGTCGGCCCGTATCTCAGCTTCCTCCGCACCCCCGACGCGAAGACCGTGAAGAACCGCGTCCATCTCGACCTCCGGCCGTACCCCGGTGACGATCAGGCGGAGGAGGCGGCACGGCTGAGGGCGTTCGGCGCCACCGACATCGACATCGGCCAGGGCGACGTGCCGTGGGTGGTGCTGGCCGACCCCGAGGGCAACGAGTTCTGCGTCCTCACCCCGGCCTGACCCGGTTCGGACCCCCGTGTCCGGCCTGATCAGCCGATCGCCGGCGGTCACTCCACCCCCCGGCCGGAGGCCCGCGTCGCCCGCCCGGGTCATCTCCGAGGCCCGCTCCACCCCCGCCCCTCCGACCTGGGATTCGCCGACCGCCGCCGCGGCGGCGGTGTCATGCGTGCGGGTCGTGTCCCCGCGTGTGATCGCCCCGTACCAGGCGCATCGCGGCGGAGGGGTAGGGCTGGCCGAGGTAGGCGGTGAGCAGGATCATGAGCTGGGTGAGGCCCGCCTCGTCGACGCCGTTGCGGCGTGCCAGGCCCAGGTAGACGTCCAGGCGTTCGTCGATGACGTGCGAGGCGACCAGGGCCGCGATGACGGCGATGCTGCGATCGCGGTCGGTGAGGGCCTGGCCCTGCCAGCCGGGGCCGCCGGCGGCCTCGTAGGCCTCGGCGGTGTACTGGGCCCCGGCCCGCTGGGTCATGAGCCGTTCGGCGGTCTCCTCGTCGACGCCGAAGTTGAGCGCGTAGCGGGCGCGTCCGGCGCGCGCGCGTGCCGTGGAGGCCGCGGTCCCCTCCGTGTGCCCGCTCACGGCGCCTCGTCGGCGCCGGGCCCCGGAACGAGGAGGGGGATGTCGCCGTAGCCGCGCGTGTCATGGGCGGGCACGATCCGCATGTGCTGCGCCAGGGCGCTCACCCGGTCCAGGTCCCTGCGGATCTGGGCGGGGTCGCTGTCGGCGAGCATCCGCATGAGGAGGGGGCGCTGCGCGCCGCACGTGATGCCGTCGAGCTGCCAGGCCAGGTCTCCGATGAAGGCGAAGCGGCGGTCCGGGCCCAGGGTCACGAAGACCACGACCGATCCGGTGGTGTGGCCGGGCGCCGGCACGATCACGACCGAGCCGTCCCCGTGGAGGTCGTGGCTGGCGTCGAAGCCCCGGTGGGCGGGGCCGTCGAAGCCGTAGACGCGCCGTTCGTGCTCTGCGGCGACCCGCTGGAACACGCGGTCCCCGCGGCTGCGCTCGGCGTATGCCAGCTCCTCCCGGGGCACCAGGATCGGCACGTCGAGCGAGTCCAAGCCGCTGACGTGGTCCCAGTGGGAGTGGGTCAGGAGCACGCCGAGCAGTCGGCCGCGGTCATAGCCGGCCGTGTCCATCTGCTCGCTCGCGGTCGCGCCGAGCGTGTGCGGTGAGCGTCGGAACCGCGGCAGCATGCGGATGTGCTCCTGGGCGTGTGCGCCGAAGCCCGCGTCGATGAGCACGTCGCCGCGGGGGTGCTGGACCAGGACCGCCGTGGCGGCGAAGTGCCTGCGGTCGCGGAACCGTCCTCCCTGGAAGGCCAGGGCGGCCGGGGTCTCGTAGGTGCCGGTGGGGAGCTGGAAGATCTTCATGTCGCGGGGCGGTGCGGCCGCCGTCGGCGCGTCGGTGCGCCCGTCATTCTTGGTCATGGAAGACAGTATTGAACTACGAGTTCAACATTGTCAACAGGGTTCAATAACTCATAGGATCGTGGCCATGACGAGCCGAACGGGATCGCTGGATCCGCGCATCGCCCGGACGCGGCGCGACGTCGTGGACGCAACGAGCGCGCTGCTACTCGAAGAGGGCTGGGACGCGGTGACGCACGCCGCGGTCGCGCGCCGCGCCGGCTACTCCAAGGCCACGGTCTACGCCCACTGGCCCGCCCGGCTCGACCTGATCAGCGCGTCGATCGAGCAGATCTGCGATGCGGCCGACCACCCGGCGCCCACGGGCGACCTGCGCACGGACCTGCGCGTCGCGCTGGAGGACTTCGCGCACGACCTCACCCACCGCCGTCTGGATCGCCTCCTGGCGGGGGTCGTCGAGCACGCCCCCGACAGCGAGGTCGTCGCCGGGCTGCGCACCCGCCTGTACGAGACCGGGACCAGCGCGATGCGCGCCGTACTCGCGTCCCACCTCTCGCAGCGCGACGTCGAGCCCGCGCTGGCGCTGCTCACCGGGGCGGTGTTCACGCTGGTCACGTTCGAGGGCAAGGCGGCGAGCGCCGCGGTGGTCGACGACCTCATCGATCGGGTGCTGGCCTCCACGACACCGCGGACGGACTGACGGGACGGTCCGTGGGCGAGCGACCGGTGAGCCGGGGAAGACCCACCGCTGAATCCTGTGGTCATCCCCGCCCGGGCGGGTCCCCGAACCGCGTTCGGCGGTCTCCTATTCCCACCCTTCCTGGGGGGATCATCACCCGGAGATCCCACCCTCGCGGGGGCGTTTGGCACACGGGTGTCCGGATAGTCTTCCGGGTATGCGTTCATGGTCTGCGCCTGACATCGTCCCCCTGCCGGGTACCGGCGGTCCGCTCCGTGTCCACGACACCGCCACCGGCCAGCTGCGGACGACGGCCCCGGGGCCGCGCGCCGGGATGTACGCCTGCGGCATCACCCCCTACGACGCCGCGCACCTCGGCCACGCCTTCACCTACCTGACCTTCGACCTGGTCAACCGGGTCTGGCGGGACGCCGGACACGATGTCGACTACGTGCAGAACACCACGGACATCGACGACCCCCTCCTGGAGCGGGCCGAGGCGATCGGCGTCGACTGGCGCGACCTCGCCCACCGCGAGATCGACGTGTTCCGCGACGACATGGCCGCCCTGCGGATCATCCCCCCGACCTCCTACGTGGGCGTCGTGGAGTCGGTCGACCTGATCAGCGACCTGGCCGCGCGCATCCGCGACACCGGCGCCGCCTACGAGCTCGACGGCGACCTGTACTTCTCCGCCGACGAGGCCCAGGGCTTCGGCGGCATCAGCCACCTGAGCCACGAGGAGATGCTCGACCTGTTCGGGCAGCGCGGCGGCGACCCCCGGCGCGAGGGCAAGAAGAACCCGCTGGACTGGCTCCTGTGGCGCGCCGAACGCCCCGGAGAGCCCGCCTGGGACAGCCCGCTCGGCCGCGGCCGCCCCGGCTGGCACATCGAGTGCAGCGCCATCGCCCTGGACCGGCTCGGCCCGGCCTTCGACCTCAACGGCGGCGGCAGCGACCTGATCTTCCCGCACCACGAGATGGGCGCGGCCGAGACGCGATGCGCCACGGGCGGCCCCAACGCCCACAACCACCTGCACGTGGGCATGGTCGGACTGGACGGCGAGAAGATGTCCAAGTCCCTGGGCAACCTGGTGTTCGTGTCCAAGCTGCGCGAGCAGGCCGTCGAACCGGCCGTCATCCGCGTGGCCATGCTCGCCCACCACTACCGTTCCCCCTGGGAGTGGACCGACGCCGAACTCCCGGTCGCCTGCGAGCGGGTGAGGCGCTGGCGCGCGGCCACCGCCCTGGGGTCGGCGCCCGACGCCGCCCCGCTGCTGGCCGCCGTGCGCGCCGCCCTGGCCGAGGACCTGGACTCACCGAAGGCCCTGGCCGCGGTGGACGCCTGGGCCGAGCGCGCCCTGCGTGAGGGCGGCGCCGACACCTCCGCCCCGGGTCTGGCACGCACCACGGTCGACACGCTGTTGGGCGTGGCGCTGTAGCCGATCGTCCCCGTTCCCGGTCGGCCGGCCGTCGGTCGCTCCTGGCATCCTTCGGTCATGCTGACAGCACCGGACATCCTCCGCACCACGGACTGGGACCAGACCTTCCATGCCTACGGATCCGCCGCCGACGCCCCCGAGGGGCTCTCGGCCCTCCTGCGGGAGGATCCGGACGCGTTGTCGACGGGCATGTACTACTTCCACAGCGCGATCCTCCACCAGGGCAGCGTCTACCCCGCGACCCCGCCCGGCACGCTGTTCGTGGCGGCGCTGCTGGACGATCTCGTCCGCGGGCGGTGGGTCCCCGCCGGGGGCGACGACGCCGAGCGGTGGCGGGTCGCGCTGCTGGACACCCTCCGGGAGGTGGCGGAATCAGCGGCCACCGACGAGAGCGACGCCGAACTGGCCGAGCTCGCCGAACTGCCGGAGGCCGAGCGCCGGGAGATCCTGGCCGCGATGCGCGCCGACGACGACGAGGTCTGGGAGGACCCCGCGCTGGAGGCCATGACGTGGCAGGCGCTCGCCGACCTGCGCGCCGCCGCGCCCGCCCTGCTGGAGGCGGCGCGTCCGCTCCTCGCCCACGGCGACTCGGCCACGCGCCTGCGCGCGGTGGAGGCCGCCTCGGCGATCGCGCGCCTGGGGCGTCTGGACGTGGATCTGTCCGGGTCCGTCGCCTCGGCGCGCGGCAGGGACGAGACGGCCGCGGTCGTGCTGGCGCTCGGGGAGCTCGGACACGACACCTCGGAGTACCTCACCCACCACGATCCGGCGATCCGGGCGTGCGCCGCGCTCGCGCCCGCCCGGAGCGGGGACCCCGCCGCGACGCGCGAACTGGTCGCGGCGCTGGCCGACCCCGAGGAGCCGGAGCGGTGGTTCACCACGGACCTCGCCTGCTTCCGCGGGCGGTACACCCTCGTCTCCACCCTCGCGGACCGCTCGGAGCCCGCGGACGCCGGACGCCTGCTCCCCGTGTTCCGCGCGCTGGCCGCACACGCCTTCCTCCACTCCGCCGAGATCGACTGCGGTCCGCTGCTGCGACTCGCCTTCCCCCGACGCGAGGACGGCGGCGCGCGGACCGGTGGCCTCTCCGACGTCCAGCGCGCCTACCTGGCCGCCCTGGTCGCCAACGACGGCCTCTGGCCGGGGACGTTCAGCAGCGTCTCACTCCTTCTCGGCGGCCTGGATCTGCCCACGGACCGGGAGGCCTTGCGCGCCCTGGCCGAAGGCTGAGCCCTGGGCTCCCAGAGCCTGACTGAGAACCTGTCACAGGGAGGTGTGTGGAGCGGCTGTCCCTCGGTCGAGGCGGCGGGGCACACAGCCGCACGCCTTCCCGTGATGCTCACTGGGGCAGCCGGTCGGGCGGCGTGGAAGCATGTGCGGGCTCCTGGCGGGCGGCCGGCCCCGACGACCGCCGATCCTCCAGGAGCCCCGCCGGGTCGTCTGGGAACCAACGCGGACGACGGGTCATCTCTCCGAGAGCCGCTCGTACAGGTCCTCCGCGAAACGCGTTCGGTAGACGCCGTAGACGATGGCGTCCGGGGACTGGTAACCCCGGTGCTCCGGGGCCGAGACCTCGTGGTCCCACCGGGTCACCTCCCCGCTGAGCGGCGACCCCCGCCCCGAGAACGCCAGCGCGGCCTCCGCCAGTTCCCGCTCGCCCGTGACCACCGAGGACCAGAACCCGCGGCCCTGGCCGACCACCCACACGCACAGATCCTCGGTGTCGTCCTCGGACCAGACCACGTCGTCGACGATCACGCCTTCCGAGACGTCGATCAGTGCGTCGGCCGCATCCAGGTAGGCCAGCGCGAACCCTTCGAGCATCTGCCTGGACTGTGACTCCAACCATGCCTCCAGAGCGGACAGTCGAGGTCTCGTCGCGTCCACGACCTCCCAGAACCAGTCGGGAACCCGCCCCAATCCCGCTCACCGCCCTCGCCGGCCCGGCAACGTCCGTCCAATCGTAGGAGAGCAGCGCATCCGAACGGACCCCGGCCCCGCCGCCTCATCAGGGGGCGCTGAAGTCGGGGTACTGGGTGCCGGGGGCGCGCTCGGGGAGGAGCCGGACGACCGGGATGCCGTTCACCGGGTCCGACCCCACCCGCGCGTAGTCCTCCGGCTCCTCGCCGACCTCGCGCCCCAGCGCCTTCATGAGCGCTCTGGCCGTGCCCGGGTGGAGCTCCGCGTAGTGGGCCAGCGCCCGGCCGGAGTCCTCGGGCGGCAGGGGCGCGGCCGTGCCCCGGAACCTGTGGCCGCCCACCTGGAACAGCACCCGGGGTTCGGCCTGGATGTTGCGGAACCACTGGGCGCGCCGGCCGTAGGCGGCGGCGACCAGGACCGCCCCGGTGCTGTCGTTGCGTCCCACGACCTCCAGCACCGCCTGCCGGGGCTCACCGCTGGTGCGCCCCCTGTGCGTGAGCAGGACGAGGCGGCGGCCCATCAGCGGCCCGAGACCGAGTCGGTACAGCCAGATCGGCGCTCGGAAGGCGACGCGCTGGAGCGGTGACCTCGGCGGCTCGGAGATCGTCATGAACGTCGGGCCTTCCTACGTACTGCGCGGGTCCGGCGGGACGAGTGTACGCAGGCAGCACGCCCTGTCCGGGGTCGCCACGCCCGTGGACCGTCGGCACCGGGTGCCACAATCCGGGCATGCGTACAGGAACTGACGTACTCCACAGCACCGACTGGTCCCGGCTCCTCCACGCCCGCGGAATCGCCACGGACGCGCCAGAGGCGCTCGCTCCGCTGCTCGACTGGGACGAGACGGGGTGGCGCCGTGCGCTGGACTACCTGTACGACTCCGTCCTCGGCGGGGGCGGAGTGCACCCCGCGACGGTGCCCGCCGTCCAGTTCGTCACCGGTCTGCTCGACCACCCGGTCGCGGACACGGTGCCGCCTTGGGAGGGGCCCTGGCCGAGGACGCTGCGCGGGGTGCTCCTGGAGTTCCTGGGCGCCGCCGCGCGTGCCGCGTCCGCGAACGAGTGCGCGGGCGAGCTCGGGGCGGCGGCCGAGGTCGGCGAGGACGCCGTCGAGGACCTGGTGCGTGCGGTCGCCGACGAGGACGCGGCCGTGGACGCCGACGCGATGGAGGCGGCGTACACGGCGGTGGGGTGGCGCGCGGTGCTCGACATGCGCGTGGCCGCGCCCGAGCTGTACGACGCCGTGCGCCCCTACCTGACCGATGCCGACCGGCACGTCCGCCAGCGTGCGGTGGAGGCCGCGGGTGAGTTCGCGTTCCTGGCCGGTCTGGAGCCGGACCTGTCCGGGGCGATGGATCTGGCGGGGACCCGGGACGAGGGGGCCGCCATCGTCCTCGCTCTGGGGAGGAACGGCCACGACACCGCGGCCTACCTCACCCACGCCGACCCGGCCATCCGGGCCTGTGCCGCGCTGGCCCCGGCCGTGCGGGGCGACGCCGCCGCGACCCGGGAGCTGGTGTCGGCGCTCCTGCGGGGGGAGGAGATCGAGTCGTGGTTCTCCGTGCGCCCCGGGGCCTTCGGCGGCCCCGTCCGGTCGACCCTGGAGCGGGAACTGGACGAGCGCGCCGGGGCGGAGGACCGCGAGGAACGTCGGGCTCTGGCCGAGGGATGAGCGGTCTGTCCCCGAGCGGGCCGGATGTCGTGATGGTGCATGGAATCGTGACCGGTGATCCTCGGCGTTCGCCGGAATCCGCGGGCGGAGCGTGATGCAATGGTCACCATGACCACCCCCACGCTCAGCACCGCCGCACGACTCGTCACCGACTTCGTCACCTCCGGCGAGGCGCTGTCCGACCGTGCCGATCTCGCGCGCTTCCTCCGGGAGCACCGACTGGCCACCGACGGGGCCATCCCGATCACCCTCAGCGACCTGGACGAGGCCCTGACGCTGCGCGCCGCCATCCGCGCCGTCATCACCCGGGGCGACGGGGACGGTGGAGCCGACCCCGACGTGATGGCGCGCGGTCAGCGTGTGCTCGACGGCCTGCGGGTCACCGTGCGGCTGCTGCCCGAGGCGGACACCGCCGCACCCCTGGCCCCCGCCGTGGTCGACGAGGTGCGCCGTGGGCTGGCACGGATCGCGGGCGCGTGGGCGGCCGTCCTGGCCACGGGGGAGTGGCGCGACCTCCGCGTGTGACTGCTTCCCTCCCTGAAGGGAAGGGGATGCTCATCACCCTTCCCGCCATGGAAGCCGCGGGGATTCCCGGCTCAGGCCGCCCGAACGCCCAGCGGACGTCCGGGTCCTACGCCCCCGACACCAGCCGGGGCCAGACCCGCCCGGACCGACACCACCTGCGCGGAGTCTCCGTCCGCGGCTCCCGCCCGCCCTCAGCCCCCGTCGATCGCGCAGGCGGCGGTCCCGCCGGGCAGCCGGTAGCGGTTGGCGGCCACCCACCGGTAGAGGGCGCGGTTGAGTGCCCGCACCAGCGGCAGCCGGAGCGCCCGGCCCAGGGGGCGCGCGGGGAACCGGCCGTGGATCAGAACCTCGGCCACCGCGTCCCCGCCCGCGAAGCGGCGACCGTCGGGGTAGACGAACCACGCCTCCCGGTCGGCCTGCTCCGGTGTGAGGCCGACGGCGGCCAGGTCGAACTCCTGCCAGGCGACGAACGCGGCGCGGGTGCGCACGCGGTCGCGTCCGAAGGCCACCGCGCGCTGGCAGAAGCCGCAGTCCCGGTCGTAGAGGAACGTTCCGGCGCCGCTGATGCCGGGTCCGTCCGAACGGTACGTCATGTCACCATCATGCCCCTGGTGAGCACGGCGTCCCCGTCCGGCCCCGCACTACCCGCCGCGCGGCGGGGGCGCGATCTCGCTCGCGTGGCGCAGCCGCTCCAGAGCCGGGGGCGCGTCCAGGGCCCGCAGCGCGGCCACCCGGACGACGAAGTGGGGCTCGACCATGGCGACGACCGCCCACGCGTAGGGCGAATGGAGGACGTCGCAGTCGTAGGGCGCACCGTCGATCCCGATCCGTGCCCGCGACCACGACGCCCCCAGGGCGTGGACGCGGGGCTCGGCGTCCGTGTCCCCCTCGGCCCGCCGCTGGAGGAAGTCGTGTCCTGACCCGAAGCGCCGCACGTGGTCGCGGAGCGGCGGCCAGTCCACGTCCGGCCACCGCCGCGTCGTCACCTCCAGACCGGACTCCCCGACCTCGGCGGCGGAGTAGTGCGCGGTGCACTCCAGCACGTGGTCCTGGAGCGGGCTGAACCCCACGTCTCCCAGGCGGCCCGAGTCCGCCCTGCCGACGGGCGCGAACAGCGGAAGGTCCGCCATCACGCGTTCCACGGAGACCGGTCCGGGCGTTCTCGGCCGGAGAGGTACGTCGCTGAACTCCATGCCGCCGATGCTAGTCCCGCGTCAGCAGACCTACTCGGTATCGGCCCCCTTGGACTCGACGCGTCCCTGCGGGTGGGGGTCGGCCGCCAGCGCGTCACGCTCCGCCTGCCAGGCGGGGTCACCGGGGAAGAGCTCCGAACGCAGGTAGGCCGAGGTGAGCCGCTGGACGGCCGCCACACGCTCGGGGCTCTCGTCCGTGGTCTCGGCGGCGTCGTATCCGGAGACCCCGCCCAGCCCGTGTTCCCCGCCGAACAGGGTGAGCAGGGACTTGCGGCCCGGTGAGAGGACGTACGGATCGGTGTGCCACTCCGGGCCCCGCACCGTCAGGTGCGGCGAACCGTCCTTGTCCCCGTGGACGACGAGCGCGGGCGTCGTCATCCGGGAGAAGTCCATGGTCAGGAAGAAGGAGTAGTTCTCGGCCACGAACGGGGTGACGGCGTCGCCGCCCCTGCCGGGCGCGGCGAGCAGCACCCCGGCGCTGATACGCGGATCGGCCAGGTTCACCTCCGTGCCGTCGTGGGGATCGGTGAGCCGCGCGCCCAGAAGCAGGCTCGCGGTGTGCCCGCCCATCGAGTGCCCGGCGACGGCGACCTTGTCGTGGTCCAGGCGCCCGCGGAGCTGCGGCACGGCGGCCTCGACGGCGTCGAGCCGGTTGAGGACGCGCGTCATGTCCTCCGCCCGCGACCGCCAGTACAGCGGAGCCTCGGGGTGGTCGGGGTCCAGGACGCGGTTCAGCGTCGCGGAGCTCAGGTGGGTGGGCTGGACGACCGCGAATCCGTGCGCCGCCCAGTAGTCGGCGAGGGGGCCGTAGCCGTTGAGGGAGGAGAGGTGGTTCGAGTGGCCGTGACCGTGCGAGAGGAGGACGACCGGCAGGCCGTCCCCGGCCACGGGCGCGGAGACCCGCAGCTCCAGGTCCACGGGTCGACCGGGTGACGGCAACGTCACCGGGCTGACCGAGAGGACGGGAGCGGGCGGGCCGAGGAGGTCGGCGGCGGGGGCCGGTTCACGCATGAGGCGTCTTCCCTTCGGGGGCCTCCGACACAGGTCACGGGGGACCGGCGCCGGGCGGGGCGGGCAGAGGCACCGGCTCCGCAGGAAACGGAGCGGTGTTCCACTTACTATGCGGAACGGTGCTCCGGTTGTCAAGGGGGTACTGTTCTGTTCTGTCGGTGACAGTCGGAGGGAGAGCGCGGTGACCAGTGCGCATCGGTCCGGCGAGGCGCCGGCCAGGGCCAAACGGGCCGACGCGCGGCGCAACGAGCGCAAGCTGCTGGACGCGGCCGCCGCGGTGTTCGTGGACTCCGGCGTCGACGCGCCCATCCGTGAGATCGCGGCCAGCGCGGGCGTCGGCATGGGGACGATCTACCGCCACTTCCCGACGCGGGCGGACCTGGTCGTCGCCGTCTACCGCCACCAGGTCGAGGCGTGCGCCGAGGCGGGCCCGACCCTGCAGGACGGAGCCGAGTCCCCGTTCACGGCCCTACGGGAGTGGGTGGACCTCTTCGTCGACTTCCTGGTGACGAAGCACGGACTCGCCCACGCGATGGGATCGGACAGCGGCGGCTTCGACACGCTGCACGCCTACTTCCTCGACCGCCTGGTGCCGGTCTGCGAGCGGTTGCTCGACGCGGCGGTCGACGCGGGCGAGATCAGGCCCGGAACGCAGGCCTACGAACTGATGCGCGGCATCGGCAACCTCTGCATCGGGAGCGACAGCGACCCCGACTACGACCCGCGGCGCATGGTCGACCTGCTGCTGCGGGGCTTGCGGCCACCGGTGCCGTCCTGAGGCCGGCGCGCCGCTCCGACGCGGCGGGGAGTCGGCGGTCGCGCGGGGCGCGTCCGCCGCACGGTCCCGCGCCGTCCGGGGTCAGCCGTCCTCGCGGCGGCGGAGATAGCGCTCGAACTCGCGGGCGATCGCGTCGCCGGACGCCTCCGGCAGCTCGGCGGTGTCCTTGGCCTCCTCCAGGCCGCGCACGTAGGCGGAGATGTCCTCGTCCTCGGCGGTGAGCTCGTTGACGTTGGACTCCCACGACACCGCCTCCTCGGGCAGGTCGCCCAGCGGCACCGACACCCCGAGGAACTCCTCCACCCATCCCAGCAGCGCCAGCGTCGCCTTCGGGCACGGCGGCTGCGCCACGTAGTGGGGGATGGCCGCCCACAGCGACACCGTCTCGATCCCGACCTCGCTGAACGTCTCGTGCGCCACGCCCACGATGCCGGTCGGGCCCGAGTAGGTGGTCGGCTCCAGGCCGTGCCCCTCACCCAGCTCCACCGGCGAGGCGATGCCGGTCACCGGGATCGGCCGGGTGTGCGGCGCGTCGGCCAGCAGCGAACCCAGCATCACCGCGCGCTCCACGCCCAGCTGCCGCGCGATCGCCAGCAGGTCGGCCGTGTACGAACGCCACCGCATGTTCGGCTCGGGGCCGGTCACCAGGACCACGTCGCGCTTGGCGCCGGGCGGGGTGGCCAGCGCCACACGTGTGGTGGGCCACTCGACCTTGCCGACCAGACCGTCGACCACGGACATGCGCGGCCGGGTGACCTGGAAATCGTAGTAGTCGTCCGGGGTGAGCGCGCACAGCTCGCGGGAGTCCCACTCCCTCGACAGGTGCTCGACGGCGAGGGTGGCGGCCTCCCCGGCGTCGTTCCAGCCCTCGAACGCCGCCACCATGATCGGATCGACAAGCTCCCGGGTGAGCTTGATCATTGGCGGCCCCTTCCTGCGCGCGGACGGAGTCCACCCTATGGGGTGCCACCCCGGCCTGGAAACCGGGATTCCGCCTGGGCCCGGACCGCCCGAGCCCCCGCTCCACAGGTGGATCACTGGTGCGAACGGTCTGGAAACGAACGGAATTCCGTCTGATTGAACCCGTGCGGAGCGGGCCTCGTGCGCATATCGTGGAACGCACGTCTCACATGGCGAAACGCCTGATGGGGTAGCCTCGCAGCCAGCGACTGCCGTGGACAGAGCCGTCCCCCAGGCGCCCGACCCGACCGCGCCGAGGGTCGGCCCAGCACCGCGCTCCGCGCAGGTCGGCATGGGCCCGCCCAGCGCGCCCAAGACTAGAGTTGCGGATTGATGAGAGCTCGCCTGACCTTCCGTGAAGCACTGTCCCAGCGTGTCATCGTCGCGGACGGAGCGATGGGCACCATGCTCCAGGCGCACGATCTCGACCTCGACCAGTTCGAGGGCCACGAGGGCTGCAACGACATCCTCAACGTCACCCGTCCCGACATCGTCCACGACACCCACGCCGCCTTCCTCGCCGTGGGGTCGGACTGCGTCGAGACCAACACCTTCTCCGCGAACTACGGCGGTCTGGCCGAGTACGGCATCGAGGACCGCGCCTACGAGATCGCGGAGGCGGGAGCCCGCGTCGCCCGCCAGGCCGCTGACGCCTACTCGACCGCCGACCACCCCCGCTACGTCCTCGGGTCGGTCGGCCCCGGAACCAAGCTGCCCACCCTGGGCCACGCCCCCTACGCCCTCCTGCGCGACCACTACGAGCAGTGCCACCGCGGCCTCATCGACGGCGGCGCCGACGCCATCCTCATCGAGACCTGCCAGGACCTGCTCCAGGTCAAGGCCGCCGTGGTCGCCGCCCAGCGTGCCCGCAAGGCCCTGGGCAGCGACATCCCGATCATCGCCCAGGTCACCATCGAGACCACCGGCACCATGCTCGTCGGATCGGAGATCGGCGCCGCGCTGACCTCGCTGGCGCCGCTCGGTATCGACGTCATCGGCCTCAACTGCGCCACCGGCCCCGCCGAGATGAGCGAGCACCTGCGCTACCTGTCGCACCACTCGCCCATCCCGATCTCCTGCATGCCCAACGCGGGCCTGCCCCAGCTCGGCGCGAACGGCGCGGTCTACCCGCTCACGCCGGCCGAGCTGGCCGACGCCCACGAGACGTTCACCTCCGAGTTCGGCCTGAGCATGGTCGGCGGCTGCTGCGGCACCACACCCGAGCACCTGCGCCAGGTGGTCGAGCGCGTCCAGGGCCGCGGGATCAGGGACCGCAGGCCCGTGGTCGAGGCCGCCGCGTCCTCGATCTACCAGAGCGTGCCCTTCCGCCAGGACGCCAGCTACCTCGCGGTCGGCGAGCGCACCAACGCCAACGGCTCCAAGAAGTTCCGCACCGCCATGCTGGAGGAGCGCTGGGACGACTGCGTGGAGATGGCGCGCGACCAGATCCGCGACGGCGCCCACCTGCTCGACCTCAACATCGACTACGTGGGCCGCGACGGCGTGCGCGACATGCGTGAACTGGCCTCGCGCTTCGCGACCTCCTCCACCCTGCCGATCATGCTCGACTCCACCGAGCCCGCGGTCCTGGAGGCCGGGCTGGAGGCCCTGGGCGGTCGCGCGGTGATCAACTCGGTCAACTACGAGGACGGCGACGGCCCCGACTCGCGCTTCACCCGGATCATGGAGCTGGTCGGGGAGCACGGGGCGGCCGTGGTCGGGCTGTGCATCGACGAGGAGGGCCAGGCACGCACCGCCGAGTGGAAGCTGCGCGTGGCCACCCGCCTGATCGAGCAGATCACCGGCGAGTGGGGCCTGAGGACCGGCGACATCATCATCGACTGCCTCACCTTCCCCATCACCACCGGGCAGGAGGAAACGCGCCGCGACGGCATCGAGACGCTCGACGCCATCCGGGAGCTCAAGCGCCGCTACCCCGACGTGCAGACCACGCTCGGACTGTCCAACCTGTCGTTCGGCGTCAACCCGGCCGCCCGCATCGTGCTGAACTCGGTGTTCCTGCACGAGGCGGTCGAGGCGGGACTGGACTCGGCGATCGTGCACGCCTCCAAGATCGTGCCGATCAACCAGATCCCCGACGAGCAGCGCGAGGTCGCCCTCGACCTCGTCTACGACCGGCGCTCCGGCGACTACGACCCGCTGGCGCGGTTCATCGACATGTTCGAGGGCGTGGACGCCAAGTCCATGAGGGCCTCGCGCGCCGAGGAGCTGGCCGCCCTGCCGCTGTGGGAGCGCCTGGAGCGGCGGATCGTCGACGGCGAGCTCACCGGGATCGAGGCCGACCTGGACACGGCGCTGGCGGAGAAGCCCGCGCTGGCGATCGTCAACGACACCCTCCTGGAGGGGATGAAGACCGTCGGCGAGCTGTTCGGCTCCGGCCAGATGCAGCTGCCGTTCGTCCTCAAGTCCGCCGAGGTGATGAAGAGCGCGGTCGCCTACCTCGAACCGCACATGGACAGGACCGACGACGACGGCAAGGGCCGCATCGTCCTGGCCACCGTCAAGGGCGACGTCCACGACATCGGCAAGAACCTCGTCGACATCATCCTGTCCAACAACGGCTACGACGTCGTCAACATCGGCATCAAGCAGCCGGTCTCGGCGATCCTGGAGGCGGCCGAGCGCGAGCGCGCCGACGTCATCGGCATGTCCGGGCTCCTGGTCAAGTCCACGGTGATCATGAAGGAGAACCTCGAGGAGATGAACTCCCGGGGTCTGTCCGAGCGCTTCCCCGTGCTGCTGGGCGGCGCGGCGCTCACCCGCTCCTACGTGGAGCAGGACCTGGCGGAGATGTACGACGGCGAGGTCCGCTACGCCAAGGACGCCTTCGAGGGGCTGCGCCTGATGGACAGCTTCATGGCCGTCAAGCGCGGCGAGGAGGGCGCCGAGCTGCCCGCCCTGCGCCAGCGCAGGGTGCGCCGGGGCGCCGTGCTCAAGGTGACCGAGCCCGAGGACATGCCCGCGCGCAGCGACGTGGCCACCGACAACCGGGTGCCGACGCCGCCGTTCTTCGGCGACCGGATCAGCAAGGGCATCCCGCTGGCCGACTACGCCGCCTTCCTCGACGAGCGCGCCACGTTCATGGGCCAGTGGGGGCTCAAGCCCTCCCGGGGCGGCGACGGCCCCACCTACGAGGAACTGGTCGAGACCGAGGGCCGCCCGCGGATGCGGATGTGGCTGGACCGCATCCAGACCGACGGCCTGCTGGAGGCGGCGGTCGTGCACGGGCACTTCCCCTGCTACAGCGAGGGCGACGACCTCGTGGTGCTGGACGAGGACGGCCGGGCCGAGCGCACGCGCTTCACGTTCCCGCGCCAGCGCCGCGACCGCCACCTGTGCCTGGCCGACTTCTTCCGGCCCAAGGAGTCGGGGGAGCTGGACGTGGTGTCCTTCCAGGTCGTGACCGTGGGTTCGGCGATCAGCCGGGCCACCGCCGCCCTGTTCGAGAAGAACGCCTACCGCGACTACCTCGAACTGCACGGGCTGTCGGTCCAGCTGACCGAGGCGCTCGCCGAGTACTGGCACACGCGGGTCCGGGCCGAACTGGGCTTCGCGGGCGAGGACCCGGCCGAGCTGGAGGCCTTCTTCAAGCTCGGCTACCGCGGCGCGCGGTTCTCCCTCGGGTACGGGGCCTGCCCCAACCTGGAGGACCGGGCCAAGATCATGCGGCTGCTGGAGCCGGAGCGCGTGGGGGTCACGCTGTCGGAGGAGTTCCAGCTCGTCCCCGAGCAGGCCACCGACGCGATCGTCATCCACCACCCGGAGGCGACCTACTTCAACGTCTGACCGGATCCGGCCGCCCGGCGCCGTCGGCGTTCCGTGCCCGGCCCCGTCCCCGTGAGCAGGGCGTGTGTCCGCCTCCCCGCCCCGGGAGGGGCCGGGTCCGTGCGCGGGGCCGATCCGAGTGTTCGCGGTGCGGACAGTCGCACTTCACGTCCCGGGCCCCCGCAGGCGGCCACGCCCGTGGGACCCTGGGCGGCCCGTGGGCGCACGGATCCGGGGGCGCCCGAACGACACGAGAGGGGAGAGCGTGGCGGAGGTCCGCCGAGGGCGGGACCGCGCCACCGAGCGCATGACTGAACCGAGGACGACGGGCGGCCGGACGGCCGGGGAGCGCCGCCTGCAGGCGGTGCTGTTGGACATGGACGGCACGCTCATCGAGAGCGAGCACCTGTGGGGGGAGTCCGAGGCCGAGCTCGTCGCGGAGCTGGGCGGCGTGTGGAGCGAGGAGGACCACGAGCGCAACGTCGGCAACGCGGCCGAGCCCGTGGGCCGGTACATCGTGGAGCTGACCGGGGCGGACCTGACGCCGCGCGAGGTCGCCGACCGCCTCTACGTGAAGTTCCGCGCCAAGCTGGAGGACGGCGCCGAGCTGCGCCCGGGGGCCAAGCAGCTGGTCTCGATGGTGGCGGACGCGGGAATCCCGGTGTCGCTGGTGACCTCCACCGAGCGCGCGCTGGTCGGCGCGGCGATCGGCGGGATCGGGCTGGAGAGCTTCGACGACTCCGTGGCCGGTGACGAGGTCGGCGCGAACAAGCCCGACCCCGACCCCTACCTCATCGCGGCCCGGCGGCTCGGCGTGGACCCCCGCCGCTGCGTGGCCTTCGAGGACTCCGTGGTGGGTGTGGCCTCCGCGGCGTCGGCGGGCTGTGTGACGGTCGCCGTGCCCAACCACGTGGAGATCGCACCGCGCGAGGGCGTGGTCTTCCGGGATTCGCTGGTGGGCGTGGACCTGGAGTGGCTGGAGTCGCTGGTCGCCGACCGCTGACCCCACCCGCCGACAGGGCCGTGGCGCGGGGGGCGTCGCGGCCCCGTCGGCGTCGGTCCCCGCTCGGACGGGTCGACGGGGGCCCGCGCGTCGCGTCCCGTGTCCGGACGACAGACATCCCACGTTTCCTGACACAGTGGCGGGGAAGCGTTGCGGGAGGCCGTGGGCCCGGCGAGGCTGGGGCCATGACCAAGACCATCGCGTACGTGCTCTATCCCGAACTCACCGCGCTCGACCTCGTCGGTCCCCTCACCGTGACCTCCGTCCTGGAGAGACTCGGCTCGGACTGGCGCACCGTGACCGTGGCCCGCGACCTGTCCGCCATGGACAGCGACGCCCCCGTCGGGCTGCGGGCGACGGCGACGTTCGACCAGGTCACCGCCCCCGACATCGTGATCGTCCCCGGGGGAGTCGCCGGTACCTTCGCGGCCTGCGCGGACCGGGACCTGCTGGGCTGGCTGCGCACGGCGGCGGAGTCGGCCCACCTCATGGCGTCGGTGTGCACCGGTTCGCTGATCCTGGGCGCCGCGGGCCTGCTGCGGGGCCGCCGCGCCACGACGCACTGGAGCCTCCTCGACGCGCTGTCCCGGTTCGGCGCCACGCCCGTGTCCGAGCGCTGGGTCCGGGACGGGGACGTCCTCACCGCGGCGGGCGTGTCGGCCGGTATCGACATGGCGCTGCACCTGGTCCGCGAGTTGGAGGGGGAGGAGGCGGCCCGTCTGGCGCAGCTGGTGATCGAGTACGACCCCGAGCCGCCGCTGGGCCCCGTCGACTGGGCGTGGGTCGAGCACGCCGAGCAGCCGGACCTGCTGCGCAGGCACATGCACGCGGCGCTGATCGCGAGCCTCGGCCCGGCCCCGGAGGCGGCCGACTGACCCCGGGCCCATCGGCGGCGGTCCGGTGTACGCGCCAGGGACGCGGGTAGCGTGGAGGCAGGAGCCCCGGGCGGGCGCCGGACCGGGGAAGTCCCTAAGGGATCGGCCTGATGTGCGCGACGGCGCCGGATGGGAGACTGGCGACATGTTCGAGCTTCCCGAGAACCTGCCTGTCTCCGATCTGGCCGTGGGCGCGGTGCTCACCGGGCTGGGGCTGATCGTCTCCTTCCTCCTGTGGCGCCGGAGGGGCGCCGCCACGGGCGTGCGCGCCACGGCCTGGTCGCTGGTGCCCCTGGCCGTGGCCCTGCTCGGTCTGATGAGCGTGGTCTGGGAGTTCGTCCGCGGGGTCGCGGGCGTCCTGACGGGGCTGCTGTTCAGCCCGCTGGTGTGGGCCGGAGTGGTCCTGTCGGGCCTGGCCGTGGTCCTGTACGTCGCCTCCGGGGTCATGCGCTCGCGGGGCGTGGGCACCGCGCCGCGCTCCGGAAAGGGCGCGTCGGCGGACGGCGCCAAGGCCGCGGGCGGCGCCAAGGGCTCCGGCCGGCCCGCCGCCGGAGCGGGGGGGACCACGCCCCAGGTGGGCTCCGCCCCGGGGAAGAAGGCCGCGCCCGCCGACGACCTGTCCGACTTCGGCGACATCGAGGAGCTGCTGCGCAAGCGCGGCATCGACTAGGCGGCGGGCACGCACGCCGACCGCGGTCGTCTCCCGGCGGACCCTCGCGACGCCGTCGCCACGGAACGCCGGGAGGGGCTAGCCTGCTCGGATGAGCGACCGCGCACCCTCCCCCCACGACCTGACCCGCCTCGTCTCCGCGGCCCACGCGCTGGTGCTGGACCTCCTCGACGGCCTGGACGACGAGCGGATGGCCCGGCCCTCCGCCCTCCCGGGATGGACGCGGGGCCACGTCGTCCAGCACCTCGCGGACAACGCCAGGGCCTTCGACCGGCAGGCGCGGTGCGCACTGCGCGGCGAGCTCGTCGACGTCTACGACGGCGGTCAACGGGGTCGCGACCTGTCCATCGAACGGGGCGCCTCCCGTGCGTCGGCGCCGCTGCGCGAGGACCTGCGCGGGGCCCAGCGGGACCTGGAGGAGACCTGGGCGTCGCTGACCCCGCGGGACTGGCGCCGACCGGTGCGCTTCCGCTCCGCCACGGTCCTGGACACCGCGCTGGCGCGGTGGCGCGAGGCGGAGATCCACGCCGTCGACCTCGCGGTCGGATACCGCCCGCGCGACTGGTCGCGGGCGTTCGCCCTGCACGTCCTGGACTTCCTGGCGGCCCGGGCCCCGGAGGGGGTCCGGCTGGTCCTGCGGGCCACGGACGAGGACCACACGCGCTCCCTCGGGGAGGGCGATCCGGTGGAGGTCTCCGGGCCACTGCGCGACCTGGCGGCGTGGATGGCCGGCCGCGACACCGACGCCTCCCTGGCCACGACCGCCGCGGCGCCGCCGGACCTGGGTCCCTGGCCGCCCGCGCAGAGGGACTGAGCGACCGGCCCGTCCCCGCGTGTCGGCCCGGCGGCGGGGACGGACGGCCGATCCGGCGCCGGGGACGGCGATGAGCCGCCGCGCCAGCGCGGGGCCGACGGCGTTCCGTCCCCCGGGACGGTCCCCCGGGGAGCGGAGCGCCTCCCTCCCGGAGGACCGTGCCTAGGCCCGCTCCCCGTCCCAGCCCCAGCGGGGGGTGGGGCCCGGGTCACCCAGATCCGTCCCGGCCGGGGACTGGGACACGCCGCGGGCGATCCGCGTTCCCCAGTCGAAGTACTCCAGCACCGTCCGCCGCAGGCGGGCGTCCTCGGGCAGTTCACGCCGCACGGCCTGGTCCATCAGCTCCATCCACCGGGCGCGCTGCTCCTCGGTGATCGACAGGCCCAGGTGGCTGCGGAGCAGCGCCTGGTGTCCGCCGAGCCGCTCGGTGAAGTCCGCCGGACCGCCGAAGACCTCGGCCAGCCACACCGCCACGTGCTCGCGGTGCTCGGGGGTGAAGGCGGTGAAGACCGGGGCCAGCACGGGATCCGCCAGGACCAGCGTGTAGAAGGTCCCGGACAGCCGGCGCAGCGCGTCCTCCCCGCCCACCGCCTCGAACAGCGTCTCCTGACGCGGGGTCCCCGCACTGCCGTGGACGGGGGTCGGCGCGTAGTGGCGCATCTCCTCGATGTCGCCGATGAAGGGACGCACCGACTCCAGGAACGGGGGGAAGTGCGGGCCGCCGCGGAAGCCCTTCTCGTGGTCCTCCTGGGAGGTCCACTCGATGCGCAGCACGTAGCGCTCGGGCTCCTCGACGCCGTGGGACAGGTCGTAGCCCAGGCAGTAGGGCGAGGCGTCCAACCAGGCCGCCGCGTCCGTGTAGGCCCGCTCGAAGGCGGCGCGGCGCTCGGGGGCGCTGATGCGGTAGCGGATGTACTCCAGAGTCATCGCTGCTCCAGACGAAGGGGGGTGCCCCGCCGGAAGTTCCGGGCGGGACGGCGAGCACACGGGCGCCCGCGGTGTCCGGGTTTGCTCGCGCGCTCACCACGTGGATGATCCCACACCGTCCGCGCTCCCTTACCACTTCCGGCACAGGCGTCGCACCGTGCACTCCACGTCGCGTGCCTACCGCTGGATCCGACCGCCCCCGCGACGAACGCGGACGGTCTCCCCGGTGGCAGGGAGCGGAACGGCGGCGGTCCGGGCGTCGGTCCCGCCGTGGCGGAGCCGCCGTCGCAATGCGGACGGACACTCTCGGGGCATAGCACTTGCCATAGCTTCCCCTCTTTCGTGCTGATCCTCCTGAAATCAGGGCGTATGGTGGGGCCCGCGCTACTGGACGGTATCCCCAGGTCATCGCCGTCATCCGATGAATGCGAAGTTTGTCGCTGAGTGGCTATTAATGAGTTCTTCGTCATCATTTGTCACGATTTAGATACATGACGCAGAACTGGACGATATGCACCTGACGGGCGAGTAGGTTGGTCGCTATGTAACAGCCCGGGCGGTATCGCTACGGGAGTGTCCAACTCCACACGGAGTGCGGTCACGACCGGGCGGCCGTGTCCGGCGCGGCGGAGGTACCCCCCTCGTCGCCGCCGGTCCCGCCCACGCCAGCCAGTGTCGAGATCCGACCGGCCTCACCGTGAGGACCCCTCGTGGGTCGACCCCAGGTCTCACGCGCGGGTCCAGTCACCGCTCGGCACCGAATGAGTGGAGAGAGTGGTGTCCCGATGAGCGCGCCCTCGCAAGCCCCCGAGTCGGCGGACGAGCCGACCGCAGCGGACGCCGTCGAGGAGTCCGGGGCCGGTCACGGCGGAGCGGACAACCGCTCCCTCCGGCAGATCGCGTGGCAGCGGCTGCGGCGCGACAGGGTCGCGATGGTCTCCGGCGCGGTCGTCGTCCTGCTCATCCTCGCCGCGATCCTGGCGCCGCTCCTGACGAAGTGGTTCGGTTACCCGCCGACCCAGTACCACCAGGACCTCATCGACCCCTCCACCCGGCTCCCCTACCAGGACCCGGAGAACCCCTACGACCCGGCCAGCGGCTTCGCGGTCACCGACCCCTGGGGCGGCATCAGCTCCGACCACTGGCTCGGCGTCGAACCCACCACGGGCCGCGACATGCTCAGCCGCCTGCTCTACGGCGCGCAGATCTCCCTGCTCGTCGCCTTCCTGTCCACCCTGGTGTGCGTCGCGATCGGCACCGTCCTCGGCGTCATCGCGGGCTACAAGGGCGGTTGGACCGACACCGTGATCAGCCGGGCCATGGACATCTTCCTGGCCTTCCCGCTGATGCTCTTCGCCATCGCCCTCGTCGGCGTCATCCCGGACGGCTTCCTCGGCCTGACCGGCAACGGCCTCAGCATCGGCGTCATCGTCTTCATCATCGGGTTCTTCAACTGGCCCTACATCGCCCGCATCGTCCGGGGCCAGACGCTCTCCCTGCGCGAGCGCGAGTTCGTCGAGGCCGCCCGCAGCCTGGGCGCCGGGAACCGGCACATCCTGGTCAAGGAGATCCTGCCCAACCTGGTCACGCCGATCCTCGTCTACTCGACGCTGCTGATCCCCACCAACATCCTGTTCGAGGCGGCGCTGAGCTTCCTGGGCGTGGGCATCAACCCGCCCACCCCCAGCTGGGGAAAGATGCTCTCCGAGGCGATCCCGTTCTACCAGAACGGCCCCTACTTCATCGTCTTCCCCGGCCTGGCCATCTTCATCACCGTCCTCGCGTTCAACCTGTTCGGTGACGGTCTCCGCGACGCCTTCGACCCCAAGACCTCGGACTGATCCGCGTCCGAGCGGGGCGAGGCGGTCGCCCACCCCGATCGGTCGCGGATCGACCCGCGGGCCAACCCATCCCCTTTCAGGTTCGGTAGAGAGGTAGTTCCTTGAGGAAACGCACCCTCGGCTTCGTCGCGCTCGGCGCGGCGGCGTCCATCTTCCTGTCCGCGTGCGGCGGCGGCGACGGCTCCGGTGGCGGCGACGCCGCCGGCGCAGGCTTCAACGCCGGTGAGAGCGAGATCGTCAACCCGTCGGACGCCACGGGCGGCACCCTGCGCTACGCGATCCAGGCGGACTTCGACTCGGTCGACCCGGGCAACACGTACTACGGCTTCAGCTGGAACTTCTCGCGCTACTACGCGCGCACCCTGCTGGCCTACAACCCGGAGCCGGGCGAGAACGCCACCGACCTGGTCCCCGACATGGCCGCGGGCATGCCCGAGCCCAACGAGGACTTCACCGAGTGGACGGTGCAGATCCAGGAGGGCCTCCGCTACGAGGACGGCACCGAGATCACCGCCCAGGACATCAAGTACGGCATCATCCGCGGTGACTTCAACGGCGGCACCCTGGTCAACGGCCCGAGCTACTTTTCCCAGAAGCTCGACGCCGACGAGGACTTCAACGTCTACGAGTCCTCCGACCCGCTCGGCGAGTTCGACGCCATCGAGACCCCGGACGACCACACCCTGGTCTTCCACCTCAAGGAGAGCTTCTCCGAGTTCCCGAACATGCTGATCCTGCCGCAGACCGCTCCGGTCCCGGTGGACGCGGACACGGGTGAGCTCTACCAGCAGCGCGTCCTCTCCTCGGGCCCGTACAAGTTCGACGGGGACTACGAGCCCGGCGTCCAGCTCAACCTCGTGCGCAACGAGGAATGGGACGCCGAGAGCGACCAGATCCGCGCGGCCCTGCCGGACCGCGTCGAGGTCGAGATCGGCGTCAACCAGGACGAGATCGACGAGCGCCTGGTCAACGGCGACCTCGACGTCGACCTGTCCGGCATCGGTGTGGGTCCGGCCATGCACAGCCGTCTGGCCGGCGACGAGTCCGCCCGCCCGAACATCGACAACCTGTACTCGGGCGCCACGCGCTACGTGAACATCCACATCCCGGTGATCGAGGACGTGGCCTGCCGCCAGGCCATCATGTACGCGGCCAACCGCGACAGCATGCACCGCGCCTGGGGCGGCGACCTGGGCGGCGACATCGCCACCAACCTGATCCCGCCGCAGATCCCGGGTTCCAACCCGGAGAGCGACCTGTACCCCTCCGCGGACAACACGGGCGACCTCGACGCCGCCCGCGAGAAGCTGGAGGAGTGCGGCGAGGAGGACGGCTTCGAGACCGTCATCGCCGTTCGCGAGGGCCGCGAGAACGACGTCCAGACCGCGGAGGCCCTCCAGGAGGCCCTGACCCGCGTCGGTATCGACGTCACCATCGAGACCTACCCGGCCGGTGACTTCTACGGCCAGTACGCCGGTTCCCAGGACTTCGTCCGCGAGAACAACATCGGCCTGAGCGTCTCCGGCTGGATCCCCGACTGGCCCACCGGCTACGGCTTCGCCCAGCCGATCACCGACGGCCGCGCCATCGTCGAGTCCGGCAACTACAACATGGCCGAGCTCGACGACCCCGAGATCAACGAGCTGTGGGACCAGGCGGTCCAGACCGAGGACCCGGAGGAGCGCGCCGCGATCTACGAGCAGATCGACACGCTCGTCATGGAGCAGGCCGCCATCCTGCCCGTGGTCTTCGACCGCGCGATGTTCTACCGCTCCACCGAGCTGACCAACGTCTACTTCCAGCCCGGCTACGCCATGTACGACTTCATGGCCCTGGGTGTGGACCGCGGTTAGCCACCACCCGCCACGTTCCGAACTACCACGACAAGGCAGGTGAAGGCGGCGGGGCCCCGCGGCCCCGCGGGTGTCCCCGCCGCCGACCGCGATGCTGACCTACATTCTCCGCCGACTCGGTGCGGGCCTGTTGCTGCTCGCCATCGTCACGATGGTCACCTTCTGGATCTTCTTCGTCCTGCCCAAGTGGGCGGGCGTGACGCCGGAGGGCATGGCCGCCATGTACGTGGGCAAGGCGCCCACCCCTGAGGCCCTGGCGGCCACGGTCGAACGGCTCGGGCTGGACCAGCCGATCGCCGTCCAGTTCTACGACTTCATCCGGACGCTGCTCTTCGGCACCGAGTACACCTTCGGCCGGACGACGGTGGAGTGCGCGGCGCCGTGCCTGGGCTACTCGTTCACGACCAACACCCCGGTCCTCGGGCAGATCATCGACCGCCTTCCGGTCACGATGTCCCTGGCCGCGGGCGCGGCCGTCATGTGGGTCGTCGGCGGAGTGGCCGTGGGCGTGCTCTCGGCCGTCAAGAAGGGCAGCGTCTTCGACCGGATCGCCATGTCGCTGGCCCTGGTCGGCGTCTCGCTGCCGATCTACTTCACCGGTCTGCTCTCCCTGTCGTTCCTGGTGCACAACTGGAACCTCTTCCCGGTTCCGCGCTACGTGCCCCTGACCGAGGACCCCCTCGCCTGGTTCCAGGTGATGTTCCTGCCCTGGGTGACGCTGGCGTTCCTGCACGCCGCCCAGTACGCGCGCCAGACCCGCGCGGGCATGCTGGAGACCCTGGGCGAGGACTACATCCGCACCGCCCGGGCCAAGGGCCTGAGCGAGCGCCGGGTCATCTTCAAGCACGCGCTGCGGCCCACGCTGACGCCGATCGTCACCATCTTCGGCCTCGACCTCGGCCTGGTGCTCGGCGGCGCCATCCTGACCGAGACGACGTTCTCGCTCAACGGCATCGGCAAGTACGCGATCGACGCCATCATCGCCAAGGACCTCCCGGTGATCCTCGGCGTGACCCTGATGGGCGCGTTCTTCATCGTCGTCTGCAACCTCATCGTCGACCTGCTGTACCCCGTCGTCGACCCGCGGGTGCGGATCGCGAAGTAGTACGCCGGCGCAGTACCTGACCAACGAACGAAGGAATCTGACATGGCCTCGACCGAGCCCGTCGTCCGGGTGGACGACCTGCGGGTGGCGTTCCCGACGATGGACGGTGACGTCCACGCGGTGAACGGGTTGTCCTTCGAGGTGGCGCGTGGTGGCGCGTTGGGGATCGTGGGGGAGTCGGGCTCGGGTAAGAGCGTGACCTCGCTGGCGTTGATGGGGTTGCACCGGGGGTCGCGGGCGCGGGTCTCGGGGGCGATCCGGGTCGCGGGCCAGGACGTGGTGGCGGCTTCGGACAGGCAGTTGCGGCGGATGCGCGGCAATGACATCGCGATGGTGTTCCAGGATCCGATGCAGTCGCTGCATCCGCAGTACACGATCGGGAACCAGTTGGTGGAGGCGTACCGGGTGCACCATCCCAAGGCGTCGCGGGCGCGGGCCCGGGCGCGGGCGGTGGAGTCGTTGGAGCGGGTGGGTATCCCGGACCCGGGTCGGCGGGTCAACTCCTACCCGCACGAGTTCTCCGGCGGTATGCGCCAGCGCGTGGTGATCGCGATGGGGTTGATGTGCGATCCCAAGGTGCTGTTGGCCGACGAGCCGACCACCGCGTTGGACGTGACGGTGCAGGCGCAGGTGCTGGACCTGTTGGACGAGTTGCGTCGGGATCTGGACATGGGGTTGATCCTGGTCTCGCACGACCTGGCGGTGGTGGCCGGGTCGGTGGACGAGGTCGTGGTGATGCGCCACGGTGTGGCGGTGGAGCGGGGGGACGTGCGCACGGTGCTGTCGGCGCCGGCGCATCCTTACACGCGGGGGTTGCTGGCGGCGGTGCCGCGGGTGGAGGTCTCGCGGGCCCAGCGCCGCGCCCGGGACCGGGCCGAGCGCGCCGAGCGCGAGCGGGGAGCGGGCGCCGTCGCCGGGGCGGCGGGCGCCGGGGGTCCCGCGCCTGCCTCGTCTGCTTCTTCTGTCTCGTCTGTCGCTTCCGTTTCTTCTGAGCCTTCCACCTCGTCCGCCTCGTCCGTCTCGTCGGGGACGCCGCTGTTGCGGGTGGAGGATGTGGCGCAGTGTTTCAGGGTGCGTGGTGGTCTGTGGGGTCGGGCGTCGGATTTCTGGGCGGTCAAGGGTGTGTCCTTCGATCTGTTCCAGGGGGAGACGCTGGGGATCGTGGGGGAGTCGGGGTCGGGGAAGTCGACTCTGTCGCGGATGGTGATGCGGTTGTTGGAGCCGACCCGGGGCCGGGTGGAGTTCGAGGGCCGTGACATCACGCACATGTCCGAGCGGGAGTTGCGTCCGTTGCGGCGGGACGTGCAGATGGTGTTCCAGAACCCGTACTCCTCGCTGAATCCGCGGGTGACGGTGGGGGACGCGATCGGCACCGCGTTGCGGGTGCAGGGGGAGAAGGACACGGGGCTGATCCGGGCGCGGGTGCAGGAGCTGTTGGAGCGGGTGGGGCTCTCGCCGGATCATTACAACCGGTTCCCGCACGCGTTCTCGGGTGGTCAGCGGCAGCGGATCGCGATCGCGCGGGCGTTGATCCTCAAGCCGAAGCTGATCGTGTGCGACGAGCCGGTGTCGGCGTTGGACGTGTCGACGCAGGATCAGGTGTTGAAGTTGTTGTCGGAGTTGCAGGACGACTTCGGGTTGACGTATATCTTCGTGGCGCATGATCTGGCGGTGGTGCGGCAGGTCTCGGACCGGGTCGCGGTGATGCGTCAGGGTGAGGTCGTGGAGATGGGTGACAGCGACAGTGTGTATGAGTCGCCGTCTTCGGAGTACACGCGTCAGTTGCTCGGGGCGGCGCCGGTGCTGGACCCGGACGAGGCCCGACGCCACCGCGCCGAACGCGTCGCGCAGCGTGCCGAGCGGGTCGGCACGACCGTCACCAAGCAGTCGGCCTAGCGGGGAAGCGGGTCGCACACCGGTGCCGGTGTGCGACTCGGTCGCGCGACACCGCGTCCTCCACCGGCCCGGCGGGGCCGGTCCCGGCGTCCGACCCCCTGTGGTGGTGTGGCGGGAGGGTTCCCGGCGGATCCACTGTGGTGAGGTGGGCGGGAGGGTTTCCGGGCCGACCCCCCCCTGTGGTTGAGCATCCGCGACGGTGACCCTCGAACCCCCCTGTGGCCAGGCGCGCGGGGGACGCTCTGCCCAACCCCCCTGTAGCCGAGCAGGGCAGGGATGCTTCCCAACCCCCCTGTGGTCCTGTACCGGTCAGGCCTCCCTAACCCCCCTGTGGTTGAGCATCCGCGACGGTGACCCTCGAACCCCCTGTGGCCAGGCGCGCGGGGGACGCTCTGCCTAACCCCCCTGGGGCTGAGCAGGACAGGGATGCTTTCCCCAACCCCCCTGTGGTCCTGTACCGGTCAGGCCTCCCTAACCCCCCTGTGGTTGAGCATCCGCGACGGTGACCCTCGAACCCCCCTGTGGCCAGGCGCGCGGGGGACGCCCTGCCCAACCCCCCTGTGGCTGGACGGGACAGGAATGCTTTGCCCAACCCCCCTGTGGTCCTGTACCGGTCAGGCCTCCCCAACCCCCCTGGGGCTGAGCAGGGCAGGGATGCTTTCCCCAACCCCCCTGTAGCTGAGCGGGCAGTGAGCGTGTAGACCCCCTTTCCGGTGACGGACGTGCGGACCTGTGTGGGGCTTGGGGCGGGTGTTTCCTGGACCGTCCACCCCCCGCTCCTGGGGCCGGGGGTGTCATCACTTCGGAATCACGTTCCCACGTGGTGACCGCCGCCTGCATATCTGTGGACCGCCAGCGGTGACCATAGGTGAGGGACCTCGCCCTCCGGAACGAATTCGCTGCGCGAACACGCCCTCCGGACGAGCCACACCCCCACCGGTGACCGGGGCAGGAAAACACCACACCCAGCCCCCTATGGACCCGAGAACCGGACAACCCAACCCCCCAGTAGCTGGCCGATGAGGGACAGTGACCCTCTACCCCCCGAGGGGTTGAGCGCCCGGGAACGGTGACCCTCGAACCCCCCTGTGGCTGGGCCGGGCGGGGAGGGATTCCGGCCACCCGCCCGTCGGTGGCCGACATCGCGCGCCGATCGGCCTGACCGGCCGCCGTCCCATCTGACCCCCGGGTCACCACAAGGTCTCTCGACGGGGTCCGTGCGGCTCGGGGATTGGACGGAAACCCCGACCGCCCCGGGTCACCGAGAGCCCGCCCGGAAGCCTGTGCCGCTGGGGGTGGCCGCAAATTCTCCCGCCTCGCTCGCCCCAGGGGGTTGGGGTAGGCGCGACCGCCCCGGTTACTACTGGGGGGTTGGGTGGTCCTGTTCTCGGGTCCGTAGGGGGTTGGGTGTGGTGTTTTACTGCCCCGGTCACCGGTGGGGGTGTGGCTCGTCCGGAGGGCGTGTTCGCGCAGCGAATTCGTTCCGGAGGGCGAGGTCCCTCACCTATGGTCACCGCTGACGGTCCACAGATATGCAGGCGGCGGTCACCACGTGGGAACGTGATTCCGAAGTGATGACACCCCCGGCCCCAGGAGCGGGGGGTGGACGGTCCAGGAAACACCCGCCCCAAGCCCCACACCGGTCCGCACGTCCGTCACCGGAAAGGGGGTCTACACCCTCCCAGCCCGCCCAACCACAGGGGGGTTAGGCAAAACATCCCTGCCCCGCCCAACCACAAGGGGGTTGGGGAGGCCTGACCGGTACAGGACCACAGGGGGGTTGGGGAAAGCATCCCTGCCTTGCTCAGCCTCAGGGGGGTTGGGCAGAGCGTCCCCCGCGCGCCTGGCCACAGGGGGGTTCGAGGGTCACCGTCGCGGATGCTCAACCACAGGGGGTCGGCCCGGAAACCCTCCCGCCCACCTCACCACAGTGGATCCGCCGCCAACCCTCCCGGTACAGCACCCCAAGGGGTCGGCCTGTAAACCCTCCCGCCCACCTCACCACGGGGATCCGCCGCGAACCCTCCCGGTACGGCGTGACCGTCAGGCCGACGCCACCAGCACGACGTGCAGGGTGCGGGGGCCGTGCACGCCCTCCACCCGCTCCAGCTCGATGTCGCTGGTGGCCGACGGGCCGCTGACGAACGTGAGCGGGGCGAGCGGGTCCAGGCGGGCCAGGGCCTCGGGGACCCCGCCCACCACCTGGTCGGCGCGGACCACGCACACGCACACGTCGGGCAGCAGGGACAGCGCCCTGCGTCCGCAGACGGGCCCCGAGTCCAGGACCAGCGTCCCGGTCTCGGCGATCGCGACGGCCGTGCCGGTGACCGAGGCGCCGCACTCACCCAGACGGACGGCGGGACGGCCGTCGTCGCGGCCGGCGTCCGAGGGTGTCCACGCCTCGGGGAGTCCGGGAGCGGCCAGCACCTCGGCGCGGTCCGGTCCCAGGGACTCGGCCAGGGCGGCCTCCACCGTCGCGGCCACCGCTTCGGGCCCGCAGCGGTGCACGGTGGCCCGGTAGTCGACCAGCCGGTCCTCCAACAGGTCCAGCAGTTCGGGGTGACCGGGCGCGCGACCGTCGCGCCGCCGGTAGTCGCGCGGCACCTCCGACCCGCTCGCCGCGGCCGCGCCGTTGGCCGCGCGGATGCGCGCCAGGATCTCCTCGCGTGCGCTCACCGGTGGAAACTCCTCGTCTGTTCGGTGCCCACGGCCGCGGGAACGCTCTCCCGCGGGCCGGGTCGGGGACGGTGACGCCTCATGCCCGGTCACCGTGGTCGCGGGCCCAGCGCTCGGTGAACGTCTCACCCGGCGGGGTGGGCAGGTCGCGGGTGCGGGTCCACCTCGACAGCGGTGGGGGCATCGCGGCGGGCAGGGTGGCGCGGCCGCGGGCGAGCAGGCGTCCCAGCCGGGTCAGCCGCTGGGCCGACCGCCACAGGCGGGGGCGCGCCATGATCCGGGCGACCGCTCCGAAGGCGGCCTTCTCCGGTGTCGGGCCCCGGTGGGACTCGACCTGCCGACCGCGCAGGTCCACCAGGATCGAGGGGATGTCGATGGCCACCGGGCAGACCTCGTAGCACGCCCCGCACAGTGTGGACGCGTACGGCAGCGACGGGTTGGCCTCCACCCCGGTCAACTGCGGGGACAGCACCGCGCCGATCGGTCCCGGGTAGACCGACCCGTAGGCGTGTCCGCCCGTGCGCTCGTAGACCGGGCACACGTTCAGGCACGCGGAACACCGGATGCAGTGCAGCGCCTGGCGGCCGGTCGGGTCGGCGAGCGCGGCGGTGCGGCCGTTGTCGAGCAGCACCAGGTGGAACTCGCGCGGCCCGTCGCCGGGGGTCACGCCGGTCCACGTCGAGGTGTAGGGGTTCATCCGCTCACCGGTGGACGAGCGCGGCAGGGTCTGGAGGAACACCTCCAGGTCACGCCAGGTGGGGACGGTCTTCTCGATCCCCATGACGGTGATCAGCGTGTCCGGCAGGGTCAGGCACATCCGGCCGTTGCCCTCGCTCTCCACCACCGCCAGGGTTCCGGTCTCGGCCACCGCGAAGTTGGCGCCGCTGATCGCCACCTTCGCCCGCAGGAAGCGTTCCCGCAGGTAGGCGCGCGCGGCCATGGCGAGCCGCCGGGGGTCGTCCGTCAGGTCGGGGTCGACGCCCGGCATCGTCTCCAGGAAGATCCGCCGGATCTCGGCGCGGTTGCGGTGGATGGCGGGGACGAGGATGTGCGAGGGCCGGTCGTCTCCGAGCTGGACGATCAGTTCGGCGAGGTCGGTCTCCCAGGCGGTGATCCCCTCCCGTTCCAGCGCCTCGTTGAGGCCGATCTCCTGGGTGGCCATCGACTTGACCTTGACCACCTCCTCGGCTCCGGTGGCGCGTACCAGGTCGGTGACGATCCGGTTGGCCTCGTCGGCGTCGCGGGCCCAGTGCACGGTGCCGCCGCGTGCGGTGACCCGCCGCTCCAGTTCGACCAGATGGTGGTCGAGGCGGGCCATGGTGGCGTCCTTGACCGCGCGTCCCGACTCCCGCAGCTGTTCCCAGTCGGGCAGCTCGCCCACGGCGGAGGCCCGTTTAGCGCGGATGGTGCCGGTCGCGCGGGCCAGGTTGGCGCGCATCTGGTGGTCGGCGAGGTGGCGGGCGGCCGCACGCGGGAACGGTTCGTCGCCCCCCAGGTTGCCGCTGCCGTGGGAAACGCCGGGCATGCCCAGGAAGGTGGGGCTCATGAGACGGCCTCCTCCGTGTCGTCGGTGGCCGCGAGGATCTCGGCCAGGTGGACGGTGCCGGTGGCCGCGCGCAGCCGCGACAACCCGCCGCCGATGTGCATGAGGCAGGAGGCGTCGCCCGCGGTGCAGACCTCGGCCCGGGTGGACACGATCGAGGAGATCTTGTCGGAGAGCATGGCGGCGGAGGTGTCGGCGTTCTTCAGGGCGAACGTGCCGCCGAAACCGCAGCACTGGTCGGCCCCGGGCAGCTCCACCAGTTCCAGGCCGCGCACGGCGCGCAGCAGCCGCAGCTGCCGGTCGCCGAGGCCCAGCACGCGCGCGCCGTGGCAGGCGGGATGGTAGGTGACGCGGTGCGGGTAGCTGGCGCCGACGTCCTCCACACCCAGCACGTCCACCAGGAACTGGGAGAGCTCGTAGGTGCGCGAGGCCAGCTCCTCGGCGGCCCTGGCCAGCCCCTCGTCACCGGCCCGGCGGGCCACCATCGCCTGCTGGTGGCGGATGGAGGCCACGCACGACCCCGAGGGGGCCACCACCACGTCCGCGCCCTCGAAGGCCCGGACGTGGTTGGCGACCACGCGCACGGCCTGGCCGCGGTAGCCGGAGTTGACGTGCATCTGCCCGCAGCAGCTCTGCCCGGCGGGAACGGTGACGCCGTGGCCGAGCCGTTCCAGGAGGCGGGCGGTGGCCCAGGCCGCACGCGGCGCCATGGTGTCCACCACACAGGTGGCGAAGAGCGACACACGCATGCGGGTACCCCTTCCGTCGGCCGTCATCCGACCGCTCCGCCGATCCGGGCCTGGGCGTCCTCCCAGGGACGCTGGCTCCCGGTCGGCTCGTAACGGCGCACCCCGGCGGAGTCGGCCACGATCCGGCGCAGCCGCGCCAGGTCGCCCTCGACCGCGCCGACCGCGCGCGCCTGGACCAGCAGGTTACCGATCGCGGTGGCCTCGGTCGGTCCGGCGACCACCGGCAGCCCGATCGCGTCGGCGGCCCGCTGGCACAGCAGCGTGTTGTGCGCCCCGCCGCCGACCAGGTGCACCGTGTCGACGCGGCGACCGGTCAGATCGGCGGCGCGGTGCACCGAACGCCGGTAGGCCAGGGCGAGGGAGTCGATGACGCACCGCGCCGTCTCCGCGTCGTCGGCGGGCGGCCTCTGCCCGGTGTCGCGGGCGTAGGCGTCGATGCGCGCGGGCATGTCGCCGGGCGGGAGGAAGCGTGCGTCGTCGACGTCCACCACACAGGCCAGCTCCGGAGCACGGGCGGCCCGGGCGAGCAGGTCGTCCAGCCGCACCTCCCGCCCCCGCCGGCTCCAGGTGCGCACCGACTCCTGGAGCAGCCACAGGCCCATCACGTTGCGCAGGTAGCGGACGGTCCCGTCCACGCCCAACTCGTTGGTGAAGTTGTCGGCCCGCCCCGCCTCCGACACCAGCGGGGCGTCCAGTTCCATGCCCACCAGGGACCAGGTGCCGCAGGAGACGTAGGCGAAGTCCGGCCCGGTGGCGGGGACGGCGGCCACCGCCGAGGCGGTGTCGTGGGAGCCGACCGCCACCAGCGGCGTTCCGGCGGCGGCGCCGAGGTCCTCGCCGGCGCGCACCGGGGCCACCACGGTCCCCGGTTCGACGACCTCGGGGAGCAGACCGGCGGCGTCGACCCCGAACGCCCCGGCGAGGACGTCGAGGACGCGCGGCGACCAGTCGCGGTCGCGGACGTCGAGCAGCCCCGTGGTGGAGGCGTTGGTCAGTTCGGCGACCTGCGCGCCGGTCAGCCAGTGGCCGAGCAGGTCGGGGATCAGCAGCAGGCGGCGGGCGGCGGCCGTCCGGGCTTCGGAGGCCGCCGCGGCGAGCTGGAACACCGTGTTGAACGGCTGCACCTGCAGGCCGGTCACCCGGTACAGCTCGGCGGAGGGCAGGTGCGCGAACACCCGGTCGGACGCTCCGTCGGTGCGCGCGTCCCGGTAGTGGACGGGGTTGCCGAGCAGGGAGCCGTCGGCGTCCAGCAGACCGTAGTCCACGGCCCAGGAGTCGATGCCCGCCGACGCCAGCGGACCGAACCGGTCGGCGGCGGCGCGCAGTCCGGCGGTGGCGTTGGCGTACAGGGCGAGCACGTCCCAGTGCAGGGTTCCGCCTCCCGGGCCGGGCAGGTGGACGGGCCCGTTGGCGAAGCGGGCCACCTCCTCGGTGCGCAGTCGCCCGCCGTCGACGCGCCCGGCCAGGACGCGCCCGCTGGAGGCCCCCAGGTCGACGGCGGCGTGGACGGTGCTCATCGCAGGAAGGCGGCGGCGACGCCGGAGTCGACGGGCACGTGCAGACCGGTGGTGTGGGACAGCTCCCCGCAGGTGAGCGCGTACACCGCGTTGGCCACGTGTTCGGGCAGGACCTCGCGCCCCAACAGGGTGCGCTTGGCGTAGAACGCGCCGAGGTCCTCCTCGGACACCCCGTAGACCTTGGCGCGTTGGGCGCCCCACCCTCCGGCGAAGATCCCCGAGCCGCGCACCACCCCGTCGGGGTTGACCCCGTTGACGCGGATCCCGTGCTCGCCCAGTTCGGCGGCGAGCAGCCGCACCTGGTGGGCCTGGTCGGCCTTGGCGGCGGAGTAGGCGACGTTGTTGGGACCGGCGAAGACCGCGTTCTTGGAGGCGATGTAGACGATGTCGCCGCCCATGCCCTGCTCGGTCATCACCCGGGCGGCCTCGCGGGAGACGAGGAAGGAGCCCTTGGCCATGACGTCGTGCTGCAGGTCCCAGTCCCGCTCGGTGGTCTCCAGCAGCGGCTTGGAGACGGACAGTCCGGCGTTGTTGACCACCAGGTCCACTCCGCCGAAGGCCAGCGCGGCGGCGTCGAAGGCGGCGGCGACCGCGGCGGCGTCGCTGACGTCGCACGCCACGCCCACGGCCGTGTCCGCGGAGCCGAGTTCGGCGGCGGTCTCGGCCGCCCTGTCGGCGTCCAGGTCGGCGACCACCACGCACGCGCCCTCGGCGGCCAGGCGTCGGGCGATGGCCCTGCCGATGCCGCTCGCCGCGCCGGTCACCAGCGCCACCCGGGCGGCCAGCGGCCTGGGAGCGGGCAGGCGGGCGAGCTTGGCCTCCTCCAGGGCCCAGTACTCGATGCGGAACTTCTCCGACTCCTCGATGGGCCGGTAGGAGGACAGCGCCTCGGCGCCCCGCATGACGTTGATCGCGTTGACGTAGAACTCGCCCGCCACGCGCGCGGTCCGGGCGTCCTTGCCGAAGGAGAACATGCCCACGCCCGGGACGAGGACGATCGCCGGGTCGGCGCCCCGCATGGCGGGGCTGTCGGCGTCGGCGTGGCGCTCGTAGTAGGCGCGGTACTCGGCCCGGTACTCCCGGTGGAGTTCGCGCAGTCGGGCCGCGGCGTCCTCGATCGGTGCGTCGGCGGGCAGGTCCAGCACCATGGGCCGGACCTTGGTGCGCAGGAAGTGGTCGGGGCAGGAGGTGCCCAGGGCGGCCAGCCGGGGGTGCTCGGCGCGGGCGAGGAAGTCCAGCACCTCCTCGCTGTCGGTGAAGTGGCCGACCTGCGGGTGGTCGGTGGAGGCCAGGCCGCGCACGAGGGGGGCGAGTTCGGCGGCGCGGGCCCGGCGCGGCCCGGGCTCCAGCGGTTCGCGGCCCTTCACGACCGGGCCGAACGGTTCGGGGCGGCCCCGGTCGGCGATGAAGCGTTCGGCGGTGCGGATGATCTCCAGCGAGTTGGCCTGGCACTCGGCGCTGGTGGCGCCCCAGGCGGTGATCCCGTGTCCGCCGAGCACGACGCCGATGGCGTCCGGGTTCTCCTGCGCGATGCGGGCGATGTCCAACCCGAGCTGGAAGCCGGGACGGCGCCAGGGGACCCACAGGACGCGGTCGCCGAAGCAGGCGCGGGTGAGCTCCTCGCCGTCGGCGGCGGTGGCCAGCGCGATCCCCGAGTCGGGGTGCAGGTGGTCGACGTGGGCGGCGCGGACCAGCCCGTGCATCGCGGTGTCGATGGAGGGCGCGGCCCCGTCCCCGCCGAACCGGCAGTGGTCGAAGGCGGCGACCATCTCGTCCTCGCGCTCCTCGCCGGGGTAGACGTCGACGAGCGCGCGGAGCCGGTCCAGCCGCAGGACGGCCAGCCCTTCCTCGGTGAGGGTGCCCAGGTCGCCGCCGGAGCCCTTCACCCAGAGCAGCTCGACGGGCTCTCCCGTGACGGGGTCGGTCCGGGTCCCGGTGGCGGAGGTGTTGCCGCCCGCGTAGTTGGTGTTGCGCGGGTCGGATCCCAGCGTGTTGCTGCGGGTCAGCAGGTCGACGATGGTGGAGTCGGTCATGGCGGATCCCTGGTCGTTGGTGGCGTCGGCGGTCGGCTCGGTGCTCACGCGCCCCACCCCGCCTGGGTTCCGCCCACGCGCTCGGCGGCGACCTTCTCCAGGTAGCCGGAGCGGGCGTGCGCGGCCATCGGGTCGGGGTCCAGGCCCATGACCTCGCGCAGGCCGGCGAGCAGGGGGCGCACGTCGGTGTTGAAGGCGTCCATGAGCGCGGCGTTGGCGGCGAGCACGTCGCCGTCGCGCTGGGCCGCGGCGAGTTCGTCGCCGTCCACGAGCAGGGCCTTGGCGGTGGCCTCCTGCACGTTCATCACCGAGCGGATCTGCCCGGCGATCTTCGGCTCGATGTTGTGGCACTGGTCGAGCATGAAGGCGACCCCGGCGCCGGCGTCCAGGCCGCCGCCGCGCACCACCTCGTACATGATCCGGAAGAGCTGGAAGGGGTCGGCGGCGCCGACCATGAGGTCGTCGTCGGCGTAGAAGCGGGAGTTGAAGTCGAAGGCGCCGAGCTTTCCGGCGCGCAGCAGGACGGAGACGATGAACTCGATGTTGGTGTGGGCGGCGTGGTGGCCGGTGTCCACGCACACCACGGCCCGCTCGCCCAGCTCCAGGCAGTGGGCGTAGGCGGTGCCCCAGTCGGGGACGTCGGTGGCGTAGAAGGCGGGCTCGAAGAGCTTGTACTCCAGCAGCATGCGCTGGTCGGGGCCGAGCCGGTCGTAGACCTCGGAGAGGGCCTCGGCGAGGCGGTCCTGGCGGGCGCGCAGGTCGTCCTGGCCGGGGTAGTTGGTGCCGTCGGCGAACCACAGCTTCAGGTCCCGGGAGCCGGTCGCGTCCATGACGTCGACGCACTCCAGGAGGTGGTCGATCGCCTTGCGCCGCACCGCGGGGTCGGGGTTGGCCACGCTGCCCAGGCGGTAGTCGTCGTCCTGGAAGACGTTGGCGTTGATCGCGCCGATGCCCACCCCGAGGTCGCGGGCGTGCTCGCTGAGGGCCGCGTAGTCGTCGACCCGGTCCCAGGGGATGTGCAGGGCGACGGTGGGAGCCACGCCGGTCAGGCGGTGGACGTGGGCGGCGTCGGCGATCTTCTCCCACGGGTCCCGCGGCACGCCGGGCTGCGCGAACACCTTGAACCGTGTGCCGGAGTTCCCGAACGCCCACGAGGGGAGTTCGATGTGCTGGCGCCTCAGGGTGTCGAGGACACCGGCGCGGACGTTGGGGAGAGCTGACACGGGACGTCTCCGTTCGAGGTGCGGGCAACCGTCTTACGAGGGGAGTTAAATCGTTTTTACGAACCAGCGCTGAAGGTATCCCCAGAGAGACTGGGTTGTCAAGATCACTCTGGCGCACGTGGGAGGTCAGTCCTGCATGAGACGGTAGAACGTTTCACAAGGCATGAAGGAGGCCCGCGCGCCGGACACCGTCATGGCCGGCGGCGCCGGTCCGGCCCCGCCGCCGCGGGGCCGGAGGGGGATCAGACCGTCAGATGGACGTGCTCCAGCCCCATGAGGTCGGCCACGGCGCGCACGTCCGCGGCGCGGTGCCCGGTGCCCAACGCCCAGTGGTGGGCGATGCCGGTGGCGCTCCAGGCGTCCACCCACTCGCCGGGGTCGCAGCCGAAGTCCACGCGCGAGGTCGTGTTGCCGATCCGCAGCAGCGGGCCCTCACCGGTGCGCCCCTCGGCGGTCAGCAGGGCGAACGACCCGTCGCGGCGCTGGATCACCCCGAACAGGGTGACCGGGCCGTGCCTGACGTCGAACTCCACCGACACGCCCCAGCCGCGCTTGCCGTGGTAGACGCCCAGGCCCCGCAGCAGCGGCCTGCGCGCGCTGATCGCCAGGTGCGCCGGGCCGTCGTGGCCCATCTCCACGTGTCCGCGGGTGAAGTCCAGGGCCTGGAGTTCGGTGAAGGACCCGCCCCCGCCCAACCGGTCCATCATCAGCATCGCCATGCACGTGCGCAGCTCGAACTCGCCCACGGCCGGAACGCCCCGGGCGGTCAGCAGCGAGGCGCCCAGGATCATCCCGGCGCCGAGCCGCTCGTGCAGCTCGCCAGCCAGACCCCGGTGGTAGTAGGACAGGCTGTCCAGGGAGAAGTCGTCCACGAGGCGGTCGAGCCCGACCGCCACCTGGGCGCCCCAGCGGAAGTCCTCGGCCACCACGGAGTCGGTCACCTCGAACACCTCCCGGGCCTCGGCCAGCTTGGCCTCCACCGAGGACTCCTCGGGGCCGGGCACCCGCTCGCGCAGGTCGTCGAACTCCACCACCTCGACGTGGCCGCCGAAGTTACGGGCGATGAGCGTGGGGTCGGTGGCCACGTCCATCATCCCCGGGTACACGTGCCCCATGAGTCCGTGCCGGGCGCCGCCCATGGTCGCCCGCACGCCCGCCGCGCGGATCCAGCGGCCGATCCGCTCCCAGGCGCGTTCGTCCTCCAGGTAGCCCGACACCGAACGGAACTCCACGCCCAGGCGCTCGAACAGATTGGCCATCTCCGGGAGGGGGCAGGCGCCGCAGTAGGCCAGCCACTGCCCGGTGTCGAAGGCGGCGTGGTCCATGGACTCGGTCGGCTGCAGGTTGACGAACAGCACCGGCGCGTGGCCGCGCTGGGCGATCGGCGCGATCATCGACGACGTCAGGTAGGTGGTCAGGAAGCAGACGATGAGGTCGCAGTCGGCGGCGCGCAGGCGCTCGGCGGCGACCGCGCCCTCCTCGGCGTCACTGACGAAGCCGACGTCGACGACGTCCGCGTCGAACCCGCGCATCCGCTCGGCCACGCGCGCGGCGGAGCGGCGCAGCTGCGGCAGCAGGTCGGGGAACTGGGGCCAGTACGTGCCCAGTCCGCCCGCCACCAGGCCCACGGTGGGCTGGTTCCGGCGGGTGCGGGCTCCGGTGGCGGAGTCGGTCGTGGCGGTCATGCTGGGCACTCCTCAGGTATCAGGTCCGGCGCGCCGCGGTGGACCCCCGGACCACGAGTTCGGGGGTGAACCACACGCGCTCGTGCCGGTGGTCGGGGTCGTCCAGCTCCGAGTGGAGCAGCCGCATGGCGGAACGGCCGAGCTCGTACTTGGGCTGGGCGACGGAGGTGAGGCCGGGGTGGACGAGGTCGGCGAAGCCGACGTTGTCGTAGCCCACGACCGAGATGTCCTCGGGCACGCGGACACCGCGCTGGCCCAGGCCCTTCATCAGGCCCAGCGCCAACTGGTCGTTGGCGCAGAAGACGGCCTGGGGGCGCTGGCGGGGGCCGCCGGCCAGGACCGTGTCGACGGCGCGCTCGCCCTGGGCCGCGTTGAGCAGGGGCTGCTCGACCACCCGGACGGTGCTCCCGGGGTCGAGGTCGGCCTCGGCGCAGGCGTCGAGCAGGCCCCGGTGGCGCTGGCGCACCTGTTCGATCGCGAAGGGGCCGGTCAGGAACGTGATGCTCTCGTGCCCGAGCCCGATGAGGTGGCGTCCGGCGGCCAGTCCGCCGGCGTGGTTGTCGACGCTGACGCTGCACCCCACCTCCGCGGCCACGTCGCCCCGGTCCAGGGCCACCCACGGCGTGCCCTGGCGGCTCAGCCACACCAGGTCGGACAGGTCGTCGTCCACCGGCATGACCACGGCCCCCGCCGCGCGCTGCTCGGCGAGCAGGCGCAGGTTGCGCCGCTGGCGGTCCTGCTGCTCCGCGGAGTTGAGCAGGACCACGGCCAGACCGGACTCGGCGGCCTCGTCCTCGACCCCGCGCGCGACCTCGGTGAAGAAGGGGTTGGTGACGTCCAGGACCAGGAGTCCCACCGATCCGCTGCGGCCCGAGCGCAGGCTGCTGCCGGAGGAGTTGCGCACGTAGTCGAGTTCGGCGATGGCCGCCTCGACCTTGCGCCGGGTCGCCTCGGCGACGCGCTCGGGACGGTTGAGGACGTTGGACACGGTACCGGGGGAGACCCCGGCGTGCCGGGCGACCTCGGTGATGCCCACCGTGCGGCGACTGACGCGTGGACTGGGGCTCAAGGACACTCCCGGGCAGGCTCGAATGATCGGTCGTAGGGCGACGCGCAGGATACCGACACGTCCCCCGGATCCGGCCCTCATGCTCACACCCCGATTGAAACGTGTCAATAACAGTCCGGAAAACGACGACGGCGGAGAGGGGTGAGGTGAGCTTGCGCGTAGGGTGGTCTTGCGTCGTTACCAGGGTGAGACCTGGGATTTCTTGGATCTCCCCCTTGACGTGGTGGTGTGTCCCACTTAACATCCACTTCATATTAAAACGTTTTTGCGCGGTTCTCCTGGTTCCTCAGGAGACCGGCACACGAAGAAGGAGGGCGCACGTGGCGGACGACCGATCACCGGTGCCTCCACCCCTCGCACTGGTCGACGTCACCAAGTCCTTCGGTAGCGTCCAGGCTCTGCGAGGACTGTCCCTGCACCTGCGCGCCGGGGAGATCCACGCCCTGGTGGGAGAGAACGGTGCGGGCAAATCCACCCTGGTCAAGACGATGGCCGGAGTCCACCGGCCCGACGGCGGACAGGTCCTGGTCGACGGGGCGCCGACCGGGTTCGCCTCGCCCGCCGACGCCCAGCGCGCCGGAGTCGCGGTCATCTACCAGGAACCGACACTCTTCCCCGACCTGTCGGTGGCCGAGAACATCTTCGTCGGCCGCCAGCCCCGCACCCGGCTGGGCATCATCGACCACGCCGCGATGCGGCGCGCCACCCGGGAGGTCTTCGGCCGACTCGGCGTGGACATCGACCCGGACCGTCCCGCGCGCGGACTGTCCATCGCCGACCAGCAGCTGGTCGAGATCGCCAAGGCCATCACCCGCGACGCCCGCGTCCTGGTCATGGACGAGCCCACCGCCGCCCTGTCGGGGGTCGAGGCGGAACGGCTGTTCACCGTCGCCCGCGCGCTGCGCGACGGGGGCGCCGCCCTCCTGTTCATCTCCCACCGCTTCGACGAGGTGTTCGGCCTGTGCGACCGCATCACCGTCGTCCGCGACGGCGCCTTCGTCTCCTGCGACCCCACCGGTGACCTGGACGTGGACACCGTCGTGCGACGCATGGTCGGCCGCGACGTGACGAGCCTGTACCCGAAGGAGGACGCCGGGCTCGGCGACACCGTCCTGGAGGTCGAGGGCCTGACCCGGCGGGGTGTCTTCGCCGACGTCTCCTTCTCGGTGCGCGCGGGCGAGATCGTCGCCCTGGCCGGACTCGTGGGGGCCGGACGCAGCGAGGTCGTACGCGCCGTGTTCGGCGTCGACCGCTACGACGCGGGCGCCGTCCGCGTCCGGGGCGAGGACCTGTCCCCGGGCCGGCCCCGCGCCGCCATGGCCGCCGGGATGGCACTGGTCCCCGAGGACCGCCGCCAGCAGGGCCTGGTCATGGAGTCCTCCATCGAGCGCAACGCCACCGCCACCCGGCGCTGGCCGCTCAGCCGCTTCGGGCTGCTCAGCCCGCGGGCCGAGCGCGCCAGCGCACGCGCGTGGGGGGCCAGACTCCAGCTCAAGGCCGGCGCCCTCACCGACGCCGTCTCCACCCTCTCCGGCGGCAACCAGCAGAAGGTCGTCCTGGCCAAGTGGCTTTCGACCGAACCGCGCGTGCTGTTCGTCGACGAGCCCACCCGTGGCATCGACGTGGGCACCAAGGCCGAGGTCCACCGCCTGCTGTCCACCCTGGCAGGTCAGGGCCTGGCCATTGTCATGGTCTCCAGCGAACTGCCCGAGGTCCTGGGCATGGCCGACCGGGTCCTGGTCATGCACGAGGGCCGTATCACCGCCGAACTCGACCGCGACCAGGCCGACGAGGAGTCGGTCATGTACGCGGCCACCGGACAGCGACCGAGCGAGGCCGCCTGATGAACTCACCCGCCACCGCGCCCGCCGACGCCGGGTCGACGGCTCCGCCCGCCCCCAGGGGCCCGGTCCGGCGCCGGCGCCAGGTCCGCGAACTCGGCGTCCTTCTGGCCGTCGTCCTGCTGATCGGCGCCACCTGGCTGCACAACCCCGGCTTCCTCTCCAGCCAGGGCGTACGCGACCTGTTCCTGGGCGCCACCGTCCTGTCCGTCCTGGCCGTCGGCCAGGCTCTGGTCCTGGTCACCAAGAACGTCGACCTCTCGGTCGGCTCCGTCATGGGGCTGGCGGCCTTCGGCACCGGGACCCTCTTCGTCGCGTTCCCGGGGCTGCCCGTTTCTGTCGTCATGGTCGCGGGCGTGCTCATCGGCCTGGTGTGCGGCCTGGCCAACGGCCTGCTCGTCACCGCGGTCCAGGTTCCGGCGCTGGTCGTCACCCTGGGCACCCTGTACGCCTACCGCGGCCTCAACCACTGGTGGGCGGCGGGCGGCCAGGTCAACGCGCACGACATGCCCGAGTCCTTCCTGGCCCTGGGCCGGATCAGCGTCGTGGGCGTGCCCCTGCCCGCGGCGATCGCCGTCGCCGTGGTCGTCGCGGTCGGGTTCTACCTGGCCAGCTACCGCTCCGGACGCGAGCTCTACGCGATCGGCTCCAACGCCGACGCCGCGCGCCTGTCCGGCATCCCCGCCGGACGCCGCGTCATCGTCGCCTTCGCCGCCAACGGCGCCCTGGCCGGACTCGCCGGAGTCCTGTTCGCCGCCCGCTACGGCACCGTCGACTCCACCGTCGGCACCGGCATGGAACTCCAGGTCGTGGCCGCCGCCGTCGTCGGAGGCGTCGCCATCGCCGGGGGAGTGGGCACCGTCTACGGGGCCGCCCTGGGCGCGGTCCTGCTCACCACCATCACCGCCGCCCTGCCCATCTGGCAGATCAACCAGTTCTGGCAGCAGGCCGTGGTGGGCGCGCTCATCCTGGCCGCGATCGGCCTGGACCGCCTGCTGGCGCTGCGCACGGCCCGCAAGCTTCGAGGAGGAGGTGCCCGTGGCGCCTGAACGCGTCATCACCACCCCGGCGGCGAACGCCCCGGCGACCGGCCCCGACCGGCCCGGAACCGCACGGCGGATCGCGTCGCTGCTGTCCCTGCGCGAGTCACCGGTCGTCGCCGTGCTCATCGTGACGCTGCTCGGCGCGTCCCTGTTCGTGGACATGTTCGCGACCGGGCGCAACATCAGCTTCCTGCTGCTGAGCATCGCCGCCATCGCCCTGATGGCCCTGCCGATGACCCTGATCGTCATCACCGGCGAGATCGACCTCTCGGTGGCGAGCACCCTCGCCCTGACCAGCGCCACCCTGGGCGTCCTCTGGGAGGCCGGAGTACCCATCGAGACCGCGCTGTGGATCTGCCTGGCGGTGGGTGCCGGACTGGGCGCCGTCAACGGAGTCCTGGTCACCGTCCTGGGACTGCCGTCCCTGGCCGTCACCATCGGCACCATGGCCCTGTACCGGGGCCTGGCCTACGTCCTCCTCGGCGACCGGGCGGTCGCCAGCTACCCGCGGAGCTGGGTCAGCGGAGCACGCGACCCCTTCCTGGGCATCGAGGGGCTGCCGTGGATCGCCGTGGCCGTGCTGCTCCTGGCCCTGCTGTTCGCGGTCCTGCTGCACGCCACGTCCGTCGGCCGCTCCCTGTTCGACATCGGCAACAACGACGAGGCCGCCCGCTTCTCCGGAACCCCCGTCAGGTGGACCAAGTTCTGGCTGTTCACCCTCAGCGGCGCGGTCGCCGCCGGCGCCGGTGTGTTCTGGACCCTGCAGTACGGCACCTCGCGCGCCGACACCGCCTTCGGCCTGGAACTCCAGGTCGTGGCCGCCGTCCTGCTGGGCGGCGTGTCCATCTTCGGAGGCGTCGGCTCGATCCTGGGCGTCATGAGCGGCGTGCTGCTGCTCGGCACCGTCCGCAACGCCCTCCAGCTCTTCGGTCTGACCAGCGAGGTGCTCCAGATCGTCACCGGTCTGATCCTCATCGCCTCGGTGGTCGCACCGAACCTCGTGGCCCGCGTCCGTTCCAGACGCGCACCCGTCCCCGTCCCCGTCCCCGCCACCGGCTCCGCCGACCGTCCACGTATCGGAGAACAGTCATGACCGATCCCCTGCGCCCCCGCCACCTGGCCCTGGCCGCCGCGGCCGCCGCCGTCCTGATGACCGCCGCCTGCGGCGGAACCACCATCGACGACGCCGAGGAGACCGACACCACCGGGCCGACCGGCACCGCCGACCCCGACGCGGAGATCCCCGAGGGCCTGAAGATCGACTTCCTGCCCAAGCAGCTGAACAACCCCTACTCCGACATCGTCAACGCCGGCGGGGCCCAGGCCGTGGAGGAGCTGGCCGGCGAGTACACCGAGCGCGGCGGCACCGAGCCCACCGCCGACTCCCAGGTCGAGTACATCAACGCCGCCAGCCAGGCGGGCAGCGACGTCATCGTCATCGCCGCCAACGACCCCGACGCGGTCTGCCCGGCGCTGAACGAGGCCCGCGACAACGGCGCGGCCATCGTCGGCTACGACTCCGACGCCAACTGCACCGACGTGTTCGTCAACCAGTCCTCCGACGAGCTCATCGGCCGTGCGCTGGTCGAGATGATCTCCGAGCAGATCGGCGGCGAGGGCACCTTCGCCATCCTGTCGGCCACCCCCAACGCCACCAACCAGAACACCTGGATCGCGGCGATGGAGGAGATCCTGCAGGAGGACGAGTACGCCGGCCTGGAGCTGGTCGACACCGTCTACGGCAACGACGACGACCTGCAGTCCTTCCAGGAGATGCAGGGCCTGATGCAGTCCTACCCGGACCTGGACGGCGTCGTGTCGCCGACCACCGTCGGCATCGCGGCGGCGGCCCGCTACATCAGCGACTCCGAGTACAAGGGCGAGGTCGCCATCACCGGACTGGGCACGCCCAACCAGATGCGCGAGTTCGTCCACGACGGCACCGTAGAGGAGTTCGCCCTGTGGAACCCGCACGAGCTGGGCTACCTGGCGGGCCACACCGGCGCCGCGCTGAGGGCGGGACGGATCACCGGGGCCGAGGGCGAGACCTTCACCGCCGGTGAACTCGGCGAGTACACCATCGGCGAGGGCGGCGAGATCGTGCTCGGCCCGCCGACGGTCTTCAACGAGGACAACGTCGACGACTTCGACTTCTAGGACCGCCCGCCGCCCACCCCGCCCGAGGGCCGCCTCGGGCGGGGCCGGGCCGGAACCCCGCTCTCCGGCCCGCCCCCTCGACCGTCATGGAAAGGAGCGCCGTTGCAGCGCGTCTGCTTCGTCCTCAAGGTCCGCCGGGAACGGCTGGAGGAGTACAAGGAACGGCACGCCGCCGTGTGGCCGGAGATGCGCGACGCGCTCAGCGCCACCGGCTGGCGCAACTACTCGCTCTTCTGCACCGACGAGGGCATGGTCGTCGGCTACCTGGAGACCGAGGACTTCGAGGCGGCCCGCGCCGCCATGGCCCGCACCGACGTCAACGACCGCTGGCAGGCCGAGATGGCGCCGTTCTTCGAGGACCTGCCCGGCCGTCCCGACGAGGGCATGCTCCCGCTCACCGAGATCTTCCACCTTCCCTGACCCCCGAACCCCCAGCGGAAAGGTCCCCGATGCTCCCTCACACCCCCACCGTCCGCCGTGTCCTGAACACGGCCCTGGCCCTGGCCCTGGCCGGTCCGCTCGTCGTCGCCCCGGCCGTCCCGGCCGCCGCCGACGCGCCCTCGGCCACACCCCTGGGCCAGCGGACCCTGGACGAGCAGGCCCTGTACTTCGTCTCCTACGACGGACTGGTCAACAACGGCTCCTACCAGCAGTCCGGCATCATCACCCACGGCGACTACCAGTACGCCGCCTGGTACACCGAGTCCCGCCACGCCGTCGTCGCCCGACGCGACCTCGACGGCGGAGACTGGCGGACCGTCCGGCTACCGCACCGGCTCACGGTGAACGACTCCCACAACAGCATCTCCCTGGGCGTCTCCGCCGAGGACGGCCGCCTGCACGTGGCCATGGACACCCACAACAACCCGGTGTACTACACGCGTTCGGCGGCGGGGCTGCTCACCGACGACGCGCCCTGGAGCGCCGACTCCTTCGAACCGATCAGCCGGGACCTCGCCGGTCTGGACATCGGCTCGATCACCTACCCCCGGTTCATCGACGCCCCCGACGACGGGCTCCAGCTCGCCTACCGGACCGGCGGCTCCGGCAACGGCACCCTGGAACTGGCCGAGTACGACGAGGACGGAGACTGGACGCACCTGGGCGCGTGGTCGTCCCCCGCGGGCTCCTACGCGGCCAACGGCGCGGTCAGCACCAGCCGCAACATGTACCTGCACGGCATCGGCTACGGGGACGACGGACGCCTGCACGCGTCCTTCACCTGGCGCGAGACCGCTGCGGGCGGAGACATCCTCTGCCACCCGGGCGGGCTGTCCAACCACGACACCGGCTACGTCTACAGCGACGACCGGGGGCGCACCTGGCGCACCGACAACGGCGCCCTGGCCGCGGTGACGGGGACCTCCCACCTGGTGTCCGTGGACACTCCCGGACACGTGGTCGACCCGCTGCCGCTGAACTACGCCCTGATGAACCAGGAGTCGCAGGCGGTCGACTCCGAGGGGAACCCGCACGTGGTGATCAGCTACCGGCCGGGCCGGTTCGGGCACTGCTCCACCGACTTCGTCCGCGACCGCCGCAACCAGGGTTACGCCTTCCACCTGTACCAGGACGACGCGGGCCGGTGGCACAAGTTCGAGATCCCCGAGCCGCTCCGGGCCTTCGGCCGCTCCCGGCTCGTCCTGACCGACGAGGACACCGCCTACGTGGTCATGCCCTTCGGTCGGATCATGGCCGCGACCAGCGAGTCCGGCTGGACCGACTGGACGATGGTCCACGACGGGTCCGACATCGACGCGTTCGGCGAGGTGCTCGTGGACGAGTCCAGGGTCGCCTCCGAGGGCGTGCTGTCGGTCTTCTACCAGGAGGCCGGGGACCAGCCCTCCACACCCATCCGGGTCGCCGACTTCCAGCTCGGCTGACGCCTCGCGCCGAGCGCGGCAGCGGTCGACACGGAGAGGGCCCGCGGTCGTGTCGGCGGTGGTCGCCCGTTCCAGCGTCCTGCCGGTGGTGGTGTCGGTCCCATCCTGGACCCACCGGCAGGACGCCAACCCGTGGCCATCGGATGAGCAGAGGTTGTCATTCCATGGATGGTGTGAGGTGATGGGGCTGGGCGGACCCTTCGATGGCGAGTGGGGCCTTGTGGCTCATGGAGCTTGATGTACGTTCTTGTCTTTTGTGTCTGATTTTCACCAACGTGCGGATGTGAGCTACCGGAGAGCGTGGAAGCCCAGGTCGGGAAGTCTGCTCCCCGCGCACGCGGGGATGGACCCTGCTCGGCGCGGAACCGCAAGATGCGGGCATCCTGCTCCCCGCGCACGCGGGGATGGACCCGTGGTCGAGCAGCTTCTGCCCACGCCGACGGCCTGCTCCCCGCGCACGCGGGGATGGACCCGACGAGGCCGCGGCGACCTACGCCGAGTACGCCTGCTCCCCGCGCACGCGGGGATGGACCCGGGCCGTGCTCGGACCCGGCTCTCCGTCTGGACTGCTCCCCGCGCACGCGGGGATGGACCCCGACCGTTGGCTAGCCAGCAGCTTCGCGCCGGGTGTGATGGAGTCCGCGGCACGTACTGAGTTGGTGGGACCGTGCCTTCGGATTCTCAGCCCACCGGGTCGGCGGTCCCCGTGCGGTCAGCGTCGCGGGCGGTCATCAGTGACGCGTGGGTGGGGCGTCGGGTACGCGGGCCGGGCGGTTCCTGGCGAACTCGCGCCGCAGGATGGGCACGACCTCCTCGCCGAGCATGTCGATCCGTTCCAGCACGGCCTTCTGCGGAACGCCACCGCCGTCCACGACGAACAGTTGGCGCTGGTAGTCGCCGAAGTGTTCACGGAAGGCGAGCGTCTTCTCGATGACCTGTCCGGGGGTGCCGACGGTCAGCGGGGTCCGCTCCATGTACTCCTCCAGGGAGGCCCCGCCGCCCATCTGCCGTGAGTGGTCGAAGAAGGGGCGGAACTCCCGGATCGCGTCCTGGGACCTGTGCCGCATGTAGACGTGGCCGCCGAGACCGACGACGGTCTCCTCGGGACTGCCGTGGCCGTGGTGCGCGTACCGCTCCCGGTACAGGTCGATCAGGCGTTGGAGGTGTCCTACCTTTCTTTTCGGGTTGATCGAGCCGTTCGTAGGGTTGGGTCACCCAGGGGCTCGGGGTATGGCTGATGGGTGTGCGCCGCTCGATGGCTCAAGGAGCTTGGCTGCCCTGAGCCCCGCGACGACTCGACCGCTAATTGGGAACTGCGACTTGATCGCTCTGTAGGGCAGCGCCGGCGAGGTCGTCCGCGGGATCGATGAACAACGAGCTGGCGGAGGTGCCCGTGCCCCGAATCTGGGCCGGAGTGGACATCGGCAAGGAACACCACCACTGCGTGGCGATCAACGCCCAGGGCGAGCGGCTGCTGTCGCGCCGTGTGGCCAACGACGAAGCTGTCCTCCTGGACCTGCTCGCCGACGTTCTGGCCCTGGACGGGGACGTCCTGTGGGCCGTGGACCTCAACCACGGAGGCGCCGCCCTGCTGATCGGGCTGCTGCTGGCCCATGACCAGCCCATGGTCTACATCACCGGCCTGGCCGTGCACCGCGCCTCGGGCACCTACCGAGGCGAGGGCAAGACCGACGCCAAGGACGCGTTCGTCATCGCCGACCAGGCCCGCATGCGCCGGGACCTGGGCCTGTTGCGGCCCGGCGACGAGATCGCCGTGGACCTGCGCACCCTGACCACCCGTCGCGTGGACCTGGTGTGCGACCGCACCCGGGCCATCAACCGGCTGCGCGCTCATCTGCTGGAGATCTTTCCCGCCCTGGAGCGGGCCCTGGACCTGACCAACAAGGGCCCGGCCGTGCTGCTGACCGGCTACCAGACCCCCGCCGCGATCCGCCGGATGGGAGCCAGGCGCCTGGAGACGTGGTTGAGGGCGCGCGGCGTCCACGGGGCCGCCGCGCTGGCCCGCACCGCCATCGACGCCGCCCAGGCCCAACGCACGTCCCTGCCCGGGGAGAAACTGGCCGCGATCGTGGTCGCCCGCCTGGCCAAGGGGGTGATGGCCCTGGACGAGGAGATCGCCGAGACCGAGACGCTCATCGAGGCCCGGTTTCGCGAGCATCCGCACGCCGAGGTGATCCAGAGCCTGCCCGGCATGGGGCCCCGACTCAGCGCCGAGTTCATCGCCGCGACCGGCGGCGAGATGGACGCCTTCGGCACCGCCGACCGGTTGGCGGCCTTCGCCGGACTGGCCCCCGCACCACGTGACTCCGGGAAGGTGAGCGGAAACCTGCGAAGACCGCGCCGGTTCAACCGGGGCCTGCTGAGGGTGTCCTACCTGTCGGCGCTGGCCAGCCTCAAGTGCTGTCCAGCGTCCAAGGCGTACTACCAGCGCAAGCGCTCCGAGGGCAAAGGGCACAAGCAGGCCCTGCTGGCGTTGGCCCGGCGGCGGGCCAACGTCTTGTGGGCGATGATCCGTGACGGAGCGTGCTACCAAGCCACGCCGCCAGTCACGGCAGCGGCTTGACATCAGCATTGGGAAGCTCCTTGGGCCAGAAGATGTTGTTGGCGAAGCGCCCGTCGCCGTAGGAGGCGGCCTGCTCGGCGACCGGGGAGCGGATGGAGCCGTGCCAGACGAACGGCGGCATACCGTCCAGCGGGCGCGGGGTGGAGGTGAAGCCCTGCGACGGGGTGCGGAACCTGCCCTCCCAGTCGACGACGTCCTCGCGCCAGAGCCGGTGCAGGAGGTTGTAGTTCTCCAGGGCCAACGGGATGCCCTGGCGGATGTCCTGGCCGAACCACGGATAGACCGGGCCGGTGTTGCCCCGGCCCATCATCAGGTCCACGCGACCGTCGGCCAGGTGCTGGAGCATCGCGTGGTCCTCGGCGATCTTGACCGGGTCGTTCGTGGTGATCAGCGTGCTGGCCGTGGACAGAATGATCCGCTCGGTGCGCGCGGCGATCCACCCGGGCATCGTGGTCGGGGAGGAGGGGACGAAGGGCCGGTTGTGGTGCTCGCCGGTGGCGAAGACGTCGAGGCCGACCTCCTCGGACTTCCGCGCGATGGCGACCATCGCCTTGATGCGCCCCTGCTCGGTCGGCGCACGGCCCGTGGCCGGGTCGGTGGTCACATCGCCGACGGTGAAGATGCCGAACTGCATGCGTCGCCATCCCTTCTCGACATAGGACGCGTCATGTGTGTGTCCGGCGCGCACCGTGGGACGTGGCCGTTCCGACCCCGGCACCGCGCCGGAGGCCGGGACCGGGCCTCCAGCGCGCTCGGGGTGCCCGTTCAGCCCACCTCGATCTTCGAGGCGTTCTCGGCCAGCCAGGCGTCGAAGCTCCTGAGCGCGGGGTTGATCTCGCGCAGCCGCTCCAGGTCGCGAGCGCCGGTGAACTGCTGGTCGAAGTCACCGTAGAACTGGAACATGTTGGCGATCTCCCCGGCCGCCGGGATGTCCAGGTTCCGGAAGACGTCGTAGGGCACCGACTGGAAGCGCACGGGCTCGCCGATCGCCGTTCCCAGCTTCTCCGCGTACTCCGCGCCGGTCAGGTGGTCGCCCGCCAGGCTGACGGTTGCGCCGAGGAACCTCTCGCCGCCCCTGAGGACGGCCAGAGCCGTCCGGCCGATGTCCGCCACGTCCACTCCGGAAAGGAGCTTGCCGTCCTCGAACGGCAGGGTGACCGTCAGGACGCCGTCCTCGCCGCGCCGGGGGGCGAAGGTCCGCAGGAAGCCCTGGAAGAAGAACGTGGTGTTCAGGAAGGTCGTCGGCACTCCGGCCGCCCTGAACAGCTCGTTGCCCTCGCCCTTGGCGTCGAAGTGCGGCACGTTGAACGCGCCCTGGAGGACGGGCATGCGGTCGTCGTCCAGGGGCAGCAGCTCGCGGGTGTCCTCCAGCGTCGACCAGACCACGTGGCGCAGGCCTGCGGCCTGGGCAGCCCGGACCAGGACGTTGATCTCCTCCGTCTCCTTGGCCGCTGAGCCGTGCGCCCAGAAGTTCGTGACGAGGAAGGCGCCGTACGCACCCTCGAACGCCTGGTGCACGGTCGGCTCGTCGTGGAAGTCCGCCTGGACGATCTCGGCCCCGAGTTCGGCGAGTTCCCCGGCGGCGGGCGAGGCGGGGTTCCGGGTGAGCGCGCGTACCGCGAAGCCCGAGTCCGGGTCGGCGAGGATCGCCCGCGCGGCGCCTCCGCCCTGTGCCCCCGTCGCTCCGGTGACCACGATGGTCTTCGTGTCGTTCATGGCGGTTTCTCCGTTCGTGGAGGTGTGGTTCGGTGGGTGTGTCGACGGTCTCGGTCAAGGGGACCGCTCGGGCGGCGGCCGGTGGTCAGCTGAAGGGGTAGGGGCCGAAGCGACCCCAGGCCACCACGCCGGCCAGCACGATCAGCACGGCGTTCACCGGGATCGAGCCGAACTCGCCCCGCCTGCCGTGGGTCACCGCCGCGCCGAGCATCAGCAGCACCAGGCCCACGGCGGCCAGCGGCACGAGGACGGGGAGGACGCCCAACAAGGCGGGCAGGATCAGGCCGACCGCCGCCAGGACCTCCAAGGCGCCGATCGACTTGATGAGGCCCGGTGAGAAGCCCTCGGCCCACGCCATGTTCGGCGAGGCGACCAGCTTCTCCTTGGACTGGGCCAGTTTCATGCCGCCGGACGCCAGGAAGGCCAGGGCGAGCAGGGCGGCCAGGATCCACAGGACGATGTTCATGGAGGTTTCCGTTCGAAGGTCGGGGGACGGCTCCGTCGCATACATGTCACATCATCTATCCCTGTCGAGAATTAGATGACGCGTCAATCACTTTAGTCGAGTGGGTACATGACATGTCAAGTTCCTGGGTAGACTCCTCGCACATGAACGACGCACCCCAGTGGCTGACCGCGCCGGAGCAGCACGCCTGGCGCACCTTCGTCCGCCTGTACCGGAGGCTCCACACCAGGTTGGGCGGCGACCTGCAGACGCATGCCAAGCTCTCCGGGGCCGACTACGAGATCCTCGTCGCGCTCACCGACGTCCCGGACGGCCGTCAGCGCTTCCAGGACCTGGCCACGACCCTGGAGTGGGAGCAGAGCCGCCTGTCGCACCAGATCTCCAGGATGGTCAAACGGGAACTGGTGGCGCGGGAGGAGTGCGCCGAGGACGGGCGCGGGCGTCTGGTCGCCATCACGTCCGCCGGTCGCGCGGCCATCGAAGCCGCCGCGCCCCGGCACGCGGCACTGGTCCGGCGTCTGGTCATCGACGCCCTCACCCCGGACGAGCTCGCCCAGCTCGCGTTGCTCTCCGACCGTGTCCACGGGCACCTGGACGAGACCTCACCCTGACCGCCCCCTTCTCTGAGGGGAGGCGCATCTCGGAACGGGTCCCCTCCCGCCGGGGGACGCGCGGCACGCGGTGCGCCACGCCCGGTCCCCTTCGGCCAGCAGCGCCCGCTCGGCGGCGGTCGGTGCGCCGGCCGCCGTCACCAGGAGCTGTCGCCCCACAGGTCTCCCACCGTGTAGCCGCGGGGGAACGGGTCGTCGGGATGCAGGACGTGCTGGTTGATCCCGGTGATCCAGGCGCGCCCCCTGATGGAGGGGACCACGGCGTCGCGTCCGGCGACCTGGACGCGCTCGTGCAGCCTGCCCTCGAACGTGGTGCCCAGGATCCCCTCGTGCACGAACGGCGTGTCGAGGGCGAGCTCGCCTCGGGCGTGCAGGCACGCCATGCGCGCCGAGGTCCCCGTCCCGCAGGGGGAGCGGTCGATCGAGCCCCGCCACGTCTCGGGCCGCGCCGCGTCGAGCTCGCCGTTGGGCAGGACGACGCTGTTGCGCGCCGACACGCCCGGCCTGTCGGTCGGACCGTGCAGCATCACCAGGGAGATCTGGTCCAGGTTCGGGTCGTCGGGGTGGCGCACCGGGACCTGTTCCCGTGCGGCGGCCAGGAGGGCCATGCCCGCCCGGACGATCGCGGGCGCGTTCCGCGCGCCCAGCTCGACGCCGAGGGCCGCGGCGGGGGCCTGCACGTAGAACTGGCCGCCGAAGGCCACGTCGGCCAGGACGTCGCCGTACTCGGACACCGAGACGGGGGTGTCGAGGGCGACCGCCCACGCGGGCACGTTGCGGACCCGGACCGCGCGGACCTTGCCGTCGGCGACCGTCGCGGTCGCCTCGACCGGCCCGGCCGCCGTGTCGATCCGCACGACCGTCTCGGGGGCGTGCATCGGCAGGGCCCCGGTCTCCAGCAGGGCGGTGACGGCGCACATCGTGTTGCTTCCGGACATCGGCCGGAACCCGCCGTTCTCCAGGATGATGATCGCCGCGTCGGCCTCGGGACTGACCGGGGGCAGCACGAGCACCCCGCACATGGCGGGGTGCCCGCGGGGCTCGCGCAGGAGCAGCGCCCTCAGGTCGTCCAGGTTCTTCGCGCACCACTCCAGCCGTTCGGACATCGTCGCGCCCCGCACCTGGAGATGGCCGCCGAGGAGAACGCGGCCCGGCTCGCCCTCCGCGTGCACGTCGACCGACGTGATCATCCGCGTTCCGTCCATGCGCTGCCTCCTGTGCATCGAAGTCTCCCCTGGTCCCGGCTGTGAATCAACCGCCGCGGGCGTGCTGGGCGGGTCAGGTTGACATCGCCGTGTGACGCTCCCTACATTCATATTGTCGCAGATTGTCAGACAATCTGCATGCAAGCTCTCGGAGGAGCCCGCCTTGACGTGGTCAACCCGTCACGGCGACCGCGGCCCGCGGTGGGCTCCGTGCCGGCTCGGTCGAACCGGCCCGATCGACACCATGACGAGGAGACGGCATCCCATGTCCGACAAGACCACGCTCACCGGCATCCTGGTCGCCCTGCCCACGCCCTTCACGCCCGACGGCGGCAGGATCGACGCCGACGCTCTGACGGCGCACATCGACCGGCTGATCGAGGCCGGCGTGCACGGTCTGGTGCCGGGCGGCAGCACCGGCGAGTTCACGGCACTGACGCCCGCCGAGCGCAAGCGGCTCCATGAGATCTGCGTCAAGGCCGCCGCCGGACGCGTACCGGTCGTCGCCAGCCCCGGCGCGCCGTCCACGGCCGAGACCGTGGAGCTCAGCGCCCACGCGGCCGAGGTGGGAGCCGACGCGCTCATGGTGGTGCCGCCGTACTACGACGCCCCCGACGCCGCCCAGCTCCGAAGCCACCTGGAGGCCGTCCACGAGGCCGCCCACCTGCCCATCGTGTACTACAACATCCCGGCCGCGACGGGCGTGAGGCTCACCGCCGAGCAGATCGCCGAGCTCGGCGACATCGAGGGCGTCGAGTACCTCAAGGACACCTCCGGCGACGCCGTCGCCCTGGGCGAGCTCCTGGTGAAGCACTCCGACCGCATCACCGCGTTCAACGGCTGGGACACGCTCACCTTCTTCGGGCTGGCCAGCGGAGCGACCGGATCGGTGTGGGGCGCCGCCAACGTCGTCCCCGAGCTGTCCGTGCGGCTGTGGGACGCCCTCGCGGTGCGCGGCGACCTGGCCGAGGGCCGCCGACTGTGGGAGCGGATCTGGCCCGTCTGCGATTTCCTGGAGGCACACCACTACGCCGCCGCGGTCAAGACCGGCATGGAGCTGACCGGCCACCCCGTGGGACCGGTGCGCGCACCGTTCGGCCCGCTCGACGAGTCCGCCCGCGCGGAGTTCGCCGCGCTGCTCAGCGCCGCGGGTGCGATCTGAGCCGCCGCACACAGGCCTTCGAGGGAGGGATGACATGAGAATCGTCGTGGTCGGCGCGGGCGTCGTCGGCCTGGCCTGCGCCTACGAACTGGTGCGGGACGGACACGACGTCGTGGTCGTCGACGCCGGAGCCGCCGGAGCGGAGGCCTCGCACGGCAACGCGGCCAAGATCGCGGTCGCCGAGTCCGGCCCCGTCCCGGCGCCCGGCATGATCGTGCAGGGTCTGAAGTGGATGCTGCGGCCGGACAGCCCGTTCTACGTCAAGCCCTCCCTCGCCCCCGGCCATCTCCGGTTCCTGCTGCGGATGGCCCGGCACTGCAACGAGACCGACTTCCGCTCCGGCCTGGAACTGCACCTGAGGCTGGCGACGGAGGCCGACGCGCTCTTCGACGAGTGGCGGTCGCAGGGGCTGGAGTTCGAGACGCACCGACGCGGTGTGCTCCTCGCCTACGAGAGCGGTGAGCACTTCGAGGCCCGACTGGGCTACCAGGCGGTGTTCGACCGCTTCGGGGCGCAGGCCGAGGTCCTGGACGCCGACGGCGTCCACCGCGTCGAGCCCGCTCTGTCGGACCGGATCCGGCACGGCCTGTACTACCCGGGAGACCGGCAGATCGAGCCCGACTCGCTGACGTCGGCCCTGGCGGACCACGTGCGCGAGCTCGGCGGTGAAGTCAGGGAACACTCCGAGGCGAGGGCGTTCGAACGCGGCGCCTCCGGCGTCCAGGGGGTCGTCACGGCCCACGGACGGCTGCCGTGCGACGGGGTCGTCCTCGCCGCGGGGGTCTGGAGCGGCCCGTTGTCGAGGAAGCTGGGAGTACCCCTCCCGATCCACCCCGGCAAGGGCTACAGCGTGGACTACGCGCCCGCGCCCCTGGCACTCAGGACCTCCCTGACGCTGGAGGACGCCCGGGTCGCCGTCACACCGCTCGACGGCATGGTGCGGCTGGCCGGAACGATGGAGTTCTCGGGTTTCGACGACAGGGTCGACCGCACCAGGGCCGAGGCGATCAAACGCGCCGCGAGCGAGGGCTTCCGGGACTGGGACCCCGAGGCGCCGCACCGGGAGGTGTGGGCGGGTATGCGTCCTATGACGCCTGACGGCCGACCGGTCGTGGGGTCGTTGGACAATGGCGGCAACGTCTGGGTCGCCTCCGGCCATGGGATGCTCGGCCTGACCCTGGCTCCGGGCACCGCCCGCACCGTCCGGCGGCTCATCAGGGGGGAGGTGTCGGAGGATCCCCTGACGAGCCCCCGCCGGTTCCGGCGGGGTGCGCACCGGTCACGGCGCTGAACCGCGCACGACCGGTCACGAGGGTCGGTACCACCGGGTACCGACGAGAGGAAAGAGGACACGAGAATGACGATCGGACGGACATCCGGGTCGGCACTGGCACCCGTCAGCAACGCCACCAGGCGTGAGGTCGTCGTGGCGGCGATTCGTCGTGCTCTCCTCTCCGGCGAACTCGCCCCCGGGCAGAGGGTGAGGGAGTCCGCGCTCGCCGACTCCCTGGGGGTCAGCCGCCCGACCATCCGTGAGGCGATCCACCAGCTGATCCACGAGGGGTCCCTGGTGCAGGAGCCGTACAAGGGGGTGCGGGTCGCCACGCCCAGCCCGCAGGACCTCCTCGACGTCGCGGCGGTCCGGGTGTCACTGGAGACCGTCGCCGCCCTCCACCTGGCCGAGCACCGGGACGGGGAGGGGATGAAGCGGCTGCGGCAGGCTCTGCGGGAACACCTGGACGCGCTCGAGGGCGACGACCCCCTCCAGTCCGACATCACCCACCTGGAACTCCACCGCGCCCTGTGGGAGGGGTCGGAGAACCAGATGCTGGTGCGGATCTGGCCACTGGTGGAATCGCAGATCCGGATGGCGATCTCGACAGACCAGGCGGCCCGGGCCGATCCCGAGCGCGACGCCGAGATGCATCAGCGCCTCGTCGACGCGATCGACTCCGGTGACGGGGAGTGGATCGCGGCCGAGGTCAAGGAGCACATCGGCAGGAGCGCGGACGAGGTCGTCAAGCTCATCGGGCGGCGCGAGGACTGACCGCCGCCCTTCCACAACCCCACAGGCAGCACCGTCGGACCGCCCCCTCTCGCGAGGCGGTCTGACCGGTGCTGCCCGAACACCAGGAGCACACGTGAAGTTCGACCGTCTGGAGACGAGCAACCACATCGGCGGGATCCCCGGAGTCGGGGACGGCCCCGAACTCGAGGTCGTCGATCCGTCGACCGGAAGGACCGTATGGACCTACCGCGCGGACACACCGGAGGCCGTCCGCGCCGCCGTGGACGCCGCGGCCGAGGCGTTCCCCGCCTGGGCGTCCGCGACCCCGGCGGAGCGCTCCACCGTCCTGCACCGCCTCGCCGCCGAACTCGAGACCGTCGCCGAGGACCTGGCGCAGGCCGAGACCGCGCAGGCGGGCAAGCCGATCCGCCTCAGCCGCGGGTTCGACGTCCCCGGTTCCATCGACAACGTCTGGTTCTTCGCCGGAGCCGCCCGCAACCTCGAGGGCAAGGCGGCGGGGGAGTACTCCGCCGAACACACCTCCATGATCCGCCGCGAACCGATCGGCGTCGTCGGATCCGTCGCCCCCTGGAACTACCCGTTGCAGATGGCCATGTGGAAGATCCTCCCGGCCGTGGCCGCGGGCAACACCATCGTCCTCAAGCCCGCGGAGAACACCCCGCTCACCACACTCATGCTCGCCCACGCCTGCGAGCGCGCCGGGGTGCCCGCGGGTGTGGTCAACGTCGTCAACGGCACGGGACCGGTCGTCGGCGAGGCCCTGGTCACCAGCCCGAAGATCGGCATGACCTCCTTCACCGGCTCCACGGCGGTCGGTCGGCACATCGCCGGGCTCGCCGCCGCCAACGGGACCCGGACCCACCTCGAACTGGGCGGCAAGGCGCCGTTCGTGGTCTTCGACGACGCCGACCTGGACGCGGCGGTGCGCGGCGCCGTCGCGGGCGCGCTCATCAACACCGGCCAGGACTGCACCGCGGCCACCCGCGCCTACGTCCACCGCGACCTCTTCGACGACTTCGTGTCCGGCGTGGCCGAACTGATGCGGTCCGTGCGCCTGGGCGCGCCGGCCGACCCCGCCACCGACATGGGACCGCTGGTGTCCTTCCGGCAGCGCGACCGCGTGGCCGCGATGGTCGACCGCGCCGTGTCCGCCGGAGCCAGGGCCGTGACCGGGGGAGGCGCCCCCGGGGGCGAGCTGGCCGCGGGCGCCTACTACGAGCCGACGCTGATCGTGGGAGCGGACCAGCGCAGCGAGATCGTCCAGGAGGAGGTGTTCGGTCCGGTCCTGGCCGTGCTTCCCTTCGACACCGACGACGAGGCCTTCCGGCTCGCCGACGACGTGCCCTTCGGACTGGCCGCCTCGGCCTGGACCCGGGACGTCTACCGCGCGCAGCGGGCCGCGCGCTCGCTCTCGGCCGGCACGGTGTGGATCAACGACCACATCCCGATCATCTCGGAAATGCCGCACGGGGGCATGAAGGCCTCCGGCTACGGCAAGGACATGTCGACGTACTCCTTCGACGAGTACACGCGGATCAAGCACGTCATGTCCGACATCACCGGGCTCGCGGCCAAGCCCTGGCACTCGGTCGTCCACCAGAACGCGTAGGGAGTATCCATGAGGATTCTGCATGTCGGAGCGTCCGGAACCATCGGCGGCGCCGTGCGCACGGCCCTGTCCGACCGCGGCCACGACGTCGTCGCCGCGCATCGCGGGTCGGTCGGGTGGCCGGTGGACATCTCCGATCCCGAACGGATCCACGACCTGCTGGACGAGGTCGGTGAACTGGACGCCGTCGTGTGCACCGCCGGGTCGACGCCGTTCGGCCCCTGGCAGCAGTTGGATCGCGCCGCCTGGACGTCCGGGATCGAGAGCAAGCTCCTCGGCCAGATCGAACTCGTCAGGCAGGCCGTGGACCAGACGCGCACCGGAGGATCGTTCACCCTGATCTCCGGGATCATCGGGCGGGAGCGGATCCGCTCGGGCAGCGTGGCCGCCGCGGTCAACGGCGCGCTGGAGTCGTGGGTCGCCGCGGCGGCGGCCGAGATGGGCGGCGAACACCGTCTCAACGCGGTGAGTCCCACCGTCCTGACGGAGTCGCTGGACAGGTACGGCGACTTCTTCCCCGGTTTCCCGTCCGTCGCGGCGGCCGACGTCGCCCAGGCGTTCGTGCGGTCGGTCGAGGGGATCGACACGGGGCGGATCTACCGGGTCTGATCCGAGGGACGACGACGGCGCCGCGGGCTCCCCGCGGCGCCGTCGTCGTCGGGTCAACCCAGGTTCCGGGCCTTGGGCTCCGTGTCGAACTCGCCCGCCCGCAGTCCCTCCCAGTACCGGGAGAACTCTCGGCGGACGACCTTGGCGAGGAAGTACAGCCCCACCACGTTGAACATCGCCAGGACGAAGAAGATCGAGTCCGCGAAGAGGATCACCGGTCCCAGCGTCGACGCGGCGCCGATGACGGTGAAGCCGAGGAACACGCCCTTGTAGACCTGTTCGGCCCTGCGGCTGTCCTTCAGGAGGTATCCGAAGCCCTTCATGCCGTAGTACGAGTTGCTGAGGATGGTGGAGACCGCGAACAGCAGCACCGCGACCGCCAGGACGTAGGGGAACCAGGGGAGCACGGTCTCGAAGGCGCGCGAGGTCAGGGTCACGCCGGTGACCTCCGCCGCGTCGGATGCCTGCCACACTCCGGTCACGGTGATCGTGACGGCGGTCATCGAACAGATGATGATCGTGTCGACGAACGGCTCGAGGGAGGCGACGAAGCCCTCGGTCGCCGGTCGCCCGGTCCTGACCACCGAGTGCGCGATCGCCGCGTCCCCGACTCCGGCGGAGTTCGAGAACGTCGCCCGTTGGAAACCGACGATGAGGGACCCGATGACGCCTCCCGCCACGCCTTCGGGCGAGAACGCGCCCGTGACGATCTGAGCGACGGCGCCGGGCAGTCCTCCGATGTTGACCGTGATGACGGTCAGGCAGGCGAGGACGTAGACGACGGCCATGACCGGCACCATCACACTGGTGACCCTGGCGATCGACTTGATCCCGCCGATGATGACGAACGCGACGAACAGCGCGAGGGCCACGCCGATCACCCAGCGGTTGCCTGCCAGCCACGAGTTCTGTCCGATGACGTCGACCAGTTGCTGGGTGGACTGGTTGGCCTGGAAGGCGTTGGTCCCCAGGGCCGCGATCATCATGCTGACGGCCCAGCCCGCGGCGAGGAACCTGCCGATCCCCGGGCGGCCGAGCTCGGCCAGTCCGCGGCTGAGGTAGTACATCGGTCCGCCGGAGACGGTGCCGTCCTCGTGCACTTGGCGGTACTTGACCGCGAGCATGCACTCGGCCATCTTCGTCGACATGCCGAAGAAGCCGGCGACCACCATCCAGAACGCCGCTCCCGGGCCGCCGACGGTGACGGCGACGGCGACTCCGGCGATGTTGCCGAGCCCCACGGTGCTCGCGACCGCCGTCGCGAGGGCCTGGAAGTGGGTCACCTCGCCAGCGTCGTCGGAGCGGGTGTACCTGCCGCGCACCAGGTCCAGTCCGTGCTTCATGCCTCGGACGCTGAGGAACTTGAGCCAGACGGTGAAGAAGGCGCCCGCGATGACGAGCCACGTCACGATGAGCGGGACCTCGGCGCCGAACAGCGGCACGGAGTAGAAGACGACACTGGCCAGGCCTTCGGCGACCGGCCCGAAGAAGCGTTCGATCTGGGAGTCGACGGCCGATGTCGTCGACGCGGCGAGAACCATCGTCGGTGTCACGGGACCACCACCACCGCGACCGGAGCGTGCTGGACCAGGCGGCTGGCGGTGCTCCCGAAGATCGCCGTGCGCAGGTTCGACTCACCGGTCCGGCTGACGAAGACGAGTCCGTGGTCGTCCTGGTCCGCGAGGTCGGCGAGGACCTCCGAGGGGCGGCCGTGGCGGATGGCCGTCGCCACCGTGACGCCGGTGAGGAGGTCCTGGGACCCGGCCCAGGTCAGGACGGGGTCGATGACCTCCTCCCGGGCGCGGGCGACCTCGGCCCGGCGGGCCGCGGACCGGGACTCGTTGTCCTCCGGCGAGCGCAGCGAGAAGGGCGACCAGGTGACGACGTGCGCGATGGTGACGCGCCACTGGTTCAGGCGGGCCCGCTTCAGCGCGAACTCCACCGCCCGTCTGGAACCGTCGCTCCGGTCCACTCCGACGAGTACTGACTCCATCATCTCACGCACCTTCTCCCTCGCGCCTGGGGGCATCGATCGGCGGACCTCTCGGCTGTACCGGCTCTCGGCCCGATGGGGCGGGGCTGCCGGGCCGGTCACGAAGACTCCGAGAACTCAGATTGAAGATTGTCTGACAATCTGCATATATCGGAACTGTAAGCTCGGTCACAGGGGGAGTCAAGGTCAGCGATCACGACCGTGACGTCATCGCAGCACAAGAGGGTGCCTTGACCGTGGATTCGGTGTAGGCACAGGCCAGCGCCGCGGCCGATGCGGGTGTGCGGATCGCGTCGGCCCGTGGGGGCCCGCGGTTCCCGCGCTCCGACCCGGCGGACCGGGATCAGCCCGTGCAGGGCGGCGCGGCACGCGCATCGCCGGTACCGTGTCGGCGGTCCGCCTGGGGACGCCGACAGGCGTCCGCGCGCACGGCCGGACCGGGTGAGATCCGACGTCCGGCCCCGGCGAGGAGACGCTGACCGGACTGGTGGGAAGCGGTGAGGACCGGTCTACCGGCGGCGCCCACACCTGCCGGCGGACCGGTCCCGCGGATGCCGCACGACGACGCCGGGGCTCAGCCCGGCCTCGCTACGGCGTCCATGTCGGCTCGGCCGTGGAGATCCCGATGCCCCGGCGTCACGCTCCCCGGGGGTCGGCGGACAGCAGCCGCCCGGCGGCCGCCTCGATCATCTCCTCGCTCAACAGCACCCGGTCGGCGGCCGGGCCCAGGGGGACGAAGCTGTCCATGCTGTTCACCCGCCCCATCACGCCGCCGAACCCCGCGTCGACGAGCTCGGCGAGCACCGACTCGGCCACGCCTCCCGTACGGCGGGTCTCGTCGACGACCAGCACACGGCCCGTGGCCTCGGCCTCCCTGCGCAGGTCGGCGACGGGCAGCGGGGCGAGCCAGCGCAGGTCCAGCACCCGGGCGTGGATCCCGCGCTCGGCCAGGCGGCGTGCCACGCGCAGGCACATGGGCACCCCGTTGGCGAACGTGACCAGGGTCAGGTCGGCCCCGTCGCCGTAGGCGCGGGCCCGGCCGAGCCCGACGTGGCGCTCGTCCCAGCCGTCCGGCGGCGGGTAGGGCGCCAGCCATCCGCCGTCGCCGGGCTCGTGCAGGTCGCGTGTGTGGTACAGCGCGATCGGCTCGAGGAAGACACAGACCCGGCCGTCCTCGCGCGCCGCCGCCACGCAGGTGCGGAGCATGTGGGCGGCGTCGTCGGCCCGGGCCGGTGAGGCGATCACGACGCCGGGGACGTCCCGCAGCGCGGCCACCGAGTTGTCGTTGTGGAAGTGCCCGCCGAAGCCCTTCTGGTAGGCGTAGCCCGCGATGCGCACGACCATCGGGTTGCGGTACTGGCCCCGTGAGAAGAAGGACAGCGTGGCGGCCTCGCCGCGGATCTGGTCCTCGGCGTTGTGCAGGTAGGCCAGGTACTGGATCTCGGGGACCGGCACGAAGCCCGCGAGCCCCGCCCCGAGGGCGGCGCCCAGGACGCTCTGCTCGTCCAGCAGCGTGTCGAAGACCCGGCGCGCCCCGAACCGCTTGCGCAGCCCCTTCGTGACGCCGTACACGCCGCCCTTGCGGCTCACGTCCTCACCGAACACCAGGACGTCGCGGTCACGGCACAGCAGGTCGGCGAGCGTGCCGTTGACGGCCTGGGCGAAGGTCACCGGCCCCTCCTCCTCGGGCGGCGATCCCCTGAAGGCCCGTCGGCGTTCGGCCTCCGGCGCCGTGCGGGCGGCGTCGGCGCGCACCGCCTCGGGGCGGTGTGCCGCGAGCGGCGCGGCGATCTCGGCCGCCGACCGGAGCTTGGGCCGGGCACACGCCTTCTCGGCGAGCTCGGCGACCTCGTCGCGGATGCGGTCGTAGCGGTCGACGACCTCCTCGGGGGTGAGCACGCCGGAGGAGACGAGAAGACGCGCGGTGCCCACGAGCGGGTCGCGCTCCAGACCCGCCGCGATCTCGGTCCGGCTCCGGTAGGCGGTCTCCACGTCGGACCCGGCGTGCCCCATGAGCCGGACGGTCCGGAGCCGCAGGAACGCGGGCGCCCGGTTCCGGCGCACCCAGTCGGCGGCGTCGGTCGCCGCCGACAGCGCGTCCCACGGGTCGCTGCCGTCCGAGGCGAAGTAGCGCAGTCCCGGCCGGTGGCCGTAGGCGTCGTCGATCCACCCCGCCGGGGTGCGCACGCTGATCCCGATGCCGTTGTCCTCGCACACGAACAGGACGGGCACGGGGATGCCCTGGCGGGCCGAGTGCAGGGCCGCGTTGATCGCGCCCACCGCCGTGGAGTGGTTGGCGGAGGCGTCGCCGAAGCTGCACACCACCACGGCGTCGGTCGGCCACGCGTTCTCCACTCCGAGTTGGGCCGCGCGTTCGATGGAGAACGCCAGGCCCACCGCTCGCGGCAGGTGCGAGGCGATGGTCGAGGTCTGGGGGATCACGGCGGCGGGCCTGCTGCCGAACACCTTGTGCCGACCGCCGCTGATCGGTTCCTCCGTGGCGGCGACGACGCCGAGCAGGACGTCCCACAACGGCTGCTGTCCGGGGAGCTGGCCGCTGCGGTACAGGAAGAAGGCGCCGGAGCGGTAGTGCAGGAGCGCGGGGTCGCTGGGGCGCAGCGCGGCGGCGACCGCGGCGTTGCCCTCGTGGCCCGAGGATCCGATGCTGTAGAAACCCTGCTTCCTGGCTCCCAGTTCGCGCGCGGCGAAGTCGAGCTGCCGACTGCCCGCCTGGGCGGTGAAGATCCGTAGCAGGTCGTCGCCGGTGACCGGGCTGTCGGGCGTGATCGGCGCCGCTGCGGGGCGCGGCTCGGCCGGGGTCAGGGCGGTGACCGTGTCCCGGAAGTGCCGGTCGACGGCGGCGGGGCCGCCTGTGTCGCTCATCGGGTGGAGTCCTCCGTGTCGATCGAGGGGGCCGCACCGGTCGGTGTGCGTGTACTCCTCCACGATGGTTCCCACCGGCCCCCGTTCCCAGACCCGCGGCGGTGGTCGGGAACCGGTTCGGCGGGCGGCGACCGCCGAGGGCGTGGTGTCGGCGGTTCCGGCCTCATCCGGCCGTCTCACGTGAAGGGAAGTCCGCCGAGTGCCCCAGGAGCACGCACGTCCATGTTGTAGGGCGTGACGACTTGGATGGCGGACGACCAGGAGTGGATGCCGCCGGGAAGCGCACGGTGTGCCTGCATGACGATCTGGCAGGCCCGCCGCATGTCCTGGCGCAGGTCGTGGTGCAGCACCACGGACAACCTCCCCTCGCGCAGCAGCCGTGTGTTGTCGTGGTCCAGATCGTGTGCGATGAACACCGAGCACTCACGCTTCATCTCCTCGAACGCCTCGACCGTCGCGACGTTGCCGCCCCCGATCGAGTAGACGGCCCTGATTCCGGGGTCGCGCTCCAGGGCCTCCAGGACACGGTCGCGCATGACGGCGTCGAGGCCGTTGGTCTCGGTGACCTCCACCAGGGGGTGTTCAGGGTAGTCGGCACGCATGGCGGCGCGGAATCCCATCTCACGCTCCTCCTCGCCTCGGAAGAAGCCGCTGCTGAGGGTGGTGAGCACGCTGCCGGGGCGGTCGCCCAGCCACTGGCCGACGAGGTAGGCGGCGGTGGCCCCCGCGGCGCGGTTGTTGATCCCCACGTAGGCCAGGCGACCGCTGGTGGGCAGGTCCGTCACCAGGGTCACCACCGGGATCCCCGCCGCCGTCAGGCGATCGATCGCGGCGACGACCTCGGGGACGTCCGGGGCCTTGAGGATGACGCCCTGGCATCCTCCGCGTGCGGCGATGCGGTCGAGGACCTCGACCAGATCCCCGACCGGACCTCTCTCGCGGAAATGGAACCGCGAACGCACCACTGCCGGGTGCAGCGACGGCAGTTCCGCCTCCAGGGCGGCACGCACGGCGGAGGAGAAGCGCTCGGGTGTGTGCATCACGATGTCGATCATGAAGGTGCGACCGCCCAGCCGCACCTGCGTCCGCTGTCGGTCCAGATCGGTGATGGCCTGGCGCACCTGCCGGACGGTGCTCTCACGCACCCCACCCCGGTCGTTGAGGACCCGGTCGACGGTGGCCTCGCTGACTCCCGCCTGTCGGGCGATCTCCCGGATTGGATAACGATGGGCGGGCATCGAACTTCTCCTTGATGGGTATTTGATGGTTTTCTGCTCTTGCTTGAGGGTTTCTGGTTTTTAGGATTGTAGGTGATCCGCATCACTTCACCGAATGAGGAGGCGTCATGCCGACCACCACGACCGGCTCCCGCCACTGGCTGTCCGAAGCCGACTGCGACCTCGATGAGCTGCGCGCCCTCGTTGATCAGTCCACCGACCCGCGCGACTACCCTCTCGCGACCTCCGTGGAGCAGAACGTCCTGGTCTACGACAGCGCTCGCCTCAGGGAGGAGTGCTCCACGGCCGAGGGGCGGCATCGGGCCCAGACCGAGATCGCCCGGGCCCTGATGGAGGGTCCCGGTATCGCGGTCTTCAAGGACGCCTTCAACGACCACGCCGTCGTCGACCGAGCCTCCGAGGCCTTCAACGCCCTGATCGAGGAGGAGCGTGGAGCCGGGCACGGCGACCACTTCGCCAAGCCCGGCGCCAACGACCGGGTGTGGAACGCCCTGGAGAAGACGGCCCTGCGCGCACCCGAGGTCTTCGCCGACTACTACGCCAACGACATCCTGGCCCTGGCCTCCACCGCCTGGCTGGGCCCCGGCTACCAGGTCACCTCGCAGATCAACGTGGTCAACCCCGGCGGAGCGGCGCAGACCGTCCACCGTGACTACCACCTGGGCTTCCTGACCAACGACCACGCCGCCGCGTTCCCGGCGCACGTGCACATGCTCTCGCCCGTGCTGACTCTCCAGGGTGCCGTCGCGCACTGCGACATGCCGGTGGAGAGTGGCCCCACGCTCTACCTGCCGCACTCGCAGAAGTACGAGCCGGGCTACCTCGCCTGGCGCCTGCCCGCGTTCCGCGCCTTCTTCGAGGACCGGCGCGTCCAGCTTCCGCTGGCCAAGGGCGACGCCGTGTTCTTCAACCCGGCGCTGTTCCACGCCGCCGGGCACAACCGTTCGGCCGCGATCCGGCGCATGGCCAACCTGTTGCAGATCTCCTCGGCCTTCGGCCGGGCCATGGAGACCGTCGACCGCGAGCGCACCGCCAACGCGGTCTACCCGGTGCTGCTGCACCGCAGGACCGAGGGCGCCTCCCAGCAGTGGCTGGACAACGTCGTGGCCGCGTGTGCCGAGGGCTACCCCTTCCCCACCAACCTGGATCTGGACGCACCGGTCAAGGGGCTGGCCCCGCCCGCCCAGACCGACCTCCTGCGCCGGGCGCTGGAAGAGGAGTGGACACCGGAGCACCTGCGCCGGGAACTGCGGTCGGCCGCCGAGCGGCGCCAGAGCTGACACGGAAGCGAAAGAGACCTTGCGCTACAACCGACTGGGAAAGACCGAACTGCGGGTGTCAGCGGTGTCGTTCGGCACCGCTCCGCTGGGAGACATGTTCGGCAGGGCCGACGAGGCCCAGGCCGTGTCCAGCGTGCACCGCGCCCTGGACGCCGGGGTCAACTTCTTCGACTCCTCGGTGTACTACGGCGGTGGCCTGGCCGAACAGCGCCTCGGCGCGGCGCTGCGGGGCCGGAGGGACGACGTCGTCGTCAGTACCAAGGCGGGCCGGTTCGGCCCCGACGACTTCGACTTCTCCCCGCGCCGGATCCGGGAGAGTCTGCACCGCAGCCTCGAACTGCTCCAGACCGACCGTGTGGACCTCTTCCACCTCCACGACATCGAGTTCGTCGAACTGGACGGAGTGTTCGCCGACTCCTACGCCGAACTCCTCCGGCTGCGCGACGAGGGCAAGTGCCGCTATGTCGGCATGACCGGCTACCCCATGGAGGCCCTGATCCGTGCGGTCTCCGAGACCGATCTCGACGCGGTGCTCTCCTACGCCCACTACACCCTGCTCAACACCCGCCTGGCCGACGAGTTGGCGCCGGTGTGCGACGAGCACGGGGTCGGGCTGATCAACGCCGCCGCGGTCGCACTCGGGCTGCTCACCCCTGCGGGCCCGCGGATCGACGTCCGTGCGGGAGAGCGGATCCGGCGGGCCGCCCGCCGCGCGGCCAAGGTGTGCGAGGACAGGGGCGCCGACATCGCCTTCCTGGCCAACCAGTTCTCCATCCAGCGCTCCGGGGCGGCGACGACCGTCATCGGAACCACCAAGGCACACCATCTGGACTCCGCGATCGCCGCTGAGTCCGCGCCCATCGACGAGGAACTGCTCGCCGCTGTGCTCGACGCCACCGAGGATGTTCGAACGGTGTCGTGGAGCAGCGGTCTGCCCGAGAACAACGGAGACCACACATGTTCCGCGTAGCCCTCTTCGGAGCCGGACGCATCGGCCAGGTCCACGCCCGCTCCGTCGCATCGCACGAGGAAGCCGAACTCGCATGGGTCTGCGACCCGGTCCTGCCCGCGGCCCAAGCCGTCACGGACCGGTACGGCGGCCGACCCGTCGCCGACGTGGACCGGGTGTTGGAGGACGGCGGCGTCGACGCGGTGATCATCGCCTCGCCGACGCCGACGCACGTGGACCTGTTGACCCGCTCGGTCCGGGCGGGTCGGCCCGTGCTGTGCGAGAAGCCGATCGATCTGGACCTGGCCAGGGTGGATCGCTGCTGGACGGACATCGCCGAGTACCGGCCGTGGGTGATGATGGGCTTCAACCGACGCTTCGACCCCACCTTCCGGCGGATCCGCGGCCGGGTCGCTGGCGGCGACATCGGCGCTCTGCGCGGCCTGCGGATCACCAGCAGGGACCCGGAACCGCCGCCGGCTGAATACCTGGCCGCATCGGGCGGGATCTTCCGGGACATGACGATCCACGACTTCGACATGGCGCGGTACTTCCTCGGCGAGGTGACCGAGGTGCACGCCTTCACCTCCGAGGACGATCGCCCCGAGCTGATCGCGGCCCACGACGCGCACCAGGCGGTGGTGACCCTCCGCGGCGTTGACGGCGCGCTGTGCACTGTCACCAACAGCCGCACGTGCGTGTCCGGATACGACCAGCGCTTGGAGGCGTTCGGTGACACGGGCATGCTGGAGGCCGCCAATCAGACGCCGACGAGTGTGCGCGCCCACGGAGCGGCGGTGACCGGGGCGGCGGAGCCCTACCTGCACTTCTTCCTCGACCGCTACCGCGACGCCTACGTCGCCGAGTTCGACGAGTTCGTCCGGGCCCTCCGCGAGGGTCGGGAGGCCTCTCCCGGGTTCGCGGACGGCAGGGCCGCGCTCGTGCTGGCCGAGGCCGCCGTCGAGAGCGCGGCCACCGGGCGGACCGTTCCGATCTCCTCCGTACCGCACACCGAGAACGCGACGGCCTAGAACCGTGGGCCGTTCCCTTCGGGAGCGGCCCACGGCCTGTGCGGGTCTCGGCTGCCGGAGTGCGGTCCCTCGAAGAATCACGCCGGTTCCGCGAGCGGAGCCGAGCTCATCCGCTTCGGGGGCTCGTAACCGGCCGAGCCGTACCGGGACCGAACCCGCTGGACCGATGGGCCGCGTTCGGTGGCTCGGCCTCAGCCGAAGAGGTCCTCGGCGGTCTCGACCCTGACGGCACGGCGCACCCACGCCTGAAGCTGCTCCGGGTCCGTGCACGCGGTGACGCGCTCGCGCACCGCGTCGCCCACCGCGATACCCCGCGCGTCCAGGACTTCCAGGATCGCGGCGGCTTCGCCTTCGGCGCGGCCCTGTTCGCGGCCTTGCTCGCGGCCCTTGGCCACGTACTGCTCGGTGAACGGGGTGCTGAACTCGTAGATCGCAGACGCCACAATCGCCTCCATGCGTTC
>NZ_JBITHK010000004.1:519246-539345 GCF_044457925.1 Nocardiopsis sp. NPDC050513 | reverse complement strand
TTCGTTCTGGAAGAGTTCGACCAGGAACTCGTGTTCGATGGTTGGCACGACGGGGACGTTACCGAACGTGACGGGACGGGGGCGGCGAATCTCGAAATCCCACAGGAATCGACTGCCCGAAAAGGTCCGGTGCCTTTTCCGAATACCCGTGAACCGTTGCCGGGTGCATGGCGGGACGACGAAAAGGACGAATCCGGAAAATCCCCGGAGTCGATTCGACCGACCCGCGGGACGCGTCCGCAAGCGCCGCCACCCGGCGGGAGGAGGCCGGCCCCGCGTCAACCGTCGGGGTGGCCTCCGTACGTGTCCAGCTTGTACTCGGTGGTCTCCAGCGCGAGTGCGAGTTCGCGCAGTCGCCGCCGTATACGCTCCCGCTGGTCGAGCATGATCCGGCGGCGTTCGGGGATGGTCGAATCCCCTTGCCCGACCAGCGCGATGTACCTCCTGAGGTCGTGCATGGTCATCCCGGACAGACGCATCCTGGTGAGGAACACGAGCCGGCGCAGGTCGAACGCGGAGTACGCGCGGTGCCCGGACGCGTCGCGTCCCGGTCGGACGAGGCCTTCCTGCTCGTAGTACCTGAGCGTGTGCGGCGACAGGCCGACGAGCCGCGCCGCCTCGGCGACACCGAGGGGCGTCGCGGAGGCGGCGTCGATCGCCGCGTCGTCCAGGAGCCCGTGCAGCGCCTCGACGACGGAGTCGCCGGTATCACCAGGCGTGTCGAGCAACCGCGTGATCAGCGCATCCGTGGACATGGTCCCACCCTAAACCCGGTCGAACGCCCGGACGGAGGGTGCCGCGTCGGGAAAGTCAGCCGAAGCGCTGACCGCGGCCCAGGTCTGGAGATCGTCCAGGCCGCGCCGGTACACCCTCGTGAGATTGCGGACGGCCTCGGCCCCGAGCGGAAGCCGCAGCGGCGCCTCCGGCTCGTCGACCATCTGCCGGATCGCCACCGCCGCGCGACCGGGGTCGCCCTCCTGCGCGCCGTCGGCGCCGCGCATGTCGGCCCGCACCGCGGCGATCACCCCGTCGTACACCGGACTCCGGTCGGCGGCGCGCAGCACGCCGTCCGCGTTGAACTCGGTCCGGAAGCGGCTGGGCTCGACGATCAGGACCCGGACGCCGAACGGTGCGACCTCGCCCGCGAGAGCCTCCGACCACCCCTCCAGGGCGAACTTGCCCGCGGAGTAGCTCCCGACCGCAGGAAACGACATCCGCCCGCCCTGGCTGCTCATCTGCACGATCGCACCCGAACCCGCCTCGCGCATGTGCGGCAGCGCCGCGCGGACATAGGCGGCCGGGCCGAACAGGTGCTGGGCGAGCATGTCGCGCAGTTGCTGGTCGGTGACCTCCTCCGCGGCGCCGACCTGCCCGGCGCCCGCGTTGTTGACGAGCACGTCGACCCGCCCGAACCTCTCCAGGGCCCGGTCCACCACCGCCGCCGCGCCGTCGGTGTCGCGGACGTCGTGCTCGACCGCGAGCAGGCGGTCGCCGTACCGCTCCTCGAGCGCGCCGAACCGGTCGGCCCTTCGCGCCGTGCCGACGACCCTCTCGCCGTTGGCGAGGGCCGCCTCGGCCAGGGCGAGGCCGAGCCCCGCGGTCGCGCCGGTGACGATCCACGTCTTCGTGTCAGCTGCTGTGTCCATGCCCCGCACGCTAGGCCTTCGAGCGCGCTCGAAGGCAAGCGCCGGAGTCACCAGTTTCCTCCGAGGATGCGCCGGCCTTCAGGCCGGGGAGGAATCGGAGCCTCCCACATCAGGCCGTGGTGACGACCAAGCCCACGGGAGTGAGCTGTCTCACATCGTATGGGGATAGTCCCTGCCTGTCGGCGCCCTCCGCTAGTTTGCGGATCGTGACGACACCACCGCACACAGGCCAGGAAGCCGGGTATGCCCGGTACACCTTCCGGCTGCGTGTGTCGTCCACCGCCCGCCAAGCGCTGTCGCGCGAGTGGGATCGGTGCCGGTGGGTGTGGAACCAGTGCGTCGCCGAATCCCGCGCCGCGCACCAGGCCGGACAGGAGCGCGGCCCGGCCCGGCTGGACAAGCTGTTGACCGGGTGGCGTGCGGCCCGGGGGTGGCTGCGCGAGGGCGGGTCGGTGCCCCAGCAGCAGACGGTCCGCGACTTCGGCACAGCCCGCGCCAAGGCGCTCAAGGACGTCAAGAACCGGGTGCCGGTCCGTCAGCGGGCCGGGATGCCCCGCTTCAAGAAGAAGCACCAGGCTTCCGTGACGTTGAACTACACCCGGCGCGGGTTCCGTCTCAGCAACGGGCGGTTGCGCCTGGCCGGTGGCATCTCCTTGACGGTGGTGTGGTCGCGCCCGTTGCCCGACGTCCCGTCGAGCGTGCGGGTGTACCGCGACGCTCTGGGCCACTGGTACTGCTCGTTCGTGGTCCCGGCCCGGGCCGGGACCCTGCCCTCCACGGGGCGGGTGATCGGCGTGGACTGGGGCGTGGCCGAGACCGCGACCACCACCTCGGACGCCTACGACCTGCCGCACGCTGAACACGGCAGGAGGGCTCAGGCCAGGCTGTCCCGGTACCAGCGGATGACGGCCCGCCGCAGGCCACCCGAAGGGCGCAAGGCGTCGAAGGGCTACCTGAGGGCGAGGAAGCGGGCGGCCAGGGCGCATGCGAAGGTCGCCCGGCAGCGCCAGGACACCGCCCGCAAGTGGGCGAAGAAGGTCGTGCGTGACCATGACGCGATCGCGGTGGAGGACTTCAAGCCGAAGTTCCTCGCCAGGTCCTCGATGGCGCGCAAGGCGGCGGACGCGGCGATCGGGGCGACGAAGCGGGCTCTGGTGGAGATGGGTCGCAAGCACGGCCGGGACGTGCGCCTGGTGTGTGCGGCGTTGACGACGATGGACTGCGGCGACTGTGGTGCGAGAGCCAAGCATCGCCTGCCGTTGTCGGAGAGAACCTACACGTGCACCGCGTGCGGGGTTTCGCGTCCTCGGGACAAGAACTCCGCGCGTGTGGTGTTGGTCCGGGCGGGTCTGGCCCCGGCTGGTGTCGAGGGCGTAGGACCCGGACGTCCGCTGGGCGTTCGGGCGGCCTGAGCCAGGAATCCCCGCGCATCCCATGGCGGGAAGGGTGATGAAGAATCCCCTTCCCTTCAGGGAGAGGAGCAGTCAAATGGTCTCGAGGCTGGCGTAGAGGAGAACAGTGGAGCCGAGGATGACGACCAGGTAGGAGCCACCCGCGGCGAGCAGTGCCCTGACAGCACCGATCCGGGAGCGTGCCACCGCGTACGCCAGGACGGCGGCGATCAGGCCCAGCACCGCTCCGTAGAGCGCGAGCAGCCACCCGGCGGCGAGGGCCAGGAAGGTCGCGATGGCGACCAGCCATGAGTTCCGGGTCCCGATGTCGCGGCGCACCAGGGGCACCAGCAACACGATGTCCAAGGGGGGTCTCCTGCCTGAGTCGAATCTCGGCTGATCCCGCCGAGGCGCAAGCAGCCTAGGGCCTCGGGCCGGTGCGGCATCCGTGCCCGGTGGCGCGGCCGGCCGGGGTGACCGGCCCTGGCGGACACCGTCACCCCGGGTTCGGGAGGTCAGGTCCGGCCGTAGGTGAGGCGCCGCAGCACCCACTCGGCGGGGCCCTGGCGGTCACCGGCCCGTCGCAGGAGGTCCGCGACGACCACGGTCGCCAGCCACACGGCGACGCCGACCCCCACCGCCTGGGCGTCGGAGAGGGAGCCCATGACTCCGAGCGCGTAGGTCGGCATGAGCACCGCCCACGCCACCGACTGCAGCAGGTAGCAGGTCATGGAGCGGCGGCCGGTCGCGGCGAGGGCGGTGACGATCGGTCCGCGCCGTTCCCCCAACCGGCCGGCGACGAGCGCGGTCAGCGCCGCGTAGCCGAACCCGCCGAAGTAGCCCGCCAGCAGGTGCAGCCAGAACACCCACGGCTCCGCGGCGGCGGGCGCGTTCCAGACCTCGATGTTGATCAGCGCCTGCGGGATCCCGCCGAGCACGGCGGCCGTGATGCCGAACGCGGCGATGCGGCGCAGCAGCGAGCGGTGACGGTCGGGCTCCTCCAACAGCCGACGTCGGGCCGCCCACACACCGATCATGAACGGGAAGACCGAGATCGCGACGAGCAGCGGCCCCAGCACCGCCCAGGAGACGACGCGGCCGACGAGGTCCGTCAACGGGGTCGCCGGCCCGGCCGCCGCCCCCTGCTCGGCGAACGCGGAGAACACGGCGGTGTTGACGAACGCGTACACCAGGCTTCCCACCGCCATCCACGCGAACGCGTGCGTGAGCAGCCGTCGGTCGGTGAACCGCAGCGCGGCGGTGAACAGCAGTGCGATCAGTCCGTAAACCGCGATGATGTCGCCGAAGAAGATCAGCACGGTGTGCGCCAGGCCGATGGCGACCATCCACCGCCCGCGACGGCGCAGCAGTCGGCGCACCCACGGCCACTCCCGCCCCTCGGCGGCTCGGCGCAGGTAGATCCAGGTCAGTCCGTATCCGAAGAGCGCCGCGAACATCGGGTAGCCGCGGTTCTCCGCGAACAGCGCCATGGCGGCGGTGACGGCGGTGTCCAACGGCCCGTCGAGGGTGAACGAGGACGACCCGTCGGCGGCGAAGCGGAACAGGTGGGCGTGGACGGTGGCGATGACCAGCAGCATCAGGCCACGGGCCAGGTCGGGGGCGAGGGAGCGGGCGGAGCCGGACCGGGGCGCTCCGCCCGGAGGCGACGCGGAGTCGACGGCGGTGGGGTCGGGCATGGCGGCCTTTCCGGACGAGGGGGTGGGCGCACGGAAGGCACACGTGCGCTTTAGATACGGAAGCGTATCTCAACTTCGAAGTGTAAGCTACACGAGCGTTTCTAAGAAGGAGAGTCCGCATGGGTGACCGGGACCGGCCAGCGTCGGAGGACACGAAGGGGGACGCGGCTCCGCGCGCCACGCGCCGCCGGGGTGAGGACCTGCTGAACGCGATCTTCGCTGCCGTCATCTCCGAGACGGCGGAGGTGGGGTTCGAGGGCCTCACCATGGAGGGCATCGCGCGTCGCGCCGGGACCGCGAAGACCTCGCTCTACCGCCGCTGGTCGTCGCCAGAGGACGTGCTGTTGGCCGCGCTGTACCGCGTCTACCCGGTGGAGGAGCCCTCCCCCACCGCCGACGACCTGCGCGGAGACCTCGTTCGGGCGCTGCGCCTGATGCGTGACGAGATGATGTCCAGGCCGGATCTGGGCGCGGCGGTGGGGTCGGTCCTGGAGGCCGCCCGGCGTCGGCCCGAGCTGCACAGACGCCTGTACGAGGAGGTGTTCGACGTGCGCGGCGGGCGGTTCACCCGCACCGTGCTGACGCACTACGCCGAGCACGGGCGGGTCGACCCGGCCAAGCTCACGCCCGTTGTCGTGGACATCGGGGAGGCGCTCCTGCTCAAGCGCGCGCTCGACGCCATGGAGATGCCCGACGACGACTACATCGAGGCCATCGTCGACCAGGCGATCCTGCCGGCACTGGGTGTCTGACCAGTAGGAATGCGCGAGGCCCGGTGGGGCGGCCGTCGCGACGGCCGCCCCACCGGGCGCTGTTCGGCGTGTGGACTACATGGTCAGGACGCCGCGGTAGCGCGCCTTGCCCATGGACTGGTAGGCGGTCTCGGCCGCTTCCAGCGGGTAGGTCTGGACGATCGGGCGCACTCCGGTCAGCGCGGCGAAGTCCATCGCGTCCTCGCTGTCCTTGGCGTGGCCGCTGTACCAGCCGCCGACCGAGCGGCGGCCGAACACCAGCGGGTCCGGCCCGACCGGGATCGGCGTGTGCTCGGAGGCCACCACGACCAGACGGCCGTTCGGGGCCAGCCCCTGGACCAGGTCGCCCTGCGCCCGGCTGTCGCCCACCGTGGAGAGCACGAAGACCGCCCCGCCCAACCGGGTGAGCGCCTCGCCCACGCTGCCCCGGGTGCTGTCGACGTACTCGTGCGCGCCCAGCTCCCGGGCGATCCGCTCCTTGGCCGTGCCGCGGTTGACGGCCACGGTACGGAAGCCCATCCGGTGGGCGTACTGGATGCCCAGGTGGCCCAGGCCGCCGATGCCCTGGATCGCGACGGTGTCGCCGGGGCGGGCGCCGCCGTGGCGCAGCGCGTTGAACGTGGTGATCCCGGCGCACATCAGCGGCGCGGCCTGCTCCAGGGTGAGCGCGTCCGGCACACGGGCCAGCACGTGCTGGGGCACGACGGTGTACTCGGCGTACCCGCCGTCGGAGTGCACCCCGACGATGCGGCGGTCGACGCAGTTGACGAAGTCGCCCGCGCGGCAGGCGTCGCAGGTGAAGCAGTGCCCGCCGTGCCAGCCCACGCCGACCCGGTCGCCCGGGTTCCACGCGCTCACGCCGTCGCCGACGGCGTCGACGACACCGGCGATCTCGTGCCCGGGGATCCGGGGCAGCCGGACGCCGAGCAGCCCGGCGCGGGCGATGGTGTCCCCGCCGCAGACCCCGCAGGCGTGCACGCGCACGCGGACCTGGCCGGGCCCGGGCACGGGCGTGGGGACGTCGGTGACGGTGAACGCACCGTTGGGTGTGGTCGCCTGAACGGCTCTCATGGTGTTCTTCCCTGTACTACGTGGGTGGTGGTGTGACTGTGCGGTGCTCGGGGCGGCGGTCAGTTGCTGGACGCGCCGTTCATGAGCAGCTCCTCGCCGGTGACGAAGAAGGACTTGTCGCTGGCCAGGAACTCGGCCACGTCGGCGACGTCCTCCGGGGTGGCCATCCGGCCGAGCGGGATGGAGTCGATGAGGGCCTTCTTGTACGGCTCCTCGTCGCTGACGCCGGTGAAGATGCCCGCGCCGTCGACGGGTCCGGGCACCAGCGAGTTGACGGTGATGCCCCGGTGGGCCAACTCCAGCGCCAGCACCCGCACGAGGTACTTGGGCGCGCTCTTGCTGGTGCCGTACAGCCCCAGGCCGACCTGGGGGCGGACGGTGGAGCTGGAGGCGACGTTGATGATGCGGCCGTGGTCGGCGACGTGCCGTGCGGCGGCCCGCAGCACGAAGAAGGGCCCCTTGGTGTTGACCCGCATGAGCAGGTCGAAGTCCTCCTCGGTGGTCTCCACCACCGGGATGTTGACCTTCTCGATCCCGGCGTTGGCCACCACGATGTCGACCCTGCCGAAGGCGGCCTCGGCGTCCTGGAAGAGCCGTTCGATCTCCTCGACGTCGGACACGTCGGCCTGGACGGCAACGGCCTCGCCACCGGCCGCCGCCACCTCGGCGAGCGTCGCCTTGGCCGCCTCCTCGTCCTTGTTGTAGTTGATGACGACCCTGGCTCCCTGGCGGGCCAGGCGTAGGGCGATGCCCTTGCCCAGCCCCTTGGAGGAGCCGGTCACCAGGGCGACCTTCCCGTGGAACGACATGCGTATCCCCCTTGCTCGACGGCTGACACCCCTCGGTGTTTCCGCTGATAACAGCGTATTGATTCCATCGATAGTGTCAAGTCGCTAGCAAGGATCTGTTATCACTGATACCAGTCGGTGTGCGGTATCCCCCTGGGCGCCCGGCGCCCGCGGCTCCGTTCAGCCGCCGCCGACCAGGGCGGCGATGTCGGACGCGATCTCCTCCGGGTGCTCCCCGTTGATCGCGTGCGAGGCGTCGTCGTAGAGGCGAACGGTGCCGTCGGGCAGGACGCGTTCGGCGGTCGCCGCGGCCGACTCGGCGTCGTGCATCACGGAGTCACCCGCGATGATCGCCAGGACGGGCATGTCGAGCCGTTCGAGCCGCTCCTCGCTGATCCGGGTCGGCTGGGGCAGGCGCAGGGTGTAGTGCCGCATCCCCGCCTCGATCATGTCCGCGACCGGGACGTCCTCGACCGGCGCGCCGCCCGCGGTCCAGGAGTTGAAGCCGTCGCGCCAGGAGCTCGGCAGCCAGGGCACGGCGGCCGGGAGGGAGCGCAGGATCGTGTTCGGCGGCATGTCCGCGAAGACGTACACCGGGTCGATCACCGTGACGCTCTCGACCAGCTCGGGCTGTCGGACGGCGAGGTTGGCCGCGGCCCAGCCGCCGATCGACAGCCCCACCACGTGGAACCCCTCCTCCGGCAGACCGGCGAGCGCCTGGTGCAGCCAGAGCGCCTGGTCGTTCTCGTCCTCGATCGGCCGGTCCTGGACGCTCATGCCGGGCTCGCCCAGCAGGTCGATCGTGTAGACGTCGCCGACCTCCAGGAGTGAGGGGAGATTGCCCGCCCACACCGGGCTGGCGGAGGCGCGCCCCGGCAGCAGTACGAGCGGCGCCGATGCGTCGCCCGACCCGGCGAAGCGGTACGCGCGGACGATGCCGAAGTCCGTGCGCACGTCGAACGCCGCGTCGGGTTCGGGCAGGTCGGCGAAGGCGTCGGCGTACACCTGCGCGAACTGGTCGCGTCCCTCCGCGCTGTTCCAGTGGCCCACCGGCGCCGCCGGGCGCAGGGCCAGCGCGGCCAGTACGGCGGCGGCGCCGGAGGCCGCGACGATGACGAGCGGTCGGCGCCCCGGCCGACGCGCGGGAGTGTGGTCTGGTGTGCCCATGACATCCTCTAACCGATTGGTAAGTAATTTGACCGTACGGTAGAATTTTGGTCATGGCAAGAGCGAAGAAGACGCCGGGCGAGCTGACCCTGACCGAGCGCGCCCGCCGCGCACAACTGATCGAGGCGACCGTCGCACTGGTGGCGGACCGTGGCTACGCCGGAGCCTCACTGTCCGGGATCGCCGAGCGGGCGGGCATCACCAAGGCGGCTGTGCTGTACCACTTCCCGACGAAGAACGCCGTGGTCCGGGCGGCGCGCGAGCACGTCCTGTCCGCGCTGATCGAGCATGTGGCGGCGGCGGTCGGGGCCGCCGGATCCGAGGGGGCTCCGACCGCCTACGTCCGCGCGATGGTCGGATACCTGCGCGAGCACCCGCGCCAGACGCGCATGATCACCGAGGCCATGGCCCATGGCGATGAGAGGTACGACCCGGCCGAGCGGTGGGGCCCGCTGGCGGAGCTGATCGACACGGCGCGACGTGCCCGCGGCGCGCGCACCGAGCGCGACGCGCGGACCCTCGCGATCATCGCCGGCGGTGCGATCGACGCGATCGTGGCCGAACAGCTCACCGACCCCGACTACGACACGTCGGCCGCCGCCGAGGAACTCGTGGACATGCTCGACAGCGCGCTGGCCTCATGAACGGGCCGGGTGCGCCCGCGGAGCACCGGAACGGGCTCCCGTCGGCGCCCGTGCGTCAGACGGGCCCTCCCGCCGCGTCGGCGGTCGGTGCGCACATCCCTACTTGGCGTCCGGGGAGATCCACAACGCCTCGGCCGCCACCAGGCCGAGGGCCTGGGAGCGCTCGGGCAGCTCCTCGCCGGGGCGCACGGTGATCTGGATCGACCCGGCGAACGGCTGGCGCTCCACCACCTCGACGGACATCCCGATGCCGATGTCGATGTCGGCCAGGTAGCGCAGCAGGTCGGGGTCGTTGTCGTTGACCCGGACGATGGCCCCGCGCGTGCCCTCCTCGGCGTCCGACAGCAGCACAGACTCGCGTTCGACGATGTCGCCGTCCCGGGTGGGGATCGGGTCGCCGTGCGGATCCACCACCGGGTCGCCCAGGTGGGCGGCGATGCGGTCGACGAACTTGTCCGAGACGACGTGTTCGAGGATCTCGGCCTCGTCGTGCACCTCGTCCCAGGAGTAGCCGAGCTCGGCCACCAGGTAGGTCTCCAGTAGCCGGTGCCGCCGCAGCACCGACAACGCCGCCTTGGTCCCGGCCTCGGTGAGGCTCACCGCCCCGTACCGCTGGTGCTCGACGAAGCCGAGCTCGTTGAGCTTGCGGAGCATCCCCGACACGGACGAGTTGGACACCGACAGCCGCTCGGCCATTCCGGAGATGGTCACCGGGCCGGTGCCGCGCTCCTGGAGGTCGTAGATGACCTTCACGTAGTCCTCGGCCGAGGTGGACGGCCTGGTCGGTGTGTTACCCATATTCGTCACCGTATCGCGGCCGATGGCCGGGTGCCCACGCCCACGCGCGGCCTGTGGACGACGCGGACCGTCGGCTCAGCGTTCGTCCGCGACGGCCATGATCTCCGCCCAGGCGTGGGTGCCGTGGACGGGGTCCTGGGTCAGTCCCCACCGGACGGCGAGGTGGTCGACGATGAACAGGCCGCGGCCGGACTCGGCGTCGTCGTCGGCGTGCTCCGCGGCCGGGTACGAAGCGATGCGGCCTTGGTCGTGGACGTCCAGGCGCAGGGTGGAGTGGGCGCCGTCATCCACCCAGGTCAGGTTCACGCGCACGGGCGGCCGACCGTGTTCGACGGCGTTCGTGACGAGTTCGCTGACGACGAGGACAGCGGCGTCGGCCAGATCGGCGTGCCCCGGGTGGCGCAGGAAGTGTTTGACATCGCGACGGGCCCTGGCGGGCGCGTCGCGCCCGGCGCCGATGTGGACGGTGAGATCTGACACCCCGCCAGGGGCCTCCGCAGCAGGGTCCCCGACGGTGGTGCGTGCGGCCAGAGCGGCCTTGGCGGTGAAGGACATCGCGCCGTTCCTTTGGGGTGCGGACCGATCCCGTTCGTCGCGGCGGCCTGTGTCGTACGCCCCCGACCACCGGTGACCGGTCTCACTCGTGCTTGCTCTTCGAGCATGGCCCCCGCGTTGCGGGCGGGTAAACGTTGTGGCCGTAGAGGGAACTAGTTCTCGTAGTGTTCATGAGGGTGAAACGCGCCACAGATTGGTAGTGTGGTGCCACGCTCCAGCCGCGATCCGGCACCGTGACTCGCCCGCGCGGCCACGGAAGAGAGCCACCTCATGAGCCTGCAGCGCCTCCTGCGCGTCGTCGGCGCGCTCGCCGCGACCGCCGTCGTCGGAGCCGCCGTGTTCAACGCGGCGACGACCGGCGACGACGCGTCGGAGGCCATGCGCAGCAGGCTGACGATCATCGTGCCCGCCGCGCCCGGCGGCGGTTGGGACCTGGTGGGGCGCGAGTCGCAGAACGCCCTCCGCGAGGGCGGGATCGTGGCCAACAGCCAGGTGGTGAACGTCCCCGGCGCGGGCGGGACCATCGGCCTGGCCCAGACCGTGCGCCAGGAGGGCCGGTCCAACCTGCTGCTGGTGACCGGGACCGTGATGATCGGCGGCATCGTCGTCAACGACTCCTCACACAGCCTGGAGGACGTCACCCCCATCGCCCGGCTCGCCGACGACTACGAGGTGATCGTGGTGCGCGAGGACTCTCCGTACCAGGACATGGGCGACCTGGTCGAGGCATGGCGGTCGGACCCCGGAGCGATGGCGGTCGGCGGCGGCTCCCTGGGCGGAACCGACCACCTTCTGGCCGGGATGGTGGCGGGCGACGTCGGGATCGACCCGCGGGAGGTCAACTACATCCCCTTCTCCGGCGGCGGCCAGGCGCTGACCTCTCTGCTCTCGGGAAGCGTCGACGTCGGCATCAGCGGCTACAACGAGTTCAGCGACCAGATCGCCGCCGGGAACGTCCGAGCCCTGGGCGTCTCGGCGCGCGAGCGCGTCGACGGCGTCGACGTGCCCACCCTGGCCGAGCAGGGCGTCGACGCGGTGCTGCCGAACTGGCGCGGAGTCGTGGCCCCGCCGGGCATCACCGGGGCGGAGCGGGCCGAGCTGACCGCGATCGTGACCGAGATGCACGACACGCCCCAGTGGGCGGACACCCTGGCGCGCAACCGCTGGGACGACACCTTCCAGACCGGCGCGGCGTTCGAGGAGTTCATCGCCGTCGAGACCGAGCGCATCACCGCCATCACCGAGGAACTGGGGTTGTCATGAGCGAGGGTCCCGCCGGTCCCGGAGCCGACGCGTCGCCGGCCTCCGGGACCGCACGCCGCTCCCGCTGGCGGGGGCGCAGCGAGCTTCTCGTCGCCGGACTGGTCCTCGTGATCGCCGGCTACATCGCGGTGCGGACCGCCGCCATGCCCGTACCTCCGGGAACCCAGCCCCCGGGTCCCCGCTTCTTCCCCACGCTCGTCGCGATCTTCATGGCCGGCACAGGTGTCGCTCTGGCGTTCCAGGTCCTGCGGCGCCCGGCCCGCGCCCCGGGCGCACGGGCGGAGGCGGGGGACGGCGCGGCCCAGGACGTCCACGCCGGCATGCGCGTCGACTGGCGGACCGTCGGGATCGTGGTCGGCTCGCTGACGGTGTTCATCCTGCTGCTCCAGCCGGTGGGCTGGCTGCTGTCCGCGGCGTTCGTGTTCTACGGCGTGTCCTACGCGATGGGCAGCCGCCGCCTTCTCTTCGACGCCGTGCTCTCCCTGGTGTTCTCCTCGGTCATCCAGCTCGCCTTCGTCGCGGGGCTGGGCCTGAGCCTGCCGTCCGGAATCCTTGGAGGCATTCTCTGAATGGACGTGCTCGACCCGCTGATGGCGGGCTTCGCCAACGCCCTGGCCCCGGACAACCTGTTCTGGGCGTTCCTGGGCGTCATGCTGGGTACGGCGGTCGGAGTGGTGCCGGGCCTGGGGTCCGCGATGGCGGTGGCGCTGCTGCTGCCGGTCACCTTCCACCTCGACCCCACGGGAGCGTTCATCATGTTCGCGGGGGTCTACTACGGGGGGATGTTCGGTGACTCCACGGCCGCGATCCTGCTGAACACGCCCGGGCAGGGTTCGGCGATCGCCACCGCGGTCGAGGGCCACCGGATGGCCCGGCGCGGGCGGGCCCCGCAGGCGCTGGCCACGGCGGCGTGCGGCGCGTTCGTCGGTGCGCTCCTGGCGACGACGGTGGTGGCGTTCTTCTCTCCGGCCATCGTCGAGCTGGCACTGAGGTTCGGTCCGGCCGAGTACTTCGCTCTCACGGTGTTCGCCTTCGTCGCGATCTCCTCCGTCGTGTCGCATTCGGCGGTGCGCGGCCTGGTGGCGCTGGGCATCGGGCTGGCAATCTCCCTGGTGGGCATCGACAGCCTGAGCGGGGCGGAGCGCTTCACCCTGGGCGTGCCCGAGCTCTTCGAGGGGTTCAGCGTCATCACCGTCACCGTGGCGCTGCTGGCGGTGGGCGAGGTGCTGTACGTGGCCGCCACCGCCCACGCCGGCCAGGGGGTCGGGGGCGCGCTGGGACGGGCCGGGACGCCCTGGCTGGGTTCGTCCGACCTCCGACGTGCCGCCCCGGCCTGGCTGCGCGGCACCGCGTTCGGGCTGCCGTTCGGGGCGATCCCGGCGGGAGGGGCGGAGATCCCCACCTTCCTGGCCTACGGGACCGAGCGCAGGCTCTCGGCCCGGCGTGCCCGGCGCGGGGGCCGCGCCGACGAGTTCGGAAAGGGGGCGATCGAGGGTGTGGCCGCCCCGGAGGCCGCCGCCAGCGCGAGCGCCGGCACGTCGATGGGCACCCTCCTCGGTCTGGGACTTCCCACCTCCGCGACCGCCGCGATCATGCTGGCGGCCTTCCAGCAGTACGGCATGCAGCCCGGACCGCTGCTCTTCGAGCGCAACGGTGACCTGGTGTGGGCCCTGCTGGCCAGCCTGTTCATCGGCAGCGTGATGCTGCTCGCACTCAACCTGCCGTTCGCACCGCTGTGGTCGAGACTCCTGTTGATCCCCACGCCCTACCTGTACGCGGGAATCACGGTGTTCGCGGCCCTGGGCGTCTACGCGGCGGCATCCTCGATGGCCGACCTGTGGCTGATGCTCGTGTTGAGCCTGGTCGGGCTGATGATGCGCCGCTACGGCATCCCGCTGGCCCCCGTCCTGATCGCGGTCATCCTGGGCCCCGTGGCGGAGGTGCAGCTGCGCCGTGCGTTGGCCGTGGGACAGGGCGACGTCTCGGTCCTCGTCGACAGCGGGATCAGCCTGAGCATCTACGGTCTCCTCCTGGCGATCGGCGGGGCGGTCGTGTTCGGGCGGGTACGCGCGCGGCGGCGCGCGCCGCGTTCGGGCGGTGGCCTGCGGGGAGACGACGTGTCGGCGCAGTAGGTTGGGGGCGTTGGGCCTGGCCTCCGCCGAAAGGGGACACCGACGTGGTGGACGTGCGGACCGAGACGGTGATCGACCGGCCGCGGGCGGCCGTCGCCGCGTACGCGGCCGACCCCGCCAACGCCCCGGAGTGGTACGCCAACATCGAGTCGGTCGAGTGGCGGACCCCGCCCCCGGTCGCGGTCGGCTCGCGGCTCGCGTTCGTCGCCCACTTCCTCGGCAGGCGGCTGGCGTACACCTACGAGGTGGTCGAGCTGGTGCCCGGCGAGCGGCTGGTGATGCGCACGGCGCAGGGGCCCTTCCCGATGGAGACGGCCTACACCTGGACCCCGGAGGGCGCGGACCGCACCAGGATGACCCTGCGCAACCGGGGTGAGCCGAGCGGGTTCGCCAGGGTCACGGCGCCGGTCATGGCGGCCGCGATGCGCCGCGCCAACACCAGGGACCTGGCCCGCCTCAAGGAGCTGCTCGAACGGCGGGGCGGGTGACCCGGCGGCGCGCCGCGGCCGCCCGCCTCAGCCGAGGAAGTCGGTCAGGGCCTCGACGACGGCGTCGGGCTGTTCCTCTGGGAGGTAGTGGCCGGACGCGCGGATCTCGGTCACGGTGACGTCGGCGCCCTTGGAGGGCATCACGTCACGCAGGACGGCGTGGTTGCTCTCGTCCCCGCCCAGAGCCAGGAGCGGCACGGTGAGCGGTCCGTAGGCGGCCTCGTCCGCGATGTCCTGGTTGAAGGCCTGGTACCAGGCGTTGCCCGCACGGATGGCGTCGGCGCCGTCGTAGGCCCGGGCGTAGACCCTCCGGGAGTGCTCGTCGACGCTGGCCGGGTCCTTGGCGAGGTAGTCGAAGAGCCAGTCGATCAGGAGCCGGGCACGTCCTTCGAGCAGCTGCTCGGGAAGGCCCCTGACCTGGTTGAAGGCGAACCACCACAGGTAGATGCGCGCCCCGGCCTCGATGTCGGAGTCCACGTGCTGGTCGGGAGCGGGGAGCAGGCTGAAGGAGGACCACCCCGCGTCCGGGTGGGGGACGTCGAGGAGGGCGACCCTGGCCGTGGCCTCGGGGTGGTTGGCGGCGAAGGCGTGGGCGACCATCGCGCCGATGTCGTGGCCCGCCACGCTGACGGCGTCCAGTCCCAGGTGGCGGACGAGAGCGTGGATGTCGTCGGCCATGGTCTTCTTGTCGTAGCCGTCGGCGGGCTTGGCGGAGCCGCCCATGCCGCGCAGGTCGACGGCGATCACCCGGTGGCGGCGGGCGAGCGCGGGCATGACCTTGTGCCACTGCCACCAGGTCTGCGGCCATCCGCCCAGGAGGACGAGCGGCTGGCCGCTCCCGCCCTCGACGTAGTGCAGGCGGGTGCCGTTGACGTCGGCGTGGTGGCTGGTGAAGTCCCCGTCGAGCGAGCGTGCGAGGGCGGCGTCGTCCAGCGGTGCGTCGGAACGCGCGGTCATGGGAATCCTCCAAGTTCGTATGTACGGAATCTTCGTACTGTCGGACGGTGCGGAATCTTCGTACGGTTGTGGAGGGCTTGTCAACTCGGGGCGGCAGCGTTGTACGAACATCGCGTACAGTTGCCCCGTGGCCGTTACGCACCATCCCGCAGCCGGAGAGATCGAACTCGTCGACGTGCTCGCCGCCCTGGGACACCCCGTCCGCATGGGCATCGTCCGGGAACTCGCCTCGGGCGAGGAGAGGTTCTGCGGCGAGATCATGCCCGACGTGCCCAAGTCGAGCATGACCCACCACTGGCGGGCCCTGCGTGAGAGCGGGGTGATCCGCCAGCGACGCGACGGGCGCAGGCTCTACCTCGCACTGCGCCGCGCCGACCTGGAGGCCCGCTTCCCCGGCCTGCTCGACCTCGTCCTGGGCGGGGAGGCGAAGCCGGCGCGCTCCGGGGAGAGCGGGTAGCGCCGGTCCGGCTCGGACCGGCGCCCCCGCCCCGTCACCCGGGGGTGAGGGCTCCGGCGACCAGCAGCATCACCAGCACGGCCGCCACCGCGACCGCCGCGACCGCGTAGTGATGCGGCCGCGCGGTCCCGGGCATCCACCGGATCGCCGCCGCGGCGGCGGCCAACGCGGTGGCCCCCACGGGCAGCAGTGCGCGCCAGGCGCGGTCGAAGGAGTCCAGAGGCAGGTAGGCGTCCGCCCCGTACAGGGCCAGGATCAGCGCGGGCAGGCCGATGACGGCCGCTCCGACCCCGACGAGCAGCGTGAAGCGGTTCTGGGCGTCGGTGCTCTGAGCGACCGCGAAGGTCGACATGCTGCCGAGCAGGGCGTGCAGCCGGGACACCTCCTCCTCGAGTTCGCGGGCCATCGCCTCGCAGTGTCGCAGGCCCAGTCGGTGGGTGGACGCCCAGTCCGGGAGAGTGTCCGCGTCGACGCGTGTGTCGGAGTGCTGCCCGTTGTGGTCGTAGACCGTGTCGTCCCACAGCCAGATCCACAGGCCGTCGCGCAGGGCCGCGGACGCCTGGTCGCGGGCCTGGCCCATCGCGGTCGCGAGTTCGAGGACGGCGGCGAGAAGGGGGCGCAGGGGCTGGTCGGAGCGGGCGGCGAGTTCGTCGGCGATGCGGCGTTCCAGGTCGTAGCGCAGGGCGCGCAGCTGGGCGACGGCGTTGCGTGATCCCTCCGCGAGTGCCTTGCCCATGTCCACCGCCACCGACCTGGCGTCACCGCCGATCCGGTGGGCCGGGCGGGCGAGCGCGGCGACGAGTTCGTCGTCGACCTCGGGGGCGACGTCGTGGTCGGCGTGCCAGCCGCGGGCCTCGTGCCAGACGGCGTTCAGGACCAGAGTCACCTGGGGGTCGACACCGTCCTCGGAGGTCTCCTCCGCGTCGTCGTCGGCGTGCTCCCGCGCGGTGACGCGTGCCTGTCCCACGACGACCCTGCGCCGACCGGGCGGGCCGACGACGCGCAGCAGGGGTACGGCCAGGAGGACCTGGGCGGGGGCGGGGGCCGTGTGCTGCGGCTCCCCGGTGTCGGCGGCGGCTCGGGCCGTGAGGAGGGCACGCACCCCGTGGCCGGCCTCGGGGGGACTCCCCTGGAGGACGTCGTGACGGTTTCGCAGTGGACGCATGGGATGAGGCTAGGGGGCGGGAGAACGTCGGGAAGCCTTGCCCCAGGCCCGATCCGCGCCCTCGGGGCCCCTCCCTGTCAGCGGAAGCAGTAGGAATCCGAGGACGCGTCGCCTCCCGCCAGCCGCGTCTGGTGGACGCGCAGACCGCCGAAGTCCTGGTCATGTGGGAAGAACCGCTCGTCGACCCGGAGACCGCCCCGGGACGTGTCCGCGTCGAGTGCCCCGGGGCCCGCACCGCCTCCGACGTGTTCGGCGGGCATCGACCGACGTGCACCGATCGTTCACACACGCACGCTTCTCCGCCGACCCGCGTTTCACTATCGTGGTGCCTTCCGAGCCCCCACACCCCGGAGGTGGCCCCCATGGCCGAGGACCCCCGCCTGTCCCGACGCGGCGCGATCGGCGCGCTGAGCGCCGCGAGCGCGCTGGCCGTCGCCGGATGGCCCGACACCGCCGCCGCCTCCTCGGCCAGGGACGCCCTCATCACCGTGATGGGCACCTCGGACCTGCACGGCTACTGCCTCAACTGGGACTACTTCCGCGACGCGGAGTACGCCAACGCCGCCGGGGACCACATCGGCATCGCCAAGGCGTCCAGCCTCATCGAGCGGATCCGCGCCGAGCGCGGCCGGAGGAACACGCTCCTGTTCGACTCCGGCGACACCATCCAGGGATCGTCCCTGGCCACGTACTACAACACCGTCGAGCCGTTCACCGAGACCGGCGAGGTCCACCCGATGGCGCGCGCGATGAACGCCGTCGGATACGACGCGGTGGCCCTGGGCAACCACGAGTTCAACTACGGCATCGACCACCTGGCCGCCTGGATCGAGCAGATGGACGCGCCGGTCCTGGGCGCCAACGCCGTCCACCACGGGACCGACGAGCCCGCCTACCGGCCCTACGTCCTCAAGCGCATGCACGTGGACTGCACGAACAGGCGCGGGAGGATGCCGCTGGTGGTCGGGGTGCTCGGGCTGACCAACCCCGGTTCGATCCTGTGGGACCGCCGGCACGTCGAGGGCAAGCTGGAGTTCCGCGACCTGGTCGAGTCGGCGGCCCACTGGGTGCCGATCATGCGGGCGCGCGGCGCGGACGTCGTCGTGGTCAGCGCCCATTCCGGCGACAGCGGCGCCTCCTCCTACGGTGACGGCCTGCCGGTCGAGAACGCGTCGGCGATGGTGGCGGAGCAGGTGCCCGGGATCGACGCGATCCTGTTCGGACACGCCCACCGGGACGTCCCGGAACGGTTCGTGACCAACCGGGTGACGGGCGAGCGGGTGCTCATGTCGATGCCGTCGTACTGGGGGCGGCGGCTGTCGGTGATGGACCTGGCGCTGCGCCGCGAACGGGGGCGCTGGCGGGTGGTCGCCAAGAGCGCGGTGGCCCTCAACGCCAACACCGTGGAGGAGGACCCGCGGATCGTGGCGGCCGTGGACGCCCAGCACGCCACGACGGTGGCCTACGTCAACCAGGTCATCGCCACGTCGGTGCAGGAGCTGAGCGCGGCCGAGGCGTGCTGGCGGGACACCGCGATCCTGGACTACATCCAGCACGTGCAGATGGAGACGGTCCGCGCCGCCCTGGCGGGCACCCCCGAGGGCGACCTGCCGGTCATCTCGATCGCCGCGCCGTTCAGCCGGTCGGCGGTCTTCCCGGCCGGGGACGTCTCCATCCGCGACATGGCCGGTCTGTACATCTACGACAACACGCTGCTGGCCAGCGAGCTCACGGGCGCGCAGGTCCGCGACTACCTGGACTACTCGGCGCGGTACTTCGCCCGGGTCGCCCCGGGCGAGGCGGTCGACCCCGAGTCCATCACCAACGCGGGCGGCACCCCGGACTACAACTTCGACCAGGTCGCGGGGCTCGAGTACGAGATCGACATCTCCCGCCCCGAGGGCGGGCGGATCACGTCGCTGACGCTGAACGGGCAGGAGGTGGCCGACGACCAGCGGTTCGTGATGGCGGTGAACAACTACCGGCAGTCCGGGGGCGGGAACTTCCCGCACATCGCCGACGCGCCGGTGGTCTACAACCGCCAGGCGGAGGTGCGCCAGGCGCTGATCGACTTCGCCACCGAGAGCGGGACCATCGACCCGGCGGAGTTCCACACCGTCAACTGGCGCCTGGTGCGGGAGGGCGTGCCGGTCTTCGAGTAGTCCCCCAGTCCGATCTCCTCCGCGCCGCCCGGTGCGGGTCGGGGGTTCGGCCGGAAAACCGGTTGAGCCCGCCCTCCGCGTTCCCGTACGTTGCCCGCGACCCCTTCACCGTGAGGACTGAGGACGAGACCGCGTGACCCCGCCCGCTCTGTAGACCTGACACCTTCTTCCGCTCACCTGTGAAGCCGACCCTCCCGTCGGCTCCGCCGGGCTGCCCCGCGCGCCCGGCCGAACAGCGTTCGAGGCCGCGCGCAATCGGCCTCGTGTCAGGTCGAGAGAGATCATGTCTTCACAACCTCATAGCGTGCTGTCCTGGGTCGTTCGCCGGACCAGGCTGCCCCTGTTGTCGTTGCGGTGCGTGGACTGCCGGTCGGAGTCGGCCACCGCCGGCGAGGGCAGGTTCCGCGTCAACGCCAACGGCAAGCTGCTGGACGTGTGGCTTCTGGTCCGCTGCGTGTCCTGCGATCGGACGAGCAAGCTCACCGTGCGCGAGCGGGTACCGGTCGGATCCCTCGATCCGGCCGAGCTCGACGGCTACCGCGGCAACGAACCGGAACTGGTGGCGTCCATGCTGGTGGATCCGCTGTTCGCCCGACGCAACCGCTTCAGGCTGGACTGGACGGGAGCCTGGCGGCTGGACACCCCGTCGGCACGGCTCGAGCAGGCGTGGCCGGTCCGGGTGGAGGTCGTCTTCGACGATCCGGTGCCGGTGCGCCCGGAGCGGCTGATCGCTCGGGGGCTCGGCCTCAGCAGGAACGAGGTGCTGCGCCGGGTCAAGTGCGACGTCTCGCTGCGCCGTACGACGAGGGCCGGGTTCACCTTCACCCTGATGGCCGGGGACTAACGGGGTGAAGTCGGGCGGGCCGACCCCCCCGACTTCACCCGCCCGGTTGCGGCCGGCCACCGGGAGCGGTCAGCGGGAGGCGCCGGGGGACGCACGGGCCCCCGCGACGGCGTACCCGTGCA
>NZ_JBITHK010000004.1:419660-519236 GCF_044457925.1 Nocardiopsis sp. NPDC050513 | reverse complement strand
CGCGCGCGCGCCCCCCCCCCCCCCCGGGGGCGGGGGGGGGGGGGGGGGGGCGCCGGCGGCCCCCCCCCCCCCCCCCCCCCCCCCCCGCCGGATGCCGTCCGGCCACCGTGAGCGGTCAGCGGTAGGCGCCGAGGAAGGCACGGACGCCGGCGACGGCGTACCGGTCCAGGTCGGACTGGGTGTGCCGGGGGCCGCCGTGGAACATGGCCTGGTTGACGGGGATCCACAGCAACAGCCCGGAGAAGTGGTTCGCGGCCAGGAGGGGGTCCTCGATCCGGAGCAGTCCGTGGTCGGCCAGGCGCCGGAAGGTGGTCGCCAGTGTGGCCAGCACCCGCTCGAATCCGCGCTCGTACCAGGCGGCGCCGAGTTCGGGGAAGGTGTCGGCGTTCGCGATGATCAGGCGCCGCAGTTGGAGGACCTGGGGCTGGGTGAGGGTGGTCAGGAACCGGTGGGCGAGCCGGGTCAGGTTCTCCTCCAGGGTGTCGGCCTCGGCAGGGATGTCCGCCACCAGGTCGATCATGGCTTCGACCCGGACCGTGGTGGCCAGCACGACCTCGCGGAACAGTTTCTCCTTGTCGGTGAAGTGTTTGTAGACGGTCTGCTTGGACACGGCGGCCAGCTTGGCGATGTCGTCCATGCTGGTCCCGGGGTAGCCCTTCGCCATGAACACCTCGGTCGCGGCCGTCACGATCGCCTGGTGTTTGCGTGCGGACCGGCCCTGGGCGGTCTCCTCCACGTCGCCTCCTTCAATTTTGGGTACTGGACAGTCTAGTTCTTCTTCGGGTACTGTACCGTCCAGTTCCTAGGAAGTACTGGACCGTCCAGTACTCATCCGAGCAGGAGAACCCTCATGTCCCAGACCCGCAACGCCCCGACGATCCCCGCTTCCCGCCCTGTCCCCGCCCGCTCCCCGCTGCGGTTCCTGCTCGCGGGCGGTGTCGCCGCGGGCCCGCTGTTCCTCGGTGCGGGCCTGCTCCAGGGGCTGACCCGCGAGGGCTTCGACTTCGGCCGCAACGCCCTCAGCCAGCTCAGCCTGGGCTCCCTGGGATGGATCCAGATCGGGGTCTTCCTGGCCACCGGCGCGCTGCTCATCGGCGGCGCGGTCGGCGCACGGCACGCGCTGCGCGGAGCGCCCGGCGGCATCTGGGCGCCACGGCTGATCGGCGTGTTCGGCGTGTCCTTCCTGGTCGCCGGGGTCTTCACCGCCGACCCCGGCGCCGGGTTCCCCGTCGGCACGCCCGAGACCACGACCCCCGTGGTGAGCGGTCACGGCGCCGTCCACATGGTCGCCGGGATGGTCGGCTACCTCGCGCTGTGCGCCGCCTTCCTCATCCTGGCCCGGTACTTCTCCGCTCGCCAGGCACGCGGTTGGGCCCTCGCGTGCCGTCTGGCGCCGGTGGCGGTCATCGCCGGGTTCGCCGCCTCCGCCGCCAGCGTGGCTGCCTTCACCGCTGGAGCGGCGATCGGGCTGCTCTGGCTCAGCGCGGCCCTCGTCCGCCTGTCCGGCCTGTCCCGGCGACCGTAACCGTTGCCGACCGCCGCGAAACCCTCGTCCGATCCTCACCGCTGACCGGGCACAGGGAACTCGTGCGGGGGCTCAGGGTGGGCACGGCGAGGTCGTCTCCGTCGACGTCGTGGCCCGGTACGTCGAGGCACTCGGTGGTCGGCTCGAACTCGTCGCGGACTTCGGCGGCCACACTCCGCGGATGCCGACCAGCGAGCCTCCCGCCGGTCACGCCGCCTGACGAACCGCTCGCTGCCAGGTCTGCCGCGTGTGCGGCGGGGGCAGAGCCTAGTTGGCGACCGGACGCCCGGCGGGCACCAGGTGGTCCAACAGGCCTTCGGGAACCGGGTAGGGGCGTTCCTCTGGCAGCAGAGCGGCGGCGCCGTCCAGGTCGTCCGCGCGCACCAGGGCGTGCACTCGGTGGGCCAGCGGCGTGACGTCGGTGACGCCGACGATCCACGCGTCGGCGTAGCGGTGGGACGCCTCCCCCGACAGCCCCAGCTGGAGGGACCGGTGGTCGAGCGGGCGCAGACAAAGGTCGCGCTCGGGATCCCACTGCACGCGCGCGGGGGCTGTGCGCAGCTGCTCACGCCAGGCGTCGCGGTCGGCGTGCACCCGCGGGTCGTGATGGGACAGGCAGGCGTCGCGCAGCGCCCACTCGAAGCCCTCGCGGGTGATCTCCACCGCCAGGACGGTCTCCTGGTTCGCCTTGAGCCCCCACCCGCACCGGTACATCATCCACCTGAAGGACGGCTTGACCCAGGTCATGCGTCCCCGCTTCCAGGAGGCCGGGAAGCGGCCGTCCCGCGCGGCGGGCACGCCGATGGACGGGTGGTAGGCCTGGTAGACGGTGACCGTCGCGTCGGTGAACCTGGCGCGGATCTGGTGCCGGGGAATCTGCATGGCCGACAGCTTCGGGGATCCTCGCCAGCCGGGGCAAACCCTTTTCGGCTCAGCCCGCGACCAGCGCCGACACCCGTTCGAGCGCGACCGCGGCCCCCTCGTCGGCGGGCAGGTGGACCACCAGCCGCTGCTCGTCCGGGCCGGGGACGGCGAGGCTCTCGTAGGCCAACCGCAGCTCGCCCGCCTCCGGATGGTTCCAGACCTCGGTCCCCGTGCGGCTGGGGAGGGCGGCCGAGCCCTCGAAGCGGTCGCGGAACCGGGCGCCGACAGCCGCGGACAGCTCCGCGGCCAGGGACGCGGCGTGGGGGTCGCCCAGGGACGCGGCGGCCCTGAGGTCCGCGGCCTGCTCGTCGGCGACCGAACCCCAGTCGGGGAAGGCGGCCGCGGCGCGGACGTCGGTGAAGACGTACCGGACGAGGTTGGGCACGGCCGGTTCCAGAACACCGAGCGGCCCGGCGAGGCGTGCGAACCCGTCGGTGTGCGCGAGCACGTCGCCCAGCCCGTTGACCACCAGCGCCGGACCCGGTTCGAGCCGGTCCAGGAGCTCCCGCACCGTGGGACGCACCGAACGCGGCGGTGGCGGACCGCCCTGGCACACGTCTCCGCTGGTCACCTTCGCGAGGCGGTGCAGGTGGACCCGCTCGTCGGCGGACAGCCCCAGCGTGCCCGCGAGCGCCTCGATCACCTCCGGCGACGGGCGGCGGTCACGGCCCTGTTCGAGACGGGTGAGGTACTCGACGCTGACCCCGGCGAGCGTGGCCAGCTCGGCGCGGCGGAGCCCGGGGGTGCGGCGGCGCGGACCGAGGGGAAGCCCCACGTCGGCGGGGGTGACGGCCTCCCGGCGAGAGCGGAGGAAGGTGCCCAGACCGTTGTCTGCCATACGGCGAGTCTAGGGCGTGGCGAGGGTGGCCCCGCGAGGGCCAGTCCCACGGCGGTCTCCCATCGCGGGTGCCGTCACAGCAGAGTCGGGAGTACATCCACGAGAGAGGACGCCCGTGCGTTACCGACTGCTGGGCCGGACCGGCCTGCGCGTGTCCGAACTGTTCTTCGGCGCCATGACCTTCTACGAACGCGGCGACGCCGTGCGCGAGTACGAGGCGATGCTGCGCGCCTACGCCGACGCCGGCGGCAACGTCGTCGACACCGCCTCGGCCTACGGCGACAGCGAGGACATCCTCGGAGAACTGCTCTCCGGCCAGCGCGACCGCTTCGTGCTCGCCACCAAGTACACGCTCTCCCGCGACGGCGAGGACCCCAACGCCGCGGGCAACCACCGCAAGAACCTCCGCCTGTCCCTGGAACGCAGCCTGCGGCGGCTGCGCACCGACTACCTCGATCTGTACTGGGTGCACCTGTGGGACCGGCACACGCCGGTGGAGGAGACGATGCGGGCGCTGGACGACGCCGTACGCGCCGGGAAGATCCTGTACGTGGGCATCTCCGACGCCCCCGCGTGGGTGGTCAGCCACGCCGACACCCTGGCGGACTGGCGGGGATGGACGCCGTTCGCGGGCGTGCAGGTGCCCTACAACCTGCTCAAACGCGACGCCGAACGGGAACTGCTGCCGATGGCCGAGGCGCTCGGGCTGACCCTGGCCGCGTGGGGGCCGCTCGCCGGAGGCGTGCTCTCGGGCAAGTTCACCGACCGGGAGCGGGTGCCCGCCGGGACCCGCGTCGACCCGGGCTCCCTGTCCCCGCGCGACCACGAGGTCGCCCGCGCCGTCGGCGAGGTCGCTGGCGGACTCGGCGCCACACCCGCACAGGTCGCGATCGCCTGGACCCGGGCGCGGTCGGCGGCCGTGCACCCGATCGTGGGCGCCAGCGGGGTCGGCCAGCTCACGGAGAACCTGAGGGCCGTCGACGTCGATCTCCCCGAGGAGGCCGTACGCCAGTTGGAGGCGGCGACCGGGTTCGAGGTGGGCTTCCCCGGCGACTTCATCGCCCAGTGCGAGGAGCCCCCGGGAGCCTTCGGCGCCGCGTCCGCACGGGTCATCGGCCGCGCGCCGGGACGGCGGCCTTGAGCAGCATCTCCTCGTACTCCTCCTCCGGGTCGGAGTCGAGTACGATCGCACCGCCCGCCCCGATCGTGAACTCCCCGTCGGAGCGCACTGCGGTGCGGATGACGACGCTCAGGTCGGCGGTCCCCGAGTGGGACAGGTAGCCCAGCGCCCCCGAGTACACCCCCCGGGCCGAGGCCTCCAGCCCGTCGATGAGCTCCATCGTGCGCAGCTTGGGCGCACCGGTCATCGACCCGCCCGGGAAACAGGCGCGCACGGCGTCGAGGGTGCTCACGTCCGGCCGCAGCCGTCCCCGGACGGTGGAGACCAGCTGGTGGACGGTGGCGTAGGACTCGGTGTACATGAACGCGGGCACCTCGACGCTGCCGACCTCGCACACCCGCCCCAGGTCGTTGCGCAGCAGGTCCACGATCATGAGGTTCTCGGCACGGGTCTTGGTCCCCGTGCGCAGGTGCTCGACGGCGCGGCGGTCGGCCTCGGGGTCGGCGTGGCGGGGGGCGGTGCCCTTGATCGGGCGGCTCTCCGCCACGCGGTCGGCGTCCACACGAAGGAATCGCTCGGGTGAGGCGCTCAGCACGCTGAGGGAGCCCAGTCGCAGGAGGGCGGCGTGGGGCGCGGGGCTGGCCGCGCGCAGCCGCCGGTACACGTCCAGGTCGGGGTCGGCGGTGTCGGGGATCCGGACCCGGTTGGTCAGGCAGATCTCGTAGCTCTCTCCCTGGGTGAGGTGGCCCAGGCACTCCTTGACGTCGGTCACGTAGCCCTCCCGGGACCGCTCCAGGTGGGCGTCCAGGTCGACGGGCGGCGCGGCGGGAGCGGGCGGGGGCGGGGCGGGCAGGGCGGTGAGCGCGTCGAGGGTGTCCCGGGCCCACGCGCGGGCGTCGTCGGCGTCGTCGTGCACGACGTAGGTGCGGTTCTCGGCGTGGTCGACGGCGACGAACCGGTCGCAGCGCATCCACACGGCGTCGGGGGTGGGCGAGGTGTGGGCGACCGCGCCGCCGCAGTCGGCCTTGAGTTCGTAGCCGAAGTAGCCCACGTAGCCGCCGGTGAAGTCGAACGGCAGGCCGGTGGGGGCGGCGGTGCGGCGGGTGCGGCGGTCGAGCGCGTCGAAGACGGTGCCGGGTTCGCGGTGCTCGGCGCCGTGGGCGTCCCTGACCCGGACGGCGCCGTCGCCGACGCGGTAGGCGAGGGTCTCACCGGTGGCCGCGCCGAGGAAGGAGAAGCGGGCGGGTCCCCCGGGGCGGGAGCTGTCCAACCAGAACGCGTACTCGGCGTCGCCGTACAGGTGGGCGAAGGCGGCCTCGGTGTCCACGGCGTGGTCGAGGACGCGGGCGTGCGGCGCGGGGCGATCGGTCGTGGCGGGTCTTCGTTCCGGGGCGGCGCCGGACAGGGCGGGCGGCGCGGCGCGTTCGGGTGCTGGTGTGCCCGCGGCGGCCGTCGCCTGGGGGCGGGCCAGGCGGAGGAAGTTGGCGACCAGGTCGGCTCCGGCGTCGCTGGCGACCGACTCGGGGTGGAACTGCACGCCCCAGCGCGGCAGTTCACGGTGCTCCAGGCCCATGACCACGCCGTCCTCGGCCCAGGCGGTGGCGGCCAGGCGGGCGGGGAGCGGTTCGGGCACGGCCAGCGAGTGGTAGCGCACGGCGGTCAGGTCCTGGGGCAGCCCCGCGAACAGGCCGCGCCCGGTGTGCCTGACCGTGGTGAGGTGTCCGTGGCGCGGGACGGGCGCGGCGGTGACGTCGGCTCCGGCCAGGTGGGCGATGGCCTGGTGGCCGAGGCACACGCCCAGGACCGGAAGGCGGGTGTGGGCGAGGAGTCCGGGCACACGGCCCAGGTCCCGGGCGTTGTGCGGGCGGCCGGGACCCGGGGAGACGACCACAGCGTCGAAGGCGGAGGGGTCCAGGTCGTCCCAACGGGCGTCGTCGTTCGTGACCACCTCGGGGGACTCCCCCAGGACACGCGCCAGCAGCTGGAAGACATTGAAGGTGTAGGAGTCGTGGTTGTCCACGAGGAGAACGCGCATCCCGCCCTTTCCTTCCGGATCGCGACTCCCCAGGTTACGGCGGTTCCTGGAGCGCTCGACGACGGCCCCGGGCCGGTGGGGCCGGTCGAGGGGCGGTGCGCCGCCGACGGCCGCGACGGGGCTCGCCAGTACAAGGGACGAACGCCCCGATTTCTTCCGGGCCCGCCGCGGCCAGGAGGCGTGGGACGCGCGGCGGCCGTCATCCGTCCCTGACCATTGCCCGTGATCGTCCGGACGCGGGAGGCCGAACCGGCAGTCGGCCGGGCCCTCCCCGCGAGCTCGGTCCCCTCAGGACGGAGACGCTGACGCGTTCTCCTTCGGACGCCAGGTCCGGCCCCGGCCGGCCTTCCTCTGTTTGCTGGGCAGGGGACGGCTCCCCGACCCTCCGGTTCCGGCGTTGTTCGCCGCGGGCCGCGGTTCCGGCTGGACCGGAGCCTTCTCCATCTGGGGCGGCTGGGGAGCCTGGGGGATCTTTCGGGTGACGTGGGGAGAGCGCCGCTCCCCGGCCCCCGCCCGCGCTCGCCGACGGCGGGCGGCCGGCGTCTCGCTCTCGTCCGCGCTCGTCCCGGCGCCGACGTTCTCCCTCGCACGCACCGGAGCCGGGCGCTCCTCCGGTGGGTTCAGGCTGGAGAAGTCCGCGGTGCCCGCGGCGGGCTGAGCGGTCTCGGCGGCTTCCGGTTCGGGTGTCGGCAGGGCCGGTGCCGGGTCCTGGTTCCGCGCCGATCTGGCCAGCCGTGACGCCTTGGCCCTGCGCGACACCTGGGCCTCGCGGATCTGCGACCTGCGCTCCCGCGTGGGCAGCGGATCGGAGACCTCCTCCACCGCGGTGTCGTTCTCGGAGGGGGCGTCCTCCGCTGGGACGCTCTCCTCCGAAGGCGCGTCCGTGCCGGAGGGGGCCTCCTCCTCCGAAGGCGCCTCTCTCTCGGGGAGGGCTTCGTCGGCCGGCGTGTCCGCGGCGGCGTCGATCGTGACGGCGCCACGATCGGAGCTCTCGTCCCAGAAGTCGTCGTCCGGGGACATGTCGTCCCAGAAGGCGCTCCCCTCGGTGACCGCCTCCCAGAAGGCCTCGGCCTCTGCCCGGGCGTCGTCGGCTCGGACGCGGGCGGTCCTGACCTCCCCGCCCCGGGTGCGCTCGGTGTCCTCCGCGGGTGCTGAGTCCCGGTAGGCGCGGATCGCCTCGGCCACCTCGTCGGCGTCGCAGCCGGGCCACGAGTGGTGGGCGAGCGGGGCGAGCGGCGTGCTGGTCTCGGTGATGAGCCCGTCCTCCTCGATCGCCAGGCTCCCTCCGAGCGGCCACCGCCCGAGCACCACCGCGCTGATCCCCCGGTGCTGGCCGTGCAGCAGCAGGGAGGACAGCGCCGTCTCGTGCTCGGGGGCGGCCGAGGTGACCAGGACGAGCGGTGTCGGATCGTCCATCAGCAGGGCCTCGTCCGCCCGCTGGTGCAGCTCGCTCCGGAGCTCCTCGAGCGCGCCCTCCACCGTGCCGACCATGCGGACGGGCTCGCACGGGTGCTGCCTGAGCAGGTCGCGCCCCTCCTCACCGATCAACCGCGCGGTGTCCGCCTCGGTGATGACCACGCGGGCGGTCTGCTCGTCCGAGGTGTCGAGCGCGTTGAGGAGCAGCCGTCGTGCGGCGCCCGTCGCTCCCTTGCCGGTGACGCCGATGCCCGGCACGTGGCCCAGTTCCACGCTGACCCGCTCGTCGATGTCGTCGCCGGGGGTCGGACGCGGATCGGCGGGGGGAAGCGCGAGGGGCTTGCGGCGCGGGGAGGGCGGGAGCCGGCGCGGAAGGGAGAGCACCACCCCGGGGATCCGGACACCGCGCTTGCCCAGGACGTATCCGCCGAGGACGCCCGCGAACGCGAAGGAGATCCCGACGGCGCCGTCGGGGATCTCCAGGACGACGACGTGCTTCTCGTCCAGGTCCCGCTCGCCGCCCGAGGCCGCCCCCGTGTCGCTGGCGGCCGACATCGTCTCCACCTCGACCGTCTCCACCGGCTCCACCTGCACGATCTCGGCGGGCTCCGTCGTCTCCGCGGGCTCGGGGGCCTCGGTCTCCGCTGTCGTGTCCGCTGCTCCAGCCGACTCCGTGGACGCGGTGGTCTCGGGCGTCTCCGTGGTCTCGGGAGTGTCCGCCGTTCCTGCGGTCTCCGTGGCCCCGGCGGTGTCCTCGGCCTCGGCGGACTCCGTCGTCTCCCCGGTGTCCGCGGTCTCGGGCGCCGCGGCGGATTCCGTCGTCTCCGTCGACCCGGACCCGGCCGATCCGGTCGTGCCCGTGGTCTCGGCCGAGTCCGTGGACGCGGGGGTCTCGGCCGTCTCCGTCGACCCGGCGGGATCGGCGGACTCCGTCGTCGGGGACGGCGCGGGTTCGGTCGTGACCGTGTACACGAGATCGACCCTGCGCTGCGCCGCGTAGTCCCCCTCGCGCCGCTCCTCGGACCCGACACCGCGCACCACCGTCTCGGGCGCCGCGTCGCCGAGCTCGGCGGTCAGGTGGTCGGCCACCACCTGGGCCCGCCGCTCGGACAGCTCCAGGTTGTGCTCGTCGGTTCCCCGGGGGTCGGCATGTCCGGTGATCTGGATCGGGGCGCCCGGAGCGCCGTGGTCGCGGACGAGCTCGACCACGGGCGCCAGGTCCTCGCGCATCGCGTCGGTCAGTTCCGCCGAGTCGGTCGCGAAACCCGCGATCGTGCGTTCCCGTTCGACGCTCTCCCCCGCCTGGGTCCCGTCGGAGACGGGCACGGGCGGCGGCGAGCCGTCGTCGTCCGCGGGCGCGTCCTCCGCCTCCTCGGCGGCGGCGTCAGCGAGCGCGTAGGTCGGGGTCAGGACCGCCGCGCCGGCCGCCGTCGCCGCGACCGCCTGCATCGGACCCAGGCGGCGGAACAGACCGGGTGTTCCGCGCAGCCGTGCGACGCCCTCCACGGCCATCCCGGCGAGGTACAGGCCCCACAGCGACCACAGCAGCACGATGAGGATCGCGGTCGGCAACCCCGGCGGGATGCTCAGGCCCTGGATGTGGACGAGGGTGCCCGCCCACGTCAGGTCGAGCCGCGGCCACTCCAGGTGCCACAGGAGCACGTAGGGGATGCCGAGCAGGACAGCCGAGGCGAGCAGGATCGCGCTCGACTGGCGGAAACGAGACATGGCAGCCTCACAGGACGTCTAGGGAGCGGGTTGCGTGTACGGGCGGGCGCTCGCTGTGGACTCGACCGTCGTGGAACCCAGGGGGAGAAGGACGAAGTCGTAGGACATCCGGGAGGTCACGGTCACGGTGTCCCCGTCGACGCTGACCGTCCCGGACCCCCCGGACTGGGCGAGGAAGTCCTGGGCGGCCGTCGCCGCGGCAGCGGGGTCGAGTCGCACGGTGTCCGTGCCCGACCGGTAGGCCGCCCAGTCGAGTTGCTGTGTGCCGACGCGCGCGGCCTCCTGGGCCAACGCGATCGACTGGGTGTGGGCGCGCAGCAGGCCGCCGCCGTCGTAGACCAGGCCGAGACAGAACACGAACGCCGTCACCATGACCACGGTGAAGGCGGTCGCCTGGCCGTCGTCCGGTCCGAGGTCGTCGCGGTTCACGCGTCCCCCCGGAAGGCGTCCACGGCCACGGTCGAACTGCCCGAGATGGTGACGGTGCTCGGCACGCTGAGTCCGGCGAGGTCGTCCAGCCCCACGTGGCACTCGAGCGTGGCGGTGACGAAACCACCGGGGGCGAGCCCGTTGTGGTCCAGGGTCAGGGTGTGGCTGGAGCAGGTCAGGCCCTCCGAGGCCAGGCTCGCCGCGGTGATCCGCTGTGCCGCCGCCTCGGCCTGGGGGACCTGGCGTTCGAGCGCCGCCGCGCGCGCGGCGGCGTGGGCGACCTCGTCGGCCGTGGAGCCCGCGCCCACCACCCTGCCCGCGAGGACCATCAGCAGCGCGAAGGACAGCAGCAAGGGCGTGAGCAGCGCCAGCTCGACGGAGACGGAACCCCGGTCGTCGCCATGGCGCGGCACCGCTCCCGCCTGGGCCGGGCTCTGGCCGGTCGGGGTCACGGCGCACCTCCGGGCGGCACGAAGCGCTCCACCGGAACGGTCAGCTCGTGCCGCACCGGCCAGGTCAACCCAGGGATCAGGGACTGCACCCGCGCCTCCACCACGGCCGTGGCCTCGGTCGGACCGCGGACGACGGACACGGTGCGGTCGATCAGCAGGGTGCCGCCGAGCTCGTCCGCGATGGCCTCGGCGTTGGCCTGGCCGCCCGCGCCCTCGACGGTGCGGGCGGCCTCCGCCGACTGCCTGGCGATGCTGGCGGCCACGTGGTCGGCGTGCATCCACATCGCCGCCTGCACCACGAGCAACACCAGCGTCAGGAGCAGCGGGGCGGCGACGGCGAGCTCGGCGCTGCCCCGGTCGTCGTCGGTGACGTGCACGCCCTCAGCCGCCGAGGGAGAGGTTGGTGACCCTGGCGATCACGTTGGTCGAGAGGATCCCCACCGCGGCGATGGCCATGCCCACCAGCAGGGCGATGACCACGATGGCCTCGGTGGAGTAGCCGTCGTCGCCGGGGTCCCCCTTGTGGATGCCCAGGACGATGCGCACGAAGGTGACGATGCTGTTCATAGAGGTTCTCCAGGGGATGCGTGACGTCAGAGACTGAAGAGGACATGACTGAGAGCCGGGTAACCGAGCATGATGAGGAAGCCGCCGAAGAGAAGGACCACCGGCAGGCTCATCCGCTCGGTGTCCGACTGGGCGTCCGCGTCGAGCTCGGACAGGAACTGGGTGCGCAGGGTCTTGGCCTTGGCCGCGAGTGAGGAGCGGATGCGCGCTCCGTCGGCGCCCGCGAGTTGGAGGCTGGCGGCGAGTTCGTCGAACTCCGGCGTGTCGTAGCGTTCGCCCAGCCCGCGCAGGGCCGTCCAGGGCGGCTCGCGCCGCAGCGACGCGTCGCGCAGGGCCTCACGGATGCGGATCATCGCCCAGCCGTCGCTGGCCGAGCTGGCGTCGGACAGGGCCCCGTTGACCCCGGCGCCGCCGGCGAGGGACACCACGACCAGGTCGGCGAACCCGGCGAGGGTGTGGCGCATCCGCTCGCGCCGCTTGTCGGCCTCGTCGCGCAGGGAGAGGTCCGGGGCGAACCAGAAGACCAGTGCGAACAGCACCCACCCGGGTACGGCCAGGGCCATGGACAGGGTGACTCCGACCAGGGCGAGTATCGCGCCCAGGAACGGGGGCACCGTCAGCGCCAGAACCAGACCCGTGGACTTCTCGGCCAGGTAGGAGGTCGCGTCGCGTTCGCACACGACCAGGTTCCGGCGTGTGCGGGGGCCGGGGAGGCCGAGCGCGGTCATCAGCGGAACGCCCACCTTGCCGATCCGCGCCGTGACTCCGCCGGTGCCTGGCGAACCGGCCGGGGCGGAGGGGAGGGGCTGGGGGGCGGCGAGGCGTTCGGCGAGGCTGGGCCGGGCGAAGCGCGCGGCCAGCACCAGCCAGACCGCGAGTCCGACGAGGGCTCCGCCCACGATGGCCAGCACAGGGGTGTCGGCGATCACGCGGCCACCTCCGTCTCCCGTGTGTCAGGGGTGAGTACGCGCGGTCCGAGTCTGGGCCGGGAGAGCCGGACCAGCCAGAACATGGCGGCCGCCCAGATCGCGCCGATGCCGCCGAGCACGACCTGTCCGACGAAGCCGTCGAACGGCTCCAGGTAGTCGGGGCTGAGCAGCGTCAGGAGCACGGCCATGCCCAGGGTCACCGAGATGATGATGCGGGTCGAGGTGCGCACGCGGGCCCGGCTCGCCGACGCCCGGACCAGCATCGCTGCCTGTTCGCGCGCGGCCTCGGACAGGCTGCCGAGCAGGACGCCCAGGTCGGTCGCGTGCCGGGACGTGGCACTGCTGAGGGCGGCGGCGACCAGGTCGGCGGTGGGGTTGTCGACCTCGTCGGCGAACACCCGCAACGCCTCCCGGGGCGGCGTGCCCTGGCGCAGCCGTTCGGCGAGCTGGGCGACCTCGGGGCGGACCGGCTCGGGGGCGATGGGGACGGTCGCGGCGATGGCCTGGTGCAGACCGGCGGCTCCGGCCATCAGGTCGCGCAGCATCTCCGTCCACGCCGCGACCGCCTCCACACCGGCCACCTGGCGCTGGTGGGCGCGGTCGGGGCCGAGCATCGTCGGCGCGAACCAGGTGCCGACGCCGATGAGCACCCCCGCCACCGGCCAGCCGGTGACGACCCATACGAGGGTTCCGGCCGCCACGCCCGCGGCGACCAGGACGAAGGTGCGTCGGCTGAGCAGCGCGGCGAGCGACGCGCGCGACCGCTGTCCGGGCCGAGCCCCGGGCGTGGGCACGAGGAGCGAGGCCACGGCGATCCAGATGCCCGCGCCCGCGAAGGCGCCGCACGCGGCCAGGAGGAGGAAGGCGGTCATGCCGGCCACCCCCCGACCTCCACGTTGGCGTGGAGCAGGGCCGGGTCGAATCCGGCCTCGAGCAGCGCGTCCAGGGTGTCGGGGCTCGGTGACGCCGCGGGCAGCCGCTCACCCGAACGGCTCCTGCGGTAGAGCTCGTTGGAGATGACGTTCTGCCCCTCCGCGCCGACCACCTCGCGCACGCTGGTGACCATGCGGCCGCCGGTCGGCAGTGCCGAGACGTGCACGACGAGGTGGACGGCCGCGGCCACCAGGGCCGCCGTGGCCTCCAGAGGCAGGCGTTCGCTGGACTGGGACGCGTAGGCGCCCAGTTTGGTGAAGGCGCCCGCGGAGTTCGCGGCGTGCAGGGTGGTCAGACTGCCGTCGTTGCCCTGGCTCATCGCGTTGAGCAGGGGTACGGTCTCGTGGCCGCGGGTCTCACCGACGATCACCCGGTCGGGCGACATGCGCAGGGCGGCGCGGACCAGGTCGGCGATGGCGATCTCCCCGACGCCCTCGACGTTGGCGGGCCGGGCCTGGAGCGCGACGCAGTCCGGGTGCGCGTCGACGTCGCGGTCCAGTCCGAGTTCGAACACGTCCTCGATGGTGACCAGGCGTTCGGTGGGCGGGATCTCGGCGGCCAGGGCGCGCAGGAGCGTGGTCTTGCCCGCGCCGGTGCCGCCGGTGATCACCATGTTGCGCCGGGACAGGACCGCCGCCCTCAGGAGCTTGACCAGGACGGGATCGAGGGTGCCCAGGCGGTGCAGGCGCTCCAGGGAGGTGCGGGTGTGGCGGTGGCGGCGGATGGACACCGCGGGGTCGCGGGCGACCTCCATGACGGCGTTGAGCCGTTCCCCGCCGGGCATGGTCATGTCCAGGATCGGCGCGCCGGGGTCGAAACGCCGTTCGCCTGTGGCGGACTCGGCGGCGATGCGTCGGATGAGGGCGATCAGTTCCTCGGGGTCGTCGAACAGCGGCGGGCGTTGTTCGCGCCGGCCGTCGGCGTAGCGGATCCACACGCGCGAGCCCGTGATGTTGATGTTCTCGATCTCCGGGTCGTCCAGAAGGGGCTGGAGCGGTCCGAGCCCGCTCACCTGGGCGAGGGCACGGCGCGCGATCAGCGCCTCGGTCGCGGGGGCCAGAACCGGCCGTCCCGCGGCGAGCGCCTCGCTGGCCGCCTCGTCGAGGATCCGCGCGATGACGCGCTCGGCCTCCCGGCGGTACTCGGCGGGGCCGTACTCGCCGTTCTCGCGCAGCAGTTCGCTGAGCCGCCGCGTGGCCTCGGTCGCGGTCCACGTGACCCACGCGTCCTCGCGGACCGCGCGGCCGGCGTCGATGAACTGGTTGGGGTCGTCGTCGAAGGCGGCGTCGATCTCGGTCACAGCGGGACCTCCATCCGCACCTGCTGTGCGGCGGTCTCGCGGACCACCGCTTGGGACAGGGACGCCACCGCCCGGAAGAGCGGACGGCGTTCGGGTCGGCGCAACCCCGCCTCGCCGCGGAGGAAGGCCGCGCTCCGGTCGTCGTCGGGCACCCTGCCCCACACGCGCAGGCCCACGGTGCTGGCGATCTCGGCGGTGGACCCCCTGCCGCCGACGACGACGGTCCAGGCCCGGGGAAGCGTCTCGAACAGGTACCGCGCCGACTCCTGCAGTCGTCGCAGCTGCGCCAGGTCGTCGCGGACCAGCAGGAGCGCGACGTCGGCGTGCGCGGCCAGGTGCGCGGTCGCGGAGCGCGGGGCGAGTCGTCCCAGATCGAGGACGGTCACGTGGCCGCTCGGGGACGCCAGTGCGGAGGTGTTCTGGGCCAGGAGCCGCACCGCGCCGTCCGCCCGGTCCGCTGAGGCCGGTGCCGGACAGACGGGCAGGCCGCCGTCGAGGACCTGCGCGTGTTCGAGCGGGCCCGCCCCGGCCGCGTCGGAGCGCTCGTGGCGGGCGGCGGCGGCCAGGTCGGTCAGCCCGGGCGAGACGAACAGCCTGCGCCAGGTGCCGACGTCTCCTCCCGAGGCGTCGGCCTCGACGAGGAGTGCACCGGGCTCCTGCGGCCAGGAGGCGGCCAGGGCCATCGCGGTCATGGTGACCCCGGGTGCGCCGCCGAGCGAGAGGACCGCCACGGTGCGCGGCATCACGAGCCTCCCCGGGTCGGGACCTGCACGACGGTGACGCGGTCGGTCGCGGCGGCGGAGGAGATCTGGGCGGCGTCCAGTGCGCTGACGGCGAGTTCCACGATCACCGAGCCGTCGCTGGCGGCGTCCTCCACGCTCTGGACCCGGGCGGGAAAGGCCTCGGCGCTGGTCTCCTGTTCGGCGACCTGGCCGGTGTCCTCGGGGATCACCACGACGGAGACCGCCGATCCGGGCTGGATGGAGGCGGGGAAGCGCCCGGGCATGAGGGCGGCGCCCACGACCGCCTCCTGGGCGGGCGGGTACGCCGAATCCGGTCCGAGCGCCGTGCTGGGCAGGATCGCCCCGTCGGCGACCGGGACGGTCAGCGCGCGGCCCAGCGCCTCCTCCAGGCTCCGCTCGCCGATGACGGAGACCCCCTCGCCCACGGTGATCTGGGCGATTCTCAGGTCGTCGGTGGTCACGACGTGACCGGCCGGGAGGTCGCGGTCCGCCACGAGGACGCCCTGCCGCTGGTCGAGGCGGTCGATCGCGGTGACTCCGGCCAGGGCGCCGGTCGTGGCCATCGCCAGTCCCAGCACCAGCCAGCGCCAGCGCCGGGGCCCCTTGCCCAGGAGCCGTACCGGTGGTGTCCCGCCCTGGACCGTCGCGGGCGCCGGGCCCGTGGTCGTGCCCACCATGTTGCCTCCACTGCTTCCTTGCGCTGTCAGCGGCCCGAGTCGGAGACCAGGCCTTGTGCTTCGTCGACCGCGACCTCGACCTCGGACGTCGTCGTGACGGAGTCGAGTGTCCCGGCCGTGCCGTCGGAGAACTCCCAGGCGATGTCCCAGACGACGCCCGTGGTGACGGTGTAGGTACCGCCCTCCCGCGCCACGGAGGCGCGCGTGTAGGCGTGGCCGCAGTCGGGGGACGCGGACTCGGGGTCGTGCCGCTCCGGGTCGAACGCGGTGCCGGGTCCCTCGCAGACGACCTCGTCGCCGTCGCCCATCGCCCATCGCGACTCCCGGGGGGTGGCTGTGATGGTGAGCGACCAGCCCGGGATCTGGGCGGTCGCGGTCACGGGGGCCCACGTCTGGTCGTCGATCCACAGCCACAGGGGGGTGTTGACCAGGACCAGGGCGCCGTTGCCGGGCGAGGTCGCGATCTGGGGCGGGGGGAGTTCGAAGGAGGCCAGGGACTCCTGGATCAGTGTCACGGGGTCGGTCGGGGCCGTGCCCTCCTCCCCCTCCTCGCCGTCGTAGTCGATCGCGTCCCAGTCGATGGCGTCCCAGTCGACCGCGTCCCAGTCGACCGCGCTCCAGTCCACGTCGGCGTAGGGGTCGTTGGGGTCGGCTGCGGTGGTGGACGTGGTTCCGGTTCCCGTGGTGGCTCCCGGGGCGCCCCCGGTTCCGCCCGTGGTCTCCGTGTGGCTCAGGACGACCGTGCATCCGGAGCCGCCCTCGCTGCCGCACTCGACCTCGGTGAGGACCGGGGCGGATTCCGTGGTCGCGGGCTCGTCAGCGGTGTCCGCGTTCGCCGGGGGCGTCGCCCCCAGGACCACCGCGGCGACCGCGAGCGAGGTGGCGCCAGTGCGTCTCAACATGATCCCGGCTCCCAGATCCGAAGGTAGGACACGCGCCAGGCGAGTCCGTCGTGTACGAGTTCGGCGTCGACCCTGCGAGGGTCCGCGTTCCCGGCCGCCGCGGGCGTTCCGATGTTCCACTCCGAGTCGTCCACGCAGTCGGCGACGACGGCGTGGGTGGAGTCCTCGAGGGTCAGTTCCGGGTCGAGCACGGGCTCACCGGTGACCTCGTTCCCCGAGTCGACGACTCCCTCGAGCGCCTGCCGCATGAGGGCCAGGGCGCCCCCGGTGGCGTGGTCCTCCAGCCCGTCCGGGGTGGCGGAACCCTGGTGGGAGGCCTCGACGACCACGGTCCACATGCCGGTGTAGGCGGCGAGCGCGGCCTCCGAGTCGGAGGAGGCCCCCGCCGTGGCGGGGGCCGAAGCGGAGGGTTCTCCGGTGGACTCCCCGTCCGTCGGCGTACAGGCCGTGACCAGGGCGATTGCCACCGCGCACGCTGCGGCCGCCGTGCCCGTGCGGGCGTTCGAGGCCGTCGATCTCATCGCGGCCGCCTTCCGCTTGGCAGTACATGTGAAAGTAATTGGTTTTGGGTGAGTTTATAGAAGGGTTGAGTGGCAATCAACCCACGTGCGGCCCAACGACTGCTGAATGCACACGGAGCCCTACGGAAAAATTCAGCGGATCATGGGATGTATGAGGCGGAGTGTGTGCGAGGCCCTGCTCGCACCGACCGGCCCGATCAGACGCCCGTCGGCCCGGAGGTCAGACGGTGGTGACGCGCGGCCCGAGCGCGGCCAGCTCCTGCGCGAGGCCGTCGACCAGGCCGGTGTCGGTGATGACGCAGTCGACCTCCTCGACGGAGGCGAAGCGGGCGAAGTGGTCGTTGCCGACCTTGGTGTGGTCGGCCAACAGCACGGCGCGGCGGGCCGCGCGGATCATCGCACGCTTGACCTGTGCCTCGGAGGGGTCGGGGGTGGTGAGGCCGCGTTCGGCGGAGACGCCGTTCGTGGCGATGAACGCCACGTCGACGTAGGTCTCCTCCAGGGCCTGGAGCGCCCAGGCGTCGACGGTCGCCTGCGTGCGGGTGCGCAGCCGTCCGCCGAGCAGCATGAGGTTGATGTTGGCGCGGGGAAGGAGGGTCAGCGCGATCGGCGCGGAGTTGGTGACGACCGTGAGTTCGCGGTCCGCGGGGATCTGCTCGGCGAGCCGTCCGGTGGTGGAACCGGCGTCGAGGAGGATGGCGCCCTCCGTGGGCAGCTCGGCCAGGGCCGCCCTGGCGATCCGCTCCTTCTCCTTGGTCATGACGGTGTCGCGTTGGGTCAGCGTGGGCTCGAAGCCGAGCCGTTCGACGGGGATCGCGCCCCCGTGCACGCGGCGCAGGATCCCGTGTCGCTCCAGAGCCGTCAGGTCGCGTCGGATCGTCTCGTAGGTGACGTCGTACTCGGCGGCGAGTGTGGCGACGTCCACCCTCCCCTCCCGACGCGCACGCTCGAGGATGAGCCGCTGGCGCTCTTCGGCGTACATGTGGGATCACCTGAGTTTCGCTGGGGCAGTCGTGGAACCGTGGGGGCGACTTGCCTCGGAAGTCAATCATATGGATGTGCTTCCATGTGGCATAGCGTGGGATCCGGCCCGGCACACACATCCCGCGTCCGCGCCCGGAACGGTCGGAGGGCGGGACGGGGCGGCCTCAGACGCGCAGCAGACGTGGAACCCGCGCGCGCAGGCGCTCGGCCGCCTCCTCGTGCAGCCCGGTGTCGGTGATCAGGCAGTCGACGTCCTGGAGCGCGGCGAACCGGGACAGGCGGTCGTCGCCGATCCTGGTGTGGTCGGTCAACGCGACGACGCGACGCGCGACGTCCATGATCGCCTTCTTGCCGCTGCCCTCGGCCGGGTCGCAGCTGGTCAGGCCGCGGTCGAAGGAGACGCCCCCCGGTACGACGAAGGCGACGTCCACGCTGAGCCCCTCCAGTTCGCGCGGGCCGGGCAGGGTCGCTCCGGCCCGCCGGTGCAGACGGCCGCCCATGAGGTGCACGGTGATGTCGGTGCGGCCGGCGAGCGCCACCGCCACCGGGATGGAGTTGGTGATGACGGTGTAGTCGTGGTCAGCGGGAAGATGGGCGGCGAGCCGCTCGGTGACGCTGCCAGCGTCGAGGATCACGGTGCCGTTCTCGGGGAGTTCGGCGAGCGAGGCCTTGGCGATCCGCTCCTCCTCCGCGGCCATGCTCGGCCCGCGGGCCACTCCGTCCCGCTCCCGTCCGGAGTCACGCCCGTCACCAGTGCCATCGGGCACGTCGGCCTCCCACCACTCCTCGGTCGGTAATGAAATCGTTATTCGAGGGTTTTCGTCGAATCGGCGCGTGGGCCAATTCCGGATTCCTCGCGTCAACGGATGGGGATTTCTACCACGATTTCCCGCCGGATGGCAATGTCGGGGCGGGCCCAACGGCATTTGGAAGAACGTGACGGTACGGGGCGCGCCTCTTCAGAGAAATTTCAGGTGACGAAACCGGTGGTCATCGCCGGAGTGGGGCGGAGTCCGGCTCCGGCTTCGAATCGGTTTCCCGTTGATTTCGGACGCCGGCGCCCATTCGGCGGGGCGGCGGGCCGGAGCGATCACTCGTGGCGCCGCGGCGGGCCGAAGGGCGTGATCTCGGTCTCCCGGCCGAGCGCACGCGTCATCGCGTCGGGAGCACGGGCAACTGATGCCACACAAGAACATGCAAACAGAACTTATTTCCCAATCACTTCCACATCCGCTGCTCCGGTGCTACGTTCTGTCGGACCGGCCTCGCCGGTCGGCCGAGATCGAGAGGCCCGCAGGCGCGGGAGGTTCCGCGCCTGCGCGCACGGGCGGCGGTCGGGGGGAGGTGGCGTCGCGTGCCGTTCGACCACGACATGAGCAACGGCTGGCGGTACACTCTCGCGACGCTCACCGGGATCGTCCTGCCCTCGGCCAGCCCGGCCCGCCTGGGCGCCCTGGCCGACCTCTACGACACCGTCGGGCACCGCGTCACCCAGGAACTCATGGACCTGCTGGAGATGGTGCGCCGCAGGGTACGCGCCGACTTCTCCGGTCAGGCCGCGGACTACTTCGACCGATCGGTCGCCCAGTTCACCACCGGGGAAAACAACTACGTCGGCAAGGTCGGGGAAATCTCGGCCCAGCTGTCCGATCTTCTGCGCAAGGCCAAGGCCAACGCCGAGTACATGGCCATGATGATGCTCGGCCAGCTGATCCAGTTGATCGTGGAGATCGCCTGGGCGATCGCCTCCGCCTACTGGACGTTCGGCGCCTCGCTGAAGTGGATCCCCATCTTCAAGGCCATCCGCAGCCTGGCCATGCGCCGGATCCTCGCCTGGTTCCTGCTCACCGTCCCCAGCCACCTGGTGATCTCGCAGATCTTCGCGAGCATGGACAGCATCATCCAGCGGATCCAGATCGACAAGGGCACGCGCGACGAGTGGGACCCCGAGCTGACCAAGGGCGCGCACATCGGCGCCGTCTTCGAGGGGTTGGTCTCCGCGGCCCTGTCGGGCGGCGTCGACATCCTGCTCGGCGGCCAGGTCACCAAGGTCATCAACAAGAACCTGCTCGACCTCGACGGACTCCCGGACCCGCCGCCGATCACCAACCCGAAACCGGATCCGGTCCCCGACCCGATCGCGGACACTCCTCCGGTCACCAGGCCGAAGACCGAACCGGTTCCGGAGGACGCACCGCCGATCACCAACCCCAGGACGGAGCTGGATCCGGACGACCTGCCACCCGTCACCGGACCCAGGCCCGACCCGGAGCCGGACGCCCTGCCCCCGCCGGGCACGGGCCTCAACAACGATCTGGCGTCCGTGTTCACACGGCACAACGACGAACTCGGCGTCCCCTACAAGCAGGGGGACGTGCCCGGGATCGGCAGCTGGGCCAACGACGTCAGCGCCGCGAACCTGCGCAACGACTTCGCCGACCTGTTCGAGCGCCACTTCGGCGACGAGTTGGGCTCGGCCGCCGCGAGGAAGCTGGGCGACGACTACGCGGACGCCTTCGCCAGGAACTGGCCCAGCCCCGACCTGTCCATGCACCTGAGACAGGCCCTGGGGGACGCACTTCCGCCCGCGATCCGGGACCACCTCGCCGACAAGGTGCCCGACACGCTCTCCAAGGGCCTCAACGACCTCCGCACCGGGAAGGCCGCCTACGCCCAGAACCTGGGACTGGGCGCGGCCACGGGGGCGCTGGAGGGGTACGTCGGCGAGGGCGTGTCCAACGCGGCCCTCGAAGGCGGGTGGAAGGCCTCCGGGTTCTCCGCCAGCGCGGGCGCCAGCCAGGCCACGACGCAGACGGTGGTCACGGACGCCTCCGTCGCGGGCATCGACGCGGTGCGCGGCGGCCCGAACCTGCCGCCGCCGCTCACGGCTCCGCCGACGACCTCCTCCCAGGAGTCGGACGGCAGTACGCCGGGCCCCGTCACGACCGAGACCGGTGAGACCGGTGAGACCGGCAACACGGGCGGGAACCGGAACACGGACACGGGCGACGAGGGCTCTCCCGACAGCCGAGGCGGCGACGGACGCGACCGCGAGGACGACGGAGCGGCGGACACCGCCTCCACCGGGGGCGGCCGCGACTCGGAGCACGGCGACGACGCTGACGGCCGGGGCGGGGACGCCGCCCTCGGCACGGACGCGGACACGGAGACCAGGGCGACCGCCGACACCCCCGCCGCCGACGGCGGCGCTCCGGGCACGCGCGGAGGCGACGGCACCGGGAACAGGGGTGAGGGCGCTCGCGCGGGAGGGAACGGCACGGCGAGCCGTGACGGCACCGCGGGAGCCACGGGGGGCGTGCCGAGCCCCGTGGACGTGTCCCCGCAGGACAACCCCTACGTCACGTCCTTCTCCTCCGGTCTCACCGCCGACACGGCCCCGGCCGGGGAGTCCGCGCCCGCGGGCGGCGACCAGGAAACCTCCGACGCGACCACACCCGCTGGGGACGGCGACGGGGTCAGGACCGCCCAGCCCGCGCACGTCGGCCCGACGGCGCCGGTCCAGACCGGCGACCAGGACTCCGCCACCCCGGCCTCTTCCGACACCACCGCCCCCGCCGCGTCGGACGATCCCACTCGCACCGAGGGCGGCCAGAACACCACGGGTTCCGTCGTGGACGACGACGAGTCGCTCCCCGACCTCTACGACTACCCCGACACGGACCGCGCGACCGACGCGCCGTCGCCGTTCGCACCCCCCTTGTCCATCCTCGACCTCATCAACCCCAAGGACTCCTTCCTCACCCCCGACTTCTCCCTCCTCGACCCCAAGTCGGGCCTGGACCTCCCCCAGTCGCCCCTCCCCTGGACGGCCGAGGAGATCCAGGTCTTCGCCGTACCCGAGATCACGGTCGATCCGCCCCAGGACTCGGCGGCCGACGACACCGCACCCCCCGTCACACAGGCGCCCGCGACCACGACCGCCGGTTCCGGATCGCGCGGTGACGGTGCCAACACGCCGCAACCGCAGACCAGCCGCGACGCTTCCCCGGGAAGTCGGCAGCAGTCGAGCCCGCACCCCGAGGTGGCCGCACCGACGACCACCGATCAGCAGGCGCCCCTGGTCACGCAGACCACCCAGGACGACGCCCAGCCGTCCGACGACACCCGGACCCCGCCCGCTCCGCCCACCACGACCACCGATCAGCAGGCGCCCCTGGTCACACAGACCACCCAGGACGACACCCAGGGAGACAACCAGGACACCAGCCAGACCCAGCCGAACCCGACCGACGGAACGACCCAGCCCGCACCGGCCCCGACCGAGTACGAGGGCAGCCTGCGACCCGACCCCGACGGGCGCACCTACCAGCTGGACTACCTCACGGCGTCCAACCTGGTCGGCCCGCACATGTCCGGCGCGGAGCACGCCGGTACGTTCGTCAGGGACAGCCTCGGCGCCGTGCCCGGCCTGGCCGCCAACGACCGCCAGCCGTTCATGGACGCGTTCGCGGAGGCCTTCCAGGGCGGAGGCGCTCGCCCTTTCCTCGGGCCCGACGGCCACACAGTGCGGGTCGAGGGCCCCGGTGGGACGTGGTCGGCCACCCTGGCGCTGACCCCGGCCGACGGCGACTTCCGGCACGTCCCGACCCGTCCCCTGGGCGACGGAACACCGACCAAGCTCCTGCGCACCCAGTCCGCGGGGGTCGGCGTCAACGCCAGCGAAAGCGGTTCCCGCGGCGGCAACAAGTCGTTCGGCGCCAAGTTCACCGTCAGCCCCCTGTACGTCACCGACTGGGGGGTGGCCAGGTGGGGGCCCCTGTTCTCCTTCGGCGTGCGGGGCGGCGGTCGGGTGCGCGGAACGGGTTACGGCGCCTCCGCCTCCGCCAACAGCGACACCGAGATCTGGCAGTTGGACGCGCCCGAACTCTACGTCGCCGACGTGGACATGACCCTGACCCTCACACCTCCGGCCGCCCCGCCAACGACGGGCACCCCGGCCGACGGGGCGGGACCGGCCCCCGCTCCGCGCACCTTCAGCGGTCGCTCCGCCAACGGCCTGTTCCTCAATCTGCCCGGTGAGGTGGTCGCCCACCCCGACATGCCCCGGACCATCCAGCTGCACGCGGGACCGACCCCCGTGCCCGGGCAGCCTCCGCGCACCGTCGTCAACCATGCCGGGGCCGGTCACCCCATCAGGGTCGGCGACGTCACCCCGGTCACCGCCGGCACGGACGGCGGCACCGGGTCCACCCACACGGATCTGGCGCCGTGGATCGCCGACCACCTGCTGATCAATCCCACGACGAGGGTCTCGCAGTGGCTGTCGGAGCACCTACCGGGCGGGCGCGACCGACAGCGGAGGCGGCTCGACGAATTCCGAGGGGTGATCGAGCGCGGCTTCCACCGCGACCAGATCCAGAACCATCTGCCCCAGATCACCAGCACTCCGTCGACGATCAGCGTGACCGGGCCCGACGGTGTCAGCACGAAGATGATGACGATGTGGTCGGTGCCCACGTCCTACACCCGCAAGGACGACTCGCCGTCGTTGCTGGAACTGCTGCGCAACGACACCTCCACCAAGAGCACCTTCTCGTCGGTGAACCGCAGCAAGGGCTTCTCGGGCACGGTCGGCCACGGGTGGGGCCTCCACATCGATCTGCCCGACAACCGCAGCGTCCGCTTGGACGTTCCGTTCTTCGAGTACGCGTTCACGCACGGATCCAACACCGCGAACACCCGTACCCAGAGCGCGACCTCCAGCCCCTTCACACACGGCTCGTCGCAGCACGCGGCCTACGATGTCGAACGCGACTTCTACGTGCAGTTCGAGGGCGAGAGCGAGATCCACCGTTTCCGCGGCAGATCCGTCGACGTCCTGACGCTGGAGGACGCCCAGGCGCTGCGCGACCTCGCCGACTCAGCGAGCCAGCGCCCGACGACGACCGCCGGCACGTCCGGGAACCAGGACCAGAGCAGCACCACGGCCCCCACCACCAGCCAGACCACCGCACCCGCCCAGAGCACGACCCCCGCGCCCGTCACCAGCACCACCCCCGTGCGGAACACCGACGGCCGGAGCAGCACCCAGACCAAGGTTCCGCCCTTCCCGAACCTGCGAGGCGACCGGCTCACCGACCTGAGCGGTGCCAGCATCCGGCAGTTCGGCTGGCCCCCCGACGTCGCGGGCCCCGCTCCCAACACGTCCACGAACTCCGACGGTCGCACGGTCCACCAGGAGCTGGGCCACCGGATCCTGACCTCGATCGCCGCGCAACGCCCCGGCCTGGTCATTCCGGAGATGGCGCGCACGGGTCGCGACTACGCCCGCCGCCCCGGCAACGAGAACGCGGACTACTTCGAGCGATCCTTCCGCGAACACTGGGGACTGCGCCGCGACTACGACGTCGCGCGCGAGAACACCCTGCGGATCCTCGACGCGGTCGCGGAGTCCGACCTCAAGAGCAACCGCAACGACCTCACCGCTGACGGCATCACCGTCCACCTCACCGAGACCGCCTCCATCGACCCGCCCTCCATGGCCAGGCTCGAGGAGTTGACACGCCCCGACTTCGTGACCGTGCGCGTCACCGCCGACTTCGGAGCCCTGCGCCACGTGACGGAATCCGAGGCGAGCTCCGGTACGCGGCTCGCCGGATCGGCCGGGATCAGCACCGATCTGAACCGGTCGAACACACACGCGTTCACCCTGACCGTGGGCGCCAACATCCGTGACGACAGCAATCCCGACGCGCGCGGTGTCCCGGCGACGATGGTCACGCCCAACGTCTCGGGCACCCTCGCGCGCGGGAGCGGCCGCGGCATCGGGCAGAGCCTCACCCACTCCGCCGAGGACCGGGTGATGTTCTCCGGTGGCAGCGACGTGTGGACCACCGAGACCAGGTTCGACGCCCGCCTGTACGAGCACGACGACCTCGGGCAGGTCCCTGACGGCACCCCGCTCCGCCAGCGCGGCATCCCGCTTCTCGGCGACGACGGCCTGAGTGCCCTGACCACCGTGACCACACCCAAGGTGTCGTCGCCGCCGAGCGTGACCCCGGCGCCCGCCCCGGCCACCACCTCCACACCCGCTCCGGCCACCACCTCCACACCCGCCCCGGCCACCACCTCCACGCCGGCACCGGCGACGACCTCGACTCCCGCACCCGCCACCCCATCGACGTCCGCGCCCGCCCAGGCCAGCACGTCCGCTCCGCCACGGGCCGTGAACCCGGCACCGACACCGCTCACCGCCGACCGGGCACGGGACATCGTCCAACGCGGCTTCGTTCCCAACCATCCGGTGGCCCTGCTGCCGCGCGCGTCGGACGGTGCGTCCGGACCACAAAGGGAACTGTCGCAGCACCGCGCCGAGATCATCCTCAAGCACGGCACCATCGAGTTCGTCAACACCGACCTCGGGAGCGGTCCGGAGCGGATGGGTCTGGTCGCGCAGACCTACAGTTCCTTCGGCGCCGACCCCGACGGCCTGCCCCCCGACTTCACCCGGAAGCTCCAGAACTTCCTCACCCAGAAGCCCGCGTCCCGGTTCCTGTTCGAGAACCGGCTGTCGGGACAGAGCCTCGCCACCGACACCAGCGCCACCTCGCCGTCCGGAGCGCGTACCCGGCAGGACATGAGCGGCGGGTTCTTCTCCCCGCACGACATCCGAGCGACCGTCGCCACCCTCGTCAACGTCGACTCGATCACCGTCTTCTTCCCCGTGGACGCGCAGATCTGGTGGAACAGCGGGGCCCAGATCAGCCTGTCCACCCACGACTTCACGTCCACGAGCCTGACCGGACGCTTCGGCGCGGGCGGCACCGACAACCCCAACCCCGCGGCCGAGGACGGCTCCCTGCCCAGCGAGGCGGTCCGTCCCATCCCCATCGGCGGCCCCTCGTTCGGCTTCACGCCCCGCAGCGTGTCCGACTCCACCACCCGGTCACACGGTTTCTCCTCGTCCGTGCTGTTCATCCCGCAGGTCGCGTGGTCCTACGCGTTCCGCGGGTCCGGTGACATCACGCAGGCCGTCGAGTTCAAGAAGAACTGGAGCATCGGACCGACCATTCCGTGGAACACCAGCTTCCGCGGCTGGCAGGTACAGGTGGACAACCTGGTCTCGGGGTATGTGCACGCCCACGACGCCCACGCGGCGAACCTGGTCTACGACGCGGTCGACGGCACCCTCAGCCAGACCAGCCTCGGGTTCCAACCCCATCCGAAGAAGCCCGCGGACCTGGTGGTGCGTCCGGGCTTCGAGAACACCGGCCGCCAGATGCGTCCGGCCGACCCCAACGAGGCGATCCAACGCCTGGTGGACGACCTGGGACGCGAAGGCCTGGAGCTGACCGGCGACAGCCGCGAGCACCTCCTGCACACCCTGACCACCCAACTGGGCAACAACCCGGCGAAGTCGGTGCCGGTCCCGGTCCAGGTGCGCCCGATCGCGGGCACGGTGAAGACGTCCACCGAGGCCAAGGTGTACGTGGACCTGCGGGCCTTCTCGACGCGCACGCAGTTCGTCTCGTTCGCGGCGGACTACATCGAGTCGCGGACGTGGACCGACACCAGTGGGAGAAGCGAGAGCCACGGCACTTCGAGCGCGTTGGGCGTGGAGGGCACAGCGCTGGCGCCGTTGCCCTACGGTCAGGACGAGAGCGGACCGGACGAGCAGCCCGGCAGTCGACCGCTGTTCCTCGCGCCCAACACCGGCCTGAACAAGAGCTGGAGTGAGAGCACGAACAACAGCGTCTCGGACGCTCCGACCCGTACGGTCGAGATACAGATGCAGCATCCGTACGCCAAGATCACCCAGGACACCCGCCTCGCTCTCACCCTGGAGCTCTCCAAGCCCGTCTCCGGCACCTCCGGTGGTGCGCCGCGCACCACGTTCACCGGGCACGGCAACGGTGGTGAGATCGAGACCCTGTACCAGTTCCCCTATCTGACCTTCGTCCAGCCCCCGGCAGCCAGCACGGACACCGACGGGACGGACACGCGGGGCACCCAGGCCCAGGGCAGCCGGTCCCAGGAGACCCGGCCCCAGGACGGTCAGCCGCAGGGGACCCGGAACCACGATGGCCAGCCCCCGGACGACGGGGCCGACCCCGCGCCCGAGCACCCGGTGAACACGTCGTTCGCATCGCTCAACGACATGATGCGCACCTGGGCGACGAACACGCGCGACACCTCCCCCGACAGCATCCCGGCGACGGACGACATCGTCTTCCTCCCGATCGCGGCGCAGGACCACGGTCAGGCGATCCGCGACACCGCCGCCGTCGTCCTCGCCAAGTCGCTGGGGTGGACACCACCGGTCGACGCGGTGCGTGACGGCGCCTACACCCCGGAGGCGATCAACAGCGCCCGCTCCCACGTCTCCGAGGAACTCAAGCTCGACTCGCGCTCCAACGCGATCGACCGCGCCCTGGACGACCTCGCCGTCCAGGGCCTCTACCCGGGTGCCTCGCGCTATGACGACGGGGTTCGGCTGCTGTCCATCGGTCGCACCGACTGGAGTGTCAAGGCTCTGCCGGACATGTCCGACCCCAAGATCCTGGACGCGGTCCCCGGTGTCAGGATCAGCGACAACCTCACCGACAGGGGTGGCGACGGCCACAGCCGCGGCGAGTCCTCCACCACCGGGGGCAGCACGGACCCGGTACGCCCCATGGGGTTGACCACCACGGCCCCGAACGAGTACCCCAAGCACGAGGGCATCTACACCGGCGGCACCCCGTACAGCTCGGCGCGCACGACGGGCTCCAGCCAGGGATCCGACCGGCCGGTCAAGCGCTACCCGCAGTCGGACCGTCTCCGCCTGGGGCCCGCCTACCTGGTCGAGTTCGACACCAGGTGGGCCATCGGCGCCGCCTCGAAGCTTCCCCGGCTCGACGCCCTGACGGGCGCCGGCGGCACCGGACCCTCGTTGAGCAGGCCCACGCGCTGGCAGCTCGGGGACACGACCATCCGGCTCTCCGGGTGGGTGTCCGAGTCCGACGCGATCAAGATGGGCATCATCACCCGTGCCCAGGCCGACCAGCTCCGGCCGACGTTGAACGCGTTGCACGAGGCGCGGCAGAACTTCGCCGAGGCCGAGAAGACCTACACCGACGCGCGCCGCCCGATGGCACAGCTCGCCGACGACGTCGTCAACGGCCCGGACCGCAACGCGGCCCGGCAGCGCTACGACGTGCAGCAGACCGCCTTCAACCAGGCCCTGAAGGACTTCAACGACGCCATCGACACCTGGACGACGACGCTCAGGAACACGAGGCAGGTCGTCGAGAACCCCGGTGACATGGCGTTCCCCGACCCCAGGGGCAAGGGCAAGGGCCGGGCGACCGACCAGGACCGGAGCGCGCCCCGCCCCGTCCCGACCATCGTCGTGTCCGGCGAATCCGGCACCACCCTGGACCCGAAGGGCAAGGGGAGGGCGAGCGACCAGGACCAGAGCGAGCTCGGCCCGCGTCCGACCGGCACCGGATCCGACACGGCGGTCACGCCCCCGGACACGGCTGCCCGGGGTGACACGAGCCTCCTCGACACCCTCCGCTCGAACCTGAACCTGGAGCCGACTTCCCCACGGGACGGCACGCCGCCGCCGGACGACGCGACCCGCCGGCGCCTCGCCGAGATCGATCGCCTGTCGAACGAGGCCCAGAGCCTGCGCGACCACGCCGACAGGCTCACGGGGCAGGTTCGAGAGCTCAAGGAGCAGAATCAGGGGCTCCAGAACCGGGTCGACACCGCCGAGACGAACGCCGGGCGGCTGGAGGGCCACGTCCGGTACCTGAGCGAGGAGTCGATTCCGGATGCCCAGCGGGACCTGGACGCCGCCGTCGACACCCGGAACGCACTCACCCGCACGGTCGAGTCCGCGCGCGAGGCCGCCCAGACGGCTGAGACGAACGCGCGGACCGCGGGCGAACACGCCGCACAGCTCAAGGCCGAGCGCGGCAGACTGCAGGAGGCGGCCGAGAAGGCCCGGACCGAGGCGGCCAAGGCCCGCGGCAAGGCCGACGGCGCCGCCGCCAAGCTCACCGCGTCCCAAGAGGCCCTCGCCGCACGACAGCGCGAGACCACCGCGCTCGAGCAGAGGATCCGCGACCTCAACGAGCGGATCCAGCGGTTGGGCGACGCCAGCCAGGACACAGGCCAGGAGGTTCCTCCCGGAGAGGTGGGGGCCGCCGACCCCGCGACCGCCGGGCCGAGCACCGCCCCCGCGACCGCCGACACCGCGGCCGAGCAGACCACGGGCTCCACCGACCAGGAGCTCTCCGAACTCCTCACCGAGCTCCACGGCAGCAGGGAGGCCCTCGACACCGCTCGAGGCCACGAGGCCAGCGCCGGAGCACGGGTCACGTCCCACACGAGGGACGCGGAGTCCCTCCAGGAGGCGGCTGAGGAGGCGGAACGCACACGGGACAGCGCGGAGCGGGACGCCGACAGGCTGTCCCAGCGGGAGGTGGACAAGGCGGCGGCGGACGCCGACGAGGCCGCCGGGAAAGCCAGGTCGGCCCGGACCGAGCTCACCGCCCGCGAGCACGAACTGGTCCGGGCGAGGGAGAGCGTCACCCGTGCCCACGGGCGGCTGAACGATCTGAACCGGGAGCTGGCGAGGACGCGGCAGGGCATCGCGGACTTCCGGGCGACCGCCAGCGGCGCCCGCACCGCGATCGCCACCAACCAGCAGCGGGTGGACCGGCTCGAAGAGCAGGCCGCGACCGCGCGACACGACGCCGCGCGGCTGGAGAACGACGTCGAGCGTCTGCTGAACCCCTCGACCGGGCAGGATGACGACGACCCCGGCATCGGCCCCAGTACGTCGGGCGACATCACCGCCATGCCCGTGTTCATCTCACCAGCCCAGGGTGTGACCCCGACCACGGGGTCCACCGACTCCGCCGTCGGCGACCAGAACGACGGGCGGGGCGATGCCTCCACCGCGGGTCGCGGTCGTGGGCGTGGTCACGGCACCGGCGGCGGTTTCCGTGACGGCGCCGGGCAGGGCGCCCCGCCGCCCCCCGAGGCGCGGGACACCGACGACGTCGACTGGCCGCTCGGCGACACGGACGGCACCGCTCCCTCCGACGCCGCGGCCGGAGCGCGGTCCGACCTGAACGTGCTCGGCCTGGGCAAGAGGCCGCCCTGGCTGCCCGGCCTGGATCCCAAGGGCGTCAGCGAGTCCTACGACCTGGACACCAAGCGGCTCTTCGATCCCAATGGTCTGCTTCAGTTGCCGTTTCCGGACACGGCGGTCACGTCCACCGGTGCCCCGGACGGCGCGGGCGGTCGGGGTGTGACCGCTGAGTGGGCGCCGCCTCCCGTGTGGGGTGGGGGTGTGGAGCCGCGGGGGATGCGTGAGGGTCGGGCCTTGGACGGTCCGGCGGACGTGCCGCGGGTCGTTCCGCCGGTGGTTCTGTCGGGTGACGAAGCATTGGTCGTCAACGGTTTCACCGCTCCGGGCGGTGCGGCGCGGGTCGACGACGCGCTGCGCGGCCGTCCCCTGCCCGAGGATGTCGTGGACCGTGCCCGCGGGACCGTGGAGACGCTGGACGCGTTGATCGGTCGGTCGGCGGTGTCCGAGCCGGTCGTTGTCCATCACCGCCCCGACGGGGGGTTCGCCGACCGGTTGGGGGTGTCGCTGTCCGATCCGGAGTCGATGCGTGGTCTGGTCGGTCGGATGTTCACCGATCCGGGGTTCGTGGCCGCGACCGCGGCTGTTCCGCCGTTGGACCACCGCAATCCTGTCGATGTGGTGGTCCGGGTGCCCCAGGGCTACCCGGCGTTGAACACCTCGGGTTCGTCGGGGGCGCGTTGGGGTGAGGGTCCGGATGTGGTGTTGCGGCGCGGGGCCAGCTTCGTGATCCACGATGTGCGCCGGGTCCGCGACGAGTTGTACGACAACGACCACTGGGTGGTCGAGGCCGAGGTCGTGCCGGACGGATGGACACCGACCGCCGACTGGCGCAGCGCCCCGCGCGACTCCGAGGGAGGACTCCCGGCCACCACGGTCACGACGACCGAGGGCGCGCCCGGGAACCCGTTCGCCGGCGACCTGACCGTCATGTCCGCCTTCGTGCCCGATCCGGTCCAGTCGAGCACGAACGGCACCGGCGCCACTCCCCCGGCACCCCAGGGTCAGGGCCCGGACACCACCCCGGCACCACCGGACCCGAACTCCACCACGACCGGTGCTCAGGCCACACCCGCCCCGTCGGCCCATCGGGACGGCACCCGGGGCGCCACCGCCGCGCCGACCGACCCCGGCACCACCCCGCCGCGGCCCACGGCCGCACCGACCACCTACCAGGGGTCGCTCGTACCGCTCAGATCGGGAACGGCGCACCGCCTCGGCTACCTGCTGGACGCCAGTGTGCTGTCGACCGACCTGATCGTGGCGGAGAACCTCCCGGCGTTCGTCGACGCCCAGTCCGCCGACCCGCGGAACGGACTGGACGACACCGCCCGCGACGAGCTGCGGCGGCAGGTGGACGAGCAGATCAACCGGGACACGCGGGTCTTCTTCCGGCAGGGCGGACACACCTTCACGGTCACCGGGGACAACGGGCGTACCTGGCGGACGCAACTGTCCCTGAGCCCGACGACCGGCGACTTCTACCACGTACCGACGACCCAGAGGGACGAGGCCGGAACCTCCAAGGGGAAGTACGTCGACGTCGCGGGCGAGACGGTCGCCACCGAGCTGGGCGGACTGCACGGAGGCGACAAGCCGCTCTCGGTGGGGGTGACCGCAAGCCCCCTGTACGTCGGCGTCATCGACGGCAACAGCGCGGGTCCGCGGATCTCCGGGCGGGTCTTCGGCGGGTCCCGCGTGCGGTCCACCACCCAGGAGACCTCCCACGTCAGCGACACGGGGTCCGCCTACGAGCTCAAGGGCAAGCCCGAGCTCTACGTCGCCGACGTGGACATGTCGATCCGGATCACCCCCGTGGGCGACGGCGCCACCGGGGGCGCGACGGCGCCGTCGACCGCGAAGGCGGAGAACGGACTGACGATCGCCGTGCCCAACGGCGTCACCACCAGCGAGGGGCCCGAGACCATCCGCCTGCGCGACCCGTTCGCCCCCACGGGGGACGGGTCCGACGGTCGCAGACCACTGGATCCGCGTGCGGGACAGGGGCATCCGATCAAGGTCAACGGCATCCGCGAGGTCGGCTCCGGTCGGAACAGGTCCTTCGACCAATGGCTCACCGACTACCTCATGCACGTCGACACGCCGCCGAAGACCCTCGACAAGACGCTCCGCAAGCTCACTCCGTCGTTCCTGGACAAGCGCCCCGAACGAACCGCGGCGATCCACCACAAGGTCGAGGAGGAGTTCTCGGACGGCGCCATGCGCAACCGGCTTCCGCGCATGACCAACGGCCCCGTCCCGTTCAGCCTCGTCGACATCGACGGCAACAAACGGGTCATGACCATGTGGTCCGTGCCCACCGACTACACCCGCCACGGCCACACGCCCAAGACCTCGGACAACATCAAGGTCAACGTGTCCGACCAGGGCGCGACGACGGGTCGGACGAACACGAACACCATCGGCATGGCGGTCAGCGCGGGCCTGGGAGCCGAGGCCGACGTGCCGGGCGTGTGGGGTGCCCGGATCGACATGCCGAACATCGAGTACACGCTGCGCCTGCGGTCGAACGTGCAGGACTCCCTGTCTCGTTCGGGGACCACGAACTGGGCGACCATGGGCGGCAACGACTCGAGCGCCTACGACGTCCAGCGCAACTTCTACGTCCGGTTCGACGGCGACCCGCGGGTCTACCGGTTCCAGGGCGACACGATCGAGATCCTCACCGACGAGGACGCCCGCATCCTCAACGGCGAACCGCCCTCCGTCCCCAAGACCGAGTCGACGGACTCCGCCTCCTCGGACGCCACGACCACACCGGCCGACCCGACGACGGCGCCCGGGGACGCCGGGACCGCCGCAGACGGCGGCACCACCGCGGCGGACACGAAGACCACCACCGGGGACACCAGCGCGAACCCTGGAGCCGCCACAACCACCCCGGCCGACACGGGCACGACCACCGCGCCCGCGAACACCACGTCCACTCCCGCCGGCACGGGAACGACCCCCACCGCCACGGGAACGACCCCGGCGAACGCGACCGCCGCCCCCGCGGTCGCCACTCCTCTCCGGCCCCCGTACGCCAACCTCGCCGTCCCGCGCCCGACGGACTTCGCCGGGGCGGTCCCGCGCACGTTCAGCTGGCCGAACGGGCAGCAGTACCAGACCACGGACGGAGGACCGCCGCGCGGGATCCACGAGGAACTGGCCCACCAGATCCTGACCGGACTGGCCCGACGACGCCCGGGTCTCGTCCTCCCGGAACTGGCACGGGACAAGTCCGACTACGCGCGCCGTCCGGGCAACGAGAACTCGGGTTATTTCGAACGCTCCCCCCGCGAGAAATGGCCGCTGCGCCGCAACTACGACATCGCCCGGCACAACACGCTCAAGATCCTCGACGCCATCTCCGAGTCGGGTTTCAAGGGCGGGCTGGACCACCTCGCTCTGCACGGGATCCCCGTCCAGCTGTTCGAACCCGCGTGGGTCAACCCCGCCTCCCTGTTCAGGGGCGACGAGAAACTCCGCCGGCCGAAGTTCCTGACGGTCCGGCTCTTCGCCGACTTCGGCGCCCTCCAGCACGTACGCCCGACCGACCGCGGCACCGGCGCCGAGCTCGGCGGGTCCTCGGGACGCTCCAGCGGTACCCGCAGCCAGACGCGCAACGCCGTGACCGTCACGGCCGCGGCGTTGGTCCGCAACCGCGACGCCGATGACGTCCACCGACTGCCCAGGTCGACGGGCCTCCCCATGGTCTCGGTCCCGACGAGCCGAACGACGGGCTCCGGCCAGAGCCAGGGGATCTCCCACAGATCCGACGATGTCCTCGTCTTCCCCGAGGACTCCGACGTCTGGGTCAGCCGGGCCACGTTCGACGCGCGCCTGTACGAGTTCGACGACGTCGGCCTGGTCCGCGACGGCGCCGATCCGCTGCGGGACCGCGGGATACCGCTGCTCGACAACCCCGTCCAGGCCCAGCTGACGCTGGACACCCCCAAGGCCGACCGGCAACCGGACCCGTCGGCGCCCCCGGCGGCGCCACCCGTCATCCGCGACATCACGCCGATCTCGCCCGAGGACGCCGCACGCATCATCAAGGGCGACACCACACCCGATCCCACGAGCGTCAACCGGCGGCGCGACTTCCGGTCGCGGGGGCGCTCCTCCGTTCCGGAGGCCGGAGCCGCCGCCACGACCACCGACGACCGCACCGCCAGTGACCCGTCCCCGGCCGGAACCCGGAACACGCCCGCCGACGCCCCGGCCACGCCCTCTCCGAAGGAGACCCAGGCGCAGCGCCGGGCGGCGAGGTTGAAGCAGCTCTCGGCCACCATCGAGAGCATCGCCACACGCTTCCGCACCGAGAGCGGCGGGGACACCACCCTGCTCGACGAGACCTACCAGGCCTTCTCCACCCCCCGGCGCACGTTCGGCCTGCACGACGGCTACCGCCGCAAGCTCGAACACTTCCTCCACGAGGGTGAGGGCAGCAGGCAGCTCCTCCCGACAGCGCTCTCACCCGAGGTGCTCGCGGCCTCGAACAACGGGAGCCGGGTCCGCGCGGAGATGAGCGGCGGACTGTGGTCCCCGAACGACGTGCGCGCCACCGTGTCCACCGAGTTCGACGTCACCTCCGTCGACACCTTCAAGCAGTCCGACGCCATCGTCACGTGGCAGGACAAGACCACCCTCGACCTGTCCATCAACGCCAGCACGACCTGGGCGGTGACCACCAACGTCCGCGGCCTGGGCTGGGGCAACCCCAACCCCCGCCCCGCGGACTCCTCGAACCCCGACCAGCCACTCGGCCACGAGGACGGCCTGCGCCCGGTCCCCCAACTCGGGCCCAACGTCCGCAAGAGCCTCTTCATCAGGTCCAAGGGACACACGCTCGGCAGGAAGTACGCCGAGACAGTCGCCTTCCTGCCCTTCGTCCCGATGGCCTACTCGTTCACCGGGTCCGGGACGATCACACAGGCGTACGAATTCGTCAAGAACTTCGACATCGGACCGACCTTCCCGAGGACCGCCCAGTTCCGCGGCTGGATGGCCAAGGTCTCCGACCTGGTGACGGGAACGCTGCACATCCGCGACGCCCACAGCGCCGGCCTGGTGGAGGACAAGGCGGTCGAGAAGGACGGCCAGCTGACCCTGGAGCCGCGGCCCGAGCCCAAGAAGCCCGGCCCGGTGACCGTGCGCTCCGGGTTCGAGGACTCCGGCAAGCGCATGGCGCCCGCGGACCCGAACGCGGCGCTGCACGCGCTCGTCAACGACCTGGCCTCCGCGGGCTGGGAACTGACGGCGGGCAGTCGCGAGGCCGTGCTGCACGCGCTCACCTCGCACCTGGGCAACAAACCCAACTCCGGGGTGCCGATCCCGGTCAAGGTGCGCGGGATCGACCAGTCGATCCGCGACCTGAATTCTCCGGCCACCGCGCCCCTGGCCCTGGACGCCACCGTCCACGTGCGGCTGGACTACTCCAACCCCGAACTGGAGTTCCTGGGGAGCAGCAACGAGTTCCGCGAGAAGCACAAGTGGGAGGAGTCCGACACACACACCGAGGCCGACGTCCACTTCCGGGGAGTGGGCGCCCAGGGCAACCTGTGGCAACCGCTGCCGACCGATCCGGGAGGGGCCGATCAGTCGGCGGACCCGCCGCCGGACAGCCGCCCCTACCTCACCGGCCCCGCCATCGCGCCGTCGGGGATCTCCGTCCGCGTCAACGCGGACGTCGAGGCGGAGGCGGAGTCGCGGACCGTCGAGCTCGCGCTGAACATCCCCTACGCCAAGCTCAGCCACGACACCCGGATGACGCTCGACCTGGAGATCTCCAGGGACCAGCAGCTGGCCAACCAGGTCCTCGGCGACCAGCCGGGCAAGGGGGAGCGCAGGATCTTCTCCGGCAGCGGCGACGCCGGCACGGTGCGCACGGTCTACCCGACCTCCTACCTCGACTTCCAGGGAACCGGCACCGGGCAGCCGCCGGAGAGCGGGACCACCCCGGCTCCCGTGCCCACGTCCTCGGGCCCGGTTCCGACCCCGGCCACCACGAGTGGCACGACGCCGACCGCCGCGCCGACCTCCACCACGGCACCGGAACACCCCGTCAGCGAGACCCGCGCGTCCCTGCACGACATGCTGCGCGCCTGGACCGCGAACAACGGCGGGGACAGCCCGATGGCCAGCAGGAAGGGGGTCGTCGTCCCGGCCACGGTCGAGAGGGGCGGGCAGGACGTCCGCGACACCGGTCACATCGTCGTCGCCAAGTCCCTGGGCTGGACGCCGCCGCCGAACGCGGTCGCGGGCGGTCGCTACACCCCCGCGGCGATCCAGTCGGCCCGCGAGTACGCGGCCGGAAAGCTGGGCCTCAACACGCGGTACAACGCGATCGACCACAGCCTCAACGCGGTCGCCCTCAAGGGCCTCTACCCCGAGGCCGCGGACGACGGCGCCGAACTCATCCAGATGGGCCGGACCACCTGGAGCGTCAAGGCCCAGCCCGACCCGTCGTCGGCGCGCATCCTCGACGTCGTCCCCACGGGATGGATGTCCGACTCCGGCGTCGCGGGCGAGGCGACCGTGTCCGTCCTCGAACACGAGAACGTGCGGGGCGCCATGCCGACCGCGCACGCCTCCGGTCGGTCCGACGAGTCCCCGCTGCACGATCCGCACCTCGGCATCCACACCGGGGCGGCCACGGCGCCCGTCGTCACGGAGTCCGGCGGCGAGAACGTCCGCGCCGTCGAACCGGCGGACCCGCCGCACTCCAAGCGCGAGCGTCTCGGCCCCTTCCTCCTGGTGGAGGTCGACACCAAGTGGGCGATCGGCGCCAAGTCGGAACTGCGCGGCTCCGCCTTCTCCAGGGCCCTCGGCCACGTCGCCGACACGGTGCGCGGTGTGTTCGGCACGAGGCCCCCGCGGCCCGCCCGTTGGCAGCTCGGTGACACCGACTCCAAGGTGACCGCCTGGGTGTCCCAGAGCGACGCCGTCCGGATGGGGATCATCACCCAGGCCGACGCCGACCGGCTGACCACGGTCATCGAGAAGGTGGCCAGCTCCGAGGCGAACCTGTCCGCATCGGAGACGGACTACCTGACCGCGCGCCGCCCCGTGGAGTCGTCCGCCGCCGAGTACGCGGCCAAGCCCGAGGACACCGACGCCAGGGACCGGTACCGGGAACTCGAACAGGCGCTGGACGAGAAGCAGGGCGATTTCGAGCGGGCGATGGACTCGTGGGTCAGGACGATCAACGCCACGCGCGAAGCCGTCAAGGACCCCTCGAACATCGACGTCACGTCCCAGCGGACCGGTGGGGGCCGCGTCCGCCACGTCCCGTCGCTCCCGCCGATCACCGAGACGGCCGAACCGGGCGACGCCGCCGACACGACGACAACCCCCGCCGTGGATCCCGGGCCGAGCCTCGGCGCCCGCTTCCTCGCCGAACTCAACCTGGAGCCCGCCGATCCGGCGATCACGGCCCAGTCCGCCACCGCCCCGTCACGCGATGCCGGTCCGGGCGAGGACCGGTTCGACTCCCGGGCGCGGGACGTGCGCGACGCCGCCGCGCGCGCCACCGCCGACCAGGACCGCCTGCGCACCCGTGCCGACGGACTGCGCGAGGAGGCCGAGGCGATCCTCGCACAGGTCCCCGACGCGCGGGCGCGGCTCGGGCAGGCCGAGCAGGACGCCGCACTCGTCGAAGCCGACATCACCACGGTCGAGAACGCGCTCGCCGACGTCCAGCGGACCCTCGACACCGCCCAGCAGAGCCGCGACCAGCTCAAGGAACAGTACGACTCCACCCGTGGCGCCGCTGGCACCACCCCGGGCGATCCGGCGCTCGACCAGGCGGCCAAGGACCTGAAGACCCGCCTCGACCAGGCCGAGCGGGATCTCGGCACCGTGACGGCCCAGCGGGACACGCTGGAACAGGACCTGGACGACGCCAGGACCGCACTCGCCGCCCGCCAGACCGAGCTGCACACCGCCGCGGACGAACTCGACGGACTCCGGACCGTCGAGAAGGACCTGGAGCGCAGGGCGACGCGCTACACCGCCATCGCCGACACGATCCGCCAACGCGCACAGGCCCTGGACGCGGCGCGTCACGTGTTGGGGGCCGCGGCCGCCCTCTCCGACGGCGACGCCGGCGGGGCCGCCCTCCGCACCTACGCCGACCGCCTCCACGACCTCGTCTCCCCGTACCTGAGCGCGCCCGCCCTGACGAGCGACGCCCGTCCCGGTGACGACAGCGAGGTCCTGGACCTGATCCGGCAGGCCGAGGACCACAGAGCGGAGGTCGACACGCTGCTGGAGCAGGCCCGCAGGGACCAGGCCAACCTCGACTGGCTGGAACCGGACGCCCAGCGTCTGAGCCGACAGGACATCCCGCGCGCCCGAGCCGAACAAGGCTCCACCGAGCGGACACGGGACCAGATCAAGGACCAGATCCGGCAGACCCACGACGCGATCCAGCAGGCCGAGACCACCGCGCGGACCCAGGCCGACCGCGCGGACAGCCTGAAGAAGAACCAGGATCAGGAGCGCGCCGACGAGAAGCGGGCCAAGGACCGCAAGGACAAGGCCCTCGATCAGGTCGGGGCCGCCACCGACGCTCGCGACGCCGCGCAGCGGACCCTGGACGATCGGCTGCGGGAGACCGCGGACCTCGTCGAACGGATCCGGGCGCTGGAGGTCGCCGCACAGAACTCCGGTCGGGGGGACGGGGACGCGGGGAGTTCCGACCCCGCGCACGACGCGCAGAGCTCCAGCTCGGCTGACCAGGAGCTCGCGGATCTGCGGGCAGAACTCGCCACCCGTCAGGCGGAGGACTCCCGTGCGGAAGAGCAGGTGCGCCAGTTCGACGATCGCGCGAGCCAGTGGCAGAGGGAGGCCGACCGGGCGGCTCAACTCGAAGTGGGAGCGCGGCAGGGCGTCCACCTCCTGGGAATGCACGTGGCCGCCGCGCGAGGCCAGGCCGACGCGGCCGCCGAGCACGCCGCCTCGCTGCGCGACGAGGTCCCCGAGCTCGAAGCCCGACTGCGGACCGCGGAGACCGCCGCCGACAAGGCCAAGGCGCGCCTGGACGTGCTGAATCGGCAGCTCAAGAGCACTGTGGACAGCATCAACACCCACCGGTCGAGTGTGCGTGACGCCCTCTTCGGCGCGGCCGACCACCAGCGGGCGGCGGACCAGCTCGACCAACGGGTCTTTGAGGCGCGCAACGCCCGGACCCCGTCCGGGGACAACGGTCCCGACACCACCCAGCGCGTCCCGGGGAACGACGACCCCACCGCCGCGCCCGACACCTCGGACGTTGCCAGGGCCACGGGCGGGAACGACGACTCGGGCACCGACACCGGTGGCCCCTCCTCCGCCAACACCCGCCCGACGGCGGATCCGCCCCGCCCCGGCATCTCCCACCTGACCAATCCGACCGTCATGTCGGTGTTGACCCCGCCCGCCCAAGGGTGGACGGCACCGCCCGTATGGGGTCAGGGCCGGGGCCCCGAGGGCATGCAGGGCGCGCGTACCTTCGACACCGTCGAGGACTCGACGACCTACCTCACCGAGACCTTGCGCTCCCCCGAGGTGGACGAGGCGGAGCGGTCCCACATCCTCAGCTACACCGGTGGGAGCTACCTCAGCATCAACCGCACGCTGCGCATGGGGGTCAACGAGAGCGACGCCGATTCGAGCGTGCGCGAGGCCGTGCGGTCCCTGGACAGCCTGGTGGACCGGTCCCGCGCGCCCGAGTCAGTCCTGCTCCACCGCAGCGTCGACCTGCTGCCCCCCGAGCTCGCCACGTCGACGAACCGCCCCGATCAGATGATGGCTCTGGTCGGTAGGACGTTCACCGACCGAGGGTACGGCTCCACCTCTCTGTCGCACGAGCCGCCCTTCCCGAACCGGCGCGTCCAGATGTCGATCAGGACGCCGCAGGGCTACCCGGCGCTCAACGCCTTCGGCGTTCGGGGCGTCCCCAAGCCCGGCGAGCACGAGGTCATTCTCCGCCGCGACACCACGTACCTCATCCACAGCGTCCGGGAGCTGGAACGCGACGAGTACGGTCTCCGGCACTGGGCGATCGAGCTGGAGATCGTGCCGGACGGGTGGACCCCGACCGACGTCACAGCCATGCCCGTGCTCACCTCTCCCGACGACGGGAACAGCGGTCGGGGCGTCCCGCCGCCCTCCGAGGTCCGCGACAGCGACGACGCCGACAGGGACAGCTCCCCGAACGGCACGTCCCCCGACCGTGCGACCGCACCGCCGGACGGTCCGCTGGACGTGTTCGGCCTCGCGAAGCCGCCGTCCCGGCTCGCGGGACTCGACCCGAAGGAGCCCGCCGACTCCTACGCGGACGTCAAGCGGCTCTTCGATCCCAATGGTCTGCTTCAGTTGCCGTTTCCGGACACGGCGGTCACGTCCACCGGTGCCCCGGACGGCGCGGGCGGTCGGGGTGTGACCGCTGAGTGGGCGCCGCCTCCCGTGTGGGGTGGGGGTGTGGAGCCGCGGGGGATGCGTGACGGTCGGACCCTGGATGGCCCGGCGGACGTGCCGCGGGTCGTTCCGCCGGTGGTTCTGTCGGGTGACGAAGCATTGGTCGTCAACGGTTTCACCGCTCCGGGCGGTGCGGCGCGGGTCGACGACGCGCTGCGCGGCCGTCCCCTGCCCGAGGATGTCGTGGACCGTGCCCGCGGGACCGTGGAGACGCTGGACGCGTTGATCGGCCGGTCGGCGGTGTTCGAGCCGGTCGTTGTCCATCACCGCGCCGACGGGGGGTTCGCCGACCGGTTGGGGGTGTCGCTGTCCGATCCGGAGTCGATGCGTGGTCTGGTCGGTCGGATGTTCACCGATCCGGGGTTCGTGGCCGCGACCGCGGCTGTTCCGCCGTTGGACCACCGCAATCCTGTCGATGTGGTGGTCCGGGTGCCCGAGGGCTACCCGGCGTTGAACACCTCGGGTTCGTCGGGGGCGCGTTGGGGTGAGGGTCCGGATGTGGTGTTGCGGCGCGGGGCCAGCTTCGTGATCCACGATGTGCGCCGGGTCCGCGACGAGTTGTACGACAACGACCACTGGGTGGTCGAGGCCGAGGTCGTGCCGGACGGATGGACACCGACCGCCGACTGGCGCAGCGCCCCGCGCGACTCCGAGGGAGGACTCCCGGCCGCGCCGCAACCCGAGTCGGGGGCGGCCAGTGGCCTCATCGTCATGCCGGCGTTCACGCCCCAGCCCACGCCGCAGAACACCGGCGACCCGTCCGGTCCCGCCCAGATCCCGGGCACAGTCGGCCCGGACGGGTTCCGGCGCTTCGCCACGTTCTTGGAGGGCGCGCGCTACGGCGACCAGTTCCTCGACGACCCGCAGTGGAACCGCCACGCGTTCCAGAACCTGCCGGACGAGCAGAGGCGTGCCGTCCTCGCCTACACCACCAGCAGCTGGCCATACAACGACATGCTCAGAGCCCGGGACGACGACGCCCGGGAGGAGCTGCTGGAGGACTGGTACGACAACGACGGAGACGGCTTTCCCCTGTACGAGCTGTCGGGATGGCCGCTGCGGGCTCCGACGCTCCAGGACATCCAGGACGCCTACGGGCGCGCGGGCCTGACCCCCGACCAGCGGAACATGATCGTCGACATCCTGACCTCCGGAGACCCCGACCGGACACTCGCCGACCTGCGCGACGACGCCGGACTCGCCGGTCACCTGGTCGATGTGTTCGGGCACTTCCCCAGCGTCCAGGACATCGACGACCGGATCTCCCTCATCGACCAGGCGCTCGAGGGCAGTTACCTGCCCGAACCCCTCGAGGCGCACCGGGGTCTCTGGGGAGCCAACTTCATGGACGGCTTCGACCCGGACAACCCACAGGCGCTCGTAGGGACCGTACAGACGGAAGCGGGTTACCTCTCCACCTCTCTCGGAGACGGAGCCGCGATCATCGGCATGCCACGTTGGCCGGTCCATATCCGCTTCACTCTTCCCGCGGGTGCCAGAGGGCTGTGGCTGGGCGGAAACAGCACCGCCCCTGAACAGCGGGAACTGCTTCTGCCACGCGACACCCGGTATCGGATCACCAGAGTCACACAGAACGACGGCAAGCTTCACATCGAAGCAGAGGTCCTGGTACCAGTCCCGGACCAGGTAGGCGGCGACGGCTCCTCTTCCTCCTCCACCCCCCTAGGGGACGGCCGCCCCAACCGCACCACCGACAGCGCCCACGGCAACGGTCAGGACAACGGGCACGGTACCGGCGGCGGCACCGGTGGCAGTTCACGCGGCGGTGCGGGTCAGGGGGCGCCGCCGCCCGAGGCGCGCGACAGCGACGACGTCGACTGGCCGCTCGGGGACGTCGACGACACCCGGAACGGCACCGACTCCCCCGCCTCCACGACCGCGTCCCCGGACGGGCCATTGGACGTGTTCGGCCTGATCAAGCCGCCGTTCACACTGCCGGAGCTGGACCCGAAACGCCTCATCGACCCCAACGGGCTGCTCGACCTGCCCTTCACCGACCTCACACGCGAACTCCGGAACCCGCTGGCGGACGACCTCACCGCCATGCCGGCCTTCACCCCCCAGCCGCCCCACCTGGGGCACTCCGCCAGCGACGGGGCGGGACCGCCCTCCGGCGCGTCGTTCCGCAGCGGCCCCGGCTGGGACCTGTACGCGATGAACGGCGACTCCTGGCCCACCCTGCACGACATCGTCGATCATGCGGACCGTCCCGACCTGTCCCCGTCGCTGCGGCGGCTGGTCACGCGCATTCTCACCGCCCCCGCCCCCGAAGCCGCGCTCCAGGACCTGCTGGGGTCCGCGACGGCGCCCGGCTGGATCGCCGACGCCTCCGGTGCCTCCCTTGCGACCGTGGGCGGCCCAGGTCCGGAGTCCGGTTCCGAGGCGTCCGACTCCGGCTCCGACTCGGGTTTCGACCCCGAGGACCTACCTGGCACCGTGGGCCAGGACGGGGTCCGACGCTTCGCCACCGACGAGGAAGGAGCGGAGTACGGCGAGGAGTTCCTCGACGACCCGGACCGCAACCCCCACGCGTTCTTCAACCTTCCGACCGACCTGCGGGCCGCCGTCTACGGATACACCGACCCCGGAAGCGACCCCTACAACCAGATCCTGCGCGCCCCGGACCGGGAGAGCCGGCAGGCGGTTCTGGACGAGTACCTCGCGGACGCCGGCCCGGGCCTGGCGCTGTACGAGCTGGCCGGTCCGGTGCTGCGCCCGCCGACCATGGCGGACGTGGCCCGGGCCCACGCTTCGCGCGATGGTCTGACCGACGAACAGCGGGAGGTCGTCGACGACATCATGGGCGCTCCTGTCCAGGACCGCGCGGAGCGTTTCGCCGACTGGAGGGAGCGCGCGGGGGATGCGGGGGCGTTGATCGAATCGTTCGGTCGGTTCCCCACTGTGCAGGACATCCTCGACCGTGTCGGCCGCATCGATCGGGTGATCGGCGACAGCCCGCTGCCCGAGCGACTGCTCACGCACCGGCTCCTGCAAGAGATCTCCTTCATGGACGGGTACACCCCGGACAACCTGGACGCTCTCGTCGGGACCCTGCAGACCGACCCCGCCTTCCTGTCGACGTCCCTGGGTGCGGGAGCGCAGCTGCCCGGCTGGCGGCCGATGCCCTACCACCTCCACCTGACCCTGCCCGAGGGAACGCACGCCTTCTGGCTGGGCAGCCACAGCGCCGTCCCGGACCAGCGTGAGCTGGTTCTGCCGCGTGACACCAGCTACCAGATCACGGGAGTCCGGACCGACGACGACGGTGTCGTCCACATCGACGCGGACGTCCTGCTCCCCATCCCGACCTACGCGGGCAGCGACCGCTCCGGCACCCCTCACGTCGCCCCGGAGGACGGCGGTCCGGGCCCGACCGACAGCGACCTCGATGACGTGCGCGGGTTCCAGGTCAACCCTGGTGGTACGCGGTCGCACCAGGACAACCCCGGTGACGGTTCACGCGGCGAGCCGGGTCAGGGGGCGCCGCCGCCCGAGGCGCGCGACAGCGACGACGTCGACTGGCCGCTCGGGGACGTCGACGACACCCGGAACGGCACCGACTCCCCCGGGAACACGATCGCGTCCCCGTACGGGCCGTTGGACGTGTTCGGCCTGATCAAGCCGCCGGTCACGCTGCCGGAGCTGGACCCGAAACGCCTCGTGGACCCCAACGGGCTGCTCGACCTGCCCTTCACCGACCTCACACGCGAACTCCGGAACCCGTTCGCCGACGATCTGACCGTCATGTCGGCCTTCACCCCCCAGCCGCGGGACAGCGACAGCGATGCCGGTTCCGACGACGCCGACAGTGGGCCTCCCTCGCCCCGGCCCCTGCTGTGGGGCTGGGCCAGCGACTCCGACGACGCCGCCGAAGACCGGCACTCCCCGGTCGCCGCCCAGAGCCCGGCACCGTCGCCGGACGGGGCCCAGGACGTGGCTCCAACGCAGGAAGTCCCCTCGGACTCCGAGGAGGTCTCCGAAGCCGAGGTCCGCGTCCGATCCATCGACGTCGGCGACCTCCCGGGCACCCTCGGTGAGGACGGGGTTCGGCACTTCGCCACAGACGAGGAGGGGCAGAGGTACGGCCACGAGGTCCTCGACGATCCGCAGCGCAACCCCCACTCGTTCCACAACCTGCCCGCCGAGCAGCGGGACGCGCTCCGCGAGTACACCCGGTGGGGCGAGCCGTACAACGCCTTCCGGCGGGCGACGAGCCAGGCGGACAAGGAACGGATGCTGGATGCGTGGATCGCCGATGCGGGCGAGTTCTGGGCCCTGTACGAGTTGACGGGGCTGAGAGTCCCGACGGTGGACGACATCAGCCACGCGTACACCCGGATCGACGACCTGGACAGCGACCAGGAGGCCCTGGTCCTCGACATCCTGAGAAGCCCGGACCCCGCGGGGAGACTCGACTTCTGGAAGGGCATGGCGGGGCGGGCCGGGAGGTTGGCCCAGACGTTCGGGAGATTCCCCACCGTCGCCGACATGGAAGACCGCATCCGCCTGATCGACCAGGCCCTCGACAGCGGTCGCCTGCCCGAATCCATCGTGGTGCACCGTGCCGTCCGCGAGGTCAGGTACATGACCGGGCTCGCCTCACCGGACCCGAAGGCGCTTGAGGGCACGGTCCAGACGGAACACGGCTACATGTCCACCTCCCTCGGCGCGCATGCCACGGTCCCCGACTGGGATCACATGCCGTTCCACCTCCACCTCACGGTGCCGGCCGGAGCCAAGGGGATCTGGATGGGCGGGAACAGCGTGCATCCGGATCAGCGGGAGCTGATCCTCGCGGCCGGCACCCAGTACGCTCCCACCATGGTCGTGACGGACCCCGACATGACGGTCCACATCCACGCCGAGGTCGTCGTCTCCTCCGACGACCGCGACCATGACGGTACGTCCGCCCCGAACGACCCGGCCGCGGACCACGGCTCGAACGAGGCGTCGAACCCGGAGCCCGACCCGAACGGCCTTCCCGGCACCCTCGGCCAGGACGGAGTCCGGCGCTTCACGACGAACGGGGAAGGAGAGGACTACGGCGAGGCGTTCCTCGACGACACCGGCAGGAACCCCTACGCGTACGAGAACCTGACCGCCGAGCAGCAGCGTGCGGCCTTCTCCTACACCTGGCCCGGCAGCAGGCCGTTCAACCGGATCCTCCGGGCGACGGACGAGGAGGGGCGGCAGAACGTCCTGGAGGACCTGTACCTGGACGACGGCCCCGGCTTCCCCCTGTACGAACTGGCAGGGCTCAAACCCCCGACGCTGGACGACGTCCGAAGGGCCTACGACGAGGAGGATCACCTGCCCGACTGGCAGATGGACCTCGTCGAGGACATCATGGACGCCACCGATCCCGCGGCACGGCTCGAGGAGTTGAGGAACCAGGCGGGATACGCCGGGCGGCTGATCGACTCGTTCGGGTACTGGCCCCGCGTCCAGGACGTCTACGATCGCATGGCGCTCATCGACCACGTGATCGACCACAGCCCGCTACCCGAACCCATCGTGGCGCACCGACTGGTCCGGGGCATCGACTTCATGGACGGGTACGACGAGGACGACCTCCGGGCGCTCGTGGGGACGGTCCAGACAGAACCCGGCTACCTGTCCACCTCCCTCGGAGCCGGGTCGGGCATCTCGTTCCCCGACTCCGACCCCGCACCGGTCCACCTCCGCCTCACGCTTCCGGCCGGAGCCAAGGGATTCTGGCTGGGGAGCCACAGCGTCACCCCGGAACAGCGGGAACTGCTCCTGCCGCACGGCACGCGGTACATGATCACGAACATCACCAGGCTCGCCGACGGGATGATCCACATCGACGCGGACGTCCTCGTTCCCGCCGACGTGACCGGCCCGGAGACCCTGGCCGCCCCGGCCCCGAGTGAGCCGCCCGCCGTCACCTCCGTCCCGGGCTCCGTCGGTGAGGACGGGGTCCGGCGCTTCGCCTCGGCCGAAGAGGGGGCGAGGTACGGGGACAGGATCCTCGACGACTCCCGGAGGAACCCCCGCGGCTTCCGGAACCTGACATTCGAGCAGCAGGGCGCGGTCCTGCAGTTCGTGAAGGAGCCCCGCCCCTACGACGAGATGTCGTCGGCCGCGAACCGCGAGGCGAAGTCGGACCTTCTGCGCGAATGGTCCGCGGACCGCGGCGAGGGGTGGCCCCTGTTCGAGATGACCATGACCGGGGGCGAGTGGATCCCTCCGTCGATGTTCGACATCGACGACGCCTCGCGGTCGGACCTTCCTCCGGCGCAGCGGGCCATCGTCGACGACATCCTGAGTTCCTTCGACCCCGACGTACGGATCGCCGAGTTGCGGGACAGGGCGGGACGCGCCGGACGCCTGGTCGATGCGTTCGGCCACTTCCCGACCGTCGAGGAGTTCGACCACCGGATCGACCTCATCGACCAGGCTCTCGACGACACGCGCCTGCCCGAGTCCATCCTCGTGCACCAGGATCTGGACAGGGCCGACTTCCTGCGCGCGTTCGACCCGGGCGACCCGCAGGCGCTCGTGGGGACGGTCCAGACAGGACCCGGCTACCCGTCCACCACCCTCGGAGAGCAGACCCCGACCGGCTCGAACGCGGCGCCGTTCCGCCTCCACCTCAGGCTGCCCGCCGGAGCGAAGGGGCTCTGGGTCGAGGGTGGCGGCGGCAACCCAGACCGGCACAGGCTGCTGCTGCCGCGCAACACCGAGTACCGGATCACCAAGGTCACCCTGGACGACGACGGGACACTGCACATCGACGCGGACGTCCTCGTTCCCGCCGCACACGCCGCTCCCGGACACACCGACCTGACGGTCCTGCGCGTCAGTCTCCCGGAGCCCGGGCAGGACACCGACTGGCCCCTCGGTGACGTGGACGACACGAGGGACGGCGCGACGTCGCACCCCGGCAGCCCCGCACCGCTGCCCGAAGGGCTCGGGACGGGGTTCGATCCCAAACCGCTGTTCCCGTTCCTGGACCCCAAGGCGCCCTACGACCCCAACGGGCTCCTGGACCGGCCCTTCCCCGAGTTCACACCGACGGTGTCGACCGAGACGCCCGGGGCGCCCGCCTCCGCCCGAGAGGACACCCGGGCCCCGGACGGACAGGTCACCGAGGACCAGGACGGCGGACTCGGGGGCGCGGCCTGGCCTTCGCCCGCGTCCTGGGGCAGCGGAGTCCAGCCCCAGGGCATGCGTGACGGCCAGGCCCTCGACGGCCCCGGCCACGGCGCCATGTACCTGGCGCTGCGCATGCCGCCGCCCGCCATGAGCCCGCAGGAGACCTCGGTCGTCCGGACCTTCGCCGGAAACGGCGACGGCACCGCCGTCAACGACGCGCTGCGCCACGGCCCCGGGCCCGAAGACGCCCCGGAGCGCACACGCGAGGCCGTGGACACCCTCGACACCCTGATCGACCGCTCCCCCGCACCCGATCCGCTGATCCTGCACCAGCGCGCGGGCACCGCCCTCACCGACCTCCTGGGCGCCTCCCCCGCGGACCCCGACTCCATGCGCGACCTGATCGGGCGGACCTACACCGACCCCGGATTCACCGCCGCCACCACCAGCGCACCCTCACCCGACTTCCGCGACCCCGTCGTCATCCTCATCCGGGTCCCCCAGGGCTACCCCGCCCTCAACACCTCCGATCTCTCCGGCCCGCGGCCCGGCGACGGCCCCGACGTGCTCCTGCGCCGCGGATCCACCTTCGTCGTCCACGACGTCCGGCCGGTCCGCGACGAGCTGTACGAGAACGACCACTGGGTGGTCGAGGCCGAGGTCGTGCCGGACGGATGGACGCCGCCCGCCGACTGGCGTTCCGACCCCCGCGACGGGGAGGGAGGCCTCCCGCCCGCGCCCGCCGGGGAGACCCGCGGCGGAGACCGGAACCCGCTCGCGACCGACGTCACCGTCATGTCCGCCTTCGTCCCACAGGCCCAGCCGTGGGACGGCGACGACACGGACGGCGAGTCCGACGCGAGCCTGGACTCGGACGACGACTCCGAGGAGGACTCCAGCGACGACGGCGAGGGGGAGATCCTGACCGGCGCCATGGACGTACGCAACGAGCTGGGCCCCGCGCCGGTCTGGCACGGGGGACCGACCGAGCCCGGCGGTACGGGTATGGACGACGCGCTGCGGTTCGCCGACGACGCCGCGGCCGCCCGGTGGGCCGAAGGCAACCTCGCGACGGTCTCGGACCCGGCGCAGGCGGACGCGGTGTCCGAGTACACCGGGGCCGACTACGGGCTGGCCCACCGCGGGCTGCGCCACGGCGCCGTCGGCGAGTACCGACGCGACGACTTCGTCTCCCTGGTGCGCAACGTGGACGCCGCGATCGCGTCCTCGCCGTTGCCGACGGCGCTCATCGTGCACAAGGGGGTCGACAGCGGCTTCACCGACAACCTGGGCATCGACACGGCCGATCCCGGCACGATCACGCGCCTGGTGGGAACCGTCCACACCGAGCCGAGCTACATCTCGACCTCGATCGGGACACGCACCCCCTACGACCGCCCCCTGTACATCATGTTCCGCGTTCCCGCGGGGTTCGCGGGACTGAACGCCGCGCCGCTGTCCCACGCACGCAGTGAGCGGGAGATCCTCGTTCCGCGCGGCAGCAGCTTCGTCATCCACGCCGCCTACCAGCGTCCCGCGCAGCGCGGCGAGGGCGGCCCGGTCGAGCTGGTGTGGTTCATCGAGGCCGAGTTCGTCCCGGACGGCTGGCAGCCGCCCGCGGGGTGGACACCGCGCCCGACCATGACCGCCGACAGCGGATACCGACCCCTCCCAGGATCGGGACGGACCTCGGGCGGGGTACCAGCCCAGTACGGTCCCCAGGCGGAGAACGCACCGTGGACAGCGCGGGCGGACACGGAATGATGGAGATCTCGGATGACTCGCGCGCCACAGCCCGCACAAGACAGCCAGGTCCGCCTTCCCGCGCGAACCAGATGGGAGACACCACACATGGCCGAGACCGCACGCAACGGCACGGGCCACTACGCGCATTCCACGTCGACCCCGATCCGCTACCAGCCCGTAGCCTCGGGCGGCCGGGTGATCGCCTACCTGTGGGCCTCCACGGAGGAGGAGGCGGCGAGCTGCGTCATGGTTCTGGCCGCCGCCGAGCCCGTCGACCGCCTCCGGGCCGCGGCGGTGTGGTCGGACCGCCTCCACCGCGCCCACGACCAGGGCCTGACCGCGCTGCAGGCGCTCGAACACTGCCGCGACGCTCAGGAGGACCCGGTCGCGGGGACGGTCAGCGGCCCCGCACAGGACGCGGCGAGCCTCGACGACCTCTACGAGCTCGCCAACCCCGGGCACGAGAGCGCTCCCCCGCCGGTCCGCGACCGCGCGGAGGAGGCGGGGCCGGGGCGGGCACCGGACTGGGGACCGCTGAGCCCGTTCACCCTGGACGTGCGCGCCTACCACCCGACCACCGAGTCGGCCGTGCGGTACCTGCCGGTCCTCGTCCAGGGCGACCTCGTCGGGTACCTGTGGGCCGCCGAGACCGACGACGCCGCTTCGTTCCTGGCCACGGTGCGGTCCAAGGCGCGGGGCTCGGTCGCCAAGTCCCACTGGATCCGGTGGATGGTCGAGCGCAGGCGTGAGGACCTGAGCCCGCTGGAGGCCCTGCGCCGGGCCGCCCGCGAACCCGACACCCCCCACGGCGGTCGGGTCCCCCCGGACACCCCCGAGGCGACCGCACCCAGTCTGCGGGCCCTGGAGGAGATCGCCTGGACCTGACGGACACCGCCCCACCACGGATCGCGAGCGAGGACGAGAAAGCAACCCGATGGACCGACAGCGCCCGACACCCGGCCGCGCCGCACACACCACCCGACCGGTCCGCGTCGCGCTGGCCGCGCTGCTCGCGTTCGGCCTGGCCCCCTCCCCGGCCATGGCCTCGACGGACGAGCCCGCGGCACTGCCGCAGATCACCCAGTTCAAGGGGGCCGACGACGCCTGCGCGGCATCCGGCGCGGACGTGGTCGCGCGGGTGCCCTGGACCTCGCAGGCCCTCGGCCTGGCCCGCGCCCACGAGCTGAGCCGGGGACGCGGGACGTCCGTCGCCGTCCTGGCCACCGGCGTGGACGGCGGGGTGCCCGCCCTCGCGGGCGCGGTCGAGGGCGCCGACGCCGGCGACTGCCTGGGGTACGGCACCTTCCTCGCCGGAGTCGTCGCGGCGCGCCCTCTCCCGGACAGCGGCCTGGTCGGGGTGGCTCCGGAGTCGATGGTGGTCGGGGTCCCCACCGGGGACGCCGACACCGGCCTCGCCTCCCCGGCGGACATCGCCGCCGGGATCACCGGGGCCGTCGGCGCGGGCGCCCGCGTCATCCTGGTGGGCACCGCCGCCTTCCAGGGGTCCGGGGCCCTGGACGAGGCCGTGGCCGCGGCGACCACGGCGGGCGCGCTCGTCGTGGCCCCGGCCACGGTGCCCACCCCCGACGGCCCGTTCCCCGGGTACCCGGCCCAGAACCCGGCCGTGCTGAGCGTGGCGGCCCACGACGCCGCCGGAGAGGTCGTGCTGGGCGATCCCCTGATCCTCCCCAGCGGCGCGTTGGCGCGGATCGACGTCACCGCGCCGGGCGACCGTGTGCTGAGTGTGGGGCCGGACAGCGGGGGCCACGTCACGTCGGGCGGCGACGGGGTGGCCGCCGCGTTCGCCGCGGGGGCGGCGGCGCTGCTGATGTCCCGGGAACCGGACGCGGCCCCGGCCGAGATCCGGGAGCGGCTGATGTCGACCGCCTACGGCACCGCCCTGGGGCCGAGGGACCCGGTCGCGGGCAGCGGACGGATCGACCCGCTGGGCGCGCTCGCCGCCGACCCCGCCGTGGCCGCGGAGGAGGCGGCGGCACGGGTGGGCGGGGAGGCCCTGGTGCCCGGACCGTCCGGTCTCGGGTCGGTGGAGGCGCCGGTCACCATGGCGGTGGTGGGCGGCTCCGCGCTGGTCGTCGTGCTGTGCGGGGTGGGCGGCGCGGTGCTGCGTCTGGGACGGGCCCGGGGGTGGCGCCCGGCCGCCCCGGACGAGCGGGTGACCCCGGAGGAGGACCCGCGGCCGATGATCTGAGCCGGTCGGACGGCCCCGGGGCCAGAGCGTCGCCCTCCGGGACCGTCGGACCGGTGCGGGGCGCGTTACTCCTCCGCTCCCTCGGCGATGGCCAGCTGAACCTCGACCGGGTCGCGCCGGGAGATCCACAGCGCCCGGCCCGGCGGCATCTTCCGCGCCCTGACGTTGCCGAACAGCATGCCCTCCGACGGCGGGACGGACAGCATGATGCTCGGCGTGTTGAAGTCGATCAGGGAGCGGATCACGGGGTCGGTGCTCGCCCGGGAGAACCCGCCCGCCGCGTGCACGAGGATGACGTGCATACCGATCTCGGCGCCCTGGGAGAGCATCGGCATCAGCGGTGTGAGCGGGCTGGGGCCGCTGCCGCCGGAGACCATCTCGAAGTCGTCGATGACGATGAACAGCTCCGGGCCCGTCCACCAGTCGCGCTTGCGGATCCGGTCCGGGGTGACCTCCGGTCCCGGCAGCCGGGCCTTCATCGCCTGGGCTGCGGCGACCATCATCTCCTTGACGTTGTCGGCCGAGACCGCGTAGCCGAGCCGCATCTCCTCGGGGATGGCGTCGTAGAGCTGGCGGCGCTGGTCGGCCAGGACCACGCGGGCGGTGGCCGGGTCGTAGTGCTCGCGGATGGCGTTGGTGATGTGCCGGAGCAGGGTGGTCTTGCCGGTCTCGGTGTCGCCCACCACGAGCAGGTGCGGGGTGGCGGAGAAGTCGTGCCAGAACGGCTGCATCCGGCGGCTCTCCAACCCCAGCGGGATCTTGAGACCGCCGGTCTTGGTCAGCTGGGACGGCGGCATCTCCGCCGCGTGCAGGACGGGGGGCAGCGTGCGCACGGGCGGGGCCTCGGGACCGTCCCAGGCGGCGCGGATCCGTTCGGTCAGCTCGTTCACGCCCGCCGAGAGGGTCACCGGGTCGGCGTCCCCGTCGGCGCGGGGCAGGCCGGTGAGGAAGTGGTGCTTGCTCTCGGTGATCCCGCGGCCCGGTGTGCGGGGCACGGTCTGGGCGGCGCGCATGTGGACCATGGAGTCGACCGGGTCGCCCAGCCGCAGCTCGAACCGGGTGCCCATCAGGTCGCGCACACCCGTGTTGAAGTCCGCCCAACGCGGCGAGGCCACCACGACGTGCAGGCCGTAGTTGAGACCGCGCTGTACGAGCTGGACGATGGGGGCGACCAGGTCGACGTAGTCCTGGCGGATGGTGCCCCAGCCGTCGACGACGAGGAAGACGTCGCCATGGGGCTGGTCGGCGAACTCCCCGGCCGCCCGGCGGCGCCGGTAGGTCGCCATCGAGTCGATGCCGTGCTCCGCGAAGAACGACTCCCGCCTGGTGACCAGCTCGTGCATCTCCATGACGGTGCGGTTGATCCGCCGCTCGTCCGTGCGGGCCGCGACGCTGCCCACGTGCGGCAGCGAGCTGAGCGTCTGGAGGACGCCGCCGCCGCAGTCGATGCCGTAGAACTGCACCTGGGCAGGGGTGTTGGTCACCGCCAGGCCGAGGATGAGCGAGGCGAGCAGGGTGCTCTTTCCGCTCTGCGGGCCGCCGGCGACACCCACGTGGCCGCCCGCGCCGGTGAGGTCGGCGACCAGCGGGAGCCGCGTGTGCTCGAAGGGGCGGTCGATGACGCCGAGCGGGACGCGCAGCCGCCCCTGGTCCGTCCAGGCCAGCCCGCCCTCGGGCATCCGGACACCCACCATGCGCTGGAGCTCGTCCATCAGGGGCGGCACGTCCAGCGGCGGGAGCCAGACCTCGCGAGCGGTGGGACCGCGGTCGTGCAGCGCCGACAGGGCCGTCCCGAGCAGGGTGTCGGGCTCCTCGTGGGGCTCCTCCTCGACGGGCTCCTGCGGTGCGATGTCGGGCAGGGGGACGTGGAAGTCCATGAAGGGGACGACCTCGCTGCCGACGGTCAGCCGGTGCGCGGTGCGCGGTCGAACCCGGTAGGCGCCCGAGACGTAGGCGGCCTTGAAGCGGGTGAGGGTCTCGGTGTCGGTCTTGAGGTAGCCGTTGCCGGGCGCCGACGGCAGTTGGTGGGCGTCGGGGACGCCGAGGACGCCGCGGCTCTCGATCGCGGAGAACGTGCGCAGCGCGATCCGGTAGGACAGGTGCCCCTCCAACTGGTGCATGCGCCCCTCGTCCAGCCGTTGGGAGGCCAACAGCAGGTGGACGCCGAGGCTCCGGCCCAGACGGCCGATCATGACGAACAGGTCCATGAAGTCCCGGTGCGCGGCCAGCAGTTCGCTGAACTCGTCGACGACGACCAGCAGGGTCGGCATCGGCTCCATGGAGGGGTCGGACTCCCGGGCCTTCTCGTACTCGTGGACGGAGCTGAAGTTCCCGGCGGCGCGCAGCTGCTCCTGGCGGCGGACCAGCTCGCCGTTGAGCGCGTCCTGCATGCGGTCGACCAGGATGGCCTCGTCGGCCAGGTTGGTGATCAGCGCGGAGGTGTGCCGCAGGCCGTCGAGCCCGATGAAGGTCGCACCGCCCTTGAAGTCGACGAGGACGAAGTTCAGCGTCTCGGACGAGTGCGTGAGCGCGAGCGCCAGGACCAGGGTGCGCAGCAGTTCGCTCTTGCCCGAACCGGTCGCGCCGATGAGCATGCCGTGCGGTCCCATGCCGCCCAGCGCCGACTCCTTCAGGTCCAGCTCCAGCGGGGCGCCCTCCGCGCTGATGCCGATGGGCACCCGGAGCCGGTTCTTGGGGTGCAGCTCGCTCCACATGCGCTCGGCGTCGTGGTCGTGCAGGTTGGCGATGCCCACCAGGCTGGTCAGCTCGAAGTCGGTGGTCAGCGGCTCGGTGACCTCGACCTGCATGCCGATCCGGTAGGGGGCGAGCAGACGGGCCAGGCTGGTGGCGCGGGTCAGGCTGAGGACGTCGGGGCGGCCGAGGGAGGTCTCGACGGCGCGCCCGCTGTGGTCCTGCGAGAGCATGACGAGCTCGTCCGCATCCACCCGCAGGGACAGGGTGTACGGGTCGTCGTCGGGCGGCATGGGATCGACCACGTCGATGACGACGGCGTTGCGGTAGCCTCCGCCGAGCAGCCGCGACCCGGCGGGCACATCGCCTCCGTCGACCACGATGACGGTGTAGGGCTCCTCGCGGTTGGGCACGCCGGAGGGGTCGAAGCGCGGGCGGTCGGCCAGTTCCTCGCCGAGCAGCCGCTCCAGTTCGATCGCGTTGTCGGTGAACAGGCGGGCGGGTCCGGCCCCGTCGCGTTCGGTGGGGTGCTGGGTGTGCGGCAGCCACTTCGTCCACGACCACGCCTCGCGGGTCTCCGCGGACGCGCACACAGCCACGCGCAGTTCGTCGTGGGCGTGGAAGACCGCCAGTTGACCGATGAGCGCGCGGACCAGGGCACGGCAGCTCGCCTCGTCGCCGCGCAGCGAGAGCCGGGCGTAGCCGCGCAGGTAGACCTGGACGGGCTGGTCCTCGACGGTGCCGTACGCACGGATGAACCGCCGCAGGGCGTGCGCGCTGAGGGGTTCGAGGTCCTCCACCGGTTTGGACGAGACCGGCGAGATGGTCATGGCCATCGCCTGCTCGCCCACGCCGACGCGCACCTCGGCGAAGTCCTCGTCGTCCGCGCGCCGCTCCCACAGCCGCGAGGTCCGCACGATCGACCACAGGGCGTCGGGTTGCGGAGCCCGCCAGAGCATGGCGTCGCGCTGTTCGGTGACCACGTCGCGCAGCCGGGCGCGCATCTGCTTGAGGTAGCGCAGGTAGTCGCGCCGGTCGTCGTTGAGGGCGCGTCTGCGCTCCAGCATCGTGCGCAGGTACTGGCCGCCGAGCATCGCCACGGCGCCGGTGAGCATCATGCCGCCCGCGACGTAGGGCATCGCCCCGCCGACGCCGCCGCCGGAGCCGCCGGGACGGATGAACAGCATCATCATCGCCATCGAGGTGAGCGCCATCGGCAGGTACATGAAGACCGACGACATGCTCGACTGCGGCTCGGACAGCTCCGGCGGCTCCTGGAGCGTGATCTCGCCGCTCGGCAGGTCGGGACCCGGGCGGCGCGGTGGTCGGCGGACGAGGATCGTACCCACGAAGCTGGGCCTCCCTAACCGGGCGAAAGAGATGTCCACCCCGAATTCGTCTCGGGTTCGAGGCGGTCCGTTCACATGATGCCAAGCAAACGCTATTGTTGTCACACGAGATCACACATACAGAACTGACAACCAACACAGTTCCAAAGTCGTGTGACGTGACGTCATGGCCCGTCACACGTGGGAACACATCACCCCCGAGGGGTGGGAAACCGCATGACCGACCCTGCCGCCGCGGATCTGTGCCGACTCGTGATCCGCGCCCCCAGCAGGTCCTTCGAGATCGCCGCGCCGTCCGAGGTGCCGCTGTCCGAGCTGGTGCCGACCTTCGTGCTCTACGCCGAAGGAGACAACGGCGAGGACCTCGACGAGAGCGGACTGGAGCACGACGGCTGGGTCCTCCAGCAGCTCGGCGACGAACCGTTCGAGGAGGACGAGACCCTCCGGTCCCTCGGCCTCTGCCACGGTGAGACCCTCTACCTGCGTCCGCGCCGCGACCAGCTCCCGCCCATCCACTTCGACGACCTCACCGACGGGGTCGCCACCGGCATGGCCGAACGCCCCGACCGCTGGCGCCCCGAGTACTCCCGCGTCCTCCTCCAGGGACTGGGCCTGGCGGTCCTGCTCACCGGACTCGCGGTCATGGCGATCGGCGGCTTCGGCACGCTGACCGCGCTGACCGCCGCCTCGTCCGCCGTCCTCATGCTGCTGTCGGCCGCGGCCGCCTCCCGGGCCATGGGCGACCTGCCCGCCGCCACCGCGCTCGCCGCCCTGGCCGCCCTGTCCATGGCCCTGGCCGGCGCCGCCGTTCCCGTCGGCGAACCCGGGTTGAGCCTGCTCGGCGCGCGGATCCTCAGCGGGTCCATGACCGCCGCCGGGGCGACGGTGCTCGGCCTTGCGGCCGTGGCGGGATCCGTACCCTTCTTCACGGGACTGTTCGCCGTCGAGGTCCTGACCGTCCTGGGGGGCATCGCACTGATGTTCGTGCCCGGCGCCTCGGTCCCGGCCGTCGCCGGAATGGTCGCCCTGATCGCCCTCCTGGTCGGAACCTTCGCGCCGCAGCTGGCCTTCCGGCTCTCCGGGCTGCGTCTGCCCCCGCTGCCCTCCAACCCCGACCAGCTCCAGGAGGGCATCGACCCCTACCCCGCACGGGCCGTCCTCGACCGCACCCACCTGGCCGACCGGTTCCAGACCGGCCTGTACGCCGCGACCGGCGCGGTGCTCACCGTGTGCCTGGTCGTCCTGGCGGCGTCGCCGGGCTGGGTGCCGGTGACGCTGTGCGTCATCGTGGCCCTGGTGCTGCTGCTGCAGACCCGCGGCGTCGCGAGCGCCTGGCAGCGCGCCTTCCTGGTGGCTCCGCCCTGGATCGGGTTGACCGCGTTGACGGTCCTGTTCGCGTGGACGGCCGATCCCTTCCCCCGCTCGTTGGCCCTGATCACGCTGTTCGCCGTCACCACGGTCCTGGCCATCGTGTCGTGGACCGTGCCCGGACGCCGCCAGCTGCCGCACTGGGGCCGCGCGGCCGAGATCGTCCAGTCCCTGCTGTGCGTGGCGATCTTCTCCCTCGTCCTGGCGGGCTTCGACGTCTTCGCCGCCCTGCGCGGGATCGGCGGGTGAGATGCAGTCACGTCGCGACCGTGTCATGGCGCACAACTTCACCGTGGGGCGCCTGGGAACGGCGATGCTGGAGGCCGACCCCGACGCGGTCGACGCGCCCATGCGCCGCACCCGCACCAGCACCTTCATCGGCCTGGCCATCGCCGCGCTGCTGTGCGTCGGGTTCCTCGTCTTCGGGCTGATCTTCCCCGGCGGGGCCACCACCTGGCGCCAGGAGGGCACGCTCGTCATCGAACGCGACAGCGGCGCCGCCTACGTCTACTCGGACGGCACGCTGCGACCGGTCGCCAACTACGCGTCCGCCCGCCTGATCCAGGGCCAACAGGCGAACGCCTCCCTGGTGAACGCGGGCTCCCTCGAGGGCGTACCGGTGGGCGGCCCGGTCGGAATCCCCGGCGCCCCCGACTCCCTGCCCGGCGAGGAGGCGCTCGCATCGGCCGTCTGGAGGGTGTGCGCACTGCCCGAGGACGACGGGCGCGCGCGCACGGCGCTGACGATCGGCGCGGCGCCGGATCCCACACCCCCGGGCGACGGGGAGGCGGTCCTTCTGTCGGGGCCCGACGGCGGCCGCCATCTGCTCTGGCGCGGCACCCGGCTGCGGCTGGACGAGGAGGGCGGCGCCGTCCAGGCCCTCGGCTACGGGACGAGCCCCGCCTACCCCGTGACGGCGGCGTTCCTGGACACCGTGCCCACGGGCCCCGACCTCACCGCGCCGGTCGTGCCGGGAGCCGGAACGCCGGGTCCCGCCCTCGCGGGAGCCCAGCGCCGGGTGGGCCAGGTGTTCGCCGTGTCCACCCCCGACCAGCCGGACCAGAACTACCTGTTGACCGGTGAGGGGCTCGCGCCCCTGACCCTTACCGAGGCGCTGCTCCTCCTCGCCGATCCGGAGAACGGGGCGGCCGCCTACCCGGGCGCCGCCCCCGAGACGGTCACGCTCGCGGCGGCCGAGGCGCACGCCAACCTGGCGGCGGGCGGCGAGGACGCGACCAGCGAGGACACACGACTGCCCGCGACGCCGCCCGAGCTCCGGTCCGTCGACGGCCGCCTGCCCTGCCTGCGGCTCGGCGACGGCGGATCGCTGTCGGCGACCCTGGACGAGTCCGGTTCCGTCAGCGCCCTCCCGGTCCAGGAGGTCCCCGCGATCGCCCCCGGATGCCCGACCCCCGACCTGATCGGCATTCCGTCCGGAGGCGGGGCCGTGGCGCGGGCCCGGCCCGTCGGCGGCGACACGGGCAGTTCCACCCACTACGTCGTCTCCGACGCGGGGGCCAAGTTCCCCGTGCCGGACGACGACGTCCTGGCCAGCCTCGGTGTGGGCACCGGATCGGCGACCGAGGTGCCCACGTCGCTGCTCAGGCTGCTGCCCACCGGGCCGCTGCTCCACCCCGACGTCGCCGCCCTGCCCCTGGGGCCGTCCGAGCGCGCCGAGAACCCGGGGTGCCCATGACCACCGCCCAGACCGAGGATCCGGCTCCGCGCCGGACCTGTGATCCAGCGAGGAAGGAGAAGACCGCATGTCCGAAGGTAGGACACGGAGTACAGAGCAGGCCAACGGAATCGCCCAGGAGGCGATGACGGAGGCCCACACGACCTGCAACACCGTCTACACCAACGTGGACGGCACGCGAGACACGCTGCGTGCGTCCTGGCACGGCGCCGCCGCCAACAAGTACAGCGAGGCGCTGGTCGGCTGGTTGGAGGAGCTGCGGCTCATCACCAACGACATGAACCAGATGATCGGCACCTTCGGCGGCACCGTCAATGCCATGCACAACGCCGAGGACTCGAACCTCGTCGAGGGTTCCCGCTGGATGAGCGACCTCAACCCGAACCAGGCCGGCTGACCCTCGCCCCCCACGGAAGAAAGGCCACACGCACATGGACGGTTTCGACGTCAGTTACGCCTACGTCGACGAGGCGACGCAGCAGCTCCGGGTCCAGACCGACACGGTCGCCAACGCGATCGAGACCCTGGACATGCAGATGCAGACCGTCAGGGCGGACCTCGAAGGCGCCACCGCCGAGGCCTACGACGCCAAGGTCAAGCAGTGGCGGCTGAACGTCGCCGACATGCGGACCCTGCTGGGCCGGGCCGAGATGGCACTGAACCAGATCCGCAACAACTACTCCGGGACCGACAGCCGCGAGGCGGTCGAGTGGGCGTCGCTCATGTAGCGCACCCGCCACAGCACTCCCGGCACGCACCCCCGGGCGGGCGGCCACTCCCCTCGTACCGCTCGCCCGGGTTCCCCACCCCGACCACCCCCGAACCGCCCCGCCCGGCGGTGCCGGACCCGACCCCCCGACCAGTTCGCGTCTGAGGAGCTTCCGTGACCGAGCAGAACGAACCCCTCGACTTCACCTCCGCTCTGCTGGGCCCCCTTCCGTCCACGGCGACCGAGGGCGACGCCGAGGGCGAGATCCATGAGGCCGTCCTCTTCGCCGACCAGGCGACACAGTCCGGGGCCGCGCAGGCGCGGGTGGCCGCCGCCACCGGGCCGATCACCATCGATCCCGCGACGGGCCTGATCTCGATCCTGCACGGTTCCCACTCGGTCACCGTCGACCCGGCGTCGGGGGACGTGGTCATCGACCCGGCCGGGACCGATGTCACCGTCGACGAGCGGACCGGCCGGATCATCCTGGGCACACCGACCGTCGAGGACGCCGCCGGAACGGCCGAGGGGGTCGTGCTCGAGCCCGTGCGGGCGACCGAGACCGTGGTCGTGGAACCGGCCGTCGCGGTGGAGGCGGTGGAGACCGTGTCCGTCAGCGCCCCCGAGGAGGGGGATGTCTCCTCGGTGCTGGTCGGCGAGGAGCCGGTGCGGCGGGCGGACGAACTCGACGGTCAGGTCGTCTACGAGGCCGACGCCCTGACCCCGGCGGAACCGCTCGAGCGGATCGCCGTCCCCGCGCGGGAGGGCGAGCCCGCCCTCCCCGAACCGAGGATGCGACCCGTGGAGCCCGCGGAGCCGGGCACCGAGCCCGAGATCCACGAGGCCGACCTGATCAGCGACCCGTCCACGGAGTCCTCGGACAGCGATCAGGGCGAGGACGGCGACGGGTCCCCCGAGATCACGATCGATCCCGAGACCGGGCTCATCACCATCGACACCGGAGGGTCGCGGACGGAGTCGACCGACGAGGAGTCCACGGAGGGGAACGAGGGCGACGGCGGCGAGGGTACGGGTGAGGAGGCCGAGATCTCGGTCGACCCGGACACCGGCGTCATCACCATCGAGGTCGGCGACCTGCGGATCGAGGTGGATCCGGAGACCGACACGATCACCGTCGATCCCGGAGACGGGGAGGTCACGACCGACCCCGAGACCGGCGTCATCACGATCGAGGAGCCGGAGGAGGACGCCTCGGGCGACGGTGGCGGCGACGTCACCGGCGACGGGGACTCCGAGGGCGAGGAAGCGGGCGGTGAGCACTCCGGGGGCGACGGCCCCGCCGGTGAGGAGTCCGGCGGCGACGGCTCCGGAGACGGGGGTTCCGCCAGCGAGGGCACCGGAGGCGAGGAAGCCGACGACGAGTACCAGCGCGGTGAGCACACCGAGGGCGGGTACCCGGGCGGCGGCGGTCACCCCCGCGGCGAACACACCGAGGGCGGGTACCCGGGCGGCGGCGGTCACCCCCGCGGCGAGTACACCGGAGGCGAGCACGAAGGCGGCTCGGAGGAGGGACCGCAGGACCACTCCGGCAGCGGGCGTCCCGGAGACGAGGGGACCGAGTCCACCGGGGAGGGGAGCGGCGACCCGGAGGAGGGCTCCGAGGAGTTCTACCGCAGCGAACACCCCGGGGACGAGGAGACCGGCGGCGACGGCTCGGGCAGCGGAGGTTCCGGTGGTGAGGGCACTGGCGACCCGGAGACCAGTGGTGAGCGGGAGATGGAGGCGCTCGCTCCCTACCAACCAGGTCTCGACGGGTACGGCGACGACGAGGAGTCCAGCGGCGACGGGACTGGCGGTGAGGGAACCGAGTCGGGCGACGGGCAGTGGATGAGGGCCCTGGACCCCGACCAGCCGGTCGGTGTGGAACCGGACGAGGACGATGAGGAAGACGAGGACGAGGAGAGCGAGGAAGGAGCCGGGGACGGCGACGAAGAAACCGAGGGCGAGGACGGTGAGGAAGGAGACAACGACGAGGACGCCGACAGCGACGGTGACGGCGTTCCTGACAGCAAGGACAAGGACGACGACGGCGATGGCGTCCCCGACAGCGAGGACGAGGACCACGACACCGACGGCGACGGCATCCCCAACAGCGAGGACGAAGACGACGACGGCGACGGCATCGCCGACATCCACGACGAGGACACCGACGGGGACGGCGTCCCCAACAGTGAGGAGAAGGGCGACGGCGCGGGCGAAGGCACCGCCATCGACTTCGAACGGATCAACCAGTTCCACCAGAACTTCCTGATTCCCCTCCGCGAGCGGTGCAGCGAGGAGGTCACCCGCTTCTCCGAATACGCCGGGGGGCCGCCACAGGAAGGTCACTTCATCCTGATCGGGAACGGCAGTTTCCTGCCGATCGCCAACTCGCTCGCCACGGAGATCGACACGTCCGTGGCGAAGATCCACGAGATCGTGGCCAATCTGGAATCCGAGTTCATCGTGATCTCCGACCGGCTGGCGAACAACGCGGCCGTGTTCCTCGACCTGGAGGAGGAACAGGAACTCACCGCCCAACAAGTCGTGGAAATCCTCGGCCCCACCTCGGTCGGCTCCTCGGGCAGCGGGAGCGGCGGCTACCCGTACCCCGGGGGCAATGGCGGCGATGAGGGCGGCGACAGCGACGACGAGTAGCCCGAACGGGACACCGGAACCAGCGTGACAGGCCGTTCGACCGAGGAGGAGTGAGGAGCGGATGCCGGAACTGCACGAGATCATGAACATCTTCGCCGACAGCGAGGACTCCGAGGGGTCGCATCCTCAGATGCCCCCGGTGAGCAGCGTCCTCGACCCGCTCTGGCTCGACCTCGGCCGGTACCACTTCTGGGAGGACGACCACTTCATCAAGGGGTTCGACTTCAAGAACGTCGACCGGTGGTGGCGCTACTACGACGGCGGCGGCACCACAGCCTCCGCCTCCTACTACTACTACGGAGGGTGGGACTACGCGGGCTACAAGATGCAGGACCAGCTCTGGACCGGGGACGACTCCGCGGAGGCCAAGTTCCTCAAGGGGCTCGTGGACCTGGCCCAGGTGGCGGCCCTGGCCCATGGTTCGGAAGCCTCGACGTCGTACAACCAGACCACCATCTGGGACATCTCGACGCGCGTCGCCTCCCTGGACGACTTCCTCCAGGACTACGTCGGCGGCGAGGACGCCGGACTGATCAAGGCGTACCAGGGGATCGACGTACCCGACGGCGCCATGCGGGGCAGTGCCGCCGCCGCGTTCGCGGCGAGGATCTACGACCTGGCCAAGCGTCTGGGGGACCTGAACGTCCAACTGGACCGGTTCCACAACGGGGTCAACGACCTTCGCAGCGCGATCATCCCCAAGGCTGGCGCCCTGCTCGGGGCGGTCCAGACCGCTGTACAGAGCCCCAACGGCACGATCAAGGGGACGATCGACAACTGGTACTTCGGCACGGCCGCCGGATCTGAGGAGTTCCACAGCGAACGCGAGCAGTTCACCATCCTCTATCACACCGATCCGCCGGTGCGCGGGATCGTCGGCGACTCCGTCACCGACTCCAACATCAACAACGAGCTGAAGATGCGGTGGAAGGAGGCGTACAAGCCGGTCTTCGAGGCCGCCAACGATCTCTACAACACGATGAGCAGCCACTACGAGACCATCGCCACGCGGCTCCTGCCCATCCGGGATCCCGTGGGCGGACTCCCTCCCGGCTACAACGATCCGGGCGGTTCCGGAGGCGACGGAGACCAGAACTCGGACTCGGACGACGACGGCGTTCCCGACTGGTTGGAGGACCTGTACGGGGACGGTGAGGACGGCCCGGGCGGCGACCCCAACGACGTCCCCGACTGGCTTAAGGACCTGTACGACAACGAGGGCGGTTCCGGAGGCGAGGGTCCCCCGCCTCCGCTGGACGAGAACTTCCCGGGCGGCGACGGCCTGGACAACCCGTTCGGCGACGACCTGAACGACCTGTTCGGCGGCCCCGGCGGCAACGGCGACGGATCGACGATCGGCCCGCCGTTGAACGCCAACTTCCCCGGCGGCGACGGCTTGGACAACCCGTTCGGTTCCGGCGGCGGATCGACGATCGGCCCGCCGTTGAACGCCAACTTCCCCGGCGGCGACGGCCTGACCGACCCGTTCGGTTCCGGCGGCGGATCGACGATCGGCCCGCCGTTGAACGCCAACTTCCCCGGCGGCGACGGCCTGACCGACCCGTTCGGTTCCGGCGGCGGATCGACGATCGATCCGCCGTTGAACGCCAACTTCCCCGGCGGCGACGGCACGACGGGCGGCCTGGTGCCCCCGCCGCCCTTCCTGAACGGGCCGGGCGCCGGTTCCACCGGCAACGACCGCTCGCGCCAGGACCCGCCGCTGAACACCGGCTTCCCCACCACTGAGCTGGAGTTCGACCCGGACACCGGACTGCCCCTCAACCCCCAGACCGGCGAGCCGTTCCCGGTCGACCCGGAGACGGGCCTGCCGTTCAACCCGGACACCGGTTTGCCGATCTCCTACGATCCCGAGACCGGTCGGGTGCTGCCGATCGACCCGGTCACGGGCGAGCCCGTCCTCCCTGGAGAGCAGGGCACCCAGCTGGAGTTCGACCCGGACACGGGTCTGCCGATCGACCCCGAGACCGGCGAACTCTTTCCGCTCGATCCGGACACCGGCGTGCCCTATGACCCGGACACCGGTCTGCCGATCAACTACGATCCCGAGACCGGTCAGGTACTGCCCATCGACCCCCTCACCGGGGAGCCGATCAGCCCGGTCGAGTACCCGGACCTGTCGGGCGACGGCGGTCCGGGGGCGTTCGACCCGGGGCTGCCGACCGACTACGACCCCGGTGACGGGCCGTCCCTGCCCATCAACCCGGTCACCGGACAGCCCTACGACGTCGACGACCTGGGCCTGTCCTACCCGATCGACCCCGAGACCGGCGAGCCGATCACCAGCGGATTCACCGGAGGCCGGGGGCCTGGCGACTACGAGATCCCGCCGCTGTCCACCCCGGATCCGGTCGGACTGAACTACGGCGGCCCGACCGAGTCGGACGGTCCGGGCGGCCTCACCGACGACGACCGGTCCGTCAACCGGTCCTCCCAGTTCCAGGGGGGCCAGATGACGGGCGACGGCTCCGTCGCGTCGCCGGGCGCCGGCGGCCCCACGAGCCAGGGCCCGGGCGGCACGGCCGCCCAACAGGGAACGCCGCCCATGATGCCGCCGATGATGGGCGGCATGGGAGGCGCGGGCGGTCAGGGAGAGCGGGAACGGCAGCGCTCGACCTGGTTGTCCGAGGACGAACGCGTCTGGGGGACGGCCTCCGACGCAAGGCAGACAGTACTGGGACGGCCCGGACCGGGCGGCCCGAAGAAGGGAGCGGCACGCCATGACTTCGTGGAATCCGGAGCAGATGGAACAGGAGTTGGCACGTCTTCACGAGACGCTGGCGAAGGTCGATCGCGCAAGCGAAAGCCTGGCATCGGCAACCGAGGAGGTCGTGGCAAAGAGCAGGCTCGTGGGGGCCAAGGTGAACGCGAGGGGGGAACTGGTTGAGCTGAAGTTCCACAACCAGAACTACCGCGACATGGCCCCCGCCGAACTGGCCTCCGCCGTCATGGACGTCATCACCCAGGCCCGGAAGAAGATGGCCGACCGCGTCTCCGAGCTCTACGCGCCGCTCGTGCCCGAGGGCCTGGACGTCAACGAGGCGATGAACGGCGAGCTGGACACCCGCGCCATGTTCGAGCGGATGGGCATCCCCCTGCCGCCGCAGTAGCCGACGGGGCGCGCACCGCCGCCCCTCTCCCCGACCGAAAGGCGTCACCACCGTGTCCAACGGCAACGACCGCTTCTCCGGGTCCCCCGAGGACCTCGCCAGAGACGGCTCCTACATCTACTCGGCCGCCGAGTTCACCCAGGAGACCATGTCCAACTACGAGCAGGTACGCGTGCCCCTGGGCACCCCCTGGGGCGACAAGACCCTCGAAGGGGACGACTTCGCCAAGGACTACGACAAGGTCTTCACCCAGCTGGAGGAGAACTTCGACATCTACACGAAGGCGCTGGTCAAGGCGACGGCGGACACCGCGGACAACCTGCTCAAGACCGCGAGGAACCTGGGCGGGACCGAGTCCGCGAACGAGGAGATCGCGGCCGTGCCCGGCACGGACACCGACTCCGGCGGACGCCGGTGACCCCGCGGCGCCCGACCGCCTCCGCGCGGTTCCCCGGAAAGGACCACCGATGACCGACACCCCCGAGCGGCGCGGCCAGACCCCGGGCGACCAGGTGTCGGCCGCGGACATCCAGGCCGGACTGGCCGGAGCGGCCGTCCCGGAGGCTCCGCCCGCCTCGCCCGCTCCCCGCCGGGTGACCGGTGCGCCCGCGACCGCGCGGACCCCGGACGCCGCGCCCGCGGCCGAGGCGACGTCCCCACCCGGGCGGGCCGAACTCCACAGCACCGTCACCCCGAACACGGGTGAGGACCAGGCCCTGGCGGAGTCCGCGCTGGACCGCCCCAGCAAGCCGGTCCTGGCCGGGGCCGCCATCGCCGGGCTGCTGCTCGTCGTCGCTCCGTTCGCCTTCTCGACCGGTGTGCAGAACGGAACCTGGCTGACGTCGATCCCCCTCTCGTCCGGGGGCTCCCTCGGCGACGGCGCGGCCCAGGGCACGGCCGCCGAGGCGGCCGACACCGCCACGAGGGCCTCCGGCGGCGACGGCTCGGCCGCGGGCACCTCGGGCGAGACCACGGACGGATCCGACCCCGGCCAGGAGACCGGGGGCGGCACCGGCAGCGAATCGGGCGGGGAGGACCCCGGATACATCCCCGAGGCGCTCCCCCAGGAATCCGGCACACCGGCCTTCCCCGAGACGGGCGGCAGTGAACGGAACGACGTGGCGGCCGACACCCCGGCCGGCTCCGCGGGCGACGTCGCGTCCCAGCGGTCGGACACGGCGCCGGAGCGGTCAGGCGAGGCCGCGGAGGAGCCGGGGACCGGTACGGCGTCGGATCAGGACACGACGGGGAACGAGGAGGCGGACGGCGGCACGGACACCCAGGACACCCCGGCCGCGGCCGACACCCCGGAGGGGACCCCCGCCGACACCGGCGCCGGGTCGACCGCGCAAGGGGGCGGGAGCGCCTCCGACGCGTCGGAGCCCGCGACCGAGGGCGCCGCGAACACCCTCGCGGACGAGGACGGCGCGACCGCCGAGGGCGACACCACCGCACCCGAGTCGGACCAGGGCGGCGGCTCGATCCTGGAGGACTCCGTCCAGAGCAACGGCGCCGCGCCCCCGGAACCGTTCACCGCCATCACCGGCCCCGGCTGCCTGGCCTCCCCCGGCGCCGTCTACGACCGAGTGGGCCGATGGGACAGCGCCGAGGGAACGTCCAGCTGGGCCACCCGACCCGGCGGCTACGGCCAGGAGGGCTGCGACGGCGGGTACGAGGCCATCCCCGTCTCGGGGAACGCGGACTACGGTGACGGACAGTACGCGTTCTGGGCGTTCTCCCCCGGCCACCCGAACGCGACCTGCGAGATCTACCTCTTCGTCCCCGACGACGAGAGCCCGCGGTGGGTCGCGGAGACCGAGGCGACCTACCAGATCTTCTCCGGTCCCCGGCCCGAGGGCGACGCGATCGCCGTCTTCGGGATCACCCAGGCGAACGTGCGCGGGGCCTGGGTCCAGGTCACCGGATTCACCTCGCCGACGGAGGAGTTCACCGTCCAACTGACCAACGTCGGCGAGAATCCGCTCGCCGACCAGGAGCACGCCAGCTCGCACGTCGCCGCGTCGGCCGTGCGCGCGACCTGCTCCTGACCCACGCCGCCACCGGGTGGGGCGGACTCCCCGGCCGCCCCACCCGCACCGCCGGGCCACCGCCTGGAGGTCGGTACACGAGAAATGGAAGAAGCACCGATGGCCAGGCAACTCCTCAGCGTCGCACCGGACGGAACCGACCAGCACCGGACGATCACCGACGCGGTCAAGGCGGCCAGGAGCGGAGCGCTCATCACCATCGCCCCCGGGCGCTACGCGGAGAACCTCGTCCTGCTCAAGGTGGTCACACTGGTGGCCCGCGACGGGCGCGGCAGCGTGGAGATCAGCTCGGACTCCCAGAGCGCGGTGGTGTCCGGGGCCGAGGCGGTCAAGCTCTCCGGCCTCATCCTGCGCGGCCGCGACAAGGACAGACCCGCGGTGGACATCCCCGCCGGGCAGCTGGAGATGGCCGACTGCGAGGTCGACGGCGCCGCCTGGACGGCGGTGTCGGTGCGCGGCAACGGCGCCCTCGCCATGCGCGAGAGCCGGGTGACCTGCTCCGCCGGGGCGGGCGTCGTGGTCACCTCGCCGGAGTCGACCGTCATCGAGGACTGCGTCATCGAGGACGTCGACACCAGCGCCCTGGTCATCGGTGAGACCGGACGCCCCACCGTTCACTCGTGCACCCTGCGCGGGGCGGGCGGCAACGGGGTCTTCGCCAGCGGCCAGGCCGGCGGAGTCATCCAGGACTGCGTCATCACGGACGTCAAGAAGCCCGCGATCGCCCTGGAGGAGGACGCCGCCACCACCCTGCGCGGCACCCGCGTGCACCACGTCGCGGGTGACGGCGTGACCGTCTCCAGCCGCGCGCGCCCGCTGATCGAGGACTGCGTCGTCGAGGACGTGGGCAAGCGGGGCATCGCGGTGCACAGCGGTTCCGACCCCCAGGTCTCCCGCCTGACCGTGGCGCGCTCCGAGGAGGCGGGCATCCACCTGTCCGGACGTGCCCGGGGGCAGTTCACCGAGTGCGAGGTGGCCGAGACCAGGGGCGACGGCGTGTGCGCCGAGGACGGCGCCGCGACCGCCTTCATCGGGCTCACCGTGCGCGGCGGCACCGGCACCCGGCTGCGCGGCGGGAGCACCGTCGAGTTCGACCGCGGTCTGATCACCGGCAGCCAGGGACCCGGCGTGGTCATCGAGGACTGCGCCCCCTTCCTGCGCGGTGTGGCCGTCACCGACACCCGGGGGCAGGGAGTGGAGTTCCTGGGCAACGGCCACGGCCGCCTGGAGGACGTGACCCTGGAACGGACCGGCAAGGCCGCCGTCTCCGTCACCGGCGAGTCCCGTCCGCTGCTCACCGGACTCCAGATCAGCGAGAGCCGCGACACCGGCGTCACGGTCGGCGCCGGAGCCAAGGCGGACCTGCGCGACTGCGACATCTCCTCGTGCACGGGCGACGGACTCTCGGTCCAGAACGAGGGCGAGGCGAGCGTGCTGCGCTCGCGCGTCTACCACGGCAAGCGCAACGGCGTGCTGGTGGCCGCGGGCGGAACCGCCTCGCTGCGGCGGTGCGAGATCTTCGGCAACGCCGGCGACGGCATCCTCATCCACTCGCGCGAGGACGTCGTCGTGGAGGACTGCTCGGTGCGGGACAACGTACGGGCGGGCCTGCGCCAGACCGTGCGGAGCGAACGCGTCCGGGCCGAGGAGCTGCTCAGCCACGGCAACGGCGCACCCGACACCTACGGCGAGGAGGCCGGGACCCCGCTGCCCGCGTCGGTGGCCGCCCCCGCCGACACCGGCGCGGAGGAGGCCGAGGAGTCCCAGGGGCCGCTCGCCGAGCTCGACGCCCTGGTCGGGTTGGGCAACGTCAAGCACGAGGTCAAGACGCTCGTCAAGCGCAACCAGATGGCCAAGCGGCGCGCGGAGATGGGGCTGCCGACACCGCCGATGAGCCGCCACCTCGTCTTCGGCGGAGCCCCCGGTACCGGCAAGACCACCGTGGCCCGGCTGTACGGCCGGATCCTGGCGGAGCTGGACGTCCTGCGTTACGGGCACGTCGTCGAAGTGGCGCGTGCCGACCTGGTGTCGCAGTACGTCGGCGGCACGGCGATCAAGACCACCGAGGTGTTCGAGCGGGCCAAGGGCGGCGTCCTGTTCGTCGACGAGGCCTACACGCTCTCCGCCGGCTCCGAGGGCGGTGGCGGCGGCCCCGACTTCGGGCGGGAGGCGATCGACACGCTGGTCAAGCTGATGGAGGACCACCGCGACGAGGTGGTCGTCATCGTCGCCGGATACACCGAGGACATGGACCGCTTCCTGACGGCCAACCCCGGTCTGGCCTCGCGGTTCAGCAAGACGATCGAGTTCGAGAACTACGCGGTCGACGAACTCGTGCAGATCGTCCGCCTCCTGTGCGACGCGCACGGCTACGTGATGGACGAGAGCACGGTCGAGGTGCTGAGCGCCCACTTCGAGCAGGTCCCCAAGGGCCCGGCGTTCGGCAACGGCCGCGAGGCGCGCAAGGTCTTCGAGACGATGATCGACCGGCAGGCCTACCGGCTGGGCGGCGACGCCCCGGACGACCCCTCGGAGATGGCCCGCCTCATGCCCGCCGACCTCGGCCCGGAGATCGAGGCCGCGGCCGAGCCCGCGACCTCGGTCGACGAGGTGGCGGCCCTGCGCGAGGAACTGGACGCGATGATCGGCCTCAGCGACGTCAAGACCACCGTCAACGACCTGGCCAACCTCCTGGTGATGTCCGAGCAGCGCAGGTCCCTGGGGCTGCCGGTGGCGGCCATGAGCCACCACCTCGTGTTCGCCGGTCCTCCCGGTACCGGTAAGACGACGGTCGCGCGGCTGTACGGGCGGCTCCTGAAGACGCTGGGCGTCCTTCCCGGCGGACAGGTCGTGGAGACGGCCCGCTCCGACCTCGTCGGGCGCTACGTCGGGCACACCGCGCAGATGACCGCCGAGGTGTTCGAGCGGGCCAGGGGCGGCGTCCTGTTCGTCGACGAGGCCTACACCCTGGCGCCCCGGGGCAACAGCGGGTCGGACTTCGGCCAGGAGGCGATCGACACGCTGGTCAAGCTGATGGAGGACCACCGCGACGAGGTGGTCGTCATCGTCGCCGGATACACCCGCGAGATGCAGCGGTTCCTGGACTCCAACCCCGGGTTGGCCTCCCGGTTCAACCACCGGGTCGAGTTCCCCTCCTACAGCGACGGCGAGCTGGTCACGATCGTGGAGCGGATGGCGTCCGGGTCCGGCTACACGTGCTCCCCCGACACGCTGGCCGCGCTCGGGGAGCACTTCTCCGGGGTGGAGCGCGACGCCAACTTCGGCAACGCCCGCTACGCGCGCCAGGTCCTGGAACGGATGATCACCCGTCAGGCCGGGCGCCTGGTCGGCGTCGGCAACCCCACCCGGGAGGACTTCACCACGCTGCTGGTGGAGGACATCCCGTAGCGGGTCGCGGCCCCGGACCGACGCGCCCGGGGCCGCGGCGCCTGAACGACGAGGAGCGGCTCTCCGCGGTGACCGCGCAACCGCCTGGCCAGGGAAACAGCCGGTGAGCACAAGACTTGGGCCGTGATTTTGGCGGGTTCGGCGGATGCGCTCCGTCCGGACCACACTCCAGGATCGTCACCGTGACGACTTTCCACTCTCTGGCCGACAAGGCCCTCCGACGTGAGACGCCCACCCGCGACGAGCTCCGCCAGGTCCTGAGCGGCTCCGACGACGACCTGATGGACCTCGTCGCCGCCGCCTTCCGGGTCCGCCTGCGGTACTTCGGCCGCCGGGTCAAGCTCAACTACCTCGTGAACATGAAGAGTGGACTGTGCCCGGAGGACTGCTTCTACTGTTCCCAGCGGCTCGGCTCCGACGCGGGCACCCTCAAGTACACCTGGCTCAAGCCCGACCAGACCCGTGAGGCGGTCTCCGCCGGTGTCCAGGCCGGTGCCACCCGGGTGTGCCTCGTCGCCAGCGGGCGCGGTCCCACCGACCGCGACGTCGACCGCCTGGCCCCCACCATCTCCGACATCAAGTCCGAGTTCCCCGGCGTCGAGGTGTGCGCCTGCCTGGGGCTGCTCTCCGAAGGCCAGGCCGACCGCCTGCGCGACGCGGGCGCGGACGCCTACAACCACAACCTCAACACCTCCGAGGAACGCTACGCCGACATCTGCACCACCCACGAGTTCTCCGACCGGGTGGAGACCGTCGAACAGGCCAAGCACGCGGGGCTGTCCCCCTGCTCGGGCCTGATCGCGGGGATGAAGGAGAGCGACGACGACCTCATCGACGCCCTCCTGGCCCTGCGCGACCTGGAGCCGGACTCGGTGCCGGTCAACTTCCTCATGCCCTTCGAGGGCACCCCGCTGGAGGGCACCTGGGAGCTCACCCCCCAGCGCTGCCTGCGCATCGTGGCCGCCGCGCGCTTCGTCTTCCCCGACGTCGAGGTGCGCCTGGCCGGAGGACGCGAGATCCACCTGCGCAGCCTCCAGCCTCTGGCGCTGCACATCGCCAACTCGATCTTCCTGGGCGACTACCTCACCAGCGAGGGCCAGGCCGGCAGGGCCGACCGGGAGATGATCGAGGACGCCGGGTTCGAGATCCAGGGCGCCGGCGAGCCGACGCTGCCGAACGAGCGCCACGACCTGCTCAAGGCGCGCCAGCGTGGCGCTGGAACCGCTCTTCCGCCCAACGCCTGAGCCACCGGCGCGCCCGGGTGCGGCGTCGCCGGGACTCCCCGGCGACGCCGCACCGGCTATTGCGGCTGCCCGCTCCAGACCGGCGCCTGCTGGTAGTGCTGGGCCAACTCCTCCGCGATCGCGTCCTCCTGGCGGTCGCGCACGCACTTGGCCAGGGTGAAGGTCGACGTGATCACGAACAGCACGCTCATGCCGAGGAAGGCGCGCATCCACAGGTCGACGGGCAGGTAGACGATGCCGACGCCCGCTCCGACGGAGGACACCGCGAAGGCGATGACCGACTGGAGGTAGAACTGGGACGTGGACCGGGGGCGTGTGCTGGGGGTGCTCATGGGTCCATCGTGGCGCGGTCGCCGCGGCGGCGCCTGAGTACGCCTACTCAGCTCATCCCTCCTGGTAGGCGCTGGCCTGCATCCGCCACAGCTCCCGGTAGTGGTCGCACGCGTCCATGAGCTCCTCGTGGGTGCCCTGCGCCAGGACCCGGCCGCCCTCCAGCACGATGATCACGTCGGCCGGACGCACCGACGCCAACCGGTGAGTGATGAGCACGACCGTCGCCCCCGTCCGCCCGGCGTGCTCGTGCACCGACCGGAAGAACCGGTGCTCGGCCCGCGCGTCCAGGGCCGAGGTCGGCTCGTCCACGATCAGCAGCGGGACGCCGTTCGCGTCGGCCCGGTAGAACGCCCGCGCCGCCGCGATCCGCTGCCACTGTCCCCCGGACGGCTCCACCCCCTGGGCGAACGACGTGTCCAGCATCGTCTCCCACCCGTGCGGCAACCCCTCGACGACGGCGTCCGCGTGGCTGGCTTCGGCGGCGCGGTCCAGTCGGGCACGGTCCATCGGACCGCCCATGACGACGTTCGCGCGCGCCGTCATCGGCCAGTGCGTGTGGTCCTGGGCCATGACCGCGATGCGCCGGCGCAGGCTGTGCGCGTCGACCCGCGCCAGGTCGACCCCGTCCCAGCACACCCGGCCCCGGTCCGGCGTGTACAGGCCCGCCAACAGCTTGGCCAGGGTCGACTTGCCCGACCCGTTCTCCCCCACCAGCGCCACGGTCACTCCGCGCGGCAGCGTCAGGTCGACGTCGGTCAGCGCGGGCGCGGGCGCCTCCTCGTCGTCGCCGGGGTAGGCGAACGTCACGCCCTCGACCCTGATCCGCCCGAACCCGGCCGGGGCCTCCGGTAGCGCGGGCGAGGGCGTCAGGGCCACCGCGGTCTCGGCCAGGTCCAGGAAGTCAGCGAAGTACAGCCCCGACTCGTACACCCTGCTCACGCCGTCCAGCGCGTTGCTGAGCGCCCCCTGGGCGACGCGGATCGCCACCACCGCCGCGCCGCCGGCGGCGATCGGCACCGTGCCCTGGACCAGCAGCCACCCGAGCGCGACGAACGCCGACAGCGTCACCAGGCCGCTCAGGGTGTCGCCGCCCAACCTGATCAGCGACGTGCGGGTGGCCAGGCCCATGTGCACGGCCACCTCGCGCTCCCCCAGCCGTTCGTACTGGGCGCACAGCACGTCCTCCATGTCGTACGAGCGGATCTCGCTGGCGTTGTGCTGGTCCAGCATGATCCGCTGGAGCAGCCACTTGCGGCGGCGCGCCTCGGTCAGGGCGAGCATCGCCCGGTAGCGCAGCCGCGCGGCGGCCGCCGACCCCCACCACTGCGGCACCAACGCGAGCAGCAGCAACGGCACCAGCGCCGGGTGCAGGGCCCCGAGCACACCGGCCGCGGCCGCGACGCCGACCAGACCGGACAGCACGTCGATCGTGTGGCGCACCAGTGTGCCCGCCTCCTCGGTTCCGCGCGCGTAGCCGCGGAACACCTGGTTGTTGAAGGCGGTGGAGTCGAACGCGCCGCGCACGACGCCGGTGGTGAGCCGGTTGAAGTCGCGCTCGGCGGCGAACACGACCTGCGGCTCCAACCTGGCCTGCGACCGTCCCGCCAGGGTGGAGCACACCCCGCGCGCGAGCATCGCCACCGCCAGCAGTACGAGCGAGGGCAGCGCGCCCAGTACCCGCTCCGGGGTGGGCACGGCGGCGAACAGTTGCTCCAACACCCCAGTGGTCATGACCAGGGCCCAGGCGGTGGCCGCGCCCGCGCCCAGGTTCCACACCGCGGTCGCCACCAGGTCGGCGCGGTTGGCCCGCCATCCCAGGCGCAGGGCCTGGCCCACCAGGGCGGGCATCCTGCGCCCGACCGTGACCCAGTTCGCCTTGGCCGCCTCGTCCGCGTAGGCGAGGTAGCGGGCGGGGGCGAGCTCGGCCTCGACGGTGCCGGGGTCGTCGGCGGGTTCGTGCGGGTCGACGGTGTCGGTCGACGGGGTCACTGACACTACGGATTCCTCCACGGCTGTCGGGTCGGGTGACGATCATGACCACAGCCAGTGACCGTGCGCGGCCGGGTTTTCCGGTTGCGGACGGCCCGCATCGACCCGCGCCCGCCCCGCTCCGCGCGCACACCCCCGACCGCCTGGGGATCGCCGATCCGCCCACGCTCCGACAGGCGTACGAAAATCGCGGGGATAGGTCACCCCCGGAACTGGGACGGATGAGGTCGTCCGGACCTGGGGACGACCGCAGCCCGAGGTCGGTGGCCAGCACCATCGCCACGGTCGCGCGCCGTGGCTAACCTGCCACGAATGACCACCCCACACCCACTGTCCGACAACCCCCGACGCTCCCCCCGTCCGCCGCGCGCCGCACTTCGCGCCGCCGTGGTCCTCGCGGCCGTGCTCTCGGCAACCACCGTGCCTCCGGCGGGTGCCGATTGCACCGAGGCACCGACGCCCGCCGCAATCGACACGGTCGTGCGCGAGTACCAGGAGGCGTCGGGCGTCCCCGGCGTCGCCGTGGCCGTCACCCAGGGCACGCGCGTCGTCCACGCGCGGGGCTACGGCACCACGCCCTCGGGCCGGCCCGTCACCGCGCACACCCCGATGGCCCTGGCCTCGGTCAGCAAGTCCTTCACCGCGATGGCCGTCCTCCAGCTGGCCGAGTCGGGCGAGGTGGACCTCGACGAGACCGTGGTGACCTACCTTCCCGAGTTCACCATGGCCGACCCCCGGGCCGCGCGGATCACCGTGCGCCAACTCCTCGACCAGACCTCAGGGATGTCCGACACCACGTTCCCCGCCTTCACGCGCGACCAACCTGCCACCCTGCGCGAGGCCGTGGCGAGCATGCGCACCGGCCGGCTGGCCGCCGATCCCGGTGCGCGCCACGAGTACCACAACCCCAACTTCCAGGTCGCGGCCCGGCTCGTCGAGGTCGTCACCGACCGGCCGTTCGCCGAACAGCTCCAGGAGTCCGTCCTCGACCCGCTCGGGATGCACGACAGCACCACGGTCGACACCGAGCGCGACCTTCCCGCCAGCGGGCACGGGCACCTCAAGGTCCTCGGGCACCCGGTGGCGGCGCCCGAACCGCCCGCTTTCGGGAACGGTTCCGGCGGCATGATCGGCACCGCCGACGACATGGCCGCATGGTTGGTCGCGCAGAACAACGGCGGCCGGGGGCCCGACGGGACCCGCATCGCCTCACCCCGGACCCTAGCCCTGGCGCACACCCCCTCACCCGCGTCCGGCTCCTACGCCCTGGGCTGGTCGGTGGGCGAGACCCCGTCGGGCGCGCCGATCGTCGAACACGGCGGTGACCTGTTCACGTCGACCGCCTACCAGGCGCTCCTCCCCGATACCGGGCACGGCGTCGCGGTCATGGCCAACACCGGCATGGCCTACGGGGACGCCCAGGCCGTCGGCGCCGCGCTGATCGCCCTGCTGGAGGAGGAACCGCCCGAGCCCGTGCCGGGAACGGCGCTGGTGTGGGCAGACGCGGCCTTCCTCCTCCTGGCCGCGCTCACCGCCGCGGCGACCTGGCGCGGTGTGCGCCGTTCGCGTCGCTGGGCGCGACGCGGCGCGGAGCGGAGCGGCTCAGCCTCGCCGTGGTGCGGCTCCTACCGCTGGCCCTGCCGTTCCTGCTGTTCGCCGTGGTCCACCGGATCGTCAGCCTCCTGTACCGGGGGCGCGACGTCGCCTGGATCCAGGTCTCCTACCTCTACCCGACCGTCATGGCTCTCCTGGCCGTCGCCGCCCTGGGATGCGCACTCCTCGTCGGCGCCCGCGTCGTCGCCCTGGTCCGCGCCGCCTACTCCTGATGGCCCAGCCTCACGACCATGTTCGGGTGGCGGTCGCTGAGCGCCTTCAGCGCGAGCAGGCTCTTGATGCTGGGTTCGCGCTCCTGCAGGTAGGTTCCGGGCTCGACACCGTTGTCCCAACCCCAGCGCGTGTGGCAGACGTCCCCGGTCATGAGCACGGCGCCTTCTGCGGTGCGGGCGAGGTAGGAGACGTGTCCGGCGGTGTGGCCCGGGGTCAGGATCGCGAAGAACGAGCCGTCGCCGAACACGTCGTTGACCCCTTCGAGCCTTCCGCCCGGGTCCTTCGTGAACTGGAGTTCCTCGAGCGGCGGCCGTCCGGCCAGGAGGTGGTTGTTCGTTCCCTGGGCGAACAGGTTCAGGAACAGCGATGCCTCCGCCTCATCGGCGCCGGTGTAGATGGGGACGTCCTTGGGAACGTCCGGGAGCCCGGAAACGTGATCGAGGTGGAGGTGGGTCATGAAGACCCCGTTCAGAGGAACTCCCTCAGCCTCGATGATCTCCGCGGTGCTCCGCTGTGGGCGCATCTTCTCGATGCCTCCGTACTTCCTGAGCATCATTCCGACCCCCACGCCCACGGGGTCCTCCACCAGCCGCCGGGAAACACCCGTGTCCACCAGGAAGAAACCCTGCGTCGGGTGCCGCACGACGTGGGCGTAGATCTTGATGGGCTCCTTGTGGTCGGTGATCCCCGCCGCAACGGCCTTCGGGTGCTTGATGTTGAGCAGCCCCGTGATGGATGCCTCCCAGTCCGCGCCGATCGTCTTGACCTCGACCGGCCCTGGCTCGTCGATCACGGACTCCATGGCCGCCGCGCTGATCGGCGCGCCGATACGGGCAGGCTTCGCCTGATGGGTCGTGGTCTTGAAGGTGAGCATTTTCATGGTTGAACTCCTATTCCTTGATAACTGGTGACCGGCGCGGATCGTCCCGCAAGCCGTGAGGCCGCGGGCCCGTTCCGGCCGACGTGCCGCTACTGACCGACGCGCTGCTCGCGGGCATAGGCGTCGAGGCGGACGAGTTCCCTGACGTAGACGCGGTGCAACCTGCGCGGCGCGATGATCCGCTCGACGAAGCCGGCGACGCCGGTCTCGCCATCGAAACGGGAGGTGATGTTCACCAGCGCTCGCTCGCCTTGCGGGGTCACGGTGAACGTCGTCACGAGGCCGGAGCCGCCTGTGTCGGTCTGGACCAGGGTTCGGCCCGGCTCCGGCGCGGTGACCTGCATCCGAAGCTCCCGGACGCCCCCGGCGAAGTCAATCCTGAACCGGACGACGCTGCCCGTTCCCACGCCGCCCTCCTCGACGCGGAAGTCGTAAAAGGGGGGCGGCAGGAACCGGGAGTGAAGTCGCATGTCCGCCAGGTACCGGTAAACCTCGTCCGCGGGAGCGTCAATAGTGCGCTCGGCGGACGCGACGACGACGTGAGCCATGGGTCTGACCTCCATGTTCATGGGTTGAAGTGCTGGATTCCGCGCGCCGCCGAGGCGGGCTCGATAGCTGGTTCAGACCGTCTTGATGGTGCCGCCGTCGATGATGTAGTCGGCGCCGGTGATGTTGCCGGCCACGTCGGACAGCAGGAATGCGACCAGGGCCGCGACCTCCTCGGCTTCGCTCATGCGGCCGGTCGTGATGTTCTGGGACTTCGCGATCTGCTGGACGAAGTCGGCGAGGCTGACACCTGCTGCCGTGGCCATCTGGGCGACCGGGCCGTTGGGGTCCTCGTAAACGGTGGTGCGGACCAGGCCGGGGGAGACGGTGTTCACGCGCACGCCCTGGGGGCCGAACTCCTCGGACAGGGACTTGCCGAGCGCGGTGACCGCCGCCTTGACGGCGCTGTAGCTGGCCGGGACGCCCAGGGGCATCCGGGCGACGGTGGAGGAGATGTTGACGATCGCCCCGCGGCGCTCGATCAGGCTGGGCAGGGCCGCGCGCGTGGCGCGGACGGTGGCGAGCACGTTGATGTCGAACATGCGGGTCCACTGGGTGTCGTCGGCGTCGAGGAAGCCCATGACGGCCTCGTCCCCGCCGCCCACGTTGTTCACCAGGAGGTCGATGCCGCCCAGTTCGGCCAGGGCGCCGTCGATGAGGGCGGCGACGCCTTCCGCGGTGCTCAGGTCCGCCGACACGGTGTGGGCGCCGGTTTCCTTCAGTTCGGGCGTGATGGTGCGCGCGGCGCCCACGACGCGGACGCCCTCGTCGATCAGGGTCCGGACGGTGGCCAGTCCGATGCCCCGGCTGGCGCCGGTGACGACGGCGGTCCTGCCCGTGAGGTTGAGGATCATGAGGTTCCTCCAATGCATATGACTTTAATGCTTAAAGTCATATCTATCATGGGTTGAAGCAGTCCGCTAGTCTGGAGGCATGGCGATGACGCAGGCGCAGGCGGAAGCGCAATGGGAGCTGGGCAAGCTGGTGCACGACCTGGACATGCAGAGCAACGCGCGCATGCGCGAATGGGTGACCGGGCTCGGTCTGACCGTCGCGCAGGCCTCGGCCCTGCGCGAGATGACCGGTCCGATGACCATGCGCGAGCTGGCCGGGCGGATGAGCTGCGAACCGTCCAACGCCACCGTCGTGATCGACAAGCTGGAGACCCTGCGGCTGATCGAGCGCCGTCCCCACCCCACCGACCGCCGGGCCAAGCAGCTCGTCCTGACCCCGGAGGGCGCCGGGCTGCGGGAACGGCTGCTGAAGGTCCTGACCGAGGAACCCCTGTTCGCCGGCCTGACGCAGGACGAGCAGGACGCGCTTCAGGGTCTGCTCAAGCGCGCCCTCTCCCGCGCTGACATCCTCCAGGCCTGACGGCGTCGGACAGCCGAACGCACACGGACGGGTGTGCGAGGGGCCTGCTCGGATACCCGTGAGCGCATGAGGGCACCAGACGGCCTGGGCTCGGGATGGAGCAGCCTTGCCGCCGCGCCCGGCGCGCCCACCGCCGCGTTCGCGGACCTGGGCGTCGCGTCGCCGCTACCCGTCGGCGGCGTGCGACTCCTTCCGCACCCGCTCGCGCCCGACCAGAGCCAGGCCGACCTGGGGGAACAGCAGTACCGAGACCATGCCCGCGCCGACCAGCGCGGCGGCGTGCGCCGAGTTCATGTCACCGGCGCGGGTCCCGATCGTGGTCAGCACCACCAGCAGCGGCAGCGCCGTCGAGGCGAACAGCCCCAGGGCCAGGCCCTCGTGGCGGTTCAGTCCGTTGCGGCACAGCAGCCACACGGGAAGCCCCCGCACCAGGAGGAACAGGAGCGCGAACAGCGGCACGGTCGCCATCGCGCCCCAGTCCTCCACCAGCGCCTCAAGGTCGAACCGGACCCCGGTCACCACGAAGAACATCGGGATGAACAGGCCGTAGGACACGGCCGTCATGCGCGTCTCGACCTGCTCGACCTCCCCCGGGTGGTTGGCGAACAGCATGATCCGGACGACGATCCCCGCGGCGAAGGACCCCAGCACGCTGTCCAGGCCCAACTCGGTGGACACCCACAGCATGAACACCACGATCAACAGGCACAGCCGGACCGCCATCTGGGCACTGGTGCCCAGCGTCACCCGGACCAGCCGCTGGACCCGCGCGGGTGTCCCCCGGCTCGTCCGCCAGACCGCCAGCGCGGCCACGGCGAAGAAGGCCAGCAGGAGGAGCGACCCGGTCAGGGGACGGTAGCCGCTGAGCAGCAGCGAGATCACGACGATGGGCGCGAACTCCCCCACCGTCCCCGAGGCGAGTACACGCGCCCCCAGGCCCGTTCCGAGCACTCCGGAGTCGCGCAGGATCGGCAGCACGGTCCCCAATGCCGTGGTGGTCAGCGCGAGACCGATGATCAGCGTCGCCTGCGACCACCCGATCATCAGCCAGGCCGTCCCCAGCCCCAGGCCGAGGGTGACCGCCCACGCCGCACCCGCCCGGCTCAGTGTCCCTCGCGTCACCCTGGTCACATCGATCTCGTAACCGGCCATGAACATCAACAGGGCCAGTCCCATGCTGGAGGCGGCCGTGACGACCGCGGTCTCCTCGACCACACCGAGCCCCGACGGGCCGATGAGGACGCCCAGGGCGATCTCCAACACCACGCCCGGCAGGACCACCCAGCGGGCGAGCACGTCCACCGCCAGCGGCGCCGCGACCGCCGCGGTCAGGATGACCAGGATCGGGGTCAGACTCGTCAGGGTCTCGGGCTCCACCGGTCCCGCCTTTCCGCGGCGCGCACTCCCACCAGGCCATCCTGGCGAACGCGCGCCCCGAACCGGTGGAGCCGCGCCCTGACGCCGCGTCGGCCTCACACCTCCTGGTGCAGGGCCACCTTCTCGCGCGCGTCGGCCATGTCCTCACCGGTGGGGGCGTCGTCCTGGGTCAGGGTCCGCCGCCAGTACCCGGTGAAGTCGACGTCCTTCCTATTCATCCGACGGTCGCCGACCAGGTGGCGGCGCAGGGCACGCACCATGCCCGCCTCCCCCGCGATCCACGCGCCCACCCTGCCCGGGGGCAGGTCGGCGGCGCGCAGGGCCACCACCAGGCGGTCCCCGTGCGCGGCCTGGCCGCGGTGGATCCACCGCACGTCCGCGTCGGCGCGGGTGGGCAGGGGCAGTTCCTCACCCGCGTCGCGGACCTCGACCAGGACGAGGGCGCGCCGCCCCTCCGGCAGGCTCTCCAGCAGAGTGCCGATGGCGGGCAGGGCGGTCTCGTCGCCGGCCAGCAGCAGACCGTCGGGGGTGGCGGTGTCGAAGGGCAGGGCGTACTCGGGAGAGGGGCCGACCATGCCCAGGACCGCGCCCGGCCGGACCCGGCGCGCCCAGCGCGTGGCGGGCCCGTCGTCGCCGTGCACGACGAAGTCGATGTCGAGGGTCCCCCGCTCGGGGTCGTGGCCGCGCACGGTGAAGGCGCGCATCCAGGGGCGCTCGTCGTCCGGCAGGGCGGTGTAGGCCTCGTACCACGACATCAGGTCGCCGTCGGCCCTGGGCATGCGGGGCCGTTCCTGGCCGTCGCGGGGGAAGTAGAGCCTGACCTGCTGGTCAGGCCCGCCCAGGAAACCGGAGGTCAGATCGTCCCCGGTGAAGGTCACCCGCACCATGTGCGGGGTGAGGTGGCGCGACGCGGTGACACGAAGGTGGCGGACGGGCGTTCTCTGGCTCACCAAAACTCCTTAGAATAGCTGTTCGGCCCGGTATTCTCAAGGGCGGAACTCAAGTTCTAGCAAGCGTTTTCGCGGAAATGTCAAATGGGAATGGGCATGAATTACTGTGACTCGCGTCACATTTCCTGGGGGCGATCGGGCCGGAACTCCGCCAGGTCGCATCCCGGGTCCTCGCCCATCGCCAACCGGGCGGCGACCAACCCCTGGTAGGGCCCGAACGTCAGGCCCTCCGCTCCCAGCCCCGTCGCGACCACGACCCCCGGCAGCCGTTCGACCCGTCCCAGCAGCTGGCGGCCGTCGTGCGTGCCCGGCCGGAAGCCCACCCGCGTCTCCACGACCGAGGCCTCGGCCAACCCCGGCAGGACCTCCACCGCCGTGGACAGGTTGTGCAGCAGCCCGCTCGCGGTCACCCTGCGGTCGAACCCCGCGTCGGGCTCGACCGTCCCGCCCGTGACCACCCGGTCGGGGCCGAAGGCGCACACGTAGTACTCGCGTTCCCCGAAGCGGACCACCGGCCAGGCACGGGTGTCGCGCCCCGGCAGCGCGAAGTGCGTCATCTGCCCGCGCACCGGGAACACCGGCAACTCCACCCCCGCCATCGTCAGCAGCCGCGCCGACCACGCCCCCGCGGCGACGATGACCACGTCGGCCTCCAGCTGCTCGCCGCCCACGAGCACCCCGGTCACGCGGTGCCCGTTCCACGCCAGGTGCGCGTCGCCCTTGTGGTACCGCAGCCCCCGCTCCTCGGCCGCGTTGAACAGCGCGGTGCGCGCCCGGCGCCCGTCCAGCCGCGCCATCCCCTCGACGTACACGCCTCCGTAGTCCTCGGGCACCAGCGGGAACCTGCGGGTCGCCTCCCCCGGGGACAGCCGTTCCACCCGCCCCATGGTGGCGAACTCCGGCCGTCCGGCCAGGGATCGCACCAGGTCGTACCCGGCGTCGCCCCCCTCCCGGTCCACCGACATCCCGCCGACCGCCTCGTAACCGGTCACCTGCCCGTCCTCGGCCAGCTCGGCCATCAGGGCGGGGTAGTGCGCGGCCGCCCGCGCCTTGAACTCCCACGAGCCCGGCGTGTCCCAGGGGAACGGCCAGGGGAACACGACCCCGGTCCCGGCCGAGGTGGCCTGCCCCGAGTGCGAGGCGTCCACCAGCGCGGTGGACACGCCCTTCCTGGCCAGGTGGAAGGCCGCGCTCATCCCCACGATTCCGCCGCCGACAACGATCACGTCCATGTGCCCACCCTGCCGCGCGAGCGGGTCGCGGACAAGACGGACGACCCGCGTGCCGCGTCCGGGAACCGGGGCGGACCGCGCGGTACGTTGAGCTCTCCCGCACCCCGTCACCGCATCCCGGGAGGCCACGTGGACGGACACACCAGCCCCGGTCTGGCGCTCACCCGCAGGCCCAGCCCCCGCATGGAACAGGGCATCGTCACCCACGTTCCCCGCTCGCCGGTCGATCCCGTGCTGGCCATGCGCCAGTTCGTCATCTACCAGGAGGCGCTGGCCTCGGCCGGCTGGCGGGTGGTCGAGGCCGAGCCCGCGCCGGACCTGCCCGACTCCGTGTTCGTCGAGGACGCCGTGGTGGTCTGCGAGGATCTGGCGGTGCTGACCCGCCCCGGCGCCGAGGAGCGCCGGGGCGAGGTCGAGGGCGTGGAGGCGGCGGTCCGGTCGCTCGGCCTCCGGGTCGCGCGCGTGGAGGCCCCCGGCACGCTGGACGGCGGCGACGTGCTCCAGGTGGGCGAGACCGTGTACGTCGGTGTGGGCGGTCGGACCAACGCCGAGGGCGCCGGCCAGCTGGCACGGCTGCTCAAACCGCTGGGGCGGGAGGTCCGCCGGGTCGCGCTGGGGTCGGTGCTGCACCTGAAGTCGGCGGTGACCGCGCTGCCCGACGGAACGCTGATCGGCCTGCCCGAGCTCGTGGACGCCGGGGCCCTGCCGCCGATCCGGCGGGCCCCCGAGGAGCCGGGGGCGCACGTCCTTCCCCTGGGCGGAAGGGACGTACTGGTCAGCGCCGCCGCGCACGCGACCATCCACGAACTGACCGCCGACCACTGGCGGGTCCTGCCGGTGGACGTCTCGGAGTTCGAGAGGATGGAGGGCTGCGTCACCTGTCTGAGCGTGCTCGTGCCCGGACGGTGAGCCCGGCGGCCCGGCCCGCGGACCCGTGGGGTCAGGCGGCGTCGTCGAGCGCGGCCCGGACGTGCCGACGGGCCTCCTCGTAGGTCAGACCGTGTTCGGCGACCACCGCGGCCATGGATTCGGGGAGGCCCTGGCGCAACAGCGCGAGCAGGATGTGGCCCGTGCCGATCGCCTTGTGCCTGAGGGCCAGGCACTCACGCAGGCTCAGCTCCAGGACCTTCCTGGCCTCGGCGTCGAAGGCGCCGCCGAGCCGCCCCCGCTTGCGGGAGCGCCGCGCCGAGGGGTCCGGACGCAGGGCGTCCGGGCCGAAGGACTCCTCGATCCTGCGGAAGACCGCGTCGGTGTCCACGCCCACGGAGCGCAGGGCCGCGATCTCGTCGTCGGTGAGCCCGGCGGGCCCGTCCTGGCGCCCGGCTCCCCCCAGGGCGTCGCGGGTGATGCCGTGGTCGGCGAGGATCCGCGCTCCGGTGCTGTCGGCGCGGTCCGCGAGGGCGAGCATCAGCTGCCCGGGGCCGACCCTGTCCTCGCCCCGGTCGGCCGCCGACGCGACGGAGCCGCGGACGGTCTCCCGTGCCTCCTTGGTGAAACGCTCGAACATCGTCTCCTCCTAGTCCTGGGTGCGGCGTGCGTGCTTCTGGTGGACCGCCTGGCGCGTGACCCCCAGCGCGTCGGCGATGGTCTGCCACGACCAGTTCCGGGCGCGGGCGTCGCGGACGTGCAGCGCCTCCAGGTGGTCGGCGAGCTTGCGCAGCGCGGCGACGGCTCTCAGTCCGGTCTCCGGGTCGACGGGGTCGGTTCTCTCAGCCACAGTGTCAATATAAGTTGACACGCATCGACTGTCAATAAAAATTGACACCTGAGCGGGCGAGCGCCGCCTCAGTGGTCGGGCCGGGAGAACCGGCGCGCCGCCACGAACAGGCACAGCACCCCGAATCCCGCCAACGCGGCCAACTCGACCGGCAGCGGAACCCGCGACCCCCAGACCTCCAGCCCCGCGAACAGCCCCGTCGGCGCCTGTCCGGGCAGGTGGGCGGTGAGCACGCGCCGCGCGGCGTCCACGGCGTAGGTCAGGGGGTTGAGCCCGGTCAGCGCGTCCAACCAGGGCGGCAGACCGCTGAGCGGGAAGAACGCCCCCGACAGGAACACCAGCGGGCCCAGGAGCAGCCCGGTGACGGCCTGGAACGTCTGCGCACCAGGCAGGGACACCGCGAGCAGGGCGCCCAGCGAGGTCATCGCGAACGCCGCGAGCGCCAGCACGGCCACGAACGACAACAGCAGGAGCAGGTCGTAGGGCACCTCCGCGGCGCCCGCGAACACCAGCAGCGCAGCCCCGTGGCACGTCGCCGTGGCCGTCCCCGCCAGCACCTTGCCCAGCAGCAGGGACTCCCGGCGCACGGGAGCCGCCAGCATCTCCCGCAGGAACCCGGACTCGCGGTCCCACAGGATCGAGGCGCCCGCCGCGAACGCGGGGGCCTGGACCGCCACCACCAGCACCCCCGGGAACAGGAAGGTCGCATAGCCGACGCCCGACTCCCCGTCCGGGACCACCGCCCCCAGCCCGATCCCGAGCGAGACCAGGATCAGCAGCGGCTGCAGCAGGCTGATCACCAGCCGCAGCCGCTCGCGTCCGAACGTGATCATCTCCCGCTGCCACACGGCGCCCACGGCGCGCGCCTCGGCGGCCAACCGCGGCCCGACCTCGCGCACGGCGATCACGGGGTCCTCCCCTCCGCGGCCGGGGAGCGCATGCTGCGGCCGGTGTAGTGCGCGAACACGTCGTCCAGGCTGGGCTGTGACACCGTCGCGGAGACGACCGCGCCCTCCAGGGCGGTGACGATCCGCGGCAGCATCGCCGCGCCGTCCCCGGTCTGGACCACCACCTGACCCTCGACCACGGTGGGGCGCACGTCGAGGGCGTCGGCGAGCACGCGGGCGTCGCGGTCGGGCGAGTCCGTGCGCACCCGGACGCTGTCGCGGCCGATGCGTGCCCGCAGGCCCTCGGGCGAGCCCAGCGCGACCACGCGCCCCCGGTCGAGGATGGCCAGCCGGTCGCAGTGGTCGGCCTCGGCCAGGTGGTGGGTGGTCAGCAGCACGGTGACGCCGGACTCACGCCTCATCCGGTGCACGTGGTGCCAGACCTCGGCCCGGCTGTGCGGGTCCAGGCCGACCGTCGGCTCGTCCAGGAACAGCACCCGGGGCCCGTGCAGCAGACCGCGGACGATCTCCAGGCGGCGCCTCATCCCGCCCGACAGCGTGCCCACCAGGCTGCGGCGCCGGTCGGCCAGTTCGGTGAGGGCGAGCATCGCGGTGACGCGCTCCCGGGCCCGGCGGCGCGGCACCCCGTGCAGGACGGCGTGGACGCGCAGGTTCTCCTCGACGGTGAGCCTGTCGTCCAGGGTCGTCTCCTGGAAGACCACGCCGATCGAGCGGCGGACGGCGGCCGGTCGGGTGCGCACGTCGTGCCCGGCCACCCACAGCCCCCCGCAGGTGGGCCGGATCAGCGCGCAGAGCATGGCGACGGTGGTGGACTTGCCCGCGCCGTTGGGCCCCAGGAGGCCGAAGATCTCCCCGGGGCGCACGAGCAGGTCCAACCCCCGGACGGCCTCGACGCCGGGGAAGGTCTTGACGAGCCCCTCGGCCCGGATCGCTGGTACCTCGGGCGGGGAAGCGGGCGCGGCCGCCTGGCGCAACGCGGCCGTCACTCCCATCGAGGCCGTGGGGGGCGTTTCGGGTTCCAATGCACTCCTCATGGGGCCAAGACGGGCGTGACCTGGCCGCCAGGTCGGGAAATCCGGTGACCGGGCCGTTCTCCGTGCGTGTCAAGGGGGATGCAAGTCTTCGGCAAAGCTACACGAGGTAGCACTCCTCTCACAATCAGTAGTCAGATCAAAGGAACCCGTGGCCGACGCCGTCTCCGAGCGGCTCACCCCCGACCGCGTCCGCATCCCGACCGCGGAACCACTCCGCCACGCCCTCCGTTGTCCTGGCAGTCAACGACGACACGGAGGTGGAATGGTGAGCGCGGTCACCCTGATCCGCAACGAGAGCCTGACCGAGCACGTGGACTACGCCTACGCGGCCTCGGCCCCCGCGACCGCACGCGTGGTGTGGACCGCCGGAGCCTGCCCCCTGGACGAGAACGGGGCCACCGTCGCCGCGGGCGACCCCGCGGGCCAGGCCGAACAGGTCATGCGCAACCTGCGCACGGCGCTCCAGGGCGTCGACGCGGACCTGACCGACATCGTCAAGACGACGGTGTACGTGGCCTCCTCGCGCCAGGAGGACCTGGTCGCTGCGTGGAACGTCGTCCGGGCCCACATGGGCGACCACGACGCCCCCAGCACCCTGCTCGGCGTGGCCGCCCTCGGCTACGACGACCAGCTGGTCGAGGTCGAGGCGGTCGCGGTCACCGCCTGAACCGGTGCGCGAGGCGGCGGGACCGACCCACTGGAGGACAGAAGTCGTCCTCCAGTGCTGGCAGACTGCGGATATCCGCCGGAGGCCCGCGCGCCGGGCCTCCCCGCCGCCCCGCCCGGGAGGAACCGCGATGCAAGCGACCTCGACCCGCCTGCTGCGCCTGCTGTCCCTGCTCCAGACGCGCAGGGAGTGGCCTGGCGCCGACCTCGCCGACCGGCTCGACGTCAGCCCGCGCACGATCCGCCGCGACGTGGACCGCCTGCGCGAACTCGGCTACCCCATCCAGGCGACCATGGGCACCGGCGGCGGCTACCAACTCGGCGCGGGCGCCGCGCTTCCGCCCCTGCTGCTGGACGACGACGAGGCCGTGGCCGTCGCCGTGGGACTGCGCACCGCCGCCCAGGGCGGGGTGTCGGGCATCGAGGAGACCTCCGTCCGTGCCCTGGCCAAACTCCTCCAGGTGTTGCCCTCCCGCCTGCGCCGCAGGGTCGACGCCCTGGGCTCCTTCACCGTCCCCATGCCCTCCGGCGGGCCCACCGTCGACGCCGACACCCTCGCCCTGATCGCCTCCGCCTGCCGTGACAGCGAACGGCTCAGATTCGACTACGAACGCCATGACGGAAGCCCCTCCCGCCGCATCGTCGAACCGCTGCGCCTCGTCGCGCGGGGGCGCCGCTGGTACCTGGTGGCCTGGGACAACGACCGCGACGACTGGCGCACCTTCCGCGTCGACCGGATGCGGCCGCTGACGCCCACCGGGCCGCGCGTCCCTCCCCGCGACCCCCCGGAACAGGGCGTGGCCGCCTATCTGGCCGAGCGGATGGACCTGCACATGTGGCCGCACCAGGCGCGGATCCGCCTGTCCGTGTCCGCCGAGGAGGCCCGACGCCGCGCGGGCGAGTGGTTCGGCACCATCGAGCCGGTGGACCAGGCCAGCTGCGTCCTGGTGTGCGCCGGGCACTCCTACCTGCAGATGGCCTGCTATCTGGGCATGCTCGACATCGACATGGAGGTCGAGGAACCCGACGAGCTACGCGAGCACATGGCCCGCCTGGCCACGCGTCTCCACCGCGCCGCCAGCCGCTGATCCGCGCCGGACTCGGCGAAATGACCCCACGCGCGCACACCGGTCCACTACGTTAGGGAATCGCTTGAATCCGAAGAGTAGCGAAAGCAGGCTGTGCGTGTCCGTCCAACTCCCGTGCCCCGAACTCCGGGACCTCAGCTGCCCGCCGACCGTCCACGACCTGAGCCCCGGCTACCGCGTCGCCCGCTGGGACCGTCCCGACGCGCTCTGCGCCCACAGCCGCGACCGCCTCCACGCCACCCTGCGCGGACTGGCCGAACGCGCCTTCGGCGCCGACCACTCCGGCTACTGGCGCACCCGCGTCCAGGCCGGCTTCTTCGACCAGATCACCACCCTGGCCCTCGTCCTGGGCCCCGACGGCGCTCCCGTCGGCTGGGGCGGCTACCACCGGCTCCGGCTGGCCGCACGCCGCTCCCTGTACCTGGACGCCGCCGGCGTGGTCCCCGCCCACCGCCGGTTCGGCCTGTCCACGGCGCTGATGACCCACTTCCTCACCCGCGAGGTGCTCGCCCACCCCCTGTCCAACACCTACGTGGTCCTGCGCACCCGCCACCCGGCCGTCTACGCGGGCTGGCGCAAGGGGATCGGGGCGCACCGCGTCTTCCCCGACCGGGACCGCCCCCTGCCCGGCCTGGTCCGGCGCCTGGCCGGGGAGGCCGCCGACTGGCTGGGCGACGGCCCGCGCCTGCACCCCGACACCCTGGTCGTCCGCGACGCCTACCGCATGTTCGACGGCGACATCTACGGGGTCCGGCCGCGCTGCGGCGACACCGGCATCGACGGCTACTTCGACGACGCGGTCGGACCCCGGGACGCCGTCCTGGTCGTGGCGCGCACCAACGTCCACGTGCTCGCCCGCATCGCCGCCGCCCGTCACGTCCGCGCACGCGTCCGCCGCCACCCGCGGGTCCACCACTCCCAGCCGCGCACACCGGAGTCCGCCACCCCCACCGGAGCGGGCGCCTCGGGGCTGCTCTGAGCCGCCCTCACCGCCCGGCCGGTGCGCCGTCGGCCGTGTCGTGCGCCAGGACGCCGACGTCCCGGACCAGGTCCATGACCCGGGCCAGGCGCAGGCTCTCCGACCACGGCATGTCCGGGCTCTCGGACAGGCCCTCGGCCACACACCGCGCCACCTCCTCGGCCTCGTGCACGTACCCGTTGCCGCGGTAGGGCCGGTGGAAGGCCTCCGGCTCGCGGCCGTCGCGGTGCAGCACCACCTCGGTCGGCGCCCACGCGCGCTCCATCTCCAGCCATCCCTCGGCGCCCACCAGCACCGCGCGGTTGGGCAGCGTCGACCGGGACGCGCAGCCCAGCGTCCCCGACGCCCCGTCGCGCCCCTGGACCAGGACGGTCGTGTGCGTGTCCACCATCCGGTCGGGCGACAACCGCCGGGTCGCCCCCACCACCGTGAGCTCCCCCAGGAAGTCACCGGCCAACGCCAGCGGGTACACGCCCAGGTCGAGCAGCGCGCCACCGCCCAGGTCGGCGTTGAACAGCCGGTGGTCGGGGTCGAAGGGCACGTTGATCCCGAACTCCGCCGACAGCGAGCGCAGCGGCCCGACCGCGCCGTCGGCCACCAGCTCCCGCGCCCACCGGTAGGCGGGCAGGTAGCGCGTCCACATCGCCTCCATCAGGAAGCGGCCGTGGTCCCGCGCCGCCGCTGCCATCTCCGCCACCTGCAGGGCGTTGAGCGCCATCGGCTTCTCCACCAGCACGTGCTTGCCCGCGTTCAGACACATCAGCGTGTGCGGATGGTGCCACGGATGCGGGGTGGCCACGTACACCACGTCCACGTCCGCGTCGCGGGCCAGCTCCTCGTAGCTCCCGTGGCTCCGGGGGATCCCCCACATCGCCGCGAACTCCCCGGCCCGCTCCGCCGAACGCGAGGCCACCGCCGTGACCCGCGCCGTCGGCGTGGCCCGCAGCGCCTCGAGGAAGGAGTGGGCGATCCCACCGGTTCCGATCACGCCCCAGCGCGTTGCACCGTCTGCCATACCGGAATCCTAGGAACCGGGCCGTGCCGCGGTCGACCCGGGGACGCCGCTCGTTGCCAGTACTTCCTGCAATGCACACACGAGGTCAGCTTTGCCCACGAGCACGGGCATGCCTACCATGGCTCCACAGCAACCCCGGGGAGCCGCCGTGCCCGCCAGCACCCGCAGTTCGAAGAGCCCCTTCGTCGGCCGCCAGGCCCGGACACGCGCGAGCGCCCTCTCCGAACAGGTCGGACTGTCCACCGCGCGCGTCCTCGAATTCCTCTTGGACGCCCACGCGGAAGGCCGCATCCGCGTCGGCATCACCGTCCAACCCCTCACCGCCAAAGCCGCCTAGGAGGGGAACCCATGACCGTCGCCGAACACCGTCCCCCGCCACCCTCTATAGACCCCGACCTCTTCGCACGGCTGGCCGCACAGGCATACGAAGACGACGGCACCATCCTCGAGTTCATCCACGGAAGGGTCTGGCTTCACCGGGTGACCGACAGCGACCACAGCCAGATCATGGCGTGGATGTTCCGCCAGTGCCTGATCCAGCGCGCTGACTGCGACCTACTCCAAGGCCAGGGACTGAAGGTCGAGACCTACCGCAAGGGGCAGGCCCTGCCCGACGGGGTCCTGGTACCTCGAGGAAACTTCAAAGGCCACAAGGACTATCCCGACCCCGACGGTGTTCTCGCCGTCGTCGAGGTGACCTCGTGGGATTCGGACACCAAGGCCCGCGACCGCGTGGAAAAGCCCGCAGCCTACGCAGAAAGCGGCATCCCGGCGTACGTGTGCGTCGACCGCACGATGAACGCCGTGGTCGTCTACTCCCGCCCCCTGGGCGGTGAGTACCTGGAATGCAACGCCCACCCCTACGGCGAACAGGTTGCCGTCCCCGGCACCGGGGTCACCCTGGACACTGACGAACTCAAGCAGTTCGCCCGCTGACACCGGACATCCCACCGTCCCCGCGTCCAGCCGACGCGGGGGCGACGCCCTGCCCGGACCCGACCGCACCCCAGCGCGTCGCACCGCCCGCCCTACAGGAATCCTAAAAACCCGGTCATGTCGCGGTCGACCGGGGGATGCCGCTCGGAATCGGCGCGCCGGAACCGTACGGTGACGGGAGGGTCGCGGGGCCGCTCGCGCGGGAGACCGAACGGAGGGGGAATGTCGGACACGCTCGCCCAGAGGCTGGGGGTGCTGCCCGGGGACCGGCTGCTCGTCCTCAACGCGCCCGAACGCTACCTGCGCCTGCTGGAGCCGCCGCAGGACGTCCACATCGACCTGGGTCCCGTCGAGGGCGCCGACTACGACGACATCCACCTGTTCGCGCTGGACCGCGGCACCGTCCGGCGCGAGGGCCCCGAGGCGCTCGACCTGGCCGGGCCGCGCACCCGGCTGTGGATGTGCTTTCCCCAACGCGGCGGCACCATCATCACCGACCTGACCGCGGACCAGGGGTGGGAGCCGCTGCACGAGGCCGGATGGCGCGGCACCGCCCAGGTCCGGATCGACTCGGACTGGGCGGCGCTGCGCTTCGAACGCTGACTCACCCCGCCTGGACGCTCACCGACCCGCTGACCGTGTTGACGTCGATGCGCGCCTCGGCGTCGGAGGAGGTGTCCACACCGATGTCCCGCCCTCCCGACGTCGACTCCCCGGTCACCGCGTAGACGCCGTCCGGGACGCGCACCCGGACCGCGCCGCTGGTCGAGTCCACCGACAACCGGTCGAACGCGTCCTCGGTGGCGACCTCGACCGATCCCGAGGTGGTCGACACCTCCGCCGAGGCGAAGCCCCCGCCCACGACGACCGTGCCGCTGGTGGAGGCCGCCTCCACCGACCGCGCGGTGAAACCCGACACGTCGACGGCCCCGGAGACCGACTGCGCGCTCAGCGACTCCCCCGCCCCGGAGGCCAGGACGCCTCCCGAGGTGGTCTCGGCCTCGACCGATCCCTCCACCCCGGACAACTCCACGCCACCGGAGGTCGAGGAGGCCGCCACGTCGCCGACATTGCCGCTCACCACCACGTCGCCGCTGGTGCTCGACAGGTCCAGCCGGCCGTCGACGTTCTCCACCCGGATCCGGCCGCTGACGGTGCTGACCGCCACCTCGGTCCCCTCGGGCACGGTCACGTCGTAGTCCACCGCGCAGTCGCCGCCCAGGAACCACAGTCCCTCGCACTCGGCCTCGACGAAGGTGCCGCCGTCCTCCTGCTCGACGTCGTCCTCCGGCTCCCGGAACGGCCCCGAGCGCGTCGTCCGCTCCAGGACCACCTCGTCCCCCGGCCCCGCGCTGACGGTCACGTCGCCCTCGGTGTCGTTGTCGATCCGCAGGAACGCCGCCGCCCCGACGGTGTCGCTGCGCCGGTCGCGGTCCACGGTCACGTTGCCCAGCACCGACACCACGGTGACGCCGATCAGCACCACCACGAGCACGGCGCCCAACAGCATCCACGGGCCCGCGCGGAACCCGCCGGGCTCCTTGCTCGACGAGGCGTACAGGCCCCGCGCCTTGAAAGTCACGTCGATTCCCTTCCCGGAGGGCCGCGGCCCTCCCCTCGTCGCCCGCGTCAGGCCCGTTCGGCGCCGCGCAGGTACCGCAGAACCGCCTGGACCCTGCGGTGGTCATGGTCGTCCTGGCCCAGGTCGAGCTTGGTGAAGATCGAGCGGATGTGCTTCTCGACCGCGCGCTCGGTCACGGTCAGCCGCGCCGCGATCCCCGCGTTGTTGAGCCCCTCCGCCATGACCTCCAGCACTTCGGTCTCCCGGGGGGTGAGCCGCTCCAGGGCGCTGTCGCGGCGACGGCTGAGCAGTTGGGAGACCACCTCGGGGTCGATCGCCGCTCCCCCGTCGGCCACCCGCCGCAGCACGGTCAGGAACTCCTCGATGTCGGCGACCCGGTCCTTGAGCAGGTAGCCGACCTTGGCGGCGCCGCCGCCCAGCAGGTCGGCCGCGTACCGGCTGACCACGTGCTGCGACAGCAGCAGGACGGCCACCTCCGGGTGGGTGCGGCGGATGCGCACACCCGCCTCGATGCCCTCCTCGGAGTAGGTGGGCGGCATACGGATGTCCACCAGGCACAGGTCGACGTCGGGATGGGCGTCCACCGAGGCCAGCAGGGCGTCGGCGTCGCCCACCTGGTCGACCACCTCCACCCCCGCGTCCTCCAGCAGCCGGACCATGCCGCTGCGCAGCAGCACCGAGTCCTCGGCGATGATGACCCGCGGGCCCGTCGGGGACCCGCCCGTACTGGACGTGCCGTGCACGTTCACGCCTCCCAGGGGATGTCGGCGGTCAGGGTGGTTCCCTGACCGGTCGGGCTGTGGACGGTCAGGGTTCCGTCGACGGCGTCCACCCGGTCCCACAGCCCGTACAGACCGGTCCCGGCCTCGGGGTCGGCGCCGCCGGAGCCGTCGTCGGAGACGGTGATCCGCACCAGGCCGCCGCCTCGGGCGGTCGGGCGCCCCACGCGGCGGGCGGAGACCGTGGCCCGGGTGGCCGAGGAGTGCTTGGCGACGTTCGTCAGCGCCTCGCACACGACGTGGTAGGCCACTCCCTCGGCCCGGGCGGAGGGCCGCCCGTCCAACTCCACGTCGACCTCGACCGGGACCGGTGAACGGCCGGCCGCCACCGGAAGCGCCGAGGGCAGACCGTGGTCGGTGAGCACACGCGGGTGCAGACCCCGGGCCACCTGCCGCAGGTCCTCCATGACCTCCTTGGACTCCCGCTGCGCCTCGGCGACCAGTGCCAGGGCGCGGTCGGGGTCGCGCGCCCACTGCGTACGGGCGCGGGTCAGCGTCATGGACAGCGCGAGCAGCCGCTGCTGGGCGCCGTCGTGCAGGTCCCGTTCGATGCGGCGCCGCTCGGCCTCGGCCGCGTCGACCATGCGCAGACGGCTGTCCTGGACGTGCAGCAGACGGCGCCGGACACGGACCTCGGGCGCGTCGAAGTGCAGGCCGCGGTGGAGCATGACCTCGGTCGCCACGAGGTAGGGGGCCAGGCGCAGTCCGAGCAGGGCCGCGAGCGGCCCGACGACGATCACGACCAGCAGTCCGGCCACCGCGCCCGGATCGCCGAGGACCAGCGCGTACATCACTCCCAGGAGCGCGCCCATCGCACCGGCTCCGCCGCACACCACCAGGGCCACGGCCAGGGCGCCCGACAGCAGGGCGTGCACGCCGGCGACGACGCTGCGCGCCACGTGCGTCCAGGCGTCGCGCCCGAACAGGAACCGCCACCCCCGTCCCAGGCGGCCGCCCGGGTCCAGGGGGTCGGGCGGTTGGGTCTCCACGATCCCGAACACCGAGCCCAGACGGTCACGCTGCACACGGCAGGCCAACCGGGCCAGGAGGGTGGCCGAGACCGGCAGCGCGAGGAGGAACAGCGCGTCCGCGATGATCCGGGAGACACCGGTGGGGTGCCGCCCGGCCGGAACGAAGTCGGGCACCCAGGGCAGGATGAGGGTGAGTCCGATCCAGGTGGCCGACATCACGAGCAGCAGGCCCGGCAGCAGGTAGAGCAGGGACAGCGTGAGGGACGTCATCAGGTGCAGGACGGCCACCAGCCGGACCCGCCAGGTGTCGCCGTAGGCCTCGGCGACCCGGGACAGGTTCGCCAGGGCGGAGGGCAGGGGCCCGCCGTCGGCGGCGCCGGTGGGGATGTCGTGGCCGGTCACGGGAACCAACCTAGTTTTCCCGGGACCCGCGCGGCGAGGCGATCAGCACGTGGAGTCATGGTGGTACCAGCACCACCGTCAAGGGAAGGGGAAGGCGTGGCACGCGTTCGGGTGCGGCCGGTCCTGGCCGACGTGGGACGGATCAACATGCTGTTCCGACTGGAGGAGGAGCCGCCCGCGCGGGGGTGGGACGCCCTGGACGGGGGCGGCGCGGCCCGGACGCCGATCGCGCGGGAGGTCGACCGGGTCCGGGCCCAGCTCGCGGCGATGTCCCACCAGGACCCCGAGGACGTGGAGTGGCGCGTGGCGGCCTCCATCTTCCACCAGGGTCTGGCCACACGCCTGCTGTCTCCGGTGGTGGCCGCGGGCCTGTGCCACGGCGCGCTGCTGGACGCCGCGCGGTTCCACTACGACCCCGGGCGCGAGGGCCCGGTCGTCCTGCGCACGGCCCAGGAGTACGCCGCCACCGCCCCGGAGGAGGCGGTGGCGGACTGGGTGGAGGAGACCGTCGTCACCGGCGTCATGGAGCGCGTGGCGGGCGTGCTGCGCCGGATCGGGACGGTGGCGCCGGGGCTGCTGCGCGGCAACACGGCCGCCGCCCTGGCCGGGTCGGTCCGGGCCCTGGGCGCGGACCGACCCGGCGTGCGCCCGGCCGCCGAGGCGTTGGCGTGCACGCTCCTGGAGCGCCCCGCGCTGGCCGGGACCGGCGGCTACACGGGCGTGGACGACCAGGGGCTGGCGGTGTTCCGGCGCACGACGTGCTGCCTGTACTACCGGCTGCCCGGCCACGGGATGTGCGGCGACTGCGCGCTGCGCCCCTGACCGGGCTGCCCGGTCAGCCGTCGATGACCGCGGTGGCCTCGATCTCGACCATGACGTCGGGCTCGGCCAGCGCGGTGACGCCCACTCCGGTCAGCGGCGCCTGCACGCTGACGCCCAGCTTCCGCGCGGCCCGGGCGGCGCCCTCCACGAACAGGGGCATCTTGTCGTCGGTCCAGTCGACCACGTACAGGGTCAGTTTCGCCACGTCGTCGAAGGTGGAGCCGGCCTCGGCCAGGGCGGTGCCGAGGTTGAGGTAGCACTGCTCGACCTGGGCGGCGAAGTCTCCCTCGCCGACCTTGTTGCCGTCGGCGTCGCGGGCGATCTGCCCGGCGACGAACACCAGCTTCGATCCGGTGGCGACGGACACCTGCCGGTAGAGGTCGACCTTGGGCAGTCCTTCGGGGTCCATCAGGGCGATCATGCTGACTCCTTGTCCTCGTGTCGGGCTTCGCCATAAATATAGCATCGCTATGCTATGTATCCTGGAGCCATGGCGAGAACGAAGGACCCCGCGGTCCGCACCCTGCTCATCGAGCGGGCCGCGCACATGCTCCGCACCCGCGAGCCCATCACCCTGCGGTCGCTGGTGGCGGGGACCGGCGTGTCGACCATGGCCGTCTACACCCACTTCGGCGGCATGGACGGCATGTGGGAGGCGCTGCGCCAGGAGGGCTTCACCCGCCTCGCCGCCAGGTACGCGACGCTGGCCACCACAGACGACCCCGTCGAGGACCTGACCGCCCTGGTCGCCGTCTACCTCGGCAACGCCCTGGACCACCCCGACCTGTACCGGGTCATGTTCGACGCGAGCTTCGACCTGGCCGACCTGCGGGCCGCGAACGCGACCCTGGAGTACCTGGACCGCGCCGCCGACCGGGGCCGCGGCGCCGGACGGTTCCGCGCGGGAACCACACCGCGCGAACTGGCGGTCCAGAGTTGGACCGTCGCGCACGGGCTGGCCTCGCTGGTCGCCAACGGTCCCCTGCCGCGCCACACCCTCGCCAACGGCGTCACCCTGCTGACCGCGCTCTACGTCAGCACGGGCGACGACCCCGACCGGTGCCGCCGGTCGGTCGGGAGCGGCTGGAGACGGCTGGAGGCCCCCGGCGCGTAGCGTGCCGCTCTCCCGCGACCGCGTCGGGCGCGCGTCCCCCGCACGGCCGGTCGCTCCGGCGCGCCGCCGGAGGTCAGCGCCGCCCGAGCAGACGCGCGCGCGTGCGGGCGTGCGCGGCCTGGGGGATGTCGCCGAGGATGTCGGCGAGCGACACCCCCTCCAGGCTCGAGCGCCAGGCATCGTGCGCCTCGTCCATCCTCCGCGCCAGGACGCACCGGTCCTGGCAGTCCTCGGGCGGCAGCGCCCCGCGCCCCCGCTGGCGGATCTCACGGCACACGTAGGGCGAGGAGGCGCCGTCGACCGCCTCGACGATCTGGAGCAGGCTGATCTCCGCGGCGGGCCCGGCGAGCTGGAAGCCGCCGCGCGGTCCCGTGGTCGCGGCCAGCACACCCGCCCGCACCAGCGCCTGGAGCTGTTTGGCGAGGTAGGCGGCGGGGACGTCGAAGAACTCGGCGAGGCGGGTCGCGGACGCGGTCTCCCCCGGTTCGAGCTGCGCCAGCGACGCGGCGCAGTGCAACACCCACTCGGTACTCACAGGCAGCTTCATGCCCTCCAGCATATTGAAGATATTGCGGATCTTTTTTATCCGAGATAATCTTCGGGGCAGCCAACAGGAGGAGTGATCACCATGCGGATCGCCGTCGCCGGAGCAACGGGCCACATCGGCTCGCTCACCGCCACCGCCCTGAAGCGGGACGGCCACGAGGTCGTGGGCCTGAGCCGCTCCCTCGGTGTGGACCTACTCGCCGAGGACGGCCTCGACCGGACCCTCGTCGGCGTCGACGCGGTCGTCGACGCCACCAACACCACGCTCAACGACCGGTCGCGGGCCGTGGACTACCTGGGCGCCGTCACGCGCAACCTGCTCGCCGCGGAGGAGCGGGCGGGCGTGCGCCACCACGTACTGCTGTCGATCGTGGGCATCCACCGGGTCGAGGGCAATCCGCACTACGCGGCCAAGCGCGAACAGGAGCGCCTGGTGGCCGGGGGCGCGGTGCCGTGGACGATCGTCCCGGCCACCCAGTTCCACGACTTCGCCGCCATGGTCGCCGGCTGGACCGAGCAGGACGGCGTCGCCGCGCTGCCCCCGCTGCTCGTACAGCCGGTCGCCCCCGCCGACGTGGCCGACGTCCTGGCCGAGGTCGCCGCGGGCCAACCCCGGGAGCGCCACCCCGACCTGGCCGGACCCGCTCCCCAGGACCTGGTCGACATGGCACGGCGCACCCACCGGGCGCGCGGCCGCGAGGTCACGCTCGTTCCGACGTGGTCGGGGCTGTTCGGAACGGAGATGGCCGGAAACGTCCTGCTTCCCGGCGAGGACGCCCGCATCGCGCCGACCACCTTCGAGGCCTGGCTCGCCGATCAGGCGTAGTTCCGCGCCGCCGGGGCGCAGGGGACCGGCGGCGCGCGAGGCCGCGTCCCCTGTGAACCACCTCCAGGACCGCGGCCCGTCCCTACGACCGCCTCATCCGGTCCCGCAGCCAGGAGTCGACGCCGCTGAGCGCCGCCCTGGCCACGGCCGTGGGGTGGCCCGTGAAGCCATGGGGTGATTCGGGGTAGACCCGGAGTTCGACGTCGTTGCCGGCCGCCGACAACCGACCCGCCATCGCCAGGTTGTCCTCCAGCAGCACGTCCGTGCCTCCGACGATCAGCAGCGTCGGAGGAAGCCCGTGCAGGGCGCCGTAGGCGGGAGAGATGTCGGGAAGGGTGCGGTCCTCCACATGGCCGGCGTACGCCTGGATGAAGTACTCGTCCGCGATGCGGCGACCGGCCGGGGTCCGTGCGCTCAGGTCGTAGGCGCCGAACTGGAGCGCGGCACCGGTGAAGCGGCCGACGGCGCCCCTGTCCCTCAGCCGGAGCAGTGTCGCCAAGGCGAGTGTGGCTCCCGCGGAACTCCCGCCGATCGCGAGTCGGGACGTTCCGAAACGGGCATCGGCTTCTTCGACGAGCCAGAGCGCCGCCGCCTCACAGTCGTCGGGAGCCGCTGGCCAGGGGTGCTCAGGGGCCAGTCGGTAGTCGACGCTGACGACCGCGAGGCGCAGGGTGTCCGCGAGCTCCCGGTTGCGTTCGTCTCCTCGCGCCGCGGAGTCCATGTAGAAGCCGCCGCCGTGGATGTCCAGGTAGACGCCCCGTGGAGGGCCGTCGACAGGAGTGAAGACCCTGACGGGCACGCGCCTCCGCGCGGCTCGGACCGTCTCCTCGACGGCAGGCGGATCGGCGGCACGCGGCGCGGGCCTCTTCGCTCGTGCCTCCCTGAGCTCCTCCAGCGTGCCGGGCCCGCGGCCCGCCGTCCTCGACTCGTAGAAGCCACGGGCCTCATCGACCTGCTCCGCGGACACGTCGGCGAACAGTGCGTCCAGCGCGAATCGCACGCGCCCCTCCTCATCACCCGGGTCCCGACCCACGCTATCGCCGACCCGCGGCGGCGAGACCACGGGGCGGCCCGCCGCGCGAGACGACGCGGGCGCGCCCGGCCGACCTCACCGCCAGAGCGCTGCGCGCCGGACCCGGGGAGGAAAGTGAGCCCCGGCCTTGACATCAATATTGGTTGAGGTATCAGGATGTGTTCCATGAACGACACACACGACCAGGACCTGCGGCCGGAGACCGAGGCGATCGCGGCGGTGGTCGCCGAGGTCGAACGCGCACAGCGCGAGGAGGACGTGGACGCCTTCGTCGCCCTCTTCCGCGAGGACGCCATCTGGACCACGGCACACGGCAGGCGGCTGTTCGGCCGCCAGGAGATCGCCGAGTTCACCCGCAAGGTGCTCCCTGGCGCCATGCGGGACCTGCTCCCCCGCTACGAGGTGGAACACGTCCAGTTCATCCGCCCCGACGTCGCCGCGGTCAAGGTCCGCCAGCGCTACCTCACCCGCGACGGCGACCCCGCCCCCGACGAACCCGAGGGCACGCCCCTGTACGTCATGTCCGAGGAGGACGGCCGCTGGACCCTGACCGCGGCCCAGAACACCCAGGTCCACGCGTGACCCCCGGGCGGGGGGGGGCCCCCCCCCCCCGCCCCCCCCCCCCGCCCCCGCCCCCCCCCCCGCCGGGCGCCGGGCCCGGGG
>NZ_JBITHK010000004.1:0-419650 GCF_044457925.1 Nocardiopsis sp. NPDC050513 | reverse complement strand
TGCCCCCTCCCGGGGCCCAAAAACCCCCCCCCCCCGGGCCCCCCCCGGGGGGGGCCCGCCCCCCCCGCCCCCCCCCCCCCGGCGCGCCCCTCAGCCCCCGTCGGCGGCGCGCAGCAGGTCGGCGACCACGAGCTTGCGCATCCCCAGCATGGCCGCCGTCGCCCGCTGGCGGCGACCGGGGTCGGGGTCCTCCAGCAGCTCGTCCAGCACGGTGGGGATGATCTGCCAGGACAGTCCGAAGCGGTCCTTGAGCCAGCCGCACTGGCTCTCCTCACCGCCCTCGGTGAGGGCCTCCCACAGCCGGTCGACCTCCCGCTGGTCCTCGCAGTCGACCATGAGCGAGAACGCCTCGTCGAAGGTGAAGTGCGGACCCCCGTTGAGCGCCACGATCCGCTGCCCGGCCAACTCGAACTCCACCGTCAGCACCGACCCCTCCGGCCCGGGCATGCCCGGCCCGTAGTAGGTGGTCTTGAGCACCCGCGAGTCCTCGAACAGACTCGTGTAGAAGCGCGCCGCCTCCTCCGCCCGGGTGTCGAACCACAGGCAGGGCGTGATCCTGTTCAACGAGGCCATGGCCCGGTCCTTCCGTCGCGAACACGTGCCCCCTGTCTACCGGCCGCCACCGACGGAACACGGCTGCCGCGCCGGTCCCGGCCGCGGCGGTGGGACGCCCTAGGCGGGCACAACCTCCTCCACATGGGCGAGGAAGTCCAGCAGCGCCGCGTTGACCTCCTCGGGCCGCTCCTGCTGCGTCCAGTGCCCGCACCCGGCCAGGGTCACGTTGGCGTGCACGCGCGGCGCCACCAGGTGCAGATTGGCCCGCAGGAAGTCCACGCCCTTGAGCGAGACGACCATGTCCCTGTCACCGACCACGTACAGCGCGGGCACCTCGACCACACGGCCCTGGAAGGCGGTCAGGAGCTCGTTGTTGCGATCGATGTTGCGGTACCAGTTCAGCGGCCCCGTGAACGCGTCCGAGCCCCGGTAGTCCTCGGCGAACGCGGCCACGTCCTCCTCGGTCAGCCAGCCGGGCAGCGCGTCCGGCTCGGGCATCCCGTCCAGCAGGGTCATGCCCTCGGGGACGACCCAGGGCCGGGGCTCCTCCACCCGGGGGTTGTCCCCCGAGGCGTTGAACAGGATCCGCCGCAGGGTCGACGCCGGGTCGCGGGCGAACTCGGCGTCGGCCACGCCGGGCTCCTGGAAGCCGATCTGGTAGAAGCCCTCGCCGTAGCGGTCCCTCGCGAGCGAGAGAGGGGGCAGCATCGCCGGAGGCGCCGGGGGCACGCTCAGCCCCGCCACCCCGCGCACCAGGTCCGGGCGCAGCAGCGCGGTCGCCCAGGCCACGGGCGCACCCCAGTCGTGGCCGACCAGCACGGCGCTGGACTCCCCCAGTGCGCCGATCAGCGCCGTCACGTCGCCCACCAGGTGCAGCAGGGTGTAGGCGTCGACCGGCTCGGGCCTGTCACTGCGGGCGTAACCGCGCTGGTCGGGGGCCACCACGCGGTACCCGGCCCCGGCCAGCGGGGCGAACTGGTGCCGCCAGGAGTACCAGCTCTCGGGGAAGCCGTGCAGGAGCAGGACCAGCGGCCCCTCCCCCTGCTCGGCGATGTGCAGGCGAACTCCGTTGACCTCGACGTCCCTGTGCCTGACGGTCATGCGTGGGCTCCTCGCCGTGTTCGGGTGGGCCGCGGGCTCGATTCGCCGGGGGCGCTGGCGGCCCTCCGGCGAGCATAGGGGAAGGAGTCGGGCGCGGCGGGGCCTGCCGGCGATCCGGGCGGACTCCGCTGGGAAACGTCCGAACGGCGTGCCAGAATCGCGTACGTGACCAGCAGATCCACCCAAGCGCACCACCTGCGCGACCTCGCCGTGCTGCGCCGCGTCCGCGACCGGATCGACCGGGAGTACGCGCGGCCGCTGAACGTCGAGGCGCTCGCCCGCGGCGCGAACATGTCGGCCGGGCACCTGAGCCGCCAGTTCCGCCGCGCCTACGGCGAGTCCCCGTACAGCTACCTGATGACCCGCCGCATCGAGCGCGCCATGGCGCTGCTGCGCCGCGGCGACCTCAGCGTCACCGAGGTCTGCTTCGAGGTCGGATGCTCCTCCCTGGGCACCTTCAGCACGCGCTTCACCGAGCTCGTCGGCGTGTCGCCCAGTGTCTACCGGGCCGCGGCGGCGGACGCGACCGCGGGGATGCCGGCGTGCGTCGCCAAGCAGGTGACCAGACCGATCAGAAATCAAGAAGCGCGACTGACCAGGACACACCTAGCCTGATCCACATGGACATCACCATTCACGCGAGTTTCCTGCCGCACGACGACCCGGACGCCTCCCTGGCCTTCTACCGCGACGTCCTCGGCTTCGAGGTCCGCAACGACGTCGGCAACGGCACGATGCGCTGGATCACGGTCGGACCCGTCGGCCAGCCCGAGACGTCGATCGTGCTGCACCCGCCGGCCGCCGACCCCGGCGTCACCGACGACGAGCGCCGCACCATCGCCGAGATGATGGCCAAGGGCACCTACGGCATGATCCTCCTGGCCACGAGCGACGTCGACGGCGCCTTCGAACGCCTGCAGGCCACCGACGCCGAGGTCGTCCAGGAGCCGACCGACCAGCCCTACGGGGTGCGCGACTGCGCCTTCCGCGACCCCGCGGGGAACATGGTGCGCATCAACCAGAAGCACTGAGCCGACCGGCCGTCACCGCTGTGACCCGCATGGACGGTACCGTGAAGGCATCCAGGCCGCTGGCGGCACCGTCCCCGCGCCGATCCACGACCGATGACCACCGAGTCCCGCTCCCGCGGCGGCGCCGCCCGCGCGCCGCCGCGGGAGCGGGCCGACCGGTGCGTCGCGCGCACCGACCCGGGTGCGCCGCCCCGCCCACCACCTGGAGAGACGATGAGCAAGGCCACGAGCACGGACACGCGGTCCGCCGCACCGCACGCCGCCGACAGCCACGCACTGATCAGCGTGCACGGCGCGCGCGAGAACAACCTCAAGGACGTCAGCGTCGAGATCCCCAAGCGTCGGCTGACGGTGTTCACCGGGGTGTCCGGATCGGGCAAGAGCTCACTGGTGTTCGACACCATCGCCGCCGAGTCGCAGCGGCTGATCAACGAGACCTACAGCACCTTCGTCCAGGGCTTCATGCCAACGCTGGCGCGGCCCGAGGTCGACGTCCTGGACGGGCTGACGACCGCGATCATCGTCGACCAGCGGCCGATGGGCGCCGACCCCCGCTCCACCGTCGGCACCGCCACCGACGCCAACGCCATGCTGCGCATCCTCTTCAGCCGGCTGGGCGATCCCCACGTCGGCCCGCCGCACGCGTTCTCCTTCAACGTCGCCTCGGTCCGCGCCAGCGGCGCGATCACGGTGGAGAAGGGCACATCCACCAAGGCCGTCAAGCAGACCTTCACCCGCACCGGCGGGATGTGCACGCGCTGCGAGGGGCGCGGCAGGGTCTCCGACATCGACCTCACCCAGCTCTACGACGACTCCAAGTCGATCGCCGAGGGCGCGTTCACGATCCCGGGGTGGAAGTCGGACAGTTTCTGGACCGTGCGCCTGTACGCCGAGTCGGGCTTCCTCGACCCGGACAAGCCGATCCGCGACTTCACCGGGCAGGAGATGGCGGACTTCCTCCACCGGGAGCCGACCAAGGTCAAGGTCGAGGGCGTCAACCTCACCTACGAGGGCCTGATCCCCAAGATCCAGAAGTCGTTCCTGTCCAAGGACCGGGAGGCGATGCAGCCGCACATCAGGGCGTTCGTGGACCGGGCGGTCACCTTCACCCCCTGCCCCGAGTGCGGGGGCACCCGGCTCAGCGAGGCGGCCCGGTCGTCGCGGATCCGGGGCGTCAACATCGCCGAGGCGTGCGCGATGCAGATCAGCGACCTGGCCGACTGGGTCCGCGAGCTCGCGGAGCCGTCGGTGGCGCCGCTGCTGACCTCACTGCAGCGCACGCTCGACTCGTTCGTGGAGATCGGCCTGGGGTACCTGTCGCTGGAACGGCCCTCGGGCACGCTGTCGGGCGGCGAGGCCCAGCGCGTCAAGATGATCCGCCACCTCGGCTCCTCGCTCACCGACGTCACCTACGTCTTCGACGAGCCCACCATCGGCCTGCACCCGCACGACATCCAGCGGATGAACAAGCTGCTCCTGCGGCTGCGGGACAAGGGCAACACGGTGCTCGTCGTGGAGCACAAGCCCGAGACGATCGCGATCGCCGACCACGTCGTCGACCTCGGTCCCGGCGCCGGGACCGCGGGCGGCAGCGTCTGCTTCGAGGGCACCGTCGGGGGACTGCGGTCCAGCGGCACCGTCACCGGCCGCCACCTCGACGACCGCGCCTCCCTCAAGGAGACCGTGCGCCAGTCCACCGGCACACTCCGGATCCGCGGCGCGACCCAGCACAACCTGCGCGACGTCGACGTCGACGTCCCGCTCGGCGTGCTCACGGTCGTCACCGGCGTCGCCGGGTCCGGCAAGAGCTCGCTCGTCCACGGGTCGATCCCCGCCGACGCGGGCGTGGTGTCGATCGACCAGAGCGCGATCCGCGGTTCGCGGCGGTCCAACCCGGCCACCTACACCGGACTGCTCGACCCGATCCGCAAGGCGTTCGCCAAGGCCAACGGCGTCAAGCCCGCCCTGTTCAGCGCCAACTCCGAGGGCGCCTGCCCCGAGTGCAAGGGCGCCGGGGTGGTCTACACCGACCTGGCGATGATGGCGGGCGTGTCCACCCCGTGCGAGGAGTGCGAGGGCAGGCGCTACCAGGCGGCGGTCCTCGACCACCGCCTCGGCGGCCGCGACATCAGCGAGGTGCTCGCGATGTCGGTGGACGAGGCGGAGGAGTTCTTCGCCGCGGGTGAGGCGCGCACCCCGGCCGCGCACCGCGTCCTGGGCCGACTCGCCGACGTCGGGCTGGGCTACCTCACCCTCGGCCAGCCGCTCACCACGCTGTCCGGTGGCGAGCAGCAACGGCTCAGGCTGGCCACCCACATGGCCGACAAGGGCGGCGTCTACGTCCTCGACGAGCCGACCACCGGCCTGCACCTGGCCGACGTCGAGCAGCTGCTCGGCCTGCTCGACCGGCTCGTGGACTCGGGCAAGTCGGTGATCGTCATCGAGCACCACCAGGCGGTCATGGCGCACGCCGACTGGATCATCGACCTCGGTCCCGGCGCCGGCCACGACGGAGGCCGGGTGGTGTTCGAGGGGACCCCCGCCGACCTCGTCGCCGCCCGCTCCACCCTCACCGGCGAGCACCTGGCGCAGTACGTCGGCTGACCGGCGCGCGGGCTGCGCCGCCCGGACCGCGTCGGCGCCGAACCCGCCCCGCGCACGTCCGCGCGGCATCCGTCGTCTCAAATAACGAGAATCAAATCTCAAAAAGAGAGACATGGGTGTAGTGTCCCCACCACCGGCACTCCACAGCACCCCCAGGAAGGGGAGCCCCCATGTCGCGCTACACCCACGGCCAGCACCGCACGGTCACCGACTCCTACCGCTGGCGCAACGCCGCCAACTCCACCGCCTACGCGCTGGACGAGATGGTCCCGGGACGTTCCCTGCTGGACGTCGGATGCGGCCCCGGCACCATCACCGTCGACCTGGCCCGGCGTGTCGCCCCCGGCCCCGTCACTGCCGTGGACTCCTCCGCCGAGGCCGTCGACCTGGCCCGGGCCACCGCCGAGGAGGCCGGCGTCGACGGCATCGACTTCCAGGTCCACGACGCCCACGACCTGCGGCTGCCCGACGACGCCTTCGACATCGTCCACGCCCACCAGGTCCTGCAGCACGTCGGCGACCCGGTACGCGCCCTGGCCGAGATGCGCCGGGTCGCCCGCCCCGGAGGGGTCGTGGCCGTGTGCGACAGCGACTACTCCGGCATGTTCTGGTACCCGCGCCTGCCCGAGTTGGACGCGTGGATGTCCCTGTACCAGCGCGTCGCCCGCGCCAACGGCGGTGAACCCGACGCCGGACGCCACATGGTCGCCTGGGCGCACGCCGCCGGGTTCACCGACGTCACCTACGTGTCCGAGGCCTGGAGCCACTCCTCCCCCGAACGCCGCACGTGGTGGGGGCGCATGTGGGCCGAGCGGATCCTGGAATCCGACATGGGCCGCCAGGCCCTGACCGAGGGGTACGCCACCCGGCAGGAGTTGGAGGACATCTCGGCGGGCTGGACCCGGTGGAGCCAGGACCCCGACGCCGTGTTCGTGATCCCCCGCGGCGCCCTGCTCTGCCGTGCCTGACCGGCCGCTGCCCCGGGCCCCGCGCGTGCCCCGGTCCGGGGCGGCGACACCACGCGGGGCGGCTGGTCAGGCCGGGCAGGATCGGGATAGCGTCGACACACCGCGGCCCACGCTGGAGGAACCATGTCCGACCTGCCGATCGGCTACTGGATCAAGCACCTGGACCGGCTGATCGAGAACGACTTCGACCGGGTGCTGTCCACCGAGACGCTCGGGCGCCGCCACTGGCAGGTGCTCACCTCCCTGCACTCCGACCCCGGCGCGGTGGCCGACCTGGACCGGCGGCTGGCTCCGTTCCTGGAGGAGGGCGAGTCCAGCGTCGCCCCCGTGGTCGAGGAGCTGCGCGCCCGCGGATGGGTCGAGGGCTCCGGTCCGCTGTCCCTCACCGCCGCCGGGCACACCGCCCACGACGCACTGTTCGAGAAGGTCAGCGACGCGCGCCGACGTCTGGCCCAGGGCATCACCGACCAGGAGTACCGCGCCACCGTGGACGTCCTGGAGCGCATGTCCGCCAACCTCGAACGCGGCTGACCCTCACACCCGCGAGCCTGCCGGGCCGACCGCCCTGGGGTAGCGGCCCCCGACGACCACGGGCGCTTGCGGCTCCTCCACCCACAACAGGGTCAGCGCGGGGCCCAGCACCGCCGCCGACCGCGCCCACCGGTCGATGAGCTCGGCACCCGGCAGGACCCGCAGGCCCAGTTCCCCGGCCGCCTCCTCGTACGCGGCGACGACGTCGATCCCGTCCTCGGGCTCCTCGGCGTGGTCGGCTGCGAGGTCGGCCATGGACTCCTCGTACGCGGCCAGCGCGGCGTCCCGGCCACCCCGCTCCAGGGCCCACATGACATCCCAGCGACAGGGGACACCCAGCACCAGCTCCAACGACTCGGCCAGGTCGCGCCCGAGCACCGTCATGCCGCTCGCGCCGTCGTAGTGGATCAGCGGACGCCGCTCGTCCCCACCGCACAGCAGGAACGCGTCACCCCCGCCCGACGACGCCACCCCCGTCAGCGACTCGCCCGACGCCAACTCCAGCGGCCAGTCGTCGGCGGCCCAGTCGCGGCCCAGGTCGAAGTCGTAGGGCAGACGGGGCAGGATCGAGGCGGCGGCATCGCTTCCTCGAAGCCGCTCCAGCAGCCCCACCGCCGGATCCGTCCCCGGTCCGATACGGCCCCGCGAGTCCATCCGCGTCCCCCTCGTCGTCGTGGTCCGATCCGGGGAAGACGACGGCGCCCTCCCCCATCGGTTCCGCCGGATCGCGGCCCGTCCCCTCAGCCCAGATCGGCGGGCAGCTCTCGGGTGAGCTCGACGAAGGCCAGGTCGGGCCGCCTGGGCGTGCCGAAGGACTCGTCACCGTAGGGGAAGGGCGAGATCCGGCCCGTGTTGGTGTACCCCCGCCGCTCGTACCACGAGATCAGGTCCTGCCGCTGCTTGAGCACCTTCATCCGCATCACGCGGCATCCCCACGTGCGCACCACGGTCCGCTCCGCCTCGGCCAGCACACGGCGGCCCAGCCCCGTGCCCTGGGCGGCGGGGCGGACCGAGAACATCCCGAAGTAGGCGCCGCTCGTGCCCCGCTGGAGCTCGCAGCAGGCCACCAGCTCCCCCTCGGCCTCGGCGACCAGGACGAGCGTGTTGGTGCGGCCCAGCAGCTCACCCATGCCGTCCTTGTCCACCCGCTGGCCGTCGAGCAGGTCGGCCTCGGTCGTCCACCCGAGCCGCGAGCTGTCCCCCCGGTAGCAGGAGTTGACCAGCTCCACCAACGCGGGAACGTCACCCGGCGACGCCGCGCGATAGGTCAGCTCCGGCTCGTCGCGCGACGCCGCGTCCTTGGTCTCCATGGTGGTCACGCAGGCCCTCCCCCTGTGGATCCGATTCAATGCGCCCCCAGTATCGGGCACCCCCGACGGGCCGCGCACACCCCCGCGCCCCGGCGCCGACCCGCGGCGGAGCCAGCACCGCCACCGGTGCGCACGTCCGGCGCCGTGACCAGGAACGGGGCGCGAGCGCCGGTGCTCCGCCTCGGGCAGCCACACCTTCACCCCGATCGCCGCCGACCGGCAGTTGACCTGAACAATAGTTGAGGTTCTACGGTCGGGTGTGACCGGCACGCGCACGACCACGGGCAGCGCCGGTCGCCCACCCACCCCACCGTGAGGAGGCCGGGGCCAGCGCCCCACGATCCGATGAGCATGGAAATGGCCGCGTGGAACTCCATCTACCACGCCATGCACGCCCGCGAGGACCAACGCCCGTTCTCCCTGCCCCTGCTACGGCGCATCGCCGCCTTCGCCCGCCCCTACACCCGCCACGTCACCTGGTACGTCGCGCTGAGCGTGGCCACCGCCGCCCTCGCCGTGGCCTCCCCCCTCCTCGCCGGACGGGTGGTCGACGCCGTCATCGACGGCTCCGCACTGCGCCCGGTCCTCCTGCTCGCCGGGGCCATCGCCGCCATCGCCGTCGCCGAGGCCGCCCTGGCCCTGACCGTGCGCTGGCTGTCCGCACGCCTGGGCGAGGGGCTCATCCTCGACCTGCGCACCACCGTCTACGACCACGTCCAACGCATGCCGGTCGCCTTCTTCACCCGCACCCGCACCGGCGCCCTGGTCAGCCGCCTCAACAACGACGTCATCGGCGCCCAGCGCGCCTTCAGCAGCGTGCTCTCCGGCGTCACCAGCAACCTCGTCACCCTCGCCCTGGCCCTCGCCGTGATGATCAGCCTCTCCTGGCAGATCACCCTGCTCGCCCTCGCCCTGCTCCCCGTGTTCGTCCTGCCCGCCCGCCGCATGGGCGCCCGCCTGGCCCGCATCGAACGCGAACGCACCCAGCACAACGCGGCCATGAGCACCCAGATGACCGAGCGCTTCTCCGCTCCCGGCGCCACCCTCGTCAAGCTCTTCGGCCGCCCCGCCGAGGAGTCCGCCGAGTTCGCCCGCCGCGCCGGCCGCGTCCGCGACATCGGCGTGCGCACCGCCATGGTCCAGGAGGTCTTCTTCACCGCCCTGACCCTGGTCTCCGCGCTCGCCCTCGCGCTCGTCTACGGACTGGGCGGCTTCTACGCCCTGCGCGGCCACCTGGACGCGGGCACCGTCGTGGCCATGGGCATGCTCCTCACCCGCCTGTACGCCCCGCTCACCGCGCTGGCCAGCGCCCGCGTCGAGGTGATGAGCGCCCTGGTCAGCTTCGGCCGCGTCTTCGAGATCCTCGACCTCGCGCCGCTCGTCGACGAACGCCCCTCCGCGCGCGCCCTGCCCCAGGGCCCCGCGTCCCTGGAGTTCGACGACGTCGTCTTCGGCTACCCCAGCGCCGACAAGGTCTCCCTGGCCTCCCTGGAGGAGGTCGCCACCCTCGACACCGCCGACGACGGACACGTCCTGCACGGAGTGTCCTTCCGCGTCGAACCCGGCCAGATGGTCGCCCTGGTCGGCTCCTCCGGCGCGGGCAAGTCCACCATCGCCCAACTCGCCCCACGCCTGTACGACGTGGACGCCGGCGCCGTCCGCCTCGGCGGGCACGACGTGCGCGACCTGACCTTCGACACCATCCGCCAGACCCTGGGCATGGTCACCCAGGACGGCCACCTCTTCCACGAGACCATCCGCGCCAACCTCACCCTGGGCAGCCCCGGGGCCGCCGACGACCAACTGTGGGACGCCCTGCGCCGCGCCCGCCTGGACACCCTCGTCGCCGCCCTGCCCGACGGACTGGACACCGTGGTCGGCGAACGCGGCTACCGGTTCTCCGGCGGCGAACGCCAGCGCCTGACCATCGCCCGCCTCCTGCTCACCAACCCCGAGGTGGTCATCCTGGACGAGGCCACCTCCGCCCTGGACTCCACCTCCGAGGCCGCCGTCCAGGAGGCCCTGGCCGAGGCCATGCGCGGCCGCACCTCACTGGTGATCGCGCACCGGCTCTCCACCATCCGCGCGGCCGACGCCATCCTGGTCGTCGAGCACGGCCGCATCGTCGAACGCGGCACCCACACCGAACTCCTCGCCCGCGGCGGACGCTACGCCGAGCTGTACCGGACCCAGTTCGCCACCGGCGAACCCGACCCGGTCCCCGCCCTGTGACCGCCGCGACCCACGACCCCGCCTCCCCGGTGGCGCCACACCGGGGAGGCGGACGAACCGCGAGGGACACCGCCCCGGTATCCGCGCGTACTCCCACCGGCGCCGACCGGCCGCCCGCGCCGGGATCCTCTGGCGCGAGCGGCCCGGGCGTCCTCAGGACGCCGCTGGAGCGGGACGGGGGCCGGCCCCCGAGCCCTACGCTCCGCCCAGGTAGGCGCGCAGGTGCCGGGCCGTGAGCGTGTCGGCCTCGGCGACCATCCGCTCCGGGGATCCCTCGAACACGATCCGGCCGCCGTCGTGCCCGGCTCCGGGCCCCAGGTCCACGATGTGGTCGGCGTGCGCCATGACCGCCTGGTGGTGCTCGATCACCACCACCGTCCCGCCGTCGTCGACCAGCTGGTCCAACAGCGCCAGCAACCGGTCCACGTCGGCCGGGTGCAACCCGCTGGTGGGCTCGTCCAACACGTACACGGCCGCCTCGCGGGCCATGTTCACCGCCAGCCGCAGCCGTTGGCGCTCACCGCCCGACAGCGTCGTCAGCGGCTGTCCCAGGCCCAGGTACCCCAGGCCCACGTCGTGCATCCGCCGCAGGATCGCGCTGGCCTGGCCGGCGGTGAAGAAGTCGCGCGCCTGCTCCACGGACATCGCCAGCACCTCGCTGATGTTCCTCCCGCGCAGCGTGTGGGTGAGGACCTCGGGCCGGAACCGGGTGCCCTCGCACTGTTCGCAGGTGGAGGCCACGCCCGCCATCATCGCCAGGTCGGTGTAGATCACCCCGGCGCCCTTGCACTCGGGGCAGGCGCCCTCGGAGTTGGCGCTGAACAGGGACGCCTTGACCTTGTTGGCGCGGGCGAAGGCGGTGCGGATCGGATCGAGCAGCCCGGTGTAGGTGGCCGGGTTGGACCGCCGCGATCCGCGGATCGGTGACTGGTCGACCACGACCACGCCGTCGCGGCCGGGCAGGGAACCGTGGATGAGCGAGCTCTTGCCCGACCCCGCCACGCCGGTGACGGCGGTGAGCACCCCGAGCGGGATGTCGACGCTGACGTCCTTGAGGTTGTGGCTGGTGGCGCCGGTGATGGGGATGGCGCCGGTGGGGGTGCGGACCTTCTCGCGCAGGGTGGCCCTGTGGTCGAGGTGCCGGCCGGTGAGGGTGCCCGAGGCGCGCAGTCCGGCCACGTCGCCGGAGTAGGTGACGCGGCCTCCGCCGGGTCCGGCTCCGGGGCCGAGGTCGACCACGTGGTCGGCGATGGCGACGGTCTCGGGTTTGTGCTCGACCACCAGCACCGTGTTGCCCTTGTCGCGCAGGCCGAGCAGGAGCCGGTTCATCCGTTCGATGTCGTGGGGGTGCAGTCCGACGGTGGGCTCGTCGAAGACGTACGTGACGTCGCTGAGGCTCGATCCCAGGTGGCGCACCATCTTCACCCGCTGGGCCTCACCGCCGGACAAAGTCCCCGACTCGCGGTCCAGGCTCAGGTAGCCCAGGCCCACCTCGACCAGGGAGTCCAGGGTGTGGGCGAGGTTGTCGACCAGGGGTCCGACCGAGGGGTCGTCGACGGTGCGCACGAACGCGGCCAGGTCGTCGATCTGCATGGCCGAGCACTCGGCGATGGTGCGGCCCTGGACCCTCACGGACCGGGCCCGGGCGTTGAGGCGGGTGCCGCCGCACTCGGGGCAGCCGGAGTAGGTCACCGCCCGGTCCGCGAACGCGCGGATGTGCGGCTGCATGGACTCGCGGTCCTTGGACAGGTAGGTGCGCCGGACCTTGACCAGCAGTCCCTCGTAGGTGAAGGAGCTGCCCTCGCGTTTGACGCGGGTGGCGGGGGCGTGCAGGAAGGTCTCCCACTGCTCGGGTGTGAAGTCGCGCAGCCGCAGGTCGGGGTCGACCATCCCGGAGTGGGCCATCGTCTGCCAGTACCAGTTGCCGACCGCGAACCCGGGCACGGTGATGGCGCCCTCGTTCAGGGACAGGTCCCGGTCCACCAGCTGCTCGACGTCGACCTGGTGGGTGCGGCCCAGGCCCTCGCACTCGGGGCACATGCCCTCGGCGTTGTTGAAGCTGAAGGCGCTGGAGGGCTCCAGGCGCGGGGCGCCCGCCCGGCTGAACACGATCCGCAGCATGGCGGCGGCGTCGGTGGCCGTGCCGACCGTGGAGCGGGAGTTGGCGCCCATACGCTCCTGGTCGACGATGATCGCCGCGCTGAGGTTGCGCAGGGTGTCCACCTCGGGGCGGCCCAGGCTCGGCATGAACGACTGCACGAACGTGGTGTAGGTCTCGTTGATCAGGCGTTGCGACTCGGCGGCGATGGTGCCGAACACCAGCGAGGACTTCCCCGATCCGGACACGCCGGTGAACACGCTCAGCCTGCGCTTGGGGATGTCCACCGAAACGTCGTCGAGGTTGTTCTCCCTGGCCCCTCTGACCTGGATGGTGTCGTGGGTGTCCGCGATGGCGACGGGTTCGGAGCGCACAGTCGTCCTCACACATCCTTAGCGTGTAAACCGATCAATGTCGATCGACAGTTTACGCCCTAAGGAGACGTCTTCGAACACGATCGGGAAGAATCCGGCCCGAATCCCGCGAGTGAACTCCTTATGTGGTAAAGTACTAACCCTGAGTGAACTCCGACACCGAGAGGGGACAGCCGATGGTCGTCTACGCCGGGCAGGGGGACGCGCGCCGCTCCATGGCGCTGCTGTGGCGGCACGGCGGCGAGCCGGCCCAGCGCACCGCCCCCGGACCCAAACCCGAACTGAGCGTGGACCTGGTCGTGAACACGGCCGTCGCCGTCGCCGACGAGGAAGGCATGGCGGCGCTGTCCATGCGCGCGGTGGGCGAACGGCTCGGCCGGTCGGCGATGTCGCTGTACACCTATGTGGCCAGCAAGAACGAACTCCTCGACCTGATGTACGACCACGCCTTCGCCGAACTGGCCGACGCCGTCGAGGGGGAGACCGACCGGCCCTGGCGGGCGGCCACCACCGCCTGGGCCGAGCACCTGTGGCGGTTCAGCCTCCGCCACCCCTGGACCCTCCAGGTCTCCCACGCCCGCCCCGTCCTGGGCCCCCACGAGTACCGGATCTTCGAGGCCCTGGCCCTGGTCCTGCACCGCGCCGGACTCGGCCCCAGCGACGTCCGCAACGCCTACGGCAGCCTGTTCAACCTGGTGCGCGGGCTGGTGCGCACCAGCGCCGAGGCACGCCAGGCCCAGGCCGCCACCGGCATGGCCGAGGACGACTGGTGGTACGCGCGGTCGTCGCAACTGGGGCAGGTCGCCCCGGACTTCGACACCCGCTTCCCCACCCTGGCGGCCCTGTCCCGGGGCGGCGCCTTCACCAACGACGACGAGGGCGAGCCCTACCTGGAACAGGAGGCGTGGGAGACGCTGCGGTTCGGACTGGAGGCACTGCTGGACGGCATCGAACGCCGCCTCACCCCCGCGACCGGCCGCGAACGGCACTGACCCCGTCCCCGAGCCCCGGGCCCGCCCGCACCTCAGGGCTGGGCGAACGCCAACCGCAACCCCAACACGGCGAACGCGCCCGCGAAGGCGCGCCGCGACCACGCCAGCACCCGCTCGTCGCCCACCACACGGTCGCGCACCAACGCCGAGAACCGCCCGAACACCACGAACACCGCGAACGTCATCAGCATGAACACCCCGCCCAGCATCAGCATCCGCGCCATCGGATCGGCCTCCCCCGCCCCCACGAACTGCGGCAGGAACGCCAGGAAGAAGATGGTCAGCTTGGGGTTGAGCAGGTTGACCAGGATCCCCTGGACGACGACCCGCGTCCCCGACCGAGGCGAGTCACCGCCCTCCACCGTCAACACCCCCCGGTCGCGCCACGTGCCCCAGGCCATGAACAGCAGGTAGGCCACCCCCGCGTACTTCAGGACCTGGAACGCGGTCGCGCTCGCGTGCAGCAGCGCCGCCAGACCCGTCACCGCCGCGAGCACGTGCGGAACGATCGCCAGCGTGCACCCGAACGCGGCCAACACCGCCGCGCGCGTCCCGCGCGACAGCCCCGTCCCCACCGTGTACAACGCCCCGCTGCCCGGGATCAGGACCACGACCAGCGCGGTCACCAGGAACTCCACACTCATGACCGCCCCTCCCCCGACGCTGGAGCGGACACGGACGAACATCGCGACATCGGCGTGACTGTGTGCATGCGCCCACCCTTCCGCCACAATGGTCCCGTGAACAGGTCCAATCCCACGCAGCACGACAGGTCCATAATGACCGGGGCCGACTTCCTCCACCTCGACGCCACAGACGCCCCGCCCCGCGGCGTCACCGACTGGCTCACCGACCGGATCCGCACCGCCATCACCGCCGGCGGCCTGCCCCGGGGCAGCCTCCTGCCCTCCACCCGCACCCTCGCCGCCGACCTCGGCGTCTCCCGCGGCGTGGTCACCGAGGCCTACCGGCGCCTGGCCGAGGACGGCCACGTCCGCGGCCGGGGCAGAGCCGGGACCGTCGTCATGACCGACCCGCCGGCCCCGCTGCCCACCCCCCACCAGCCGGGCCCGCCCACAGGTCGCACGCTCTTCGCCCCCGCACCGGGGCCGCAGGTGTTCGACCGGCTGCGCGAAGCCGACGCCCCCATCGACCTGTCCCCCGGCGTACCCGACCTCGCCGCCTTCCCCCGCGCCGCGTGGCTGCGCGCCGAACGCGCCGTCCTCACCGACACCGGCGCCTCCGCACTCGGCTACGGCGACCCGCGCGGGACCCCGGCGCTGCGAACGGCCGTCGCCGACTGGCTGGCCCGCACCCGGGGCATCCGCGCCCACCCGGACCAGATCATCATCGTCGCGGGCACCGCCCAGGCGCTCGGCCTCATCGCCCGCGTCCTGGGCGACGAGGGCGTCGACGCCGTCGCGGTGGAGGACCCCGGTTCCCTGGGCGTGCGCCAGCACCTCGACCACGCCGGGATGCGCACCCCACCCGTGCCCGTCGACGAGAACGGCCTCGACGTCGACGCCCTGCGCGCCACCGGCGCGCCCGCCGTGCTGGCCACCCCCGCCCACCAGTTCCCCACCGGAGTGGTGCTCAGCGGAGACCGCCGCCGCGCCCTGACCCGCTGGGCGCAGGAGGGCGGCCTGGTCATCGAGGACGACTACGACGCCGAACACCGCTACGACCGGCCGCCGGTCCCGGCACTGGCCTCCGCGGCCCCCGACCGGGTCTGCTACAACGGCAGCGTCTCCAAACTGCTGGCGCCCGCCCTGCGCCTGGGCTGGACGGTGGGCCCGCCGCACCTGCACGACGCCCTGGTCGAGGCCAAACGCTTCAGCGACCTGGGCAACGCCACCCTGCCCCAGCTCACACTGGCCCACCTGATGGCCTCGGGAGCGCTCGAACGCCACCTGCGCGTCCTGCGCGGACGCCACCGCCGCCGCAGGGACGCGATGATCGACGCCCTGCGCGCGCACATGCCGCGGGCGCACGTGCACGGCGCCGCCGCGGGCCTGCACCTGACGGTCACCCTCGACATCCCCGCCACCGACACCCGCCTGGCGGCGGCCGCACTGGAACGCGGAGTCAAGACCCACCCGCTGTCCTGGCACCGCCGGCGTCCGGGCCCCGCCGGGCTGGTCCTGGGGTACGCGGGACGGCCCGCCACCGCCATCCGCGAAGGGGTGGCCACCCTGGGCGCGCTCGTCGACGACCTCACCCGTTGACGACCCCGCCGGCGCCGCCTCCTTCGGCACAGAGGGCCGTCACGGGTGGCGGCGGGAGACCGCCACCAGATACCGGCACTCCCCGTCGGTGCGGTTGCGGTAGACACACGGCGCGGGCGCACCCAGTTCGAGGCAGTCACCGGCCTCCAACGTGTGCTCGACCGAGCCCTCGCGGAAGGAGAGGGCGCCCCGCAGCACCCAGATCTGGTGGTGGCGCAGCGCGTAGGCGTCGGCGGGGTAGGCCACCCGTGCGCCCGGCGGCAGCTCGACCTCGACCAACTCCATCGCGCCACCGGAACGCGGGGACAGCGCACGCCGCCGGTACCCGGTCTCGGGGTCGGTCCACACCGGCTGGTCGGCGACGCGGGCCAGGCGCCGGTCCTCGTGTTCGGCGCGCGCGATGAGCTCGGACAACGTGATCCCCAGCGCCGCCGACAACCGCCCCAGCAGCACGGCCGTGGGCTGAACGTCCCCCCGCTCGATCCGGCTGACCATCCCTCGCGACACCCCCGCCCGTTCGGCCAGGGCGGCACCCGTCAGTCCGCGGGCGGCGCGCAACTCGCGCAGGGTCTCGGCGAGGGCGGAGCCCAGAGGATCACTCATGCGTTCATCATAATGCACACATCATTTACCATAGTGAACATGAGTGCCGTCACCACCCACATCCGCGACGCCACCCCGGCCGACGCCGAGGCCTGCGCCGCCATCTACGCCCCCTACACCACCGACACCGCCATCACCTTCGAACTCACCCCGCCCGACCCCCGGGAGATGGCCGCACGGATCACCGCCGCACAACGCCACCACGCCTGGCTCGTCCTGGAGGAGGACGACCAGGTCATCGGCTACGCCTACGGCGGCCCCTTCCGCAGCCGCGCCGCCTACGCCTGGTCGTGCGAGGTCAGCGTCTACCTCGACCGCGAGCGCCGCGGCTCCGGACACGGCCGAGCCCTCTACCGGGCCCTCCTGCCCGCCCTGGCCGCACGCGGCATGCGCACCGCCGTGGCCTGCATGACCCTGCCCAACGAACCCAGCCTCGCCCTGCACCGCGCCCTGGGCTTCACCCCCGTCGGCACCATGCACCGCGTCGGGTACAAGCACGACGCCTGGCACGACGTCGCCTGGGCCGAACTCGACCTCACCGCCCTCGCGCCCTGACACCCGCGCGAGCGGTCAACGCCCCTCCGGCACGCGCTCGGCCCCGGCCGCGCCCTCCCCGGACTCCACCCCCGGCGCCGCCCCCGCCTCAGGAGCGACCCTCCGCGCCCCCTGCGACCCGTCCGCGGACTCCGACGGCGCCGCCGTCTGCGTCACATACGCCCCCACCACGATCACCACCGCGCCCACCGTCTGCACCAGACTCAACGACTCCCCCAACAACACCCACGCCAACCCGATGGCAGTCACCACCTCCAGATAGGCCACACCCCCGGCCACCTGCGGCGACAACCGACGGATCGCCCACACCCCCATCGCGTACGCCACCGCCGTGCTCACCACCGCCAACCACACCGCCAGCACCCACCCCGGCACCGCCGCCCCGCCCAACGGCAACCGCTCGCCCAACGTCCCCCACGCGAGCGCCCACGGCCGCGCCGGAACCGCCAACACCGCCGTCGCGACCAACGCGCCGAACGCGATCACCGCCAACGGATCGGCGTCCCCGCCCGTGGCGTCCGACAACAGGAAGAACCCCGCCTGCGCCGCGGCGGCGCCCAGCGCCAAACCCACACCCACCGGATCCAGGCGCATCCCCGCCCACACCTCCAGCAGCAGCCCCAACCCGGCCACCGCCAACACCACACCCACCACCGCCGCCGGCGACACCCGCGTCCGACGCACCACCCGGAACCACACCAGCACCAGCACCGGCCCCAGGAACTCGATCAACAGCGCCACCCCCACCGGGATCCGCGCGACCGCCGCGAAGTACAGCGCCTGCACCCCGGCCATCGGAACCACCCCGTAGGCCAACACCAGCCACGGCCGCCGCCCCGGCAACCGCCAGTGCGCGACCGCCACCGGCGCCAGCACCAGCGCCGCCCCCGCCACGCGCAGCCACGTCACGTGCAGCGGATCCATCCCCGCGTCCAACAGCGGCCGCGCCGCCACACCCGCACCACCGAACGCCAGAGCCGCTGCCAGGGCGAACACCAACCCCGACGCACGATGACGCACGGGACGAACGGACACGGCAACCTCCAGAGGGTGATGATCGGATCTGCGCCGAGCATAGGGCCCGCGCTCCCCCGCCGCGTACCCGGTCCACCCGGCCCCGGACACAGAGGCGGGCTGTGCGGGAGCGCTCCCGCACAGCCCACCGGACATCGGGGGTCAGGCCGAACCGGTGGCCGTCTCCACCTCCGACATGAACCGCTCCGCCGCCTCGGCGGGAGTGATGTTGCCGAACGCCAGGTCGTCGGCGATCCGCTTGGTGATCTCCACGACCTCACCGGCGCCGATCGGCGGCGGCGGGTTGCCGTCCACGATCGTGCCCTCGACCTCGGACAGGAACACCGCGCTGCGCGCGTCCGCCTCCGACAGCGAGTCCGTGATCTGCGCGCGCACATCCACGTTGGCGGGCAGACCCCGGTCGGCCAGGATCAGCTCCCCCGCCTCCGGGCTGTTGAGCAGGAAGTCGACGAACCGCGCCGCCTCCTCCGGGTGCTCCGACTCCGAGGAGATCGCGTAGAACATGGCCGGCTTGAAGAACATGCCGGTGCGGTCCTCCTCGGTCTCACCGGGGTAGCGCAACAGTTCCAGGTCGCGACCGGACGAACCCGTCAGGCCGCCCAGCTGGTTGGTCCAAAAGTGCGCCATCGCGCCCGTGTTGGTCGCCAGGACCGACTGGTCGGGGCCGCCCGCCTCGATCTCGACGCTCTCCGACGCGCTGGGCTGGCCGCCGTCGTCCAGCAGCTCCACCGTCAGCTCGTACCACTCCTCCAGGGTCTCCTGGGAGAAGCCCAGGGAGCCGTCCTCGTCGTAGAGCCGCTCCCCCCGCTGGCGCGCGAAGATCTGGAAGCCCGTCTCGTTGTAGGCCATGCTCTGGGTGCCCACGACGTCCCCGCCGGAGGCCTCGCTGATCTCCACAGCGAGTTCGACGTACTCCTCCCACGTCCAGCTGGAGTCGTCGGGCAGTTCCACGCCCGCGTCCTCGAACGCCTGAGGGTCGGCCATGATCGTGTAGGCGTTCACACCCGTGGCCACGCCGAAGGTCTGCCCGTCCAGGTCGCCGCTCTCGGCGACCAGGGGGTCGATGCCCGACAGGTCCAGGGTCTCGCCGAACTCGCCCAGGTCCGCCAGGGCGCCGCGCTCGGCGTACTCGCGCAGGTAGCGCTCCTCCTGCGTCATGATGTCGGGCGCGTCGCCCGCCGCGGTGCTGGTCGCCAGGCGGTCCCAGTACCCGGACCAGTCGCTGTAGTCCCCGACGATCCGGATGTCGGGGTTCTGGGCCTCGAACAGGTCGATCACCTGCTGCGTCGTGGCGTGCCGGTCATCCGCTCCCCACCAGGAGAAACGCAGTTCCACCACACCGTCGTCGGACTCGCCTCCCCCGCCGCAGGCGGTGGCGGTCAGGGCGAGGGCGCTCACCCCGGCGACGAGGGGCAGGAGGGCGAAGGGGCGGCGGGAGGGCCCGCCCCGGGGGATGGCTCGCATGGATTCGTTTCCCTTCGACTACTTGATTCCGGTGGTGGCGATGCCCTTGACCAGGTACCGCTGGCCGGCGAGGAAGAACCCGAACACCGGCCCCAGCGCCACCACCGACATCGCCAGCAGCGGACCCCACGAGGTCTGCGACGTGGAGTCGACGAAGGTGCGCAGCGCCACGGGCACGGTGTACATGTCCGGGCTGGTCAGGAAGATCAGCTGGCTGAAGAAGTCGTTCCAGGTCCAGATGAACGTGAAGATCGCGGTGGTGGCGATGGCCGGCAGGGAGAGCGGCAGGATCACCTGGAGGAAGATCCGCACGTGTCCGCACCCGTCGATGCGCGCGGCCTCGTCCAGCTCCTTGGGCAGCCCGCGGATGAACTGCACCATCAGGAAGACGAAGAAGCCGTCGGTGGCCAGGAGCTTGGGGATGACCAGCGGCAGGAAGGTGTTGATCCAGCCCAGCTCGGAGAACAGGATGTACTGCGGCACGATGATCACGTGGATCGGCAGCATGATCGTGGCGAGCATGATCGCGAAGAACAGCCGCTTGCCGTGGAACTCCAGACGCGCGAAGGCGTAGGCGGCCATCGAACACCCGATGAGGTTGCCGACGATCGCACCGGCGACCACGACCGCCGAGTTGAGGAGGTAGTGGTGGAACGGGTACTCGAGCGCCGTCCACCCGTCCGTGTAGTTGCTCGGGGTGAAGGTCTCCGGGATCAGTCCGGGAGCACGGAAGATCTCCTCGGTGGGCTTGAAGGAGCTGGCGAGCATCCACAGCAACGGGTAGAGCATCACCAGCCCGGCCGCGATCAGGCCGATGTGGGTGAGCAGGCGCCGCACGTGCTCGCCGCGCGAACGGCGGTGTGAGGCCCGTGCCCGCGGTCGTGTGTTCGGCCGTGTCCGTGCGGGGGCCGTGGTTTCAGTCGCCATAGAAGACCCAGTACCTCGAAGCCAGGAAGTTCACCGCGGTGAACCCGCCGATGATCACCAACAGCAGCCAGGCCATCGCCGAGGCGTAGCCCATGTCGAAGGAGCCGAAGCCGCGCTGGTACAGGTAGAGCGTGTAGAAGAGGGTGGAGTCCGATGGACCGCCGGTGCCCGAGCTGACGATGAACGCCTGTGTGAAGGTCTGGAAGGCGTTGATGATCTGCAATACCAGATTGAAGAAGATGATCGGGGTGAGCATGGGGACGGTGATGCTCCAGAACCGGCGCAGCGGACCGGCGCCGTCCACGGACGCCGCCTCGTAGTACATGGCGGGGATCTGCCGCAGGCCGGCCAGGAAGATCACCATGGGGGCGCCGAACGTCCAGACGTTGAGCACGATGAGCGTGCCCAGCGCGTAGTCGGGGTGGGAGACCCAGCCCGGCGCGTTCTCGACTCCGAGGAATCCCAGGGCCAGATTGATCAGGCCGTTGGCGCCGAAGACCTGCCGCCACAGGATCGCGATCGCGACGCTGCCGCCCAGCAGCGAGGGCAGGTAGTACACCGACCGGTACAGCGCCAGACCGCGCACGCCCCGGTCCAGGACCAGGGCCAGCGCCAGCGCCAGGGCGAGCTGGAGCGGCACCGAGGTGAACACGTAGACGAAGGTGACCCTCAGCGCGCTGAGCAGCCGTTCGTCGTCGAGCATCCGCCGGTAGTTGTCCCACCCGACCCACTCGTGGTCCCCGATGAGGCTGTAGTCGGTGAAGGAGAAGTACAGGGAGGCCAGCAGCGGACCCGCGGTGATGAACAGCAGTCCGAGGAACCACGGAGCCAGGAAGCCGTAGGCGGCGAGGTTCTCCCGCCTGGCGCGGTTCCCGGAGCGCCGGGGGCGCGGGGCGCGGCGCGCGGGCGTGTCGGACTCCGTCTCCTCCGCGGGCTTGAGTTCCAGCAGCGCGTTCACGGAGCCCCACCGTCCGGTGATGGCCGCGCCCCGGCGGCGGGCGTTGTCGGGCCTGGGTTCATGACTGGAGACCGCCAATCTCGATCGGAAGGGACACGCGCCGTGACCGTGTGTGAGAGAGAACACGGGGTGAACCGGTCAAAGCCGTCCTGGTAAGCGCTATCCAGCTACTAAGATTGATCAGTTTCTAGCATCGGGTTACACGGGTGTCAACGACGGATTTCGCCACACCGCGCCCACCAGCCCCGATCGACGGGTTCCGCGGACGGCGACCGCTCGCGGAGGCGGCACGCCGACGCCCCCGTCCCGGCCCCTCCCTGCGCCCCGCGGTGGGCCGCACCGGCCTCCATGACGCCCCGGGCCTTGTCGAAGGGCATGGAAAGCGTTTACCCTGCGGTGTGTGAACGACACCACCCCACGCAGGTACGCCATCGTCGGAACCGGAGCCCGCGCCCGCATGTACACCCGGGCGCTGACCGGAAGCCACCGCGACCAGGGGCGGCTGGTCGCCCTGTGCGACACCAACCGGACCCGGATGGCCGTCCACAACCGGATCATCGCCGACGCGGGGTTCGAGGCGCTCCCGACCTACACCCCCGACGACTTCACCCGCATGCTCGCCCAGGAGCGGGTCGACGAGGTCATCGTGTGCACCGTCGACCGCACCCACGCCGACTACGTCGTCGCCGCCCTGGAAGCCGGAGTCGACGCGATCACCGAGAAACCCCTCACCGCCGACCTCGACGGGCTGCACCGCATCAACGAGGCCCAGACCCGCACCGGGGGCCGGGTGACCGTCGGCTTCAACTACCGGTACAACCCCGTCCACCGGCAGTTGCGCGAACTCATCGCCTCCGGCGCCATCGGCGAGGTCGGCTCGGTCCACTTCGAGTGGCTCCTGGACCTGCGCCACGGCGCCGACTACTTCCGCCGCTGGCACCGCGACAAGAGCCAGTCCGGCGGCCTGCTCGTCCACAAGGCCAGCCACCACTTCGACCTCGTCAACTGGTGGATCGGCGCCCGCCCCGCCGAGGTCTTCGCCTCGGGCGACCTGTTCTTCTACGGCGACGCCAACGGGCGCCGCCACGGCCTGGCCGCCGACTACGACCGCACCCACGGCGCGTCCTCCGCCGAAGCCGACCCCTTCGCCCTGCACATGAGCGACAGCCCCGACCTCAGCGCCCTGTACCTGGACGCCGAACACGAGGACGGCTACCACCGCGACCAGAACGTCTTCGGCCCCGGCATCACCATCGAGGACGACATGTCCGTCCTGGTCACCTACGACACCGGGGCCCGCCTGAGCTACCACCTGGTCGCCTACGCCCCCTGGGAGGGCTACCGGATCTCCCTCACCGGCAGCAGGGGACGCCTGGAACTGGACATGACCGAGTTCGAGTACACCTCCCCCCACCAGGACGAGGCCACCCCCGTGCGCGGCATGCCCGCCCCCAAGGAGAACACCACCGCCCGCCTGCGGCTGCGACGCCACTGGCAACCACCCGAGGAGATCCCCATCGCGGTCGGCGAGGGCCCGCACGGCGGCGGCGACCAGGTCATGCTCTCCTCGCTGTTCGGCGACGCCGACGACGGCATCCGCCCCGACCACACCGACGGCGGGAACGCGCTCCTGACCGGTCTGGCCGCCAACGCCTCCATCGCCTCGGGCGCCCCGGTCAGGGTCGACGACCTGCTGAAGGCCCAACGGTGAACGCCCCCGTCCCGATCCTGCTGGCCGGGGTCCACGGCCACGGACGCCACCACCTCAAAGCCCTGCACCCCCTCAGCCGGAGCGGCCTCGTGCGGCTGGTCGGCGTCTGCGACCCCGCACCCCCCGCCCGGGACGACGACCTGGAAGGCCACGGCGACCTCCCCCGCTTCGCCGACCTGGGCGAGGCCATCGACGCCACCGGCGCCAGCGCCACCATCCTCGCCACCCCCATCCCCACCCACCTGCCGCTGGCCCGCACCGCCCTGGACCACGGCTCCCACGTGCTGCTGGAGAAGCCCACCACCGCCACCCTGGCCGAATACGACCAGCTCGTGGCAGCCGTGGACGCCTCCGGCCTGGCCTGCCAGATCGGCTTCCAGAGCCTGGGCTCCCACGCCCTGGACACCGTCCGCCACCTCATCGGCGACGGAGCCGTCGGAGAACTGCGCGGCATCGGCGGCGCGGGCACGTGGATCCGCACCTCCGCCTACTACGACCGGGCGCCCTGGGCCGGGCGGCGCCGACTCGACGGCCGCGACGTCGTCGACGGCGCCCTCACCAACCCCTTCGCGCACGCCGTGGCCACCGCGCTCGCCGTGGCCGGAGCCGCCACGAACATCCCGGCCGGGATCGAACTGGAGCTGTACCGCGCCCACCCCATCGAGAGCGACGACACCGCCTGCCTGCGGGTGCGCACACCCGACGGCACACCCATCACCGTGGCCGTGACCCTGTGCGCCCAGGAGAGCCTTCCGCCCAGGCTGACCGTCCACGGCACGACCGGACGGATCGACCTCGACTACACCCTGGACCGGGTCACCCTCCACCGCCCCGGACGCGACCCGGTGACCACCGCCCACCCACGCACCGGCCTGCTGGAGAACCTCCTCGCCCACGTGGACGGGGACGCCCCCCTCCTGGTCCCGCCCCGCGCCACCCACGCGTTCATGCACGTCCTGGAGGCGGTGCGCACCGCCCCCGACCCCGTCGCGGTCCCCGACACGCACCAGCGGGTGACCCGGCACTCCGAGGGCACCCGGCGCGTGATCACCGGGATCGACGCCCTCGTCCGCCGCAGCGCCGACCAACTGGCGCTGTTCTCCGAACTCGACCCCGCCTGGCCCCCCGCAGACCGGGCATCCGACCCCACCCCGGAGGCCCGGCCGTGACCACCGTCGACCTGTCACTCCAGGGCGCCGTCCTGGCCCGCCTCCAGGACGGCACCCGCATCGAACCGCACCTGTCGCCACGCCCCTACCTGCACCCCGTCCGCACCACGGGCGGAACCGTGGTCACCGAGGAGTCTCCCGGCGACCACCGGCACCACGTCGGCGTCAGCGCGGCCGTCCCCGACGTGTCCGGCGTCAGCTTCTGGGGCGGGACCACCTTCACCCGCGACCGGGGACCGGTCCTGCTCGACAACCACGGCCGCCAGAGCCACGTCTCCTGGACGGTCCGCGAACCCGACCACCACGTCGAGGTGCTCTCGTGGACCGGCCCCGGAGGCGACGAGCTTCTGCGGGAGGAGCGCACCACCCGAGCCCTGCCCCTGGACGAGCGCACCTGGGTCCTGGACCTGCGGGTCCGGCTCACCAACACCAGCGGCCGGGACCTGAGCGTGGGCAGCCCCGCCACCAACGGGCGCCCCGGCGCGGGCTACGGCGGCCTGTTCTGGCGTGCCCCCATCTCCCCCACCCCACCCACCTGCACCGGCGCCGGAGGACTCGACGGGGAGAAGGCCCTGCACGGCTCCCGCGCCCCCTGGCTCGCCATGGCCGGATCCACGGCCGACGGCGCCCCGTGGACCCTCGTCCTCCTCCAACCCGGCCCCCGCACCGACCCCTGGTTCCTGCGCGCCGAGGAGTACCCCGGGGTGGGACCCGCCCTGGCCTGGGACACCAGGCTGCCCGTGCCCGAGGGCGCCACCCTGGAGCGGCGGCTGCGCACCGCGGTCCACGACGGACACACCACCGGCCCCGGCGACCTGGCCCGGCGCGCCCTCGACCTGGCCTGACCCGCCTCCACACCCCCCACCACGGATGAACGAACCCAGGAAGGCGGCACCCATGCGCGTCCTCGTGACCGGCGGCTCGGGACGTCTCGGCCGCAGCGTCGTTGCCACCCTGACCGAACGCGGCCACCACGTCCTGTCGGTCGACACCGCCCCCTCCCCCGACCCGGACGTGGAGGGCATCGTCGCCGACCTGCTCGACGAGACCGCCCGCGACGAGGTCTTCACCCGGGCCCGCCCCGAGGCCGTCGTCCACCTGGCCGGGATCGCGGTGCCCTTCACCCACCCCGACCTGGACACCCTGTCGGTCAACACCCGCCTGGCGTGGGCGGTGCTGTCCGGGGCGGTGACCCACGGCGCGCACTCGGCGGTGGCCGCCTCCAGCCCCACGGTCTACGGGTACAACACCCCCTCCTGGCGGCCCCGCTACCTGCCGCTGGACGAAGACCACCCGGTCGAGCCCTGGCACGCCTACGGGCTGAGCAAGGCCGTCATCGAGGAGACCGTGCGCGCGCTGGCCCGCACCACCGACGACTGCGTGCTCTCGTGCGTGCGGCCCGGGTACGTGGTCGCCCCCGAGGAGTGGGCCGGTGCGGTCACACAGCAGGGCCACACCATGGCCGAACGCCTGGCCGACCCAGCCCTGGCCGCGACCTCCCTGTTCAACTACGTGGACGCCCGCGACGCCGCCGAGCTGTTCGCGCTCGTGGCGGAGAACCCCGACAAGGTCACCGGCGGCCAGGTGTTCAACGCCGTGGCGCCGGACCCGCTGGCCACCGGACCGATCGACACCCTGCTCCCGCGCCACCACCCCGCGACCGCCGACGCCGCCCCCGCCCTGGCCGACGGCAGGTCGGCCTTCTCCGCGGAGCGGGCCCGCACCGTCCTGAACTGGAACCCCACCCGCACGTGGCGCGACCAGATGACCGACCGTGCGGCGACCGACCGTCGGTGAGTGGCGGACACAACTCCGCTACGCTACAGGGGAAAGAGTTTTCCAAGGTGGCGCGCAGCAGGAGGCGAATCGGCGTGGAGTCCGGTTACGTGACACTGGAACAGGTCGCCCAGCACGCCGGGGTCTCCTTGGCCACGGCGTCGAGGGTCATCAACGGCAGCACCCGGCAGGTGAGCCAGCGCCTACGCGACAAGGTGACCACCAGCGCACAGGAACTGGGCTACCTGGCCAACGCCTCGGCACAGACCCTGGCCCGCAACAGCAGCTCGCTGGTCGGGCTCATCGTCCACGACATCGCCGACCCCTACTTCTCCTCGATCGCCTCGGGCGTCACCCAGCACACCGAGGACCAGGGACTCGTCCTGGTCCTGGGCACCACCGGCCGCTCCCCCCACAGGGAGAACCAGATCCTGGCCACCCTGCGGGCCCACCGGGCGCGCGCGGTGGTCCTGGTCGGATCCCGCTCCACCGACGAGGAGAGCAACCGGCGCCTGGCCGAGGAGATCCGCGTGTTCCGCAAGCAGGGCGGCAGGGTGGCGTGCGTGTCCCAGAAGGGGCTGCCCGCCGACACCGTCTGCCCCGACAACCACACCGGAGCCGCCGACCTGGCCCGCCACCTCATCGCCCAGGGCCACCGCGAGTTCGCGATCCTGGCCGGACCGACCGACCTGCGCACCGCCCGCGAACGCCTGGACGGATTCCACTCGGCGCTCTCGTCCGCCGGGCTGGAACTGGCCCACCACAACGTGGTCCACGGCGCCTTCACCCGCGACGGAGGCCACGAGTCCACCCGCCGCCTCATGGCCGTGGGAACCAACGCCACCTGCCTGTTCGCGGTCAACGACGTCATGGCCACCGGCGCGGTGGCGGCCCTGCGGGACCTGGGGCTGCGCGTTCCCGAGGACCTGTCGGTCGCCGGGTTCGACGACATCCCCACCCTGCGCGACCTCACCCCGGCCCTGACCACGGTCCGGCTCCCCCTGGAGGACATCGGACGCCAGGCCGCGGCCCTGGCCCTGGACGGCGAACCCAGCGACGAACCGCGCCTGGTGACGGTGAAGGGCCAGGTCGTCGAACGCGCCAGCACGGCGCCGCCCACACACTGAGCGGACTTTGCTACCGTGTCCACCATGCAGCAGCGCGCCACCGTCACGACGACGCCGGACCCAGTCCCGGCGCGCTGACCACTGTCTGACACCAAGCCCCGGGGCGAGTGCCCCGGGGCTTCGTCGTCCGGTCACCCGCCCGCCGAACGCGAGGAGACCACCGTGCACGACCACCGCAAGCTCGGCCGGGAACTGCACCTGTTCGACACCGACCCGCTGATCGGAGCAGGACTGCCCTACTGGCTGCCCGACGGAGCGACCGTACGCCACACCCTGGAGGAGTACGTCCGCGACGCCGAACGGCGCGCCGGATACCGACACGTCTACTCACCCGTACTGGGAAAACGGGAACTGTACGAGATCTCCGGCCACTGGTCCCACTACAGCGACGACATGTTCCCGCCGATGGAACTGGGCTCCGAACAGGTCGTCCTGCGGCCCAGCCTGTGCCCGCACCACGCGCTCGTCTTCCGGTCCCGCCCCCGCAGCCACCGCGACCTGCCCCTGCGCATCGCCGAGCTCGGCGGCATGTACCGCTGCGAACCCTCCGGCGTACTCGGCGGGCTGACCCGCGTGCGGGCCATCCAACTCAACGACGCGCACGTCTTCTGCACCCCCGACCAGGCCGCCGACGAAGCCGCGGCCGCGCTGGGGATGATCCGGCGGGCACACACCGACCTCGGCATCACCCCGGCCCGTTACCGGCTCTCACTGCCCGGCCCCGGAGGCAAGTACGTCGACTCCCCCGAGCTGTGGCGCCGCTCCACCGACCTGCTGACCCGGGTCCTGGACGGCCTCGGCCTGCCCTACGACGCGGACGAGGGCGAGGCCGCCTTCTACGGCCCCAAGATCGACGTCCAGGTCACCGACGACGCGGGCCGCGAATCCACCCTGTCCACCGTCCAGGTCGACTTCCACCAACCCGAGCGCTTCGACCTGCGCTACGTCGGCGCGGACGGCGCCCGGCACCGGCCGGTCATGGTGCACCGCAGCATCGTCGGCAGCGTGGAGCGCGCCGTGGCGCACCTGATCGAACAGCACGGCGGCGCCTTCCCGGCCTGGCTCGCCCCCACCCAGGTGGCGGTCCTACCGGTCTCCGCCGACCAGCACGACCACGCCCGCGCCGTCGCCCGCAGGTGCGCCGACCACGGGCTGCGCGCCGAGATCCTGGACCCCGAACGCGGCAGCCTGGGCGCCCGCATCCGCCAGGCCCGACTGGTCCCCTACCAGGCTGTGGCCGGAGCCCGTGAGGCGGCCGACGACCACCTGGCCCTGCGCCTGCGCGACGGACGCCGACTCGCCCCCCGTCCCGCCGAGGAGGTCCTCGCGCACGTGCGGGACCTGGTCAACGCCCACCGCACCGACCTGTGGTGACCCGACAGGCCGGGCCGCGATCCTCCTGGCTCCCAGGAGTGGTTGCCACACCCTGACCCACGGGGGGCGACACACGTGCGGGACCGGCCCCGCCCCCGCACGGCCGACACCTCCCCCGTCACCCGGCCCCGGACACCGCGTCCTCCAGGAAGGCCACCGCGTCGACCCCGCCCAGGTCCGCCAGACCCAGCGGAAAATACCGGTAGTCCCGCGCGGTGTCCGGAACCGTCAACCCGGGCCGCCCCTCCAGAGCGGCCGCCACCCGGTCGGCCGAGAACAGCGCCGCGCCCTCCGTCGCCTCCCGCAGCGCCCCCCGCACGGTGTCGGGGCCCGGATCCCCCAGACCCGGCCAGGGAGCGGTCCCGGCATCGGAGGCGACCACCGCGTACTCCTCGCCCAGGGCCGTCGCGACGACCGCCCCGGCGCACCACCAGCCCACCTGCGACCCCGCCATGGTCATCGCGGCGCGCTCGCGCCGCACGTGCTGGTTGTGGGCGAACACCAGAACCGGCCCCCGGTCCCGCTCGGCGCGCACCAGAGCCAGCAGATTGGCGGCCATCATGGCGTCCCTGCCGCCCCCCAACCGCTCCATCCGCCCGGGCTGGTCGACCGAGGAGTCCGCCATGACCGCGTGGTACCGCAACAGGTCCAGGGCGGTGCGCCCGAACAGACGCGCCCGCCGGTACTCCTCGCCGGAACCGGACGCCACCAGGTCCGGGGCCTCGGACCACAGGAGTCCGGCCAGGTCGTCGGCGACGATCCTCAACTCCCGCGCCCGTCCGCCCGCGCCGATCGACCGACCGGGATCCATCATCGCGGCGGGCTCGGTCCACTCCCCGTCGTCACCGATCAGCGCGTCCACGCGCTCCCACCCGTGCCGGATCCGGTCCGCGCCCAGGTGGGCCCTCAGGTAGGCGTGCAGCCCGGCCAGAGCCGTGCGCGGGCTGGCCGCGCCCGAGATCTCGAGCGGGCCGTCGAACCCGTGGAACCCGACCCGGTCGGCCGGCTCCCGCCCCCCGTTGTACACGCGCAGCCACTCCACGAGCTCCCGGTTGGCGGCCAGTTCGCCGTAGCCGTGACTGAAACCGGTCGACAGCACCTCGTCCAGGTCACCGTCTCCCCCTCGGACGTAGGCGTCGACCGCCAGCCCCGCCAGGCAGTCGCTCTCGACCGCGATCGACCGGTACCCCCACCGCTCCACCAGGTGACGGAACACCCGGTTGCGCAGGCGGGGGAAGGCCTCGACGCCGTGGGTGGGCTCCCCCCACCCCAGGAGCCGCGGCAGGCACCGCCTGGATTCGAGGAAGGCATCCAGCCCCGGGACGAGGCCGGACCCTCCCGAAGCCGGTCCCAACGGGTGGACAGCAGACGACACCGACATCGTGAACCTCCAAGGGCCGTGGACAACACCTTCGACCGTATCCTTGAACTCTCGGTGGAAACTTTCACCGCGAACACCGGGAAAAGATCCACCAAAGTCTCAAAACCGGGAGAAGCATGCCGCACCGCGAACGGCTCCGGCCCGTCGACCTGGCCCGCGAACACGGCCTGTCCACCCAGGCCGTGCGCAACTACGAGGACGACGGGATCCTGCCCGCCGCACCGCGCACCGGCCACGGGTTCCGCCAGTACACCCCGACCCACGCCCAGGCCCTGCGCGCCTTCCTCGCCCTGCGCACCGGGCACGGCCACCAGCTCGCCGCCGCGATCATGCGGGCCGCCAACACCGGCGACCACGACACCGTCCTGCGCCTCGTCGACCAGAGCCACGTCCGCGCCCTGCGCGACCGCACCACCCTCGACGAGGTCACCGCCGCCCTGGACGACCTCACCTCGGGCCAGGCCCCCGCCCCGGCGCACGGACGCGCCCCGACCATCGGCGCCCTGGCCCACCAGCTCGGCATCCGCCCGGCCACCCTGCGCGCATGGGAGAAGGCCGGGATCGTGCGCCCCGACCGCGACCCCGCCACCGGCCACCGCCACTACCCCCCCGACGCGGTCCGCGACGCCCACCTCGCCCGCCAACTCCGCCGCGGCGGCCACCCGCTCGCCCGCATCGCCGCCGTCACCGACCAGATCAGGAACGCCGGAGGGGTGACATCACTGGACGAGGCACTGCGCACCTGGCGGACCGACCTCAACCGACGCTCCCGCGCCGTGCTGGCGGCCGGAGCCGAACTCGCGCACTACCTGGACCTCACCGGCACCGCCGCGCGCGACGCCTCCTGACCCGACCTGCGGACACGGGCGCGCCACCACGCTCCCGCCCACGACACCGCGATGATCCCCCCGATCGCCACCCGGGAGGTCATCAGGTGCTCCCGCGGGTACAGCGTGCCGGTGAAGTAGAAGTCGATGAACCCCGCCTCCATCACCGGGCGCCCCGTGCCCGACCTCGACCAGTTCTCGACCTCGGTCAGCACGCACGGCCAGTCCACGATCACGATCCCCAGCGCGTAGGCCGCCGCACCCAGGTGGACCCAGAACACCCCGGGCCGTCGCCACGCCAGGAAGCCACCCAGGACCACGAAGGAGAAGAACGCGAAGTGCAGGGCCGTCGCCGTGTGCCCGATCAGCAGGAAAGCCATACGCCGAACCTAGGGCCGGGCCGCTCCGGCCGCATCGGTACCCGCCCCCAGCCGCCCTGAGTACCCCTACTCACGACGCTGCACGCGCTGAACCAGGCGGCTGCCCGCGCTCATCGCGCGCGCCCATCCCGTCCGCAACCCACGACGGCCCGCCCCAGCCGCGTCAGCGGTGCCAGGGGGAGACGGACGCGACCGGGGTGAGCGTGTCGGCGAACACCAGGCCGTGGCCGGGCCCGGTGTCGGCGCGCACCCGTCCCCCCGCGAACTCCACCCCGCTGGGGCGGGCCAACGCGCCCAGCGCGGCGAAGGAGGCGCGGTCCACGTCCTCGACCATCGCCACCCGGGGCAGGCACAGCGCCAACTGTCCCGACAGCTCGGGCAACAGGTGCGGAGCCACCGGCACGCCCCGTCGCGCCATCGACTCCGCGATCCTCAGGAACGGCGTGACCCCGCCCACCCGCACCACGTTGGGCTGGGCGACGTCGCACACCCCCAACTCCACCGCCCTGTCGAACTCCGCCGCGGTACGCAGGTTCTCCCCCACCGCGAACGGCACACGCGTGCGCTCCCGCAACCGCGCGTGCGCCTCCAGGTCCCCCGCCGCCAACGGCTCCTCCACGAAGTGCAGGTCGAACGGCTCCAGCGCCGCCAGCGCACGGGCCGCCGTGGGCACGTCCCACCGCTGGTTGGCGTCCACCATCAGCAGCCGGTCCGGGCCCAGCACCTCGCGCACCGCCGCGACACGCTCCACGTCCCGGCCCACGTCCGCCGACCCGACCTTGATCTTCACCGCGCGGTGACCGGCCGCCACCCATCCCCGCACCTGTTCCAGCAGGTCCGGCAGCGGATACTCCAGGTTCACCCCGCTGCCGTAGGACCGGGCCTCCTCCCGCCGCCGGCCCACCATGTCCACCAGGCTCACCCCGGCCGACCGCGCCACCAGATCCCACAGGGCGATGTCCACGCCCGCCGCGGCCATCAGCGTCAGACCGCTGGTGCCCGCCTCACGCAGGTGCCAGCACAGCTCCTCCCACCGTGCCGGATGGGCCTCCCGCCCGACCAGGGCCGCCGGACAGTCATCGTTGACCAGAGCCTCCACCGCCCGGGCGCCGATCAGCGGCGTCCACGCGAACCCCGTCCCCACCTGCCCGCCGTCGGTGCGCACCCGCACCACGACCAGGTCGTTGCGGTCCACGCCCCCGTCCCATGCCCGGTGCAGCGGCAACCGGAAGGCCCGCGCGGACACCTCGCTCACACGCACTCCGCCCAGCCCTCCTCCACCAGCCGCAGACCGGCCCCGACGAGCGCGGGCGGGGCCGACACGCCCGCGCTGACCCCTGCCCGGGTGTCGAAGGGGGTGGTGAGATGTTCACAACTGAGTGTGTACGGGTGTTCATATGTACTCATGAGTCGTTCCTGTCGCGATGGGGGTTCTTGTCGACGCCGCGTCGGAGCGGTCGGCGGGTCCCGGTGCCCCCCGGGGGCGGGGCGCCCCCGGGGACACTCACAGGACGTACTGCACGTGGCGGCGGGCCAGGGTCGCGATCACCTCGTCGCCGTCGGCCGCCCAGACCCGCTCGTTGAAGATCTCCACCTCGATGTCGCCGGTGTACCCGGCCGCGTCCACCGCGCGGCGCAGCCCGCGGACGTCGGCGTGGCCGTCACCGACCATGCCCCGCCCCAGGAGCATGTCGTCGGGCAGCGGCAACTCCCAGTCGCAGACCTGGAAGGAGGCGATGCGCCCGCCCGCACCGGCGCGGGCGATCTGCCCGTGCACCGCCGGGTCCCACCAGACGTGGTAGGCGTCCACCACGACGCCCACCGCCTGCGCCTCGAACCGCTCGGCGACGTCCAGCGCCTGGCCCAGCGTGCACAGCACCGCGCGGTCGGCGCAGAACATGGGGTGCAGGGGCTCCAACGCCAGCCGGACCCCGCGCTCCCGGGCATGGGGCACCAGCTCGGCCAGCGCCTCGACCATGCGCTCGCGCACCGCGGCCAGGTCGCGCTCGCCTCCGGGCAGCCCCCCGACCACCATGACCAGGCAAGGAGCGCCCAGTTCGGCGGCCTCGTCGATCGCCCGGCGGTTGTCGTCCAGAGCCGCGCCCCGGTCGGAGCCGGTCAGGAACCCGCCCCGGCAGTAGGAGGACACCCGCAGACCCGACCGGCGCAGCAGCCGGGCGGCCTCGGCCAGCCCCATCTCGGCGACCGGCTCGCGCCACACGCCGATGGCGGGGAGCCCGGCGCGCAGGCAGCCGTCGACGGCCTGGACGAGGTTCCAGTACTTGACGGTGGCCTGGTTGAGGGACAGGCGGGACAGGGCCGGATCCCCCGGCCGGGGGGTGGGCACCGCGGCGGGCCGGCCCCAGGGCAGGTCCACGGCGGCGGGAACGATCTCGCCGGCGCCCGGGGGAGGGGAGGGGACGTCGGCGCTCACTGGTCCACCCCCGACACCCGCAGCAGGGACCGCATGCGCGCCACCGCCAGGTCGGGGTCGCTCAGGACCCCGGCGGCGTCGGCCAGGCGCACCGCCTGGGCCAGGTGGGGCAGGTCGCGGGCGCTGTGCAGGCCGCCCACCATGTGGAACCCCTTCTGATGGCCGTTGAGCCAGGCCAGGAAGGCGATCCCGGTCTTGTAGTAGAAGGTGGGGGCGGCGAACAGGTGCCGGGCCAGGGGGACGGTGGGGTCCATCAGGGCCCGGTAGCGGGCCGTGCCGCCCTCGTCCAGGGCGGCCAGCGCCCGGGCGGCGGCCGGCGCGATGGCCGCGAGGATCCCGAGCAGGGCGTGGGAGTGTCCGTGCTCGTCGCCCAGAATCAGCTCCGGGTAGTGGAAGTCGTCGCCGGTGTACAGGCGCACTCCCTCTGGGAGCAGGCGGCGCAGCCGGATCTCCAGGGAGGCGTCCAGCAGGGAGACCTTGATGCCCTCCACCCGGTCCCCGTGCTCGGCGATGAGGGCGGCCACCGGTTCGATCGCCTCGGCCGGGTCCCCGTACCCCCAGTACCCGGCCAGCGCGGGGTCGAAGGCGGTGCCCAGCCAGTGCAGGATGACCGGTCGGCCGGCCTCGCGGAGCAGGCGGCCGTAGACCTTGACGTAGTCGTCCGGGCCGGAAGCGACGGCCGCCAGAGCGCGGGAGGCCATCAGGACGGGCGTGGCACCGGAGCCCTGGACGACGCCGAGCTGCTCCCCGTACGCGGTGATAACGCTTTCCAGGCTGGTGTGCGAAGGGTCGAGCTGGTCGGTGCCGACTCCGCAGGCCAGGGCGGCGCCGCGCGCCGCGGCCTCCGCGCCCGACCTGCGGATGAGTTCGGCGGTGGCCGTCCAGTCCAGGCCCATGCCGCGTTGGGCGGTGTCCATGGCGTCGGCCACGCCCAACCCCTGGTCCCACAGGTGGTGGCGGAAGGCCAGGGTGGCGTCCCAGTCCAGGCGGGGGGGCGCCCCGGGGGCGTTGGGGGCCGCGGGGTCGGCGACCACGTGGGCGGCCGCGTAGGCCGTCCGCGACCGTGCGGGGGGCACGGGCGCGGTGTCCACGGGGGTGCCGGTGAGCGTGTAGTCCTCCACACCGCCGTCAGCGGTGGGCATGCGCAGGGTGTTCACGACAGGGTGACCTCGTCCAGTTCGACGGTGGACCCGGTGCGCGCCGACTGCAGCCCGGCCTCGGCCATCTGGAGGCCGCGGGCACCGGCGAGCAGGTCGTGCGGGAAGGGGGAGCCGGTGACGACGTGCTTGAGGAAGTCCTCCCACTGCGCGCGGAAGCCGTTGGGGAACTCGGTGTTGTCGGGCACCTGCTCCCACAGGTCGCGGTAGCGCCCCGGGTCCTCGATGTCGGGGTTCCAGACCGCCTTGGGCGTGGCCGACCTGTGCTGGACGCGGCAGGTGCGCAGCCCCGCCACGGCGCTGCCGTGGGTGCCGTCGACCTGGAACTCCACGAGCTCGTCGCGGGCCACGCGCACGCTCCAGGACGAGTTGATCTGGGCGAGGACGCCGCCGTCCAGCTCGAAGATGCCGTAGGCGGAGTCGTCGGCGGTGGCGTCGTAGGGGTCGCCCCGCTCGTCCCAGCGGCGCGGGATGTGCGTGGCCACCTTGGCGGTGACCGTCCGCACCGGGCCGAACAGGTGCTCCAGGATGTAGTGCCAGTGCGGGAACATGTCCAGCACCATGCCGCCGCCCTCCTCGGCGCGGTAGTTCCAGCTGGGCCGCTGGGCCGGCTGCCAGTCGCCCTCGAAGACCCAGTAGCCGAACTCGCCGCGGATCGACAGGATCCGGCCGAAGAAGCCGGACTCGACCAGGCGGCGGAGTTTGAGCAGGCCCGGCAGGAAGAGCTTGTCCTGGACGACCCCGTTGCGCACCCCGGCGTCGCGGGCGAGCTTGGCCAGCTCCAGGGCCGAGGCCAGGGTGCCGGCGGTGGGCTTCTCGACGTAGACGTGTTTGCCCGCGGCGATCGCGGCGCGTACGGCCGCCTCGCGGGCGTGCGTGATCTGGGCGTCGAAGTAGATCGACACCGCGTCCTCGGCCAGCACCGCGTCCAGGTCGGTCGAGTAGCGTTCGAGGCCGTGGCGCTCGGCGATCTCGCGGAGCTTGCGCTCCGAACGCCCGACCAGGATCGGTTCGGGGATGATCCGGGTCCCGTCGGGCAGAGACACGCCCCCCGCCTCGCGGATGGCCAGGATCGACCTGGCCAGGTGCTGCCTGTACCCCATGCGTCCGGTGACGCCGTTCATGGCCACACCCAACACGTGATCACCCATGGGTGGTTACCCCTTTCCGTATGAAAGCGCTTTCCAGCCTACGGCAAACCGCCCCCTCGCACCAGGGGCCCCTGGCCTCCCAGCGCTGACCGGCGCGGGAGCGGCGCCCACCCAGACACGCCGCGAACCCTGCGGACAGCGCGTGCGCACCGCCCCTGACCGCACCGGCCCCCTCGGCAAGGCAGGCTGACCACGGCCCGTAAGCCCCGATTGCCAACCACCAGAGCTGGACGATCCCACACCCCGAACCCGCCGCGACACGACAAAGCGTCGCCCCGCGCCGCCCACACGATGCCCAACCGCCCAACTCCTGCTAGCGTGCGGATCGCGAACAACATGATGATTTAGGAGACCTGAACATGGTCCAACAGACGCGCGAGCAGTGGGGGACGCGCGCGGGCTTCCTGATGGCGGCGATCGGATCCGCCATCGGCCTCGGCAACATCTGGCGATTCCCCTACGTCGCCTACGAGAACGGCGGCGGCGCCTTCCTGGTGCCCTACCTCGTCGCCCTCCTCACCGCCGGCATCCCCCTGCTCATCCTCGAATACGCCATCGGACACCGGTACCGCTCCTCGGCGCCCCTGTCCTACCGGCGCCTCCTGCGCCCCGCCGAAGCGATCGGCTGGTGGCAGGTCGCGATCTGCTTCGTCATCGCCGTCTACTACGCGGTGATCATCGCCTGGGCGATCCGCTACACCTTCTTCTCCTTCGGGCAGCAGTGGGGCGAGGACCCCAACGCCTTCTTCTTCGGCACGTTCCTCCAGACCGCGGAGACGCCCGGCATGGTCTCCGGCTACGTCTCCGGAGTCGCCTGGCCCCTGATCGCCGTCTGGGCCGTCGTCCTGGGCGTCCTGGCTCTGGGCATCCGCAACGGCGTGGAGAAGGCCAACCGGATCTTCATCCCCCTGCTGCTGGTCCTCTTCCTCGTCATGGTCGTCCAGGCCCTCACTCTCGACGGCGCCACCCAGGGCCTCGACGCCCTGTTCACCCCCGACTGGGCCGCCATGAGGGAGGGCAGCGTCTGGATCGCCGCCTACGGACAGATCTTCTTCTCCCTGTCCATCGGCTTCGGCATCATGGTCACCTACGCTTCCTACCTGCGCCGCAAGTCCGACCTGACCGGCTCCGCGCTCGTCGCGGGCTTCGCCAACAGCTCCTTCGAACTGCTGGCCGGCATCGGCGTCTTCGCCGCCCTGGGCTTCATGGCCACCGCGGCGGGCACCAGCGTCGACCAGGTCGCCACCTCCGGTCTGGGCCTGGCCTTCGTCGCCTTCCCCCAGATCATCTCCAGCCTGCCCTTCGGCGCCAGCCTCTTCGGCGTGCTGTTCTTCAGCTCCCTCGTGGTCGCCGGAATCAGCTCCCTGCTCAGCATCGTCCAGGTCATCGTCTCGGCCGTGCACGAACGCACCGGCATGGGCCGCGTCCCGACCGTCCTGGCCGTCGGCGGCGCCACCGCCCTGGCCTCGATCCTGCTCTTCCCCACACACGAGGGCCTGTTCTTCCTCGACGTGGCCGACCACTTCATCAACCAGTACGGCATCGCCCTGGCCGGGCTCGTGCTCATCATCACCGTCTCCTGGATCGCCAGGAAACTGCCGCTGTTCCAGGCCCACGCCAACGCGGTGTCCTCCCTGCGACTGGGCCTGTGGTGGCGCCTGACCCTAGGCGCCGTCACCCCCGCCCTGCTCGGCTACATGATGTGGGACAGCCTGCGCACCGAACTGGACGCCAACTACGGCGAGTACCCCACCCCGTTCCTGCTCAGCGCGGGCTGGGGCGTGGCCATCGGCGCCATCGTCATCGGCGTGGCCATCTCGCTCCTGCCGTGGAAGCGCGCCGACGAACTCGCCGCCCAGGACGCACGCGCCGACCACAACCCGACCACGGAAGGGGACCAGTGATGTCCACCGGTGCCATCGTCATGATGGTCGTGTCCATCGTCCTTGTCTGGGGCGGCCTGGTCGCGGCCATCGTCAACCTGCGCCGCAACCCCGAAGAACCCGAACACCACGAATAGACGGCCCCCGGGGCGGCGGGCACCCCGCCGCCCCGGGCCGGCACGGACCCGCCGGAACCACAAGCGCCGCGTCGACCCGCCACCGGACGCTCCGCCTCCCGCCCGCCTTCCGGGACGGCGCCGCCGATCGACGCGGGCGAACGCTCAACCGCGGCCGCTCTGCCCCGCCACCCGCAGCTGGCGGAGCAGACCGCCGTAGTCCTCGTCGTCGTCGCTGATGAAGATCGGGAAGGAACCGTCGACCAACGCGACGCCCTCGACCTTGAGCCCCGAACTGCGCGCGAGCTCCTCCGGCGGATCGACCGGACGCAGCCGGGCGCCGACGGGCCCGCCCGGACGCACCACCGCGGCGCGGTACACGGCGCTGTCGAAGGGGCCGAGGTCACCGGGATCATAGGCCGACGAGATGTAGACGTTGCCCTCCCCGTCGATGTCCAGGCCCGAGGCGGGGCGCGCGTCCGGCGGTTCGGGCGCCGTGAAGGACACCGACGTCCACCTCCGCCCGAACTCGATCCGGCCGCTCTCCTCGATCCGCACACGGGTCATGTTGACACGGGTGGTGTCGCTTCCCTGCGCCCGCTCGGCGTACACGAAGTAGTCCCTCCCCCGGACCGTCACGACGCCCGTCGCCTCGACGTTCACCAGCGGTTCGGGCGTCCTGGGCCACGGCACCGCGCCCGCGATCGTGACGTCGAGGTCCTCATCCCACCGGGCGAGATAGATGGTGGGATCGGGGTCGGTGCCGTCGGCGTTGCTCTCCACCAGCAGGGCCTCGTCGCGACCGGGCACCCGGGCGATGCTCTCCAGGTCATTGGGCACATCGGGGAACGCGACATCGAGTTCCCGGACGATGATCCCATCGGTGCCGACAGGGGTCCGCACGATCGACAGGCGCGGCAGGTCGCGCTCGGCGTAGTCGTCCCTCGCGTCGTGGCAGACCAGGAAGACCTGCTGGGGCTCCCCGCCGCTACCCCCGGCGGCCGTGGCGAGCCAGGCGATGCCGCTGAACTCGCGCGGCGCCCTGATCTCGCTCCGGCCGGTCCAAGCTCCACCCGAGGAGGCGTCGACACCTCCCGCGGTGAGCGCGAGCACGCCCAGCACCGCGGCGGCCGGCGCCACACCGCGTGTCATCAACCGACGTCGCATCCTCGTCCTCCCATCGTGCGGCGGGCACGGCCGCCGCGTCCGCTCTGCACGAACCTAGGACAGGAGACCGAAAACCCGGTGCACACACCGCCGGGAGCCTGCAAGAATTCGACGTCCCCGGTCGAAGGCGCACAGGAGTCCGCGACGGGCGCAGCGCACGACCGCCGCGTCCGGCCCGACCCTGCACCACCGGACCACGACCGGCGCCCTCCACCAGGAACACCGCCAACCCGCCGACACACGACTCCACCGGAGCCCGGCCGAACCAGAGCGCGCCCGCGCCGACCGCGACCGGACCCCGGACCTGGAGGCGATGCGCCCCCAGACACCCGCCCCCGCCCACCCGCTCGCGCCCGACCCCACGCACGAGGCCACCATGCACCCCACCGTCACATCGGTCAGCGCCAGCCCCACCCACACCTTCAGCAAACCCACCCGCACCAGCATCCGCCTCCTGGCCGGACTCGGCGTCGAGGGCGACGCCCACCTGGGCACCACCGTCAAACACCGCTCCCGCGTCGCCCAGGACCCCACCCAACCCAACCTGCGCCAGGTCCACCTCATCCACGCCGAACTCCTCGACGAGGTCGCCGCCCACGGCCACCACGTCCAACCCGGCCAACTCGGCGAGAACATCACCACCCACGGCCTGGACCTGCTCTCCCTGAGCACCGGAACCGTCCTCCACCTCGGACCCCGCGCACGGATCCGCGTCACCGGCCTGCGCAACCCCTGCGCCCAGATCAACGGCCTCTCCCACGGCCTGCTCGCGCACCTGGTCCACCGCGAGGACGACCTCACCACCACCCGCCGCGCCGGAATCATGGGCACCGTCCTGACCAGCGGAACCGTACAACCCGGCATGGACATCACCATCCACCCGCCCCAGGGACCCCACCTGCCACTCCAACGCGTCTGAACGTCCCCCGACACCCCACCCGGCCACCGCCGGCGCCCCCACCCCCGGTGCTAGCGTCAGGACCGGCGCACGCACACCCGGGAGGCAGCCCTGACCACGATCGCCGTCACCGGCGCGACCGGCACCCTGGGCCGCCCCCTCACCGCACAGCTCCGCCAGGCCGGACACCGCGTACGCGCCCTGAGCCGCCACCCCGACCCCGGCGACCCCCACTCCCAAGCCGTCGACCTGCGCACCGGCACCGGACTCGACGCGGCCACCGCCGGCGCCCACGTCGTCGTGCACTGCGCCACCGACCCCACCGGCGGCGACATCCCCGCCGCCACCCACCTCATCCGCTCCGCCCGCCGTGCCGGAGTCGACCACATCGTCTACGTCTCCATCGTCGGCGTCGACCGCGTCCCCCTGCCCTACTACCAGACCAAGCACACGGTCGAACGCGCCCTGGAAGCCTCCGGACTCGGCTGGACCCTGCTGCGCTCCACCCAGTTCCACGACCTCATCGCGCGCCTGCTGTCCCACGCCGCGCGCCTGCCCCTCATGCCGGTGCCCGACCTCGACGTCCAACCCGTCGACACCGCCGAAGTCGCCGCCCGCCTGGCCCACCTGGCCCAACACGACCCCGCCGGACGCGTCCCCGACATGGGCGGACCCCGCGTGGAACCCCTGACCGACCTCGCCCGCGCCCACCTCGACGCGGCCGGGCAGCACCGCCGCCCCCTCCCGCTCCGTCTGCCGGGCCGCACCTTCGCCGCCTTCGCCGCCGGACACCACCTGGCGCCCACCCGCGACGTCGGACGAACCACCTTCGCCGAGTACCTCGCCCAGCACCCGCCCGCACCCCGGCGCTGATCACGCCAGCGGGAACGGCCTCCCGCGCTCCTGGACCGGACGCGGACCGAAGATCCGCCGCTCCCCCTCGGCGATCCGCACGTCGTTGACGCTCGCCTCCCGCCGCCGCATCAACCCCTGCCCGTCGAACTCCCACAGTTCGTTGCCGTAACTGCGCCACCACCGGCCCGCCGCGTCCCGGGACTCGTACTGGAACCGCACCGCGATCCGGTCGTCCCCGAACGCCCACAGCTCCTTGCGCAGCGCGTACTCCAACTCGCGATCCCACTTGCGCCGCAGGAACGCCTCGATCCGCGCCCGACCGGTGACGAACACGTCCCGGTTGCGCCACACCGAATCCGGTGTGTAGGCGAGCACCACCCGGGCAGCGTCCCGCGTGTTCCAGGCATCCTCGGCGGCCTGCACCTTGACACGGGCATCGGCCTCGGTGAACGGGGGGACGGGCGGACGGCCCATAACGCACTCTCCTCAGACGCGGCTTGTCCCACGCCGCCCAGCCTGCCCACCGCACCACCCCCACCGCGATGTCCCAGCGGACACATCTCCCACACATTCGGACACGCCGATCGGATACCGTCGCCCGCATGCCGCCACGCACCATCGCCGTCCTGGCCTACGACGGCGCCCGCCTCATGGACGTCACCGCACCCCTGGAGGTCCTGTCCACCGCCACCGGGTTCGGCGCCGACTACCGCCTCACCCTGTGCTCCCCCGACGGCCTCCCCGTCACCACCGCCGCGGGCGCCCGCCTGACGGCCGACGCCCCCGCCCACGACATCGCCGCCCCCCACACCCTGATCGTCCCCGGATCACCCACCCTGCCCCGCACCCCCGCACCCGACGGACTCCTCACCGCGATCGGCGCCCTGGCCCGCCGCGCCACCCGTGTCGCCTCCGTGTGCACCGGGGCCTTCGCCCTGGCCCGCGCCGGCCTCCTCGACGGACGCCGCGCCACCACCCACTGGCGCCACACCGCACTCCTGGCCCGCCTCCACCCCCAGATCCACGTCGAACCCGACGCCCTCCACGTCCGCGACGGCCACCTGCTCACCTCCGCCGGGGTCAGCGCCGGCATCGACCTCTCCCTGGCCCTGGTCGAGGACGACCACGGCCCCACCCTCGCCCGCGACACCGCCCGCGACCTGGTCGTCTTCCTCCAACGACCCGGCGGACAGTCCCAGTTCTCCGTGCCCTCCCGCACCCCGCCCACCCGCGACGACCGCCTGCGCGCCGTCCTCGACACCATCGCCGCCGACCCCGCCGCCCACCACTCCACACCCGCCCTCGCCACCCTGGCCGGCGTCACCCCGCGCCACCTCACCCGCCTCTTCCGCGACCAGATCGGCACCACCCCCGCCGCCCACGTCGAAGCCGTCCGCCTCGAAGCCGCCCAAACCCTCCTCGAAACCGGAGCCAGCATCACCACCGCCGCACAGCGCAGCGGCCTGGGCAGCGACGAATCCCTACGCCGCGCCTTCCTGCGCCACCTGGGCATCACCCCCTCCGCCTACCGGGCCCGCTTCCGCACCACCCGGGAACACCACGACCACAGACCCCACCGCGTGCGATCCTGAAAGCATGGAAGAGGACACCCGACTGACACTGCGCTTCGCGCCCGAACTCCGGTTCTTCCTTCCCCCACGCCACCGGAGCGCCCCCGTCCGCGTCGACCGCGACGGCACCTCCACCCTCGGCCACATCGTCGAATCCCTCGGCGTCCCCCGCACCGAACTCGGCGCCCTCCACATCGACGGCCACCCCGTCGACCCCTCGCACCAGCCCCGCCCCGGCCAGGTCGTCGACGTCGCCCCCCTGCCCCGCCCCCAACCGCTGCCCCCCGGCTTCCAGCCGCCCCGCTTCCTCCTCGACGTGCACCTGGGCACCCTCGCACGCCGCCTGCGCCTGCTCGGCCTGGACACCGACTACCACAACGACCGCGACGACCCCACCCTCGTCCGCCAGGCCAACGACCAACACCGCGTCCTGCTCACCCGCGACCGCAAACTCCTGTGCCGCAAGGCCCTGCGCGTGGGCGCCCACATCCACCACGACCAACCCGACCGCCAACTCACCGACGTCCTGGAACGCTTCGCCCCGCCCCTGCGCCCCTGGACCCGCTGCCCGGAGTGCAACGGCCCCCTCACCCCCGTCGCCAAGGGCGAGGTCGCCGACACCCTCCCCGTCGGCACACGCGCCACCTACGACACGTTCGCGCGCTGCACCGCGTGCGCCCGCGTGTACTGGCGCGGCGCCCACCACGCACACCTCACCCAGATCATCCGCGACGCCCGCGCCACACTCGCGACGGTCCCCCAGCCACGCGGAACCACCGCACTCCCCGCACACTGACCCGAGAACACCGCCTCCCCCTCCCACCCGGCACAGCCGCCCCCGCCGCGACCCGAGCCGGCGTGGCCCACCCGTCCTCAGACGCCCCCGCCCAACCGGGCCAACGCCGCCGTCTGCCCACCACCCGGCCCGGTGCCGAACACGTGCACCACCAACCCCGTCTCCCCCGGCGTGGCCCACCCGCCCTCAGACGCCCCCGCCCAACCGGGCCAACGCCGCCGTCTGCCCACCACCCGGCCCGGTGCCGCGCACGCCACCACCTCACCCGAACCCCAGATCCGCGCGAAGTCGCCACTGCGCGCGGACAGATCGGTGATCAACACCCCCAGCTCCCGGTCCCCGGGAAACCGCCCCGCGAACACCCGCAACTGCCCCACCGCCTCGAGGGCCCGCGCCTCCCACTCCGGGTACACCTCCCGCGCGGCCGGATCCAGGAACAGGAACCGCGCCTGGTTGCGGTCACGCCGCCCCGGCTCCCCCCGCCCGCCCACGGGAACCTGGCGCCATGACCGACACGACACCACGCGGCGTCCTCATCGTCACCGCCCACCCCGAACCCCGCTCCCTCACCGACACCGCCGCCCGCCGCCTGCGCGCGGCCGGACACCGGGTCCGCGTCTCGGACCTGTACGCGATGAAGTGGAAGGCGGGCGTGGACGCCGACGACTACCCCGACCGCGACCCCAGCCGCCCCCTCGACGTGCTCGCCGACTCCGGGACCGCCACACGCCAAGGACGCCTCACCCGCGACGTCGCCGCCGAACAGGCCAAGGTGAACGGGGCCGACGCGGTCATCCTCCAGTTCCCGATGCGGTGGTTCTCGGTGCCCGCCGTCCTCAAGGGGTGGATCGACCGGGTCTTCACCTACGAGTGGGCCCACGGCCCCTCCGTGCCACCGCCCCCTACACCGCCCAAGGCGCCCTGGCGGGACGGCGGGCCCTGCTGTCGGTCACCGTGGGCGCCCGCGCCACGGCCTTCTCCGACCGGGGGATCCACGGCCGCCTGTCCAACGTGCTCCACCCCCTCCAGCACGGCTTCGCCTGGTTCACCGGCATGACCCCGCTGGAACCGTTCACCGTCTACGACACCGTCCACATGAGTCCCGCACACGTCGCCGAGGCCAAAGCCGCCTACACCGCGCGGTTGGACGGGCTCCTCACCGACCCGCCGGTCCCCTACCGGTCCCTGACCGGCGGCGACTACGACCACGACATGCGACTGCGCCCGACCCGCTGACCCCGCGGCTACCTCCACCGGGGCGCGGCCCAACGGGCGGCCCCGGCCCGCCCGCGCCGACGATCGCCCCCTGGGCCCCGCCCACCCGCCCGCCCGCCATAGGGAAACCGATGACACGTATGCGCGTTTCCATTGGTCCGATCACAGGCTGATCGCCTAGGTTCGACACCGTCACCACCACGACGGACCGCACCCGACAGGAGCACCACCATGGCGGACATCCTCTTCGTGATCACCGGCGCCGACCACTGGACACTCGCCGACGGCACCGCACACCCCACCGGCTTCTGGGCCGAGGAAGTCCTCACCCCCCACCAGGCGTTCACAACCGCCGGACACCGCGTCACCGTCGCCACACCCGGCGGCGTCCTGCCCACCGCCGACCAGGCCAGCCTCACACCCGAGTCCAACGGAGGCCCCGACGGCGCCGACGCCGCCCGCCGCGCCCTGGCGGCCATGACCGAACTCCGCCACCCGCGCGCACTGGACGAGGTCGACCCCACCGCCTTCGACGCCGTCTTCTACCCCGGCGGGCACGGCCCCATGCAGGACCTGGCCGTCGACGCCGACTCCGGCGCCCTGCTCACCCGCGCACTCGACCACGGCACACCCCTGGGAGTGGTCTGCCACGGCCCCGCCGCGCTCCTGGCCGCCACCCGCCCCGACGGCGCCAACGCCTTCGCCGGATACCGGGTCGCCGCCTTCACCAACGCCGAGGAGACCCAGGCCGGATTCGCCGACAAGGCCCCCTGGCTGCTCCAGGACCGCCTCACCGACGCGGGACTGACCGTCCAGGCCCGTGAACCCTGGGCCCCCAACGTCGTCACCGACCGCACACTGGTCACCGGCCAGAACCCCGCCTCCTCGGCGCCGCTGGCCGCCGCACTCCTCACGCTGCTGCGCTGAGCGCCGGCCACCCACCCGCATCCGTAGAATCCACAGGTATGGGACACAAGGACGGCGACGACCCGGCCGCACCGCTCCTGGCGGCGCAGCCGGACCTCAACCTCCTGCGCACCTTCCTGGCCGTGTACCGGTCCGGGTCCTTCACCGCGGCCGCCGCGCTCCTGGGCCTGTCCCAACCCACCGTCACCACCCAGATCCGCAACCTGGAACGCACCACCGGCCAAGCCCTGTTCGAACGCCTGCCCCGCGGCGCCACCCCCACCCCCCTCGCCCACGACCTGGCCGCCCGCGTGGCCGCACCCCTGGACGCACTGGCCGCCGCCACCGGATGCGATCCCGAAGTCCTCGCCCCCACCGCACCCGTCCACCTGGCCGGACCCGCCGAGTACCTGTCCACGTGCGTACTGCCCTCCCTGGCCCCCCTGATCGCCGACGGCCTGTACCTGCGCGTGACCACCGGACTGACCGACCCCCTGCTCGACGAACTGCGCGCCGGCCGCTACGACCTGGTCATCTCCACCGCCCGGCCCCGCGGGCGCACCCTGCTGTCGGAGCCCCTGGCCGACGAGGAGTTCGCGCTGGTGGCCGCCCCCGTATGGGCCGACCGCGTCCGCGACCGCCTGGCCGACGAAGGCCCCTCCGCCCTGCACGAGGTCCCCCTGGTCTCCTACGCCGAGGACCTGCCCATCGTCCGCCGCTACTGGCGCCACGTCTTCGGCCGGCGCCTCACCTGCCGCGCCACGCTCACCATCCCCGACCTGCGCGGAGTGCTGTCCGCCGTCAAGGCGGGCGCGGGCTTCAGCGTGCTGCCCACCTACCTGTGCGCCGACGCCTTCGCCACCGGGGCGCTCGTCCTGCTCCACGAGACCGACGACCCGCCCATCAACACCGCCCACCTGGTACAACGCCCCGGCATCCCCTACAACCCGCACGTGACCCGGGTCCGCGACCACCTGCTCAAACCCGGCCCGCACACCTGCGACCCCGGCGTGTGAACCGGCCGCGGCGCCCGCTCAGCGCCGGCCGATCCGCCGGGTCGGCAGGATCCGCAGATCCTCCTCGGCGCGCTCGGTCCCGTCCGGGGCCAGGTAGCCCACGCGCACGGGTTCGGCGGAGGCGTCGTCGACCACCGACAGCGGCGCGCCGTCCGGGCGCAGGTGCTTGGCGCCCCACTCCATCAACGCCACGATCACCGGTGTCAGGTCGCGCCCCCGCTCGGTGGGCACGTACTCGTACCGGGTGCGGGCGCCGGGCTCCTTGTAGGGACGGCGGGTGAGCAGCCCGGCCTCGGTCAGCTGCCTCAGCCGCGCGGCCGCGACCGCCTCGGTGACCCCCACCCGCTCGACGAACAGCTCGAAGCGCCGGACGCCGAACAGCAGCGCCTCACGCATGATCAGCATCGACGAACGGGGCCCGACGGCGTCCAGGGCCCCGGCCATGGCGCACTCGGTGGGGCGCCAGGCGCGCAGATCGGACAGCGAGCGGTCCAGCTTGATCGTCATACCCCAGAGCCTAGACGCCCCGCCTGACTTGACAAGCCCATAGTCAGAATCCTAGCTTCTGACTATGCCAAACCATAGCCAGACCGCCGCACAAGGCACACCCATGCGCGAAGCCGTCATCGTCGACGCCGTCCGCACCCCCATCGGCAAGGGCAGACCCACCGGCGCCCTCCACGACGTCAACGCCGTCGACCTGCTCGCCCACACCCTCCGCGCCCTCATCGAACGCACCGGCCTGGACCCCGCCCGGATCGACGACGTCATCGGCGGCGTGGTCACCCAACACGGCGAACAGGCCGCCAACACGACCCGCCGCGCACTCCTGGCCGCCGGATTCCCCGAATCCGTACCCGCCACCACCGTCGACCGCCAGTGCGGCAGCAGCCAACAGGCCGTCCACTTCGCCGCCCAGGGCGTCATCGCCGGCGCCTACGACATCGCCATCGCCGCCGGCGTCGAATCCATGGGCCGCGTCCCCATGGGCGCCAACCTCACCGGATCCACCGACCCCCTGGGCGAGGGCTTCACCAAGCGCTACCCCGACGGCCCCGTCGGACAGGGCATCGCCGCCGAACTCATCGCCGCCCACTGGGACATCTCCCGCCAACACATGGACGACTTCGCCCTCACCAGCCACACCCGCGCCGCCGACGCCACCCGCCGCGGCGCCTTCGACACCCAACTCGCCCCCCTGAACGGCCTCACCGCCGACGAGGGCATCCGCCCCGACACCACACCCCACGCCCTGGCGGCCCTGCGCCCCGCCTACCACGACCAGGCCACCGCCGCCCGCTTCCCCCAGATCACCTGGGACATCACCGCCGGCAACGCCAGCCCCCTCAGCGACGGCAGCGCCGCCGTCCTCATCATGGGCGCCGACACCGCCGCCGCCCTGGGCCTGACCCCCCTGGCCCGACTGCACACCTTCGCCCTGGCCGCCGACGACCCCCTCCTCATGCTCACCGCCGTCATCCCCGCCACCCGCAAGGTCCTCGACCGCGCCGGACTCACCGTCGACGACATCGACCTGTTCGAAATCAACGAGGCGTTCGCCTCCGTCGTCCTGGCCTGGGCCCGCGAAACCGGCGCCGACCTGCAACGCGTCAACGTCAACGGCGGCGCCATCGCCCTCGGACACCCGCTCGGCGCCAGCGGAGCCCGACTCATGACCACCCTCGTGCACGCCCTGCACGAACACGGCGGCCGGTACGGACTCCAGGCCATGTGCGAGGCCGGAGGACTGTCCAACGCCACGATCATCGAACGCCTGTGACCGCTCCCCTCCCCGGAGACAGGGGCGCCTCGGATGCCCCCGCGGTGGGAGACTGCGGCCCCTCAGCGCGGCATGACCGTCTCCACCGGATCCGGCAACGGCTCCCCGTCGGTGTACTCGCACGTCACAGCGACCTCGGTCCCGATCCCACCCCGGGCGGTGGTGGTGACACAGGCCCGCCCGTGCTCGTCGGCGAACGCGACGACCTGCACACGGTCCCGGTCGGATTCGGGGTCGGGGTCCGGCGGCGGCCGCCGCGTGTCCGCACCGGGCTCCACACCCTCGGGCGGGTAGTCGCAGTCCAGACTCGTCTCGTCGATACTGCCCGTGCCCAGCCGGATCGCGACGAGCGTGCACGCACGCCCGTGCGCGTCGGTCGCGGTGAGCATCTCCACCCACTCCCACTCCTCGTCCGGGCGCGGGTCGGGCAGGGCACGCCGGTCCCGCTCCACGGGCGCCCGACCCTCGGGAGGCGTCTCGCAGTCCGTACTGCTCTCGGTCTCGTCGCCCTCGTCCACATTCGGATCGTCGCTGCCCGGAGAGACGACCACCACCGACGTGCAGGCGAATCCGGTGACGTCGGTGAAGCTCACGATGTCGGCGGTGTCGGTCGGCGCGACCGTGCACGCGGTCGCCGTGACGAGCAGACCCAGGACGGGAAGCGGAAGAAGGAAGTGCCGGGAAAGGTCGCGCATGATTCACCTCGTCGAGTAGCGCACCCCCTTCGACGCCCACCGGGCGCCCCGGGTTTCCTCCGGGGATCAGTCCAAGTACACCTCGATCCCCAGGATGAGCAACCCGAGGAACACCGCCGACAACAACCCCACCGCCACCTGGATCACCACCCGCACCACGACACGGCCCACCGCCGGACGCCCCGCCTCGGCGCGGGCCTCCTCCCGGTGGCGCCGCACCCGCTGACTCGCGCCGTCGGAGCCGTGCGCGGTCACCAACTGGTCGGCGAACTCGCGCAGACCGTCCAACGCCGCACGCCCCTGGGGACTGACCAGCCAGGCAAGGCCGTCCGACTCCCGGGTCGACCGCGCCAGCTCGGCCCGGTAGACCTGCGACTCGCGCCGCAGGACGCCCACGCTGCGCTCCAACTCCTGCCTGCGCTCGCGCAGCTCCCGAAGGTCCTGCCTCGCCTCGCCCAACTGGTCGCGTGCCTCCTCCAGAGCGCGGGCCAGGCGCCGGTCCTCGCGGGTGCTGAGCATCTCCACCCCGACGTGCGCGGCCAAGATGACCACGCCGACGGCGATCATCCATCCGCGCTGGTACCAGGCCGAACCCTCGAGCGTGCCGATGTAGTCGCCGGACAGCCCGAGCATCGCCGCGGTACCCACGATCCACGTCCGGATCCCGACCCGGTACCGGGCCAGCAGGTGCAGAAGAGCCATGGGGGGTCCCTCCTCATGTGGGGGGAGGCGTGCAGCGCGCCCTCCATGGTTGACGACGCGAACGGGGCAACGGTTCCCGGCACCGGGAACCGCACGCACCGGCACAAGCCCCCGGCCCAGCCCTCAGGCCGGGCCGCCCGGCAGGATGAGGCCGGTCAACAGGGCGCGGTGCGTGGTTCCCGCCACGTCCAGGATCTCCAGTTCCACCACGGCGACCCGCTCGTCCACCAGCACGTGGTCGATGGCGGCCTCGGGGAGACCGCGCAGCCCGTCCCGCCAGGCGGCCACCGTGGAGGGGCGGCGCGGGGACATCGGGTGGACGGACACCACCTCCACCGGCCCAGCGGCGTCCGGATCCGCGTGCCCGAAGTGGACGTTGAGGGTGAGCAGCCGCAGGGGTGGTCCCTCCACGGCCACGGGTCCGCCCGCGAAGGCGCGCGGCAGGATGGCGGTCGCCAGCAGGACCCCGGCCAGGGCGATGGCCGCGGCCGACCACCAGCGCCGGAGCAGGGCGGCGCCCAGCAGCGCCACTGGCGCCGCGAACAGCACGAGCGGGGCGTAGGCGAGCAGGGGGACGAGCGGAAATCCGCGCTCCAGTCCCAGAACGCGCACCAGCGCGAACAGTACGAATCCGGCGGCGGTCAACGCGGCCAGCACGGTCACCGCCCGACGGCGCCCCGGACGGGTCGTGCGCGCCGTCACTCGGCGTTCAGCTCCCCGGTTCGGGTCTCGGCACGAGAATGGGACGGCTCACGGCTCGCAGCGGTTCCGAGACGCCGGCCTTCTCCAAGTCCTTGTGCCGTCCCATCCGGCCCGGTTCTCCCGAAGACCCGGCGGACAAGCAACCCACGGGTTACTCAATCGGGGTTCACGGCAGGTGCCGCACTGCTGGACACCCACGCATCGGCCGCCCCCTCCCGTGGACCACGGCACCACGCTGGGCACCGCCTTTCGTTGTTTCGTTACGTTGGAAACGTTTCTAGATAACGTATTGCCGTGTTCTCCAACGGAACCCGGGCTCGGAGACCCCCAACCCTGACCTCCGATAAGTGAACCTTCTCAGAGGTCAGCCACGGAGGGGCGCCCCACCCTCCACACGGCGCCGCGCCGGTGCCGCAACGTTATTCAGCCACCTGCCCTGACCCGCGAGAACGCGTCAGATACAGCACACGCTGTACTGATGATGGGCGGCTTCCCGCCGTGGCCACGGCGGGCGGGACGAGCTCATCGAGCCCCGCACTCCGCCGGTCGGTCGTCTGCCACAACGCACAGGACATCGCCGGGGTGGTGCGCGACCCGATCGCGCGGGGGCGGACCATCACCGCCCAGGAGCTCGCCGCACGGTCCCCCGCATGCGCGCCCGCATCGGTTCGGCGCCCACGCCACCGGCGTGTCGGGTATCGCACCGGAGGCGTTCGATCCCGCTTCGGGCGGGATCGACCTCAGCGTCCTGGCCCCGGCCGCCAGGGGCGCGGTCCGGGAAGGCCCTGCGGCCCAGAGGCGTGCTGGGGCCGAGCGGCTGGTTCGACCGCCGGTCGCGTGGATGAAGGGGTCAGCGGCTTCCTGCCGCCGCTGCGGGGAAGAGCCGCCGGACCGCGATGACGGCAGCCGCCCGGCGATCCGCCAGGAAGCGCTCGTGCTCCTGCCGGTCGGTGCTCCCGTCCCGTTCGCTCCTGCCCGCCCAGGCCATGGCGATCTGGTTGACCAGGACCAGAACGTCGAGCGGGTCCCAGGCCGGGTCCAGGTGCCCCTCGTCCTGGGCCCGGCGCAATTGTTCGGTCTTATGGGCCACGGACTGTCGCACCGGGTCGTCCTCTGGCGCCCCGGTCGGGTCCAGCTCCAGCTGACCCCACATCATCAGGCGGTAGCGGTCGGGGTGGGCAGCGAAGTAGTCGTGCACGCGGCCCGCGTAGCCGGGAAGGTCGGTGGGATCCAGACGGGTGGCCTCGGCCACCGCCGCGAGCTCCCGGGCGGAGACCACACGGTACAGGGCTTCCTTGCCGCTGAAGTAGGCGTAGACGCGTTCCTTGCTGGTGCGGGCGGCCCTGGCGATGCGGTCGATGCGCGCCCCGGCGATCCCGTGCCGGGAGAACTCGGCCGTGGCCGCGGTGAGGATGCGGTCGCGGGTCGAATCGGCACCGGATGGAGGAGTCATCCCCCCAGATTACCGAACCGTTTGGTTTGCCCTGGCGACCCAAACGGCCTAGCATCAAACCAAACAGTTTGGTTTGATGAAGGGAGTGCGTCGTGCAGCACCGGACACTCGGCACCCAGGGCCTGACCAGCTCGGCGATCGGCTACGGCACCATGGGTCTGACGATGGCCTACGGGCCCGGCAACGAACAGGAAGGCATCGCCTCGATCCGCCGCGCCCACGAGCTCGGTGTCACCCACTTCGACACCGCCGAGGTCTACGGCTTCGGCTCCGGCTCCAACGAGAAGCTGGTCGGCCAGGCCGTCAGGGATTTCCGCGACGAGATCGTGATCGCCACCAAGTTCGGCTTCGACTTCTCCACGGGCCAGTTCACCGGCGCCCTCAACAGCCGCCCCGACAACATCCGCACGGTCACCGACAACAGCCTGCGCTACCTGGGTGTGGACCACATCGACGTCCTGTACCAGCACCGCGTGGACCCCGACGTGCCCGTCGAGGACGTCGCGGGCACCGTCAAGGAGCTGATCGAGGCGGGCAAGGTGAAATACTTCGGACTGTCCGAGGCCGGGTCCGAAACACTGCGCCGGGCGCACGCCGTGCAGCCGGTCTCGGTCCTGCAGACCGAGTACTCGCTCTTCGAGCGCGACGCCGAACGGCTCTTCCCCGTTCTGGAGGAGCTGGGCATCGGCTTCGTGGCCTACTCCCCGCTCGGGCGCGGGTTCATCACCGGCACGGCAAGGCCGGCCGGGGAGTACCACGCCACCGACATGCGCAACGCCGACCCGCGCTGGCAGCCGGGCAACTTCGAAAGGAACGTCGAAGCGGTGGAACGGCTCCGCGAGCTGGCCGCGGCCAGGGACACAACCGTCGCCCAGCTGGCTCTGGCCTGGCTCCTGGCCCAGGGGGAGCACATCGTCCCGATTCCGGGCACCCGCAGCCCCGAGCGGGTGCAGGAGAACACCCGGGCCGCCCAGATCGCCCTGACCGGCGCAGACCTCGCTACGATCAAGGAGATCCTGCCCGAGGGCGGGTTCGGCGCCCGCTACGCCGACGGGCACGTGCCCACCTGGATCTGACGCCCCGGTGCCGCCGCCGGGAACGCGGGCACGGACCCTTCACGGGGTCCGTGCCCGCACCGAGGACACGACAGTGCCAGGGGCCCGCCTTGGGCCGCTCGCCGTCCAGGGCCCAGGCCGCACGGATCAGGCCGGCGACGACCAGGCTCCACCCGGCGTCGTCCTCGTCCGTCCCGGTGTGCTCGCCCCTGTCCTCCCCCTACCCCCCGACCATGTCGACGGCCGCTCCAGCCCCGCCGCCGGACCCGGCCTGTCCGCCCCACTGACGGAAAGAAAGGGCAGGGCCCCGCGGAGGCAGCCCCGGCCGAGGAACGCCGCCCCGCCCGTGTACGGCCCGCCCTCCCCGAACCCCCGTCGCCCCCACCCCGTGGTGTACGGTGACACCCACAACGACGACCAGGGGAGGTGAGCAGCGATCCTCGCAGTCAACCGCTGGGCGCCCTCACCAGGGATCGAACCGACCACGAACCCCTGAAACCGCGGGCGGCCCACCACCCTGACCGAAAGGCGCCCGTGGCCTCGCCCCACACCCCCACCCTGTCGTCCCTCACCCACCGCCTGCGCGCCGCCGGCTGCGTCTTCGCCGAGGACGAGGCGCACCTGCTCGCCACCACGGCCCACACCCCCGACCAGCTCGCGGCCATGACCGACCGACGCTGCGCCGGAACCCCCCTCGAACACGTCCTGGGCTGGGCCCGCTTCTGCGGCATGCGCATCGCCGTCGACCCCGGCGTGTTCGTCCCCCGACCCCGCACCGAACACCTGGCCCACCACGCGGCAACCCTGCTCCCACCCCACGGCACCGCCGTCGACCTGTGCTGCGGCACCGGCGCCCTGGGCGCCCACCTGGCCCGCACCCACCCCGGCCTGACCCTGCACGCCGCCGACATCGACCCCGCCAGCGTCGCCTGCGCCCGCCGCAACCTGCCCGGACACCACGTCCACCACGGCGACCTGTTCACCGCCCTACCCCACCGCCTGCGCGGACACATCGACGTCCTGGTCGCCAACGTCCCCTACGTCCCCACCGACCAGATCGCCCTGCTACCCCCCGAAGCCCGCGACCACGAAGCCCGCCACGCCCTGGACGGCGGCCCCGACGGACTCGACCTGGCCCGCCGCGTCGCCGCCGACGCCCGCCACTGGCTCGCCCCCGCAGGCCACCTGCTCATCGAGGTCAACGACCACCAGCTCCCCCAGGCCAGCGCCGCCTTCACCCGCGGCGGCCTCACCCCCCAAGCCGTCACCTGCCCCCGCACCGACGCCACCATCCTCGTCGGCCGCCGATGACACCCACCACAGTGCTTCGGCACGGGCCGAAGCATTCCCGCCCCATCCTGGAACCATGACCGCACCCGACGACGGCGCCCGCCTGGCCGCCCTGGCCCACCTCCTGGCCGACCCCACCCGCGCCAGGATCTGCCTGGCCCTCCTCGACGGACGCGCCTGGACCGCCACCGAACTCGCCCACCACGCCCACGTGTCCGCACCCACCGTCAGCGAACACCTCACCCGGCTGGTCGACGGGGCCCTGCTGACCCAGGAACGCCAGGGCCGCCACCGCTACGTCCGCCTCGCCGACCCCCACACCGCCCACCTCGTCGAAGCCCTGGCCGCCCACACCGCCCCCGCCGACCCGCCACCGGCCACGACCCTGCGGGCCCACCGCGCCACCCGGGCACTGGCCCGCGCCCGCACCTGCTACGACCACCTGGCCGGACGCCTGGGCGTGGCCATCACCGACGCCCTCACCCGCCAGGGCCTGCTACGCCAGGACACCGGCTTCGCACTCACCGACACCGGCGTGGACTGGTTCAACGACCAGGGCATCACCCTGCGCCGCACCACCCGCCGCCCCCTGGCCCGCTCCTGCCTGGACTGGACCGAACGCCGCCCCCACCTGGCCGGCGCCGCCGGAGCCGCCCTGTGCCGCCACGCCCTGACCGCCCACTGGTGCGCACCGGTGGGCTCCACCCGCGCCGTGCGCCTGACCCCCCGTGGCGAACGCGCCCTGGCCGACCTCCTCGGCATCGACCCCCACACCCTGCGCTGACACCGGCCGCCGGTCCGCACACCACCGGCGGGTCCTGCACCGGCCCGGCCTGACACACCCCGAAATCCCCGTGCCCGCACCACCCCGCCAGTGACAGGATCCCACCCATGTCTGTTCGCGAACTCGTGGTCCTGGGCACGTCCAGCGCCGTCCCCACCCGCAACCGCAACCACAACGGCTACTTCCTGCGCTGGGACAGCCACGGCATCCTCCTGGACCCCGGAGAGGGCACCCAGCGCCAGATGCGCCTGGCCAAAATCGCCGCCACCGACATCACCCGGGTGTGCGTCACCCACTTCCACGGCGACCACTGCCTGGGCATGCCCGGCATCATCCAACGCCTGGCCCGCGACCGCGTCCCCCACCCCGTCCGCGTCGCCTACCCCGCCGAAGGCGAACCCTACTGGCGGCGCCTGCGCCACGCCTCCGTCTTCCACGACACCAGCGTCATCATCGGCCAACCCCTCACCCCGCAGGCCACCGACGTCCCCGGCGACAAGGACCTGCGCATCACCACCCTGCCGCTCGACCACTCCATCCCCTGCCAGGGCTACCGCATCGCCGAACCCGACGGCTGGCGCATGCTCCCCGACCGGCTCCACGCCCACGGCGTCCACGGCCCCCAGATCTCCGCACTCCTGCGCCAGGGCGCCGTCACCACCGACGACGGACGCACCGTCACCCTCGCCGACTGCGCCCGACCCCGGCCCGGCCAGGTCTTCGCCTTCGTCATGGACACCGGCGAATGCCCCAACGCCGTCGAACTCGCCCGCGGCGCCGACATGCTCGTCATCGAAGCCACCTTCCTGGACGCCGAAACCCACCTGGCCCAGGCCTACCAGCACCTCACCGCCCGCCAGGCCGGACGCATCGCCGCCCGCGCCCAGGTCCGCACCCTGGTCCTGACCCACCTGTCCGAACGCTACGACCACACCGACGAACCCCACTTCGTCGCCCAGGCCGCACAGGAGTTCGACGGCACCATCGTGCTCGCCTGCGACCTCGAACGCGTCCCCGTCCCGCCCCGCGCCACCACGCACCACCCCTGACCCGCCGCCCCAGGGCTCACCCACCCGGCCGCACGTTGCCCAACACCCGGTCCACCGCGATCTCGATCACCACCCGCTCCGGGTTCTCCCGCGGCCGCCGGTACCGCTCGGCGTAGCGCCGCACCGCCTCGGCCACCGCCCCCGGATCCCGGCTCACCCGCGCCGCGCCCTCCAACGTCGACCAGCGACGCCCCTCCACCTGGCTCACCGACACCCGCACCCCCGGGTGCGCCGCCAGGTTGCGCGCCTTGTAACTCCCCCCGTCGGAGATCACCCGCGCCACACGCCGCTCAGCGTCATAGGTCACCCCCACCGGCACCAGGTGGATGCTGCCGTCCGGACGCGGACTGGCCAACATGCACAACCGGCGCTCACTCCAGAACTCGACGAACTCCTCAGCGACCACGGTCGACCCGCTCACAGCGCACTCCCCCCACGGCGACATCGAAGACACCAGCATCCCAACACCCCCGCACCACCCCTCCCACAGCCCCCGAAAACCACCTGCCACCCACCCGCCCCACCCCCTAGGCTCGACCCACCCCACCACAAGGAGCCACCATGACCGCACCGCACGCCGACGGCATGCTCGACGTCGGCCAGGGCCAGCGCCTGTACTGGCAAGCCCACGGCAACCCCCACGGCACCCCCGCCCTCGTCCTGCACGGCGGCCCCGGATCCGGCTGCCACCCCGGTTGGACCGACTTCTTCGACACCGCCCGCCACCGCGTCATCCTCCTGGACCAACGCGGCTGCGGCCGCAGCACCCCGCCCGCCCACGACCCCACCACCGACCTGACCGCCAACACCACCCACCACCTGGTCGCCGACATCGAAACCCTGCGCACCCACCTGGGCGTCACCACCTGGCTCGTCCTCGGCGCCTCCTGGGGCTCCACCCTCGCCCTGGCCTACGCCCAGACCCACCCCACCCGCGTCCACGGCCTGGTCCTGGTCGCCGTCACCACCACCACCGCCGCCGAGGTCCACTGGATCACCCACGACATGGGCCGCGTCTTCCCCGAGGAATGGGACCGCTTCCGCCACGCCGCCGGACCCGGCGCCGACCCCCACGACCTGGCCACCGCCTACGCCCGCCTCCTGGCCGACCCCGACCCGCGCGTCCACCAGGCCGCCGCCCGCGCCTGGTGCCGATGGGAGGACACCCACGTGCGCACCGTCCCCGGCGCCCGCCCCAACCCCCGCTACCAGGACCCCGAATTCCGCATGACCTTCGCCCGCCTGGTCACCCACTACTGGAGCAACGCCGCGTTCCTGCCCGAGGGCCGCCTGCTCGACGGCGCCCACACCCTCCAGGGCATCCCCGGCGCCATGGTCCACGGCCGCCTCGACATCAGCGGCCCCGCCGACACCGCCGTCAACCTCGCCCGACGCTGGACCACCGCGGACCTGACCATCCTGTCCGGCGCCGGGCACACCGCCGGCCAGGCCACGGGCGAACCCACCCTGCTCGAAGCCGCCCGAGCCGCCACCGACCGCCTCGCCCGAGCCTGAGCGCTGCTCAGACCGCCTCGGCCCCGGCGGGCACGGGCGGGCGGGGCCCGGACGCCCTGCCGTGCAGGACCAGCGCCCGCAGCAGGCACGCCAGGGCCGCGGTCGCGGCGACAGCGCGGGTGATGTTCCACCCGACCCAGCGCTCCTCGAAGGCGGCGCGGACCGCGGCGGGATCGTCGAGCAGGGCCGGGTCGCCGACCGCGGCCAGGTCCTCGTTGAGGGGGACGCTCACCCCCAGGGTGACGCCGAAGGCCGCGGCGTACAGCACCAGGGCGGCCACCGCCCACGGCAGCACCCGCCGCCCGCCGCGCGGCAGGTGCACGATCACGGCCAGGGCGGTCAGCGCCAGCGCGCCGAAGAAGCCCGGGGCGAACCACCGGTTGCGCACCGTGGCGTTGATCCACTGCATGGCCTCGATGAACGTGCGGTCCTCGACGCGGGCCAGTCCGACCATGACCGAGCAGGCGTAGGCGTAGAAGAAGCCCGCGATGAGCCCCACGGCCACGGCGGCCCAGGCCAGCGCCCATCCTCGAGTGTGCCGGACGGTCCCGTGCGCAGAGCCCGGGGACGGGGAGGGGGAGGGGAGCTGCGCCATGGGGGCCTCCGGCCGCGACTAGAATCGAACTACTGAGTTCGCTTTTAATCGTACCCATGAGTTCGAATCATGGGAAGACCCGGAGCCGACCATGACCACCGACGACCACCCCCGCCGAGGCCGCCCCCGCACCGGCGAACAGGCCGCACGACGCCACACCGCACTCGACGCCGCACTCGCCGAACTCCTCGAACACGGCATCGCCAGGACCACGATGCACGCCGTGGCCACCCGCGCCGGCTCCTCCAAGGAAAGCCTCTACACCTGGTTCGGCAACCGCCAAGGACTGCTCGCCGCACTCATCGAACGACAGGCCCACCACGTCGACACAGCCCTGACCGCGGCCATCGACCACACCGCCGACCCCCGCACCACCCTCACCGCCATCACCCGCAACCTGCTCACCCTGCTCACCGGCGACACCTCCACAGCGCTCAACCGAGCAGCCATGACCTCACCCGAACTGGCCGAACTCCTCCTGCGCCACGGCCGCCACACCACCGGCCCCCGCATCGCCGCCTACCTGAGCACACTCGCCGACCAGGGCCACCTGCACATCGACGACCCACAAGAGGCCTTCCAACTCCTCTACGGACTCACCGTCCGCGACCTGCAGATCCGCGTGCTCCTCGGCGAACACCCACCCACCGCGCACGACATCCGCACCCAGGCCCAGACCGCCGTCGACCGCTTCCTCACCCTCACCCGGCACACCCCCCGCGCCCCACACGACGACCCCGGCCACCCGCCACCGGACGATGCCCCAAGGACCTGATGCGCCAACCCGGCCGCGACGCGGCCGCACGCACCGGACCTCGCCGGGCCCCGCGGATTCGCCCGCGACGCCATCGCTGTCCGGCGCCCCGACCAGAACCGGCGCCCGGTCAGCGCACCAACCCCGCCCGGAACGCGAACACCACCAACTGCGCCCGATCCCGCGCACCCAACTTCACCATCGACCGGCTCACATGCGTGCGCGCCGTCGCCGGCGACACCACCAACCGCCCCGCGATCTCCTCATTGCTCAACCCCTCACCGACCAACCCCACCACCTCGCGCTCCCGCTCCGTCAACACCTCCACACGCGGCGCCTCACCCCCCACCCACGCCGACGACGTGAACGCCGCCACCACCCGCCGCGTCACCGACGGCGACAACAACGCCTCACCGCGCGCCGCCACCCGCACCGCCGCCAACATCTGCGCCGGGTCGCTGTCCTTGATCAGGAACCCCGACGCCCCCGCCCGCAACGCCTCGAACACGTACTCGTCCAACTCGAACGTCGTCAACACCACCACCCGCGTGTCAGCCAACTCCGCGTCCGCGCTGATCCGACGCAACGCCTCCAACCCGTCCACCACCGGCATACGCACATCCATCAGCACCACATCCGGCCGCTCCCGCCGCACCACCCGCAACGCCTCGGCCCCATCACCCGCCTCCCCCACCAACTCCAGATCCTCCTCAGCCTCCAACAACACCCGCAACCCCATCCGCACCAGCGCCTGGTCATCGGCCACCACCACCCGCACCGTCACCGCTCACCCCCCAACGGCAACACCGCCACCACCTCGAACCCGCCACCCTCACCCTCCCCCACACTCAACACACCGCCGACGGCCGCGGCCCGCTCCCGCATCCCCGCGATCCCCGACCCCTCACGCACCGGACCCCGAAACCGGCCCCCATCACGCACCCGCACCACCAACTCCCCCTCACCCACATCCACACCCACCCGCACCGGCACCTGCCCCGCGTGCCGACCCACGTTCGTCAACGCCTCCCGCACGATCCGAAACGCCGCCTGGTCCACCGCCCCCGGAACCCGACGCCCCCGCCCCCGCCACTCCAACTCCACCCGACGCCCCGCGGCCCGCCACTGCTCGACCAACGGCCCCAACCGCCCCAACCCCGGCACCGGCGCACGCTCCGCCCCACCCTCGCCACGAAACACCGCCAACGTGCCCCGCAACTCCTCCAACGCCGCACGGCTACTGTCCCGGATCGCCTCCAACGCCACCGCCGCCTGCTCCGGACGCCGATCCACCACATGCAACGCCACCCCCGCCTGCATGCTGATCACCGACAGGCTGTGCCCCACCACGTCGTGCACCTCACGCGCGATCCGCAACCGCTCCTCATACCGGTGCCGCTCCACCTCCTCGGCCCGCACACGCCGACGCGTCTGCCGACGCGCCGCGACGAACACCCCCGCACCAGCCGGGCCCGCCATCGCCCCCACCGCCAACACCACCGCCGTCAGCGCACCCCCATCGGCCCACCCCCACCACGGCTCACCCGCCTGCGAGACCACACCGACGCCCACCACCGACGGCACCGCCCACACCACGAACCGGCCCGCGGCCATCCGCGCCGCCGCACTGAACACCACCAGCGCCGGCATCACCACCACCGGCACCCACACCTGCCCCAACGCCGCGAACAACCCCGCCCCCACCGCGGCGACCACCAACGCCACCCGCGGCCACACCCGCCGCGACGCCACCGCCACGACCAGCACCACCACACCGACCCACACACCCCAGGGCACCGCCGCCGCGCCCCAGTCCACATCCACCGGCGGCCCCGGCCGCCACGGGCCGCCCTCCCACCCCGGATGCGCCGCCCGCCACGCCGCCTGACCCCGCGCGGCCACCGACACCACCGCACCCAGACACACACCCAACACCAGGTCCCACACCAGGACCCGCACCCGACCCCGCCGCTCGCTCACACCACAGACCCTAGGCCGACCCCGCCCGCACCGGCATCACCCCCACCGCGTACACCGCCTACGCACCCGCGCGTACCCCGCGAGCCGCCCCACGGGCGACGACCGCGACCCCCACCCACCGGCACAGTGAACCCATGGACACGACCATCACCGCCACCGCCCCGCACTGGGCCGACGGACCGCCGCCCTTCGCACCCCTGGGAGCACTCATGCTCTGCCTGCTCACCGCCCTGGCCGTCGGCGCACTGCTGTTCACCCTCGCCCGCCGCCGCGGCCACCGGCCGCCCTGGGCCGCCCACCGCCCCGAGGGCCCCGAACAACAGGCCCGCCGCACCCTGGCCGACCGCTTCGCCCGCGGCGACATCACCGTCGAGGAGTTCCTCGAACGCGCCAGCGCCCTGAACTGGACGCCCGGCGCCGACAGCGGACCCGGCGCCAGGCCATAGCCCCCGCCCACCACCAGGGCCGCCCCGCGCACACGGGGCGGCCCACACGCACGCCCGCTCAGCCGAACGCGGCCGCGTTGCGCCGCGCCCAGTCGGCGAACGACCCCGCCGGCCGGCCCAGCACACGCTCCACCCCATCGCTGACCCGCCGCTCCTCGGCGGTGGGCTCCCCCAGGATGGACAGGGTCGTCTCCACCACCGGCTCGGGCATGAACCGCGCCATCGCCGCCCGCGCCTGCTCCCGGGTCAGCTCGACGAACGCCACCGGCTCACCCAACGCGGCGGCGATCGCCTCCGTCTGCCGCCGGGGAGTGACCGCCGCGGGCCCGGTCAGCGTGTACACCCGCCCGTCGTGCCCGCCCCCGCCCAACACCCTCGCCGCGACCCGCGCGACGTCCTCGGGGTCCACCACCGGCAGCGCCACGTCCCCGAACGGCGCCCGCACGGTCCGCTCCGAACGCACCGACCCCGCCCACGCCAACGCGTTGGTGGCGAACCCCGAGGGCCGCAGGATCGTCCACTCGCCGCCCCAGGCGCGCACCGCGTCCTCCAGCGACCCCGCCGTGCCCCCGTGCGAGGCCGACGCGGGCCGGGTGGCCACCGCCTGGGAGGACAGCAGCACCAGGCGCCCCACCCCCGCCTCACCGGCCGCCGCCACCACACCGCGCGCGTCCAGCCCGCCCGCGGCGCCGCCGTCGTGCACGAACACGGCGTCGGCGCCCTCCAGCAGGCCCGCCAGGGCCCCCGGGTCGGCCAGGTCGGCACGCCGGGCCAGCACACCCGCGGGCACGTCCCGCTCCGCGACCGTCCGCGCGACCGCCAGCACCTTCTCGCCGGCCTCCGCCAGCGCGCGCACCAACGGCCGCCCCACGTTCCCGGTCGCTCCCGTCACCACGATCATGGCCACACCCCTCAGTTAGTTAGCTGACTGACTGATCCGAACGCTAGCACCCGCCCACCGCCCGCGTCCATAGAATGAGTCAGATGACCGACTCACCACACCCGCGCGCCACCGACAAACGCCGACGCCTGGCCGCCGCGGCAGCCCGCGTCCTGCACGAACAAGGCGTCGAACGCACCACCATCGCCGACATCGCCCACGCCGCGGACATCCCCGTCGGCAACGTCTACTACTACTTCAAGACCAAGGACGACCTCGTCCGCGCGGCCCTGACCGAACACACCACCCACCTGGCCGAGCTCACCCGCCGCCTCGACCAGCTCCCCGACCCCCGCCAACGCCTCAAGGCCCTGGTCGACGCCTGGGTCGCCCAACGCCACACCACCGCCCGCCACGGCTGCCCCACCGGCACCCTCGCCGTCGAACTCGACAAGCGCCAGGACACCACCCTGGACCAGGACGTCGCCCACACCCTGCGCCAACTCCTCGACTGGGCCGAACACCAGTTCCGCACCCTGGGCCTGGCCGACCCCCACGACCTCGCCCTCACCCTCCTCTCCCACTACCAGGGCATGTCCCTGCTCACCAACGCCCTGCGCGACCCCGACATCACCACCCGCCAAGGCGCCCGCCTCACCCACTGGATCGACACCCTGGCCCCCGCCGACCAGACACCGTGACCGCGCCCCGCCCAAGGCACGCGAAGGCGCCGAACACAGCGGAACAGGCCGCGGATTCCACACCCGGGCCGGTCGAGGGAACCCCCACCTGATCAACTCACCGCACCGCAGGCAACCCGGTGCGCCCGGGACGGCGCCCCCAGATCGTCAAGACCGGGCAGATCGTCCCCGCACGGCCGAGCAGCCGACCGGTGAGATCGGTGACGGTGGCCCCGGCGGCGCGTCGGCCCACACCCAGGGCGGCGCCCCCACACACCCGCCGGTACCCGGTCCCCGAAGAACCCGACACAAGGCGCGAACCCCGCACCCGCCCCTCCGCGCCCCCGCGGATCAGATCGCTGCGACCTGCTGACCGGCGTACAGTACGGCATCGATGCGCCCCTAGGCGAGGCGAGACCACACGCCACACCGCAGCCATCACCACCGCCCACGACCACGCAAAGGCAGCACCGCCCATGCCCGTCCTCCCCAAAGCCGAACTCCACGTCCACATCGAAGGAACCCTCGAACCCGAACTCGCCTTCACCCTCGCCGAACGCAACGGCATCACCCTGCCCCACCCCACCATCGACGACCTACGCGCCGCCTACTCCTTCACCGACCTGCAGTCCTTCCTCGACCTCTACTACTCCCTCACCGACGTCCTACGCACCGAACAAGACTTCACCGACCTGGCCGAGGCCTACCTCACCCGCGCCGCGGCCCAGGGCGTCCGCCACGCCGAGATCTTCTTCGACCCCCAAGCCCACACCACCCGCGGCATCTCCCTCGACACGGTCCTCAACGGCCTGGGCGCCGCCCTGGACACAAGCGAGCAACACCACGGCATCAGCACCGCCCTCATCCTGTGCTTCCTCCGCGACCGCCCCGCCACCGAAGCCCTCAACACCCTCCGACAGGCACGCCCCCACCTGGACCGCATCACCGCCGTCGGCCTGGACTCCGCCGAAGCCGGCCACCCGCCCGAGAAGTTCACCCACGTCTTCGACGCCGCCCGCGACCTGGGACTGCGCTGCGTCGCCCACGCCGGCGAGGAAGGCCCCGCCTCCTACATCTGGCAGGCACTGAACCTGCTCAAGGTCGACCGCATCGACCACGGCATCCGCTGCCTGGAGGACCCCGACCTCGTCGCCCACCTGGCCGCCACCCAAACCCCCCTCACCGTGTGCCCCTTCTCCAACGTGCGCCTGCGCGCCGTCCAGAACCTGGCCGACCACCCTCTGCCCGCCCTGATGGACGCCGGCCTGCTCGTGACCGTCAACTCCGACGACCCCGCCTACTTCGGCGGCTACATCCACGACAACTACCAGGGCCTGCGCCAACACCTGGGCCTGGACGAGACCGCCCTGCGCCGACTCGCCCGCAACTCCTTCACCGCCTCCTTCCTGCCCACCCAACGCCGCGACGCCCTCATCGCCGAACTCGACACCCACCCCGCCCACTGACACACCAAGGGCCCCGCACCACACCGGCACGGGGCCCACCACCGCCCACTCCTACCCCACCCAACTCACCGACTGGCCGTGCTCACCCGTATAGGCCACCACCCGCCCGTCCAACGCCAACGTGAACCGCCCCGACACCCCCGGCCGCGCCCGCTCCCAGTCCGGGAACACCCGCCACCCCTCGTTCGACACCCAGTGCCCCCGCACCCCCCGCACCACCTCCACGAACGCGTCCACCCCCGCACGCGGCACATACGGCAGCACCGCACTGTGGAACACCACCACCGTCGCCTCCTCCGGCGCCGCGGCCACCACCCCCGCCAACCGCTCCACCAGATCCCCCGCCACCAACCACGGCGGATCCTCGGCGACCACCCGCGCCGCCGCACGCAACCGCTCCCGCCGCACCGCCTCCTGCGGACCCGGCCAGATCAACGACTCCAACCACCGCACATCCTCCCCGTCGGCCACATCCAACGGGTTCAGATCGATCCCCGCACGCCACACCACCTGCGGCACCCGATCCGGCACCGGCACCGGCCCCCGCGTCGCACACTCCAACACCGCCGCGCCGTCCACCGGCCCGACCGGCGCACCACCGTCGTAGGAGTACCGGTACCGATCCGGATACAGGCACAACCCCGCCGACGCCCCCACCTCCACCAACGCCAACGGCCCCGGCAACGCCGCCAACACCGGCAGCAACGTCGCACACCGCCGCACCTCGTTGGTCTGCGTGGCGCGCTCCAACACCACCCGCTCCACCCGCGCCCAGTGCTCCACCAACCACGCCCGAAACTCCGGCCAGTCCCCCACCGGTCCACCCAGGAACCGCACCGCACCCAACAACAGGTTCGGCTGCCGCTTGTTACCCGCGGGCAACCCCATCACCAGGTCCAACACCCGCCGGTCCTGAGCCAACGCCGACGCGATCCGCGCGTACGACGGCGAGGACCCCGCGGCGTAGTGCCGCGCGAACCCCCGGTACTGGCCCACCACCGACTCCACGTCGTCGGCCACGTCCGCCACACGCTCCACCACGACCACCCCTCCCACGGCCACAGGTCCTCACCCCGCCCCTACCCCGCCCCCCGCCACCCCGCCCCATGACCCCGCTCACCCCGCCCCGGCACCGACGGGCCCGGGGACCACACCCCCGGGCCCGCCACACCACTCACCCGCCCGCACCCCGGAACCGCTCCCGGTACTCACTGGGCGCACACCCCAACGTCCGCACGAACGCCCGCCGCATCACCTCATCGGACCCGTAACCGCACCTGCGCGCCACCGCCACCACCCCCGCCTGGCTCTCCTCCAACAACCGGCACGCCGTCTCCAACCGCACCCGGTCCACGAACCGCCCCGGCGTCACCCCCACCTCACGCGTGAACACCCGCGCGAACTGACGCGGCGACAACCCCGCCCGCTCCGCCAACGACCCCACCGACAGATCCTGCGCCGGATGCGCCACGATCCAGTGCTGCAACTCCCGCACCGCCGGCCGCTGCGCCGTCTGCACCGCCAGATGCGTCGAGAACTGCGCCTGATTGCCCGGCCGACGCAGGAACACCACCAAATGACGCGCCACCGCCAACGCCACCCGCTGCCCCACGTCCTCCTCCACCAACGCCAACGCCAGATCGATCCCCGCACTCACCCCCGCCGACGTCACCACCGGCCCCTGCCGCACGAAGATCGGCACCGGATCCACCACCACCCGCGGATACCGCCGCGCCAACGCACCGCAGTGAGCCCAATGCGTGGTCGCCCGCAACCCGTCCAACAACCCCGCCTCGGCCAGCACGAACGCCCCCGTGCACACCGACGCCGTCCGCCGCGCCCCCCGCGACACCCGCCGCACCGCCGCCACCAACGCCCCATCCACCGCCCGGGTCCCCTCACCCCCGGGCACCACCAACGTGTCGACCTGCCCGACCTCCTCCAACGCCACCGACGGCACCAACCCCAACCCCGACGACGTGGTCACCACACCACCCCCCACCGAGGCCGTCCGCACCCGATACGGCGAACCCGGCGCCCGCGACGCCCCCCAGAACACCTCCAAAGGACCGCTCACATCCAGACTCTGCACACCGTCGAAGACGACGATGACCACCTCACGAACCATGGCCACATCCTGACCACCCACCCGAGGCGACCACAAGGTCGCACACCCCACCCTTCCTGCCACCCCCGCGCACCACCCCGATCAGGAACCCTCCGGCCGCCCCAACAACAGGTACGCGAACCCCTGGATCCGCCGCCCCACCCGCAGATGCACCCGCCGAAACGCCTCCGCCGACGCCCGCACCGCCTCCGCCCGCCCGCCCATCACCCGCGTGCCCCATCAACCACGCCTCAGCCGCCGCCAGGTGCGCCGACTCGAAGTCCTCCCACTCCACCGGCGTGGCCGTGTGCACCCGCAACGGCCGAAACCCCACCCGCGTCGCCGCCTCCACCAACGCCGCCGACCCCACGTGGTGCCCACGCCGCCCACCCTCGTGGAACAACGCCAACTCCCCGTCCGAGGGCGTGCGCTCCCAGAACGCCTCACCGAACAGCACCCGCCCGCCCGGCTCCACCCGCTCCCACAACGCCGCCAACGACTCCTCGGGAACACCCCGCCCGAACACGTGCCCCGCACCCACACACGACACCCACGCCGCACGCCTCCGCACCCGGTCAGCGGGCCCGGCCACCCACTCCACCCCGCCCGTCGGCTAACGTCCTGACAACAAACCCGCGCCACACCAGCCCCACCAGCCACAACCCCCACACCCACCGAGACCAAGGACACGAACACCCCGCCAGAACTCTCACACGCCCACGGCGATCCCACGCACCAGACGACCACCCCTACGAACGGACACCCGTGAGGCTCTCCGACCGCGGCCACCTCCACGCCACACCCGCCCCCGCCACCACACCCCACCCACCCCTCGTCGAGCTCCACGACGTGTCCCTCACCCACGGCCACACCCCACTGCTGACCCACCTCGACCTCACCGTCCGCCCCGGCGAACACATCGCCCTCATCGGCCTGTCCCCCACCGCCACCAACGCCCTCACCCACCTACTCACCGGCCACACCACCCCCACCCACGGCCACATCACCACCCACACCCCCGCCCACCTGACCACCGAACCCCACCCCGCCAACGCCCGCCTCCTCATCCACACCGGACCCACACCACCCACACCCCCGCCCCCCACCGCCCTCATCCACCTCACCGGCCACCCCACCCGCACCGCCGACCGCATCCTGCTCCTGCACCACGGCCGCGTCACCGAAACCGGCACCCACCACCAACTCCTGGCACGCGGCGGCGCCTACGCCCGCCTCTACGCACTCCGCGGCCCCCACCGCACCACCGACCCCACCTAGACTGGGCACGTGCCACCCATCGCCAAGGAACTCACCGTCGGACAGGTCGCCGAACGCGCCGGAGTCGCCGTCTCCGCCCTGCACTTCTACGAGCGCCAAGGCCTCATCCACAGCCGACGCACCGCCGGCAACCAACGCCGCTACCGGCGCGACACCCTGCGCCGCGTCTCCTTCATCCGCATCTCCCAACGCGTCGGCATCCCCCTGGCCCGCATCCGCCAGGCCCTGGACTCCCTGCCCGACAACCGCACCCCCACCCCCGCGGACTGGGCACGCGTGTCCCAACAGTGGCGCGGCGAACTCGACACCCGCATCGACCAACTCACCCGGCTGCGCGACGACCTGACCAACTGCATCGGCTGCGGCTGCCTGTCCCTGAGCTCGTGCACCCTGTCCAACCCCGAGGACGTCCTGTCCAGCACCGGCTCCGGAGCCCGCCGCCTCCTCGTCGACGCCCTCAAGGACGAAACCGCCCCCCAGGACTGAGCACGCCCTCACCCGATCCGGCGGACCGCACCGCGGCGCACACCCCGAACACACCGATGGCGGCGACCCCACCGGATCGCCGCCACCCGCACCGCGCCTACACGCCCGCGGCCTCGTCCCGACCACGCCGCGCCAACGCGTCCGCCCGCTCGTTTCCCTCGTCACCGCTGTGGCCGCGCACCCACCGCCACTCCACCTCGTAGCGCGAGGCCACCTCGTCCAACCGCTGCCACAGGTCCACGTTCTTCACGGGCTTCCGGTCCGCCGTGCGCCACCCGCGCCGCTTCCAGTTCGCCAACCACGACGTGATCCCGTTGCGCACGTAACTGGAGTCGGTGTGCACCACCACCGGCAACGGCCGCTTCAGGCTCTCCAACGCCCGGATGGCCGCCATCAGCTCCATCCGATTGTTGGTCGTGCTCTCCTCGCCCCCGTACAACTCCTTCTCGTGCCCGCCGTAGCGCAGCCACACACCCCACCCGCCCGGGCCGGGGTTGCCGCTGCACGCCCCGTCGGTGTAAATGACCACCCGCTGCTCCAGGTCCCCCTGGTCCTGCCCGATGTCCATGCCGCGCAATCTACCGCCCCCACCGATCACAACAAGGCCACAGACCACCCGAACCAGGCCACAAACAGGGCCAAAACAACCCAGTGGAGCCCTCCCACACCCCACACCGGACCACCGAACCCGTCAATGGCACCCACCCGGACCCCACCCCCAACCACACCCGCCACCACCCGAAATACCCTTGCCCACCCCCGCACCACCCCACGACAATGACCCAGGCCACACACCCACACACCGAGGACCCCGATGAAACTCGACATCAGCGCCATCACCGTCGACTGCGCCGACCCCCACACCCTCGCCACCTTCTGGTCCCACGTCCTGGGCCACCCCCTGCACCCCGACGACACACCCGGCGCCTCCGAAGCCCTCATCCACCGCCCCCAGGGCCCACCCCTGCTCTTCCTCCGCGTCCCCGAACCCAAGACCACCAAGAACCGCCTCCACCTCGACCTGAGCCCCGGCCCAGACAGCACCCGCGACCAGGAGACCCAACGCCTCATCGACCTCGGCGCCACCCTCATCGACGACCAACGCACACCCGACGGCACCGGCTGGACCGTCCTCGCCGACCCCGAAGGCAACGAATTCTGCATCGTCCGCGCCGACCACGAGCGCTGAACACAACGAACGGGGGCGCCCCGGCCCACCACCGGAGGCGCCCCCGCACACACCCGCGAACGATCAGCCCGCCAGCTCACGCTCCAACTCCGCGGCCCGCTCCGCACGCCGCTCGAACACACTGGCCGACATCTCGTTCATCTTCTTCAACACACGCTTGCGCTCACGCTTGGACAACCGGTCCACATACAACCGCCCCAACGTGTGATCCGTCTCGTGCTGCAGACACCGCGCGAAGTACCCACTGCCGCTGACCACCACCGGCCGACCGTCCCGGTCCACACCCCGCACCGTCGCGTGCTCGGCCCGCCCCAGATCCGCGTGCGGACCCGGCACCGACAGACACCCCTCGCTCTCCACCACGACCGCGTCGCCCAGATCACGCTCCTCCAGCACCGGGTTCACCACATGCCCCACATGCCGCACACCATCGTCATCCGGGCAGTCATACACGAACACCCGCCAGTCCACCCCGACCTGGCTACCCGCCAACCCCACACCCTCGGCCGCGTACATCGTCCGGAACATGTCGTCGACCAGCCGACCCAGCTCCGCCCCGCCCAGCATCTCCTCGGGCACGTCCGCACCGGGCCGGTGCAACACGTCCTCACCCGTCACGGTCACCCGCAACACCCGGCCACGCCCCGCCTCCGGGGCCAACGCCGGAAAGTCCGCCACCTCCCGCCCCTGGACGACGGCGGCCACCTGCGCGGGCGTCGACTGCTCCGACATGGTCCTACTCTCACAACGTGCTCGGGGAGACAACAGGTGGCACAACACCACCCCAACACCCGAAAAATAGCACAAAACGGCTGGTCAACCACGCACAGTATCCACCACCTCAACGAAACCACGAATTCCCCTGGATCAGACACCGCGCCAGGTAGTCCCGCAACGACACCACCACCAACCGCCGCCGATCCGACTCGTGATCCCACACCACGATCCCCGGCCCATAGTCCGTATGCACATACGCGAACTGCGGACCCATGTCCGAATCCCCGAAGAAGATCATCTCGTCGAACGGCGCGTACAGCTCCAGATAGTCCGGCTCCACACGCATCGCCAGATTGTCCTCGACCAGACGCCGCGCACTCCACACCACCGCATCCCCGTACTCGTTGGTCACCCCGTCGGTCTCCCGCAACAACGACGCCAACTCGAACGGCAACGGCAGCATCAACCGCCGCTCCACCTCCGCCAGGGTCACCTCATCAGCCGGACCACTCAGATCGGCTTCGGGATACATCTGCAGGATCAGTTCACGCCACACACCCCCGATCATCACAGGTCGTGGCAACCCACGGGAAATCGCCAACGGCGAGTCGACCCCCGAAACCACCCCGCCCACCCCACCCCACCGGGAATACCCGCAGGCCACACCCCGTTCACCCCACAGCGGGCCGGTGCGGTAGCAAGTGTCCCCCGGGCTCCAACCACAGCCTTCGCGGAACACCGCGCCCACCGGGCGGACAGGAGCCGCGTTGTGCCACACGCCGAGAGGCGACCACCGCACCGGCCCGCCCCACCGCAACCACGCGTGCACACCCCCACCCCACCACGATTGAATAACCCCGCGCCCACACCACACCCCACAAGGACACCCACCACCCACCACCCATGACCACCACACACCGCAGCCACCGACCCGGCCCCCTCACCACCCTCGCCTACCTCTTCCTCCTCCTCTCCCAAAACACCGCCGCCCTCCTCCTCACCCCCATCATCCTCGCCACCGCCGTCCTCACCCTCCTCTGGATCGGCCTCCCCTTCGTCATCCTCACCGCCACCCTCCTGCGCGCCCTCGCCGACGCCCAACGCCGCACCCTCGGCCACCTCCTCCCCCACGGACCCGTCCCCTCCGCCTACCGCCCCATCCCCCCAGGCAGCATCAACCGCCGCGCCACCGCCCACCTCACCGACCCCGCCACCTGGAAAGACATCCTCTGGCTCACCGCCGGAGTCGCCAACCTCCTCCTCATCGCCATCCCCCCAGCCCTCCTCCTCCACGGCACCTACCAAATCGCCCACACAATCACCAACCCCCACAAACCCCTCTACGGCCTCTACACCCCCCACACCACCACCGAAACCCTCCTCCCCCTCCTCACCGGCGCCCTCCTCACCGCCCTCGCCCTCTACACCGCCCCCAAAGCCCTCCACCTCTACCTCACCTTCAACCAACTCCTCCTCGCCCCCAACGAAAAAGCCCGCCTCACCGCCCGAGTCGCCCACCTCGCCACCAGCCGCGCCAACACCATCGACACCCAAGCCGCCGAAATCCGCCGCATCGAACGCGACCTCCACGACGGCGCCCAAGCCCGCCTCGTCGCCCTAGGCATGAACCTCGGCATGGCCGAACAGATCATCGACCAAGACCCCACCACCGCCCGCGACATGCTCACAGAAGCCCGCGAAACCACCCGCCAGGCCCTCACCGAACTCCGCGACCTCGTCCGCGGCATCCACCCACCCGTCCTCGTCGAACGCGGCCTCCACGGCGCCGTCCACGCCCTCGCCCTCACCCACCCCCTCACCACCACCGTCGACGTCGACCTCCCCGGCCGCCCCGCCGACCCCGTCGAATCCGCCGCCTACTTCGCCATCGTCGAACTCCTCACCAACACCGCCAAACACGCCAACGCCACCCACGCCTGGATCCGCATCAACCACGGCCGCCACCGACTCGTCATCACCATCACCGACAACGGCACCGGCGGCGCCGCCGCCACCCCCGGCAGCGGCCTCACCGGCATCAAACGCCGCCTCGACGCATTCGATGGCACGATGAACATCACCAGCCCACCGGGCGGCCCCACCATCGTGACCCTGGAGATCCCGTGCGCGTTGTCATCGCCGAAGACCTTGCCCTCCTCCGAGACGGACTGATCCGCCTCCTCCAGGCCCACGACTTCACCGTCGTCGCCGCCCTCGACAACGGCCCCGACCTCCACAACGCCCTCACCGAACACAAACCCGACGTCGCCGTCGTCGACGTCCGCCTCCCGCCCACCTTCACCGACGAAGGCCTCCAGGCCGCCCTCGCCGCCCGAGCCCAGATCCCCGGCCTGCCCATCCTCGTCCTGTCCCAACACGTCGAACAGCTCTACGCCCGCGAACTCCTCTCCGACGACACCGGCGCCGTCGGCTACCTCCTCAAGGACCGCGTCCTCGACATCGGCCAGTTCATCGAAGCCGTCCGCCGCGTCGCCGCCGGCGGAACCGCCATGGACCCCGCCGTCATCTCCCAACTCCTCGCCCGCCAGGACCAGAGCGGCCCCCTCGCCCAACTCACCCCCCGCGAACGCGAAGTCCTCTCCGAAATGGCCGAAGGCCGCTCCAACTCCGCCATCGCAGGCCGCCTCTACATCACCGAAAAAGCCGTCAGCAAGCACATCAACAACATCTTCACCAAACTCGACCTCCCGCCCTCCGCCGACGACAGCCGCCGCGTCCTCGCCGTCCTCGCCTACCTGTCCTCCACCAAGATGCCGCCGACCTGAACACCCCGCGCGCCCGACCCGCGTCGCCCCGACGACCAAGGGCCCCGGAACCGGGCAGACCCGCCAGCACGCACCGCCCTCCGCGTCGGCCGCCCCGCGAAGCGCCAACCCCCGGTGACGCACAGGCTCCGCCCGGACACCCCCGCCCCCAGGCCAGAGCAGACGCCAGCCCGACGGCAAGCGGACACGACGAAGCCGCGGCCCCCACAGGACCGCGGCTTCACCGACCAGAAACCAACCCCACGCCCTACCGCTGGTCGCGACGCACCCGGTACAACCCGTCGATCTCCTCCGAGAACGCCCGCAGCACAGCCTCACGCCGCAGCTCACCCGACGGAGCCACCAAACCCGACTGCACCGTGAACTCCTCCGCCAACACATGGAACGACCGCACCGCCAGATGCCGCGGCACACTCCGGTTCGCCTCGTACACCAACCCCTGCACCTCACGCAACAGATCCCGGTCCCCCGCGATCTCCTCCGGCGCCATCGACAACGGCCGACCGTTCACCAACCGCCAGTACTCCAACTGGTCACGCACCAACGTCACCAACGCACTCGCGAACGGCCGCCCCTCCACGATCACCAACACCTGACTGATCAACGGATGCGCCCGCAACCGAGCCTCGAACTCCGCCACCAGCCCCGCGTCACCACCCGACTCCACCGCCGCCCCGTCAGCGGCCACCGCCTCCGGACCATCGGCCACCGGCACCACCGGAGCCCCCACCACCGCCCCCTCCGACGGACCCGACGCCACCCGCCGCGCCACCACGAACCGACCCGGCACCTCCGCCACCGCCGCCTGCGGCCGCAACCGCCCGGTCACCCGCACGAACCCGCCCTGATCCGCCTCACCGGCCACACCCGTCGCCAACCAACCCTCACGGATCGCCGAACCCGAAGCCTCACCATCAGCCCAGTACCCCGAGAACAGACCACCGCCGCGCACGTGGATCTCGCCCTCCCGCGACACCCACACCTCACGATCGGGCAGCGCACGCCCCACCGACCCCGCAGACCGGTCCCCCTGGGCGTTCGCCGCGAACACCCCCGCCGTCTCCGGAACACCGAACACCTGCATCACCTGCAGGCCCACACCGTTGTAGAAATGATCCAGACGCTGGGAAAGCTCCCCACCCCAGCACACCACCAGATGCACCCGGTTGCCGAACAGCTCCCGCACCTTGGCGAACGACCAGTCGTACATCGACCGCGACAACTTCCGCCACGCGCCCTTCTTCGGCGCCCGGTCGAACTGCACCGCCGCCTCCGCCGCCGCGTTGAACGTCCCCAACGAGTCCCACCCCGTCGAGTGCGCCCGCACCCGCTCCACCTCGAAGGCACGCTCCAACAACCCCGCCGAGCACACCACCACCGTCGGACGGAACGACTTCACCAACCCCGGCAACGAACCCGGCGCGGACAACCCCACCCGCACCCGGCCCACCACACACGCCAACAACGACGCCAACCCCGAGATCTCCGACAACGGCAGATCCACCAACGCACTGGCCCGCCCCGGACCCAACTCCGACAACCGCGGCCACATCCGATCCACCACACCGGCCGTCGCCGACAGCAGAGCCCCGTGCGAGAGCACCACACCCCGCATCCGCCGCGAGACCGTGCTCATCGGATACAGCACCACCGCCGCGTCCTCCGGCATCGTGGCGTCCCGCCGGAACCGCACAGCCGAAGCGTCCATGTACTGCCCCAGCCGGACGACCTCCGCCAGCCCCTCCTCCAGCGGCCACACCCGCCCCAGATCCGGCAGCTCCCGCTGCACCGCCGCCACCGCGGCCAACAACCGCCCGCCCTCGACCACCGCCGCCGTCGGACGCGTCTCACGCACCACATGCGTCACCCGCTCCACCGACGCCGACGCCGACACCGGCACCAGCACGGCCCGCACCGACCACACCGCGAACGCCAACTTCGCCCATTCATGGTGCGTACCCGCCACCACCAGCACCCGGTCACCCTCGGACACACCCGCCGCGACCAGGCCCTTGGCGATCCCCGTCACATCCGTGGCGAAGGCACCCGCCGTCCTCCGGTCCCATCCCGCCTCCGGCGTCGGCACCGAGAACACCTCGGCGTGGGCGTCGGCGTTGGCCGCCTCGTACACCAGATCGCCCAGCCCCGACAGCTCCCGCGCCCGCACACCCGGGCTGACACCCGCCTCGCCCATACCCACACATCACCTGCTACGTCGGAGGACGGGCCACCCCAGGCATGGGACCCGTCACACAAAAGGGGAACAGAAGCCCTACTGTGCCCGTACTCCCCGCCCAACGGCAACCCGGAGCGATCTGGTAAAAACCCTGCGCAGAAGCCCCATATGCAGGGTCATCGGACCTTTGCGCGAGCCGACCACACGAACGCCGCGAACGACAGACCAGCCGCCGCCACCATCACCACGGCCATACTCCGCACCGACGCCTCACCCGACGGCGTCATCCCCGCCAACGCGGCCACACCACCGCCCAACGCGAACTGCAACGCCCCCATCAACGCCGACGCCGTCCCCGCGACCGCCACCGGCTGACCGTCCAAAGCCCTCACGGTCGCGTTCGGCATGATGAACCCGACGCTGAACATCATCAGCCCCAACAAACCCGCGACCAAGCCCAGGCCAGCCACACCCGACCACGCGACCACCACCAGGGCCACCACCGCCGACAGCGCGACCACCAGGCCCAACCCCAACCGGCGCGGCGTCTCCACACGACCCACCAACACCCCGTTGACCTGCGTGCCCGCCATCATCGCCAACGAGTTCACCGCGAACAGCCACGCGTAGGTCTGCGGCGAGGCGCCGAACTCCTCCTGCGACACGAACGAGAACGACGACACGTACGTGAACAACATCCCGAAGCTCAACCCCACGGTCAGCACCGGACCCACGAACCGCGGATCACGCAACAACCGCCCCACCGTCGCCAACAGCTCCCGAGGCCCCCGCGCACGCCGCTCCGCGACAGGCAGACTCTCCGGCAACCACACCAGCACCAACACGAAGCTCAACGCCGACACCCCGGCCAGCACCCAGAAACTCAACTGCCACGGACCCACCAGCAACAGCTGAGCCCCCACCAACGGAGCCAGCAGCGGCGCCAACATCATCACCAGCGCCAACCGCGAGAAGAACCGCACCGCGTCATCACCCGCGAACAGGTCCCGCACCACCGCACGCGCGATCACCGCACCCGCCGCACCGGCCACACCCTGCACGAACCGCACCACCGCGAACGTCGACGCGTCCGGCACGAACACGCACAGCACCGACGTCACCGTGAACAACGCGACGCCCACGAGCAGCGGCCGACGCCGCCCCCACGCGTCGCTCATCGGACCGATCACCAACTGACCGACCGCGATCCCCAACATGATCGCCGTCAGGGTCAGCTGGATCTGGCCCTCCGTCGCCCCCAGTTCACGCGTGATCTCAGGGAACGCCGGGAGGTACATGTCGGTCGCCAACGGCCCCACGGCCGTCAGCACCCCCAACACCAGCACCAACCCCGCGACCCAGCCACGCGAACGAGGCCTGCCGGAGGTAGGGGACCCACCGGTGTCGGCGGGCGAGGACGCGGCGTGCGCAGACGACACGGACACTCCAATACACGGGGCTGAGGAGGGAACGGCACGGCCCACTCCCAGCGCAACACCGGGCGTCGGCCACCTCCATACCAACACCGCGCACCGACGGAAGTGTCCCCCGCGACCCGGCCGAACCCTGTGATGTCGGCTACTCCGCCGCCTCAGCGCACCAACCGCTCCAGCAGCCGCTCGACCTCCGCCGCCGGATCCACCGTCAACCCCCCGTGGATCGGCCCCGTCTGCACGATCGTGCTCCGCGGCGCCGTCAACCACCGGAACCTCTGCCCCGGCCGCTCACGCCCCACCGCACCGGCCGCGGCGCCCCCGGCGCACATCACCTCGAACGCCTCCAGCGCACGACGCACACCGGCCACGTCCACCTGCGGGTCCATCGCCAGCAGCCGCCGCTCGTCGAGGGCCGTCCGAGCCGCCAGAAACGCCCGTTCCTGGCAGTACACGACCACCCCGGCGTTGACGCACTCGCCCCGCTCCAACCGCGGCACCACCCTCACCAGGGCGTACTCGAACACCGCCCGATCGCGCTCCTCACCCACGCGACCGGTCGTCACCGCCTCGCTGTACCGCCTGACCTCGTTCACCGCGCCACCTCCGGCAGCCAGGAACGATCCGTCGCGCGGGCCAGCAGGTGCCGCACGTACGCGTCCCGCACCTCGCCCGGAGAGCCGAACCCCGGCTCGTCGGCCAACCACTCGTCCGGCACCAGGTCCACCACCTCCCGCAGCAGCTCCTCGTCCACGCGCGGAGCCAGCTCCGCGTCGGCGGCGGCCAGATCAGGCGCCGCCGACGCGAGCACATGGTCGTGGCCGTCGTAGGGGCGGGTGACGTACCGCGCGGCCCCGGCCCAGTTGTGGTGGAAGATCAGCGTCGCCCCGTGGTCGATGAGATAGGGGCGGCCGTGCCACAGCAGCATGTTCGGATTGCGCCACGAGCGGTCGACGTTGCCGGTCAGGGCGTCGAACCACAGCACCCGACCGGCGAACTCCGGGCCGACGTCGAAGGTGACCGGGTCGAAGCCGAGGGAGCCCGGGAGGAAGTCCATGCCCAGGTTGAGCCCGCCGCTGGCCCGCAGCAGCTCCTGGACCTCCGGATCGGGCTCGCCCCGACCGATCACCGGGTCCATCTCCACCAGCGCCAGCTCCGGGACGGGCAGCCCCAGAGCCCGACCGAGCTCGCCGGCGACGACCTCGGCGACCAGCGTCTTGCGTCCCTGGCCCGCGCCGACGAACTTCACCACGTACATCCCCAGGTCGTCGGCCTCGACCAGCCCGGGGAGCGAACCTCCTTCGCGCAGCGGCAGCACGTACCGCGTCGCGATCACCTTTTTCAGCACGCGGTCCAGCATAGGGATCGGCGCGGCCCCGCCGTCCGGACACGGGACGGTCGCGCGGCTCAGTGACACGCAGCGGCCCGTGATCGCTCACCCCAATCCATCTATCAACAACCGCCCCACAAGGCGTCTTACGCAACGCTGAACACGTTCTAGGCCACGAGAGGAAAGGCGCCGACACGCCCGGGTGCGGGTGGTGGGGAGAGCGTGCGGCGTAGCCGCGCGATTTCGTCGTCTTTCGGGTGGCGGAACCAGCCCCGCCACCTTTACAGCGTAGATTTCACTATGGGCCGACAGAGGGGGCGCCGACCCAGCGGCACCCCCCACCCCCGCGTCAGAGGTTGTCCTCCGGATCCCCCTCCAGCTCGCCCTCCCCCTCCGGGGTCGGGGCGGGGATGTCGGGCTGCTCCTCGTCCGGCCGGGGCGCGGGCTCCTCGCTGCCCTCCTCCCCCGAGGTGGGCTCCGCCGCCGGTTCGGACTCCTCCTGCTCGATCTCCACCGGCTGCCCGGGCGCGGGGATCTCCGGACGCGGAAACCTCGACATCCACCAGATCACGCCCGCCCCGAGGAGGAGCAGCAACACCAGGACCAGCCCCAGGGCCGCCGCCATCCACCAACTCCCCTCCCCCGGCGCGACCGCGCTGTCCCGGCGGCCGTGCCAGGGGGCCCACCGCACCACCGAGCCGCGCCGCTCCCACGCCCAGTACGGCTGGACCACGGGGCCGTTCTCCGCGACCGGGCCGCCCCGGGCGGTCCGCTCCAGCACCTCCCCCGCACCGTCGGCTCCGGCCGGAAGCGCCACCCACAACGCCGACCGGCCGCGCGTCCGCGCCGCCAAGACGTCGTCCCGGTCGTGGACGGCCCGCGCGAACCGCTCCCGAGCCTCGTGGTCGCCGCCGGCGGCGGAGTTGAGCATCACCACGCTCGCCTCGGCCCCGGAGGCGTCCCGCCCCAGGTAGACCACGCCGAGCGCGGACTCGCGCGTCCTGCCGACCAGCCGGAACCCACCCAACTGGCGAGGATCGCCCTCGCGCAGGCCCTTGGTGGGAACCCCCATGTCACGCCCCCTTCCGGCGGTACGGCGCCGCACGCCTCCCGACGCCGTGTACCCGACCGCGCCGACCGAAGCAGGTAATGTCGCCACAGGCAGGTGATCCACACCCTATTCGGCGCCGCCCGCGGGGGCGTCCTGTCGGGAAGGCGGAAGATGTCAGAGAACTCACCCGGAAGCGGCGCCGCGCCCTCCCCGGGCCCGGACAGTGCCCCGGGAGAGCCCACCAGGCTGCTGCGGGCGGCGCTCCACGAGGTGTCCACGGTCATCGTCGGCCAGGAACGCATGGTGGAGCGGTCCCTCATCGCCCTGGTCGCCAAGGGCCACTGCCTGATCGAGGGTGTGCCCGGCATCGCCAAGACCCTGGCCGTGTCCACCCTGGCCAAGGTCACCGGCGGCTCCTTCGCCCGGATCCAGTTCACCCCCGACCTGGTGCCCTCCGACATCGTGGGCACCCGCATCTACCACCCCTCCACCGAGCAGTTCGACGTCGAACTCGGGCCGGTCTTCGCCAACTTCGTCCTCGCCGACGAGATCAACCGGGCCCCCGCCAAGGTGCAGTCCGCGCTCCTGGAGGTGATGGCCGAACGGCAGGTCTCGCTCGGCGGCACCACCTACCCCCTGCCCTCCCCGTTCATCGTCATCGCGACGCAGAACCCCGTGGAGTCCGAGGGCGTGTACCCCCTCCCCGAGGCGCAGCGCGACCGCTTCCTGATGAAGGTCAACGTCGGCCACCCGCGCGCGCACGAGGAGATGGAGATCCTGCGGCGCATGAGCACCACACCGCCCACCGCCCACCAGGTGCTCGACCCGGTCACCCTCGGCGAGCTCCAGGCCGACGCCGAGCGCGTGCACGTCCACCAGCTCATCGCGGACTACGTCGTGCGCCTGGTCATGGCCACCCGCGAGCCGGAGAAGCACCAGATGCCGGACCTGCGCAACGCCCTGGAGGTCGGCGCCAGCCCCCGCGCCACCCTCGGACTGGTCGCCGCCGCCCGCGCCCTGGCCGTCCTGCGCGGACGCGACTACGTGCTCCCCGACGACGTGCGGGTGCTGGCGCGCGACGTCATCGCCCACCGCCTCGTCCTGACCTTCGACGCCCTGGCCGACGGGATCACCCCCGAGCAGGTCGTCGACCGCATCCTGTCCACGGTGCTGGCGCCGCGGGTGATCTGGGACGAACCGCCCAGCGGAGAGTCCGCCTCCCTCGCCGCGCCGAGGTGAGGGCCGTGTCCGAACCGGTCATCGGCACCGACCCGCGGCTGCGCGCCGCGCTGCGCCGCCTGGACCTGCGCATCGTGCACCGGTTGGAGGGCCTGCTGCACGGCGAACACCTCGGACTGCGGCTGGGTCCGGGATCCGAGGCCGCCGAGGCGCGGCTGTACCGGCCCGGCGAGGACGACGTGCGGCGCATGGACTGGGCCGTGACCGCCCGCACCGACACCCCGCACGTGCGCGACCTGGTCGCCGACCGGGAGCTGGAGAGCTGGACGCTGCTGGACCTGTCGCCGAGCATGGACTTCGGCACGGGCCTGCGCTCCAAACGGGAGGTGGCGGTGGGCGCGCTGGTCGCCGCCAACCTGCTCACCCAGCGGATCGGCGACCGGTTCGGCGCGCACTTCCTGCACCGGGGCACGGTCCGCCGCTGGCCCGCCCGGTCCGGCAAGGAGGCCCTGCTGTCGTTGCTGGCCACGGTGGCGGCGGCCCCCACCGGGGACGTGGAGCACCCGTCCCCCCACCAGGCGACACTGGCCGAGGCGTGCGCCGACCTGTTCCGCACCCGCCGACGGCGCGGCCTGCGCGTGGTCATCTCCGACTTCCTCGACACCCCCGTCACCGGTGAACCGGTCCCCTGGGAACGGCCGCTGCGCCTGATGGCCTCCCGGCACCAGGTGCTGGTGGTCGAGGTGATCGACCCCCGGGAGTTGGAGGTGCCGCCGATCGGGAACGTGACCCTGCGGGATCCGCGCACCGGACGCGTCAGCCAGATGCGGCTGACGCGGACGGTCAGCGAACGGTACCGTCAGGCCGCACACGCCCAGAGGGAGGCGATCCGCGCGGCGCTGAGGCGGTGCGGGGTGCACCACCTCGTGCTGCGGACCGACCGCGACTGGGTCCTGGACACGGCGCGGTTCGTCATCCACCAGCGGCGCACCGCCCACCACCTGGCACGCCACACCCCGGGGACCCCCCGATGACCACGGAAGGGCAGAAGATGCGACAGCGACGGCGCGGGGGCGTCCCGCGGCACCGAGCCGACGCGCGGAGGGTGTGACATGACCTTCCTCGAACCGCAGCGGCTGTGGTGGCTGCTGACCCTGCTGGTCCTCGTGGGCGCCTACGTGTTCGCCCAGACCCGGCGGCGCCGGTACGCGGCCCGGTTCACCAACCTCGCCCTGCTCGACCAGGTGGTGCCGAAGCGGATGGACGCACGCCGTCACGTGCCCGCCGCGCTGTTCATGTCGACGCTGGCGGTGCTGGTCTCCTCCCTGGCGCTGCCCGCGATGCCCGTGGAGGCGCCCCGGGAACGGGCGACGATCATCGTGGCGGTGGACGTGTCGCTGTCGATGGCCGCCACCGACATCGAGCCCGACCGGCTCAACGCGGCCAAGGAGTCGGCGCAGGGGTTCGTGGAGACCCTTCCCGACCGGTTCAACGTGGGTCTGGTGTCCTTCTCGTCCGCGGCGACGGTGGTCGCCTCCCCCACGCAGGACCACCAGGCGGTGATCGGGTCGATCGAGAACCTGCGGCTGGGCCCGGGCACGGCGATCGGCGAGGGGGTGTTCGCCTCGCTGGAGGCGATCCGGGGCTTCGACGAGGAGGCACGGGAGGATCCGCCGCCGTCGGCGATCGTGCTCCTGTCGGACGGGGAGAACACCAGCGGCCGGGCGATCGAGGAGGCCTCGGCCGCGGCGGCCGAGGCGGGGGTTCCGGTGTCGACGATCGCGTTCGGCAGCGGCGCGGCGATGATCGAGATCGACGGCTACCGTGTTCCGGCCGACATCGACCGCGAGGCGCTGATGGAGCTGGCGCAGGGCACCGAGGGCCACTACTACGAGGCCGAGAGCGAGACCGAGCTGAACGAGGTGTACGAGGACATCGGTTCCTCGCTGGGCACGGAGTGGGTCCACGAGGAGATCGTGACGCGTTTCGTGTTGATTGCGATTCTGCTCGGCACGGCTACCGCTGTGACGTCACTCCTGTGGTTCCAGCGTCTTCCGTAAGGCTCTGACCTGAGGGGGGACGGGTGGCCACACCGCGTACAGTGATTCTGGCCACATCCCTTTAGGCGGGGTTTACACCTTTTCTGTCATGTCCACGGGTTAGCGTTGGCATGTTTTGTCCTGCCCATTCAGTTGAGGAACGATGCCGAACATACCCGCCGCGGCCCCCACCGCGATCTGCTTCGACCTGGACGACACCCTCATCGACGACAACGCCGCGTCGTCCACCGGACTGCGCGCGGTCATGGACCGGCTCGGACACCCGGACTTCGCCGCCGCCCGCACCCTCTGGGACGTGCAGACGGAGATCTCCTTCGGCGCCTACCTGCGCGGCGGACTCAGCCTGGAGCAGCAGCGCCGTCAGCGCATCCGCGCCCTGGCGGTCCAGGCCGGCCACGCCGACATCGCCGACCAGCACTGCGACGAGCTGTACCGCCTCTACCTGGACGCCCACCGCTCCGGGTGGCAGGTCTTCCCCGACACCTTCCCCGCGCTCAACGCCCTGGCCTCGGCCGGGTACCGCCTCGCGGTGGTCACCAACGGCGTGGAGGCCCTCCAGCACGCCAAGATGCAGGCCCTGGAACTGACCCCGTACTTCCACACCGTCGTGTGCGCCGACTCCGTCGGCGCGGGCAAGCCCGACCCCCGGATCTTCGAGGCCGCCGCCCAGCGCCTGGGCGTGGACCCGCGCGCCTGCTGGCACGTCGGCGACCAGATCCAGTCCGACGGCGTGGGCGCCGTGGCCGCGCGCATGAGCCCGGTCATGATCGACCGCCAGGGCCGTCAGCGGCTGGAGGGCGTCACCACGATCTCCGGCCTCGACGAACTCCTCCAGCTCGTGGGCCTGCCGAGCACGGCGGCCACGGGGGCGCTGTGACCTCCGCCCCCGGCGGTGCCGCGGCGCGCCGCGTCACCGTCCACCTGGTCCGCCACGGGCCGACCGGCCCGGCCATCAGCGGGCGGCGGCTGCTGTTCGGGGAGGACCCCGAGACCGTCGCCCGCACGCTCGGCGGTCTGCCCGAGGACGCCCCCCTGGTCGCGGTCGACGTCGTGTCCGAGCCCGCGTCCACTCCGGCGGGCCGCCTCATGCAGATCGACCGCGTGGTCTTCGCCGTTCCCGACGCCGTCCGTGAGTGGCCCACCGTGCTCCCGACCGGCGGTCCGCGACCGCGCGCGGCCCAGCTGGCGTCCGAGGAGGAGCACACCGGTCCGGGTCCCCGGCTGAGCCGCATGGCCTCCTACGGGATGGTGACCGACCCCGCGGGGCGTGTGCTGTTGAGCCTGATCGCCGAGGGCTTCCCCGGTGCGGGCACCTGGCATCTGCCCGGAGGCGGGGTGGACGTCGGGGAGGACGTCCGCCGGGCGCTGCGGCGCGAGGTGCTCGAGGAGACCGGGCAGGAGGGCGTCGTCGGCGAGCTGATCGCCGTCTCCAGCCACCGCCGCGAGCGCCCCGGCGAACCGGAGATCCACGCCGTGTGGGTGTTCTCCCACGTGCACGTGGCCTCCCCGACCGAGCCGACCGTGACCGAGATCTCCGGTTCGACCGCCGACTGCGCCTGGTTCACCCCCGAGGAGCTGGCCGGTCTGAGGCTGTCGAGGACGGCCCGGCGGGGTCTGGAGTTCCTCCTGCGCCGTCCCCGGCGCGCGCCTCACCGCCGCTGATCGCGCAGCCACCACAGGCCCGCGCCTGCGGCCAGCACCGCCAGACCCGCCGCGCCGACGGGCAGGGGCAGACTGCACGCCAGCACGACGCAGCCCGCCAGCCCCGCGACCGGGACCAGGAGCGGGGGCCGGTTCTCGTCCGGGCCCAGCCGCAGGGCCGAGGCGTTGGTGATGGCGTAGTAGACGAGGACGGCGAAGGCGGAGAAGGCGATCGCCCCGCGCAGGTCGGTCAGCAGGACCAGGGCGGCGACCACGGCGCCGACCGCGATCTCCGCGCGGTGCGGCACGCCGAAGCGTTCGTGGACGGCGGACAGGGGACGGGGCAGGTGGCCGTCGGCCGCCATCGCGGCCGTGGTCCGCGACACTCCCAGCACGAGGGAGAGCAGTGCCCCCAGGCTGGCGACGGCGGCGCCCGCCACCACGAGGGGGACCAGGCCGGGGAACCCGGCCACCTGGACGGCGTCGACCAGCGGGGCGGTGCTCAGGGAGAGCCGTTCGCGGCCCAGGACGATGAGCACACCCGTTCCGATGACCAGGTACAGGGCCAGCACCCCGCCCAGGGAGAGCGCGATCGCCCGGGGGATGGTCGTGGCCGGATCACGGACCTCGCCGCCCAGGGTGGCCACGCGGGCGTACCCCGCGAAGGCGAAGAAGATCATGCCGGCCGAGCCGAGCACGCCGAAGGAGCCCGGCCAGGGCCCGAGCCCGTCCACCTCCAGGACGGCGGGCAGGCGCCCGCTGAGCCCCATCGCCACGACCACGGCGAGCAGGACGGCCAGCACCAGGGCGACCAGGATCTTGAGCACGAGCGTGGAGCGCTGGACGCCGCGGTAGTTCAGCGCCGTGACCGCCGCGACGGTGGCCACCGCCACTGGCTTCTCCCATCCGGGCAGCGTGTAGGCGGCGAACGTCAGCGCCATCGCCGCACAGGAGGCGGTCTTGCCCACGACGAAGGACCAGCCCGCCAGGTACCCCCACAGGTCGCCCAGGCGTTCGCGTCCGTAGACGTAGGCGCCGCCGGACCGGGGGTGGCGGGCCGCCAGCCGGGCCGAGGAGACGGCGTTGCAGTACGCGACCGCCCCGGCGATGAGGATCGCGACCGGGAGCCAGGCGCCGGCGCCCACCACCGCGGGCGCGAAGACGGAGAACACCCCGGCGCCGAGCATCGCGCCCGCGCCGATGGCGACCGCGTCGACGGTGCCCAGCACGCGGGCGGGTCGGGCCTGGGCTCCGGAGGAGGTGGTCAACGGGTCTCCTTGGGTCGGTGGGGACGTTCCGAGTCTGCCCGATCCAGGTGACCAACCCGTGCGGTGTGCCCGTGGTGAGGGTGGCCACTTCCGGTCTGGCCGGTGACCTGCGGCGGCGTCGGAGGGTTGCCTGCCGTGACCGGAACCGGCCGAAGCACGCGCGAAGGCCCCCGGCGGGGTGCCGGGGGCCCGGGCGTCGGCCCTGGCGGTCGGCTCAGCTGGGCCGCCACGGGGTGCCGGTGTTCTCGTTGATGTCCTCGGCCGCCACCTGACGGAGCTGGCGCGAGAGGTCGGACAGCGCACGCGAGACGGCGAGCTCCTCCCCGATCTCGGGGACGTCCATGTCGGCCGGGTGCTTACGGGCCATGCCGTGGCCCCTCAGCGCCGTCCCGTCGTCGGCTACCAGGCCCACCTCGGCCCATGTGCGGGCGGTCTCACCCTCGGTCTCCTCCGACACGACGACGTCCAGGTCCCAGCGCTTCGTCGTCTGCATGCTGCTCGCCCCCTCCGCCTGTTCGCCCGTGGCGCCGGGCGTGTGCTCGATGTGCGCGTCCGGTCCCGGATACACGAGGGTGTCGTGGCCCTCTTCGGTGTCGAGCCAGTGCACCTGGTACGGCGGTTCGCCCCTGGATCCGCGCACCTCGGTCACGACCCCGGTCCGGCGATGGGTGTCGGCGCGCGGGCTCTCGACTACGAGTCGGTCACCTACCTGTGCTCGCATGCTTCCCCCACAAACCTCGGCTATCTCCATCTTCTGCGTCCTCCGTCGTCAGGTCCGGGGCCTTGGTGATTTCGTTTCCGGTGGTATGCGAGGTTTTTGCGCCGGCGGTGGGAGTGTCGCGGCCCTGGTAGCGTCACGGCGTGGCCCAGCACTACTTCGATCCCGACCCCGACGCCGCCAGCCGCCCCTCGACGGCGGACCTGGTCCTGCCCGACCTGCACCTGCGGCTGCGCACCGACCGGGGCGTGTTCTCCCCCGACAAGGTCGACCTGGGAACCCGCGTGCTGCTGGAGACGGTGCCCCCGCCCCCGCCGGAGGGCCGGCTTCTGGACCTGGGGTGCGGGTACGGCCCGATCGCCCTGACGATGGCCTCGCGGGCTCCGGGCGCGCGGGTGCTGGGTGTGGACGTCAACGCGCGGGCCGTGGGTCTGGCGCGGCGCAACGCCGCCGAGCACGGTCTGGGCAACGCGCGTTTCGCGGTGGTCTCGCCCGAGGGCGGGCTGACCGCGGAGAGGGAGGCGGGGGCGCCGGAGGAGGCGCCCGTGGCCGAAGAGCTGCTCGGTCCCTTCGACGCGGTCTGGTCCAACCCGCCGATCCGGGTGGGCAAGGGGGTGCTGCACGCGATGCTGCGCACGTGGCTGGGTCGGCTGACGCCCGAGGGCGCGGCGCACCTGGTGGTCCAGAAGCACCTGGGCGCGGACTCGTTGCAGCGGTGGCTGGACGCCCAGGGACTGCCCGCCGAGCGCGTGGCCTCGCGCGCGGGCTTTCGCGTCCTGGCCGTGCGGCGGTCCGAGAACACGTGATCGGCGGCCGGACGCCGATTTTGCCTGATGTGTCCGGGGCCAGGAGTGCGGTGGCCCCGGGTGGACGGTAACCTGTTGCGAACACCGGACCACCGGGAACAGCCCGGAGCAGACCCGCTGAGGAACACACCGCAGTTGAGCACGCAGTTGCGTCCCACGGACGTCAAACGCCTGAACCGCCAGTGGCGCAGGCGCACCGAGGGGCGGCTCGCCCTTCTCGTCGAATCCGTCACCCAGCCGTTCAACATGGGATCGATCCTGCGCACGTGCGCGACCTTCGGTGTGGACCGGCTGTGGCTCACGGGCAACAGCGCGGACCCCGATGACCCCAAGGTCGGCAAGACCGCCCTGGGCACGGCGGCCAAGGTGCCGCACACCCGGTTCGCCACCACCGGCGAGGCCCTGGCCGCGGCGCGCGGTGACGGCTACAAGGTGGTCGCCGTGGAGCTGGCCAGCGGCGCGGTGCCGCTGCACGCCGCTCCCCTGGAGCCGGACGTGTGCCTGGCCGTGGGGGCGGAGGACCACGGGTGCTCCCCGGCGCTGCTGTCCGGCGCGGACGCGGTGACCTACATCCCGCAGATCGGCCGGGTCGGATCGCTCAACGTGGCCGTGGCGACCGCGATCGCCCTGTCCGAGGCGCGGCGCCGCGAGTGGGCGTCCCTCGGCGGAGAGGCCGATGCCCCGGTCGGGAGCTGACCGGGGAACCTTTTCCCCGGCCCCGATCGTCTTTCACTTCACCAGGACCACTTCAATCACACCCAACGCGCGAAGGCGCAGAGAGAGGAACAGTGGACCCGTCCCGAAGTACCGGCAGCATCCCGCGTGGATGCTGTGACCCAGACTCCGACGAGCCTCCTTCTTCGTGGGGCGCGCACCTTCGTAGAGACCCCGCCGTGCGGCGGAACCGGGCGGTGCGTGCCCGATGAGCACCGTTCTCAGCATCGCCGTCGGGATGCTGGTGGTCCTCGTGATCACCGCGGCGACGGGCTACTTCGTCGCCCAGGAGTTCGGCTACATGGCCGTGGACCGCTCGCGTGTGCGGGCGCGGGCCGCGGCGGGTGACCTCGGCGCCAGGCGCGTCAAGAAGGTCACCGACCGCACCTCGTTCATGCTCTCCGGGGCCCAGCTGGGCATCACCGTGACCGGTCTGCTGGTCGGTTACGTGGCCGAGCCGATGATCGGTCAGGGGCTCGGCGAGCTCCTGGGGGTGGCGGGCGTTCCCGCCGGAACCGGCGTGGCCGTGGGCACCGTCATCGCACTGCTGTTCTCCACCGTGGTGCAGATGGTGTTCGGCGAGCTGTTCCCCAAGAACCTCGCGATCGCCAAGCCGGAGCCGGTCGCCCGTTGGCTCGCCCTGTCGACCAACGTGTACCTGCGGGTCTTCGGTCCGGTGATCTGGTTGTTCGACCAGGCCGCGATCGTGCTGCTCAAGGCGGTGCGGATCACTCCGGTCGAGGACGTCCAGCACGCGGCGACGCCGCGTGACCTGGAGCGGATCATCGCGGAGTCCCGCGAGACGGGGGACCTTCCGGCCGAGCTGTTCACCCTGTTGGACCGCACCCTGGACTTCCACGAGCGCACGGCGGGGCACGCGATGATCCCGCGTCCCGAGGTGGCGACCGTGGAGGAGGGCGATCCGGTGAGCCGGGTCGTGGAGCTGATGGCTTCCGACCATTCGAGGTTCCCGGTCCTCGGGGACGGCGTGGACGACATCATCGGCGTGATCTGCCTGCGTGACGTCCTCGCCCTGGGCGAGCGCGACCTGGACAGCATCAAGGTCACCGAGGTGGCCAGGCCGACGGTCATGGTGCCGGTGTCGCTGGCGCTGCCGGGCGTGCTCAACCAACTGCGGGAGGCGGGCGAGGAGTTCGCCTGCGTGGTGGACGAGTACGGCGGCCTGGCCGGGGTGATCACCACCGAGGACCTGGCCGAGGAGCTCATCGGCGAGATCGCCGACGAGCACTCCCCCGACGAGGAGGCGCCCGCCCACCTGGAGGGCGAGGGCAGCTACATGGTGCCCGGCGCCCTGCACGTGGACGAGGCCGAGCGTCTGCTCGGGCACGACCTGCCCGCGGGCGACTACGAGACCGTGGGCGGCCTGGTCATCCACGAGCTGCACCGGCTGCCCGAGGTCGGCGACCAGGTCGACATCGCCCTGCCCCGTCCGACCAGCGCGCACGACGAGGACCCCGACTTCGCGCTGACCCTGACCGTGAACTCGGTGCAGCGGCACGTTCCGCACACCGTGGAGCTGCGGCTGCGCGAACTGGCCGACGAGGAGTCCCGGGAGGTGCGGGCATGAGTGACATGAACCCGTGGGTCGCGTTGGCCCTGACCGCGGCGATCATCGCGCTGAGCGCCTTCTTCGTGGCGATCGAGTTCGCGTTGGTGGCCGCGCGCCGGTACCGGCTGGAGGCCGCTTCCGACCACAGCGTGGCGGCACGCGCGGCGCTGCGCAACGCGCGGGACCTGTCCCTGCTGCTGGCGGGCTCCCAGTTGGGGATCACGCTGTGCACGCTGGCGCTGGGCGCGATCTCCAAGCCCGCCGTGCACCACCTGCTGGAGCCGCTGTTCCACGGCCTGCCGCACGCGGTGGCCTCGACGCTCTCCTTCGTGCTGGCCCTGGTCATCGTGACCTTCCTGCACCTGGTGGTGGGTGAGATGGCGCCCAAGTCCTGGGCGATCTCGCACCCGGAGAAGTCGGCGACGATGCTGTCGGTGCCGATGCGGGCGTTCATGTGGTTCACCCGCCCGATGCTGGTCTTCCTCAACGGGGTGACCAACTGGTGTCTGCACCGCATCGGCGTCGAGGCGGTGGACGAGGTGTCCACGGGGCACAACCCCGACGACGTCCGCGAGCTGGTGGAGCACTCGGTCAAGGCCGGTGCGCTGGACACCGAGCGCCGCGACCAGCTGGCCACGGCGCTGGAGGTCAACTCCCGTCCGCTGAGCGAGATCGTCACCCCGCGCGAGGAGATCGCGTGGGTGGCGCCGGACGCGGACCTGGAGGAGATCAAACGGGTCTCCCGCTCCTCCACGCACCTGCGCCTGGTGGTCATGGAGCAGGGCGAGCCGGTGGGTGTGCTGCACGTGCGCGAGGCGCTGACCTGCCCGCCCGGGACGACCGCGGCGGACCTGATGCGACCGGTGCTCATGCTGCACGCGAGCACGCCGATGTACGCGGCGATGAGCATCATGCGGGACAGCCGCAGCCACCTGTCGCTGGTCGAGGAGGAGGGTCTCATCGGTCTGGTGACCCTCCAGGACATCCTGGACCGGCTGTTGCTGCTGGAGGCCGCCGCCTAGCGGGCGGTCCGGGCACGCGTGAACGCGGGGGCGGGGGACGTGGGTCCCCCGCCCCCGCGTCGTGGGCGGCGTGTCAGCGCTCCGGAGGGCGCGTGCCTCAGGCCGTCTTGACGGTGAGGTTGACGTCGATGTTGCCGCGGGTCGCGCGGGAGTACGGGCACACCTGGTGGGCGGCCTCGACGAGCTTCTCGGCGTCGGCCTGGTCGGCGCCGGGGATGGTGACGGTCAGGTCGACGACGAGCGCGAAGCCGTCCTCGGCCTTGCCCAGGCTGACCTGGGAGTCGATGACGGAGCCGTTGACGTCGGCCTTGGCCTCGCGGGCGACCTTCTTCAGGGCGCCGTGGAAGCAGGCGCCGTAGCCCACGGCGAACAGCTGCTCGGGGTTGGTGCCGGGGCCGTCGTCGCCGCCCAGGCCCTTGGGCACGGACAGGTCGACGCTGAGGCGGTCGTCGTCGGTCTTGCCGTTTCCGGCGCGGCCCTCACCGGTGACGGTGGCGTTGGCGGTGTACAGGATGTCGACTGCCATGACTGCCTTTCTGTGCTCCGACGCGGGGTCGGAAGGTGACGGAAGTGTCGGTGGACGTGCTCAGTCACGCGGGGTACGGGGCGCCCTTCCGCTGGCGGCGGTCTCCACGGACCGGGTGATCCGGTCGAGGATCCCCTTCACCTCGCGCACCCGGTCCTCGGGCAGGTCGACGGCGCACAGCAGGCGGTCCGGGATGTCCCGGGCCCGTGTGCGCAGTCGTGCGCCCTCCTCGGTCGCCGTGACCTCGACGACGCGTTCGTCGGCGGCGCCGCGCTCCCTGACGAGGAGTCCGGCGCCCTCGAGGCGGCGCAGCAGTGGGGAGAGCGTGCCCGAGTCCAGGTGCAGTGCCCGGCTCAGCTCCTTGACGCTCAGCGTCCCGCGCTCCCAGAGCACGAGCATGACCAGGTACTGCGGATAGGTGAGCCCCAGGTCGTCCAGGAGCTCGCGGTACAGCCCGGTCAGGGCGCGGGAGGCCGCGTACAGGGAGAAGCACAGCTGGTTGTCCAGCGCGAGGGGGTCGCCCCCGCCGGTGTCGGCCATGGTTCCCCTCCCCTCACGTGGGTGGCACGTCCATCGAACGGCTCCACCGTAGCAGAGATTGATTGTGCACAACATTGTTTTGCACAATCTTTTTCCCGTGTGTCGCCCGGGCCCTCAGGACGCCCCCGCGCCCTCCGGTCCCCCCGCTCTCCGGGCCGCCCCTGCGCGAGCTCGCCTCCGCCGGTCTGCGCCAGGCGGGGGCGGGACCGCAGGCGGCGCAACACGTGATCGAGAAGGTCGCCGACGCCTACACCACCCTGACGTCGAACCTCACGGCCGGAACCTACGGCAGGGAGGGATCGGCGCGGCGAAAGCGCGTGGAGTCCACGCCGGTGGAGTTCCGCCCCGACGCGGCCCAGCCCTGCGACGCACGCAACCTGTCCTTGGCCCTGGACCAGCGCACCGTCCCGCCGTGGATTCTCCAGGGCCGGTTGAAGGACGTGCCGTTCGCCTGCTCGCCCGACCAGCTGACCATGCCGGCCGAGCACAAACGCGGCGAGTCCGACCTGCTGTGCCGCGACGGGGTGTGGTTCCTGCTGGTCACCGTGCGGGTGCCCGACGCGGAGCTCCTCGGAGACCAGCCGCATCGTGGGCACCACGACGCACTGGCCGTGTGGCGGGCGGCACGGACGCACCGCGGCGCAGTCCGCGATGTCCGCGCGGCGGGTGGCGCGCATCCTCCGTGGTGCACGCGCCCGGAGCGGCGCGCGCACCACGGAGACCGGTTCGCGGAACGGTCCCCGACTGCATCGGGACCTACGTGAACGAAGACCCGCAGGATTGTTGCCGCGTTCCGACGGTCACGGCCAACCCGCCAGACACTGGCGGCCCAACGGCCACCGACGACCCATCGGACACACGGTGCCCTCCGGACGGTCATCCCGACGGTCACGCGCAACCCGACGGACGCGATCGGCCCGCGGAACCGATCCGGCGCTGGGCCGGACACGGGCCAGCCGCCCGACACCGGCGACCCGCCGGTCCGGATCTAGAGGAAACGCACCCCCTGGGCCAGCGGCAGCTCGCCACCGTAGTTGACGGTGTTGGTCGCCCGGCGCATGTACGCCTTCCACGAGTCGGAGCCGGACTCGCGCCCACCGCCGGTGTCCTTCTCGCCGCCGAACGCGCCGCCGATCTCCGCGCCGGAGGTGCCGATGTTGACGTTGACGATGCCGCAGTCCGATCCGGCCGAGGACAGGAACCGCTCGGCCTCGGCCTGGTCCTGCGTGAAGATCGCCGACGACAGCCCCTGCGGCACGCCGTTGTGCAGCTCCACCGCCTCGTCCAGGGTGCGGTAGGTCAGCACGTACAGGATCGGCGCGAAGGTCTCCTCCCGCACGATCTCGGTCTGGCCGGGCATCCGCACCACGGTGGGCTCGACGTAGTAGGCGTCCGCCCCGGACTCCTCCAGACGGCGGCCGCCGCCGACGAGCACGTCGCCGCCGTCGGCCTTGGCCTGGTCCAGCGCCTTGACCATGCCCGAGTACCCGCGCTCGCCGATCAGCGGGCCGACGAGGGTCGACTCCTCGAACGGGTCGCCGATCCGCTCGCGCAGCTGCTTGTAGGCGTCCACGATGCGCTCGGTGACCTGGTCGGCCACGTCCTCGTGCACGATCAGGCGGCGCAGCGAGGTACAGCGCTGGCCCGCCGTGCCGGCCGCGGCGAACACGCTGCCGCGTACCACGAGGTCGAGGTCGGCCGAGGGAGCGACCACGGCCGCGTTGTTGCCGCCCAGCTCCAGCAGGCACCGACCCATCCGCGCGGCGACCCGGGGCCCGACCGTCCGGCCCATCGCCACCGAACCGGTGGCCGACACCAGCGCCACCCGGGCGTCGTCCACCAGGGCCTCACCGACGTCGCGACCGCCCAGCACCACCGCGTGGACGTCCGAGGGCGCGCCGACGTCGGCGGCGGCGCGCATGAGCAGGGCGTGGCATCCCAGCGCCGTCAGCGGGGTCAGGTCCGAGGGTTTCCACACCACCGTGTTCCCGCAGACCAGGGCCACGCACGTGTTCCACGCCCACACCGCGACCGGGAAGTTGAACGCCGTGATGACTCCGACGACGCCCAGCGGGTGCCAGGTCTCCATGAGACGGTGCCCCGGGCGTTCGGAGGGCATGGTGCGCCCGTACAGCTGCCGGGACATCCCCACGGCGAGGTCGCAGATGTCGATCATCTCCTGGACCTCGCCGAGCGCCTCGGAGGTGATCTTGCCCGCCTCGACCGTCACCAGCTCGGCCAGGTCGGCCTTGTGCTCGCGCAGCAGCTCACCCAACCGGTGGACGAGCTTCCCGCGTTCGGGCGCGGGCGTGTCCCGCCAGGTGGCGCCGAAGCACTCCCCGGCGGCGCCGACGGCCCGGTCGACGGAGGCGGGCGTGTCGAACTCGACGGGGAACAGGACCTGGCCCGTGATGGGCGTCCTCGCCGCCCCGGCCGCGCCGATCGGCTCGCGCAGGCGGTCGACTCCGCACCGTTCCAACGCGGTCCGTGCGCGCTCGGCGAGGACGTCGGTGTCGGGGAGGGCAGCAGTAGGCATGTGTTTCTCTCTCCGTTGAGAGGGACGGGCTGTCACGTCTCACACTGCCAAGTCCGGAGCCGGTGGTCCACCCCCGATGTCGAGGTTGTGGACAACGGCGACCGCGGCCGCGCCGGTCCCGCCCCCGGGTGGGGCCCGGACGGCGGCGGGCCCGTCCCCGAGCCCGCCGCCGGTGGCGTTAAACTCGTCCGGCCCGACCCATCGGCGTTCCCCTTCCCCGACCCAGACAGGGAATCGTGCAGCACGACACCACCCCCGAAGAGGCCCGAGCCGAGCTCCCCGAGCCGAGGCGGATCCTGGCCCGCTCCGGGTTCGACGCCGCGGAACCCCTGTTCGCCGCCGACCTGGCGGACAGCGCCGACGTCGGCCAGGCCCGGGAGGCGGTCGCCGCGCACGCCTCCCGCCTGTGGACCGAGGCGACGCGAGCCGAGGCCGGGGACACCGACGACCGGCCGCTGTACTGGGCCCGCCTGCTGCTCTCCGCCCGGCTGCGTGCCTGGCGGCCGGGGTTCGCTCTCGCGGACGGCCAGCGCGCCGATCTGCTGCGGCTGCTGGAGTGGGAGTCGCGGGGCTTCGCCGACATCGACTTCCCGCCGGGCGAGCGGTGGCTCCGGCTGGTCGTGACCGGTTTCGACCCCTTCCGTCTGGACGAGGACGTCGCGTGCTCCAACCCTTCGGGGGCAGCGGCCCTGGACGTGCACGGATGGACCTTCCCGGTCGGCGATCGCACCGCCGTGGTGCGCGCCGCGATCTTTCCCGTGCGGTGGTCGGACTTCGACGAGGGCGTGGTGGAGCGGGCCCTGGGCCGCCACCACACCGCGGCCGACGCCGTGGTCACCCTGAGCCGGGGGCGGCCCGACCGGTTCGACCTGGAGGTCTGGAACGGGGTGTGGCGAGGCGGCGGCACCGACAACGTCGGGCGCACGGGCACGGGGCGCGCGCCGGTGCCGGGGTCGCGGGCGCCGGAGTGGACGCGCTCGTCGCTGCCGTGCGCACGGATCGCGGACACGGTGTCGGGACGGTATCCGGTGGTGGCCAACACCGAGGTGGTCGAGGTCCCGGCGGGGTCGCGCGCGGAGGTCCGGCGTCCGCAGGGCCCCACCGCGGGTTCGTCCGCCCGCGCGGGCGGCGGAGGGGACTACCTGTCCAACGAGATCGCCTACCGCAACACCCTGTTGCGCGACCGTTCGGGCCGGTCGATCCCGGCGGGGCACGTCCACCTGCCGGGCACGAGGTCCCCGGAGGAGCACGCCGCGGTGCTGGCGCAGGTCAGGGAGATCGTGGCGGCCACCGTCCGCTGAAGGCGGGCCCCGCGCCGGGGCGCGCCCGTCCCGGACCGGGGCGTGCGCGGCGCGCGGGGCCGCTCGGTCGCGGCTGGTGTCCGCCGGTGCCGTGACCGAGGTTCATGAACGCTCTTCCCCGTGCCGAGGGGGTTGCGGGCGGGGGGACGACCCGGTTCCCCGCGGAGCGGACTTCGCCAATTCGTGACACTCCGTGCTGTTCGCGTCGCGCTGCGCACGTTTCGGGCGGTCGTTTCGATAGGGTCCCCACGTGTGCGACACCCTACTGCGACGAATGCTCTCCGTCGGCGCGGCGCTGGAGCTCCTGCTGGTGCCCGGCTGCCACGCCGGTGGGCACGCGCCGCCCTACGCCGAGGCGATCGGTATCCCGCCCGAGGAGGTGCCGGGGCTCACCGTCAGGGAGCACACAGTGGAGACCGAGCACAGCGTGGTCGGCTACCGCTACCCCCTCCTGGGCTCCGGGCACCCGCTCAGCGAGGAGGTGCGCACCGCCATGGCCGAGCGGCAGACCGCCTTCCTCGAGGAGCTGTCCGGGAGCGGGCGCCCCGAACTGCGGCAGGACGTGTCCCTGGTCGCCGCCTCAACCGAGGTCGTCGGGGCACGGCTGACCGCCGTGTCGACGGCGGGCATGCGGGCGACCCGGGAGGCCTCCACCCTGTGGTTCGACGCCGACACCGGGCGGGTCCTGCCCTGGACGGCGCTCTTCCGCGACGAGGCGGCCGTCGAACGCGCGCACGTCCACCTGGCGGACGTGCTCCGGGAGCACTACCACGTGCCCCTGGCGGAACTGCCCGGGGTGATCGGCGAGGCCGCCGTGCGCGCCCGTGAGGAGGCCGAGGCCACCGACGCCGGGTCCGAGGACGGATCGGAGTCCCCCGACACGGCGGGAGCCGGGGCGCGAGCGCGTGCCGAGGCGGCCGAGGAGACGGCGCGGAGCGGCCTCCTGGACGCCGAACGGGCGCGGGAGGTCGCCGAGGCGTGGGACGGCTCCCCGTTGGAGGACCTGGCGTTCAGCACCGGCGGCGGTCTGGCCGTGCGCATGGACCCCACGCAGGTGCCGGGGGCGGGAGGTGTCGCGGAGGTGGTGCTGCCGGTCGGGCCCGAGGACGCCGAGGAGGTCCTGTCCGAGCTGGGTTTCCGTGCGCGGGAGGCGGCGCTGTCCGGGCCCGACCCCGACGTGCCGCTGGGCGACGGATCCTCCGACGAGCGCGACACCCTGGACTGCGGGCGGCTCAAGTGCGTGGCGCTGACCTTCGACGACGGGCCCGGCGAGCACACCGACGCCCTCATGGACACCCTCGGCGAGTACGACGCCACGGCGACGTTCTACGTGCTGGGCTCCCTGGTCGACGAGTTCCCCGAGGCCGTGGAGCGGATGGCCGCCGAGGGGCACGAGCTGGGCAACCACACCTGGGACCACGACGACCTGAGCGGGAAGTCGGCGGAGGCGATCGAGTCGGACATGGCGCGCACGAACAGGGCGGTGCGCGACGTGATCGGCTCGGACCCGCCCTCGATGCGGCCGCCGTACGGGGCGCTGAACGGGACCGTGCGCAAGAACGTGGGCCTGCCGATCATCCTGTGGGACGTGGACACCATGGACTGGCGCAGCCGGGACACCCACGAGGTGGCCGAGTACGCCATCGAGCACAGCACGTCCGGCAGCGTGGTGCTGTTCCACGACATCCACGAGTCGTCGGTGCGGGCGATCCCGGACGTCCTGACGGAGCTGCACCGGCAGGGGTTCCACTTCGTGTCGGTCACCGAGCTGTTCGACGGCACGCTGGAGCCGGGCGACGTGTACACCGACGCCCGGCACGAGTGAGGCGACGGTCCGGGCCGCTTCAGAGCATGCGGCGCAGGATGCGCTCCTTGAGGTCGGTGATGGGCGCGTAGGCGACCCGCATCGTGTCCAGGACGAGGGACTTGTCGAGCACCGACTTGGTGTGCGAGAAGGTGTCGACGGAGGCCGCCGCGTGGTAGGCGCCCATGCCGCTCTCGCCGACGCCGCCGAAGGGCAGGTCGGGGACGGCCAGGTGGGCGACCGGCAGGCCGAAGGCCAGCGCCCCGGAGGACGTCCGGGCGGTCAGGCGGCGCTTGGTCTCCTCGGAGTCGGTGAAGGCGTACAGCGCCAGGGGCTTGTCGCGCTCGTTGACGAAGGCGATGGCGGCGTCCAGGTCGGGGACGCGGATGACGGGCAGGACGGGGCCGAAGATCTCCTCGGCCATGACGGGGGCGTCCGCCGGGACGCCGCCCAGCACGGTCGGGGCGATGTACAGGGTGTCGCGGTCGTGGTCTCCCCCGGCGACGACGGTGCCGGAGCCGAGCAGCGCGGTGAGCCGGTCGAAGTGGCGTTCGTTGACGATCCGGCCGTAGTCGGGGCTGGTGCGGGGGTCGTCGCCGAACATCTCGGTGATGGCGGCGGCCAGTTCGCGCTCCAGCCCGTCGGCGGTGTCGCCGACGGCCAGGACGTAGTCGGGGGCCACGCAGGTCTGTCCGGCGTTGGTGTACTTGCCCCAGGCCAGTCGGCGGGCGGTGGTCGCCAGGTCGACGCCGGGCTCGACGACGGCGGGGCTCTTGCCCCCCAGTTCGAGGGTGACCGGGGTCAGGTGTTTGACGGCGGCGGCCATGACGATGCGGGCGACGGCGCCGTTGCCGGTGTAGAAGATGTGGTCGAAGTGCTGTTCGAGCAGCGTGGTGCTCTCCGGGACACCGCCCTCGACGACCGCGACCGCCTCGGTGTCCAGGTGGCGCGGGAGCAGCTCGGCCAGGGCGGCGGAGGTGGCGGGGGCGAGCTCGCTGGGCTTGATGAGTGCGGTGTTCCCGGCGGCGATGGCGCCGACCAGGGGCGCCAGCGACAGGTTCACCGGGTAGTTCCAGGGGGCGATGATCAGGACGGTGCCCAGGGGTTCGCGCACGCGGCGCGCCTTGGCGGGGGCCAGGGCCATCGGCACCGGGACGCGCTGGGGACGCAGCCAGGACGCGAGGTGCTTGAGGGTGTGGTCGATCTCGTTGACCACGAACCCGATCTCGGTGGTGTGCGCCTCGACGGGGCTCTTGCCCAGGTCGGCCTTGAGCGCCTTCTCCAGGGTGGGGCGCTCCTCGGTGAGCAGGCGGCGCAGGGCGCGCAGCTGCTCGCGGCGCCAGGCGATCGGCTTGGTGCGCCCGCTGGCGAAGGCGGCGCGCAGGCGGTCGACGATCCCGGGGATCGCGGTGGTGTCGGTCAGCGGTTCGCTGTGGGCGTGGGTCTCCGTCATGGGCTCGATACTAAACGAAATCGTTTCGTTTCCAACAGGCCGTGCGCATAGGATTCCGGCATGACCACCGACCATCTGCCCGGCGCGTCCGGCGCCCCCGCGCGGGGGCGGCCACGGGACGCGGCCCGGGACCGCGCGCTGATGGACGCCACGCTCGCCGAACTGCAGCTGCACGGGTACAGCGGACTGACCACGGCGGCGGTCGCCAAGCGCGCCGGGGTCTCCACGGCCACGCTGTACCGGCGCTGGCGGTCGAAGGAACACCTGGTGGTGGGGGCCGCGCAGGCCTGGGCCGAGGACCTGGGGCCGGACCACGACACGGGGAGCCTGCGCTCGGACCTGGGCCGGGTGCTGCACGACAAGGCCCGCGCGCTCGACGGCCCCTCGGGGCGGCTGTTGCGGGCGGTCGTGGGCGAGGCCGCGCACAACCAGGCGCTGGCGGACGTGCTGTTCGACGCGTACGTGATGCCCCTCCAGAACCGGGTGGCGGCGCTGCTGGACCGGGCGGCCGAGCGCGGGGAGATCGCGCCGGTGGAGGACCCGGTGGTGGTCGGGGAGATGGTGATCGGGCCGATGGTCACGCACACGTTCCTCATCCCGCACGTGCCCGGCGCCGACCCGGGCGCGGACATGGCCGACCGCCTGCTCCCGTACCTGCTCCGGGCCCTGGGCGCGAAGGAGTAGCCGGTCGGCGACGGGACAGGCCCGCCTGCGGCCGGCGGCCGGTCAGTCCTGTCGGGAACCCTCCTCGGTCAGTGCGGCGGAGGTCGGATCCGCGTCGACCGGCTCGGCGGGCTCCGCGGGCTCCGCGGGCCCGACGGGACCGGCGTCGCCTTCGACGGCGGGGTCGGTGCGCGGGGCCTCCTCCGGTGCGTCGGCCGTGTCCCGAGGGGCCGCCGTCGGCGGCTCCTCGTCGGCCTCGCCCCCTTCGGGCTCCGCGGGTTCCTCGCGGTCCGTGTCCACCGGGCCGGGAGCGGGCTCAGGGGACGTCGGCTCGGGATCGGCGGGCACCGGCTCCGCGGGGCCGTCCTCCGGGGCGGCCCCGTCCGAGCCGGCATCGGTCCGCGCGGCCTGCGCGGGCTCGGCCGCGGCCGCCTCCGCGGGCGTCGACGCGGACACCGCGACGGGCTGGGACACCGCCACGGGTTGGGGCACCTCGACGGGAGCACGGCGGGCGCGCCAGACGAAGAAGGCCCACACGACCAGGGACAGGACGCCGAAGCCGACGAAGAGCGCGGCCGTCGACAGGAGGGACTCGGGCGTGGTCTTGCCCGCCACCTGGTCGGGGTGCATGTGGAGCAGGTAGACGAAGACGAACAGGCCCGGGACGAACGCCAGCGCCCAGTGCGCCCGCCCCCAGCGCCAGAGCCGGTGGCCGTCGAGGAACCGCATCGGCAGCAACCCGAAGACGACGGTCTGGACGCCCATCACGGTGGTGGCGAACAGCGCCTTCTCCATGAGCAGGACCCCGAAGGGCGCGCCGCCGTCCTCGACGACCGCGCTGAGGGAGTTCCAGAACAGGTAGCACACGACGCTCAGGGCGAGCACGGTGAAGGCGCCCAGGCGGGTGGCGCGGCCCTCGTTCTCCCGGACGAAGCCGTCCCGTTCGGCCTCGGGCAGGTCCACCTTCGCGGCGCGGTCGGCGACGGCGGCGAACCCCGCGATGAGGCCGTAGAAGTAGCCGGGCTCGAAGTCCGCCGCGGCGGAGGCCGCGGAGCACACGGCGACGATGGCCAGTCCGGCGGGAAGGACCTCGAAGCGCCCGGGGACCTGGGACCACGCCCAGTCGCGGGCGTTGACCACCCACGCGTAGACGACGGTGACGGCGAACACGGCGATCAGGAGGGCGAGGAAGTCCAGCAGCGGCGTCGCCTCGGGGTCGGGGTTCCAGTTGAGCAGCACCGGCAGGGCCGCCGACAGGATCCAGAAGACGACGAAGGCCGTACCCGCGGACAGGGTGAGGAAGGCGCGGCGCTCGCCGCGGCGGCCGGTGACGAAGGCGCGGAGGCGGTGCCACCACCCGCGGACGCGCCCCTGGTTGCCCTCGATCGACTTGTTGAAGATGTCGGAGGGGAAGCCGACCAGCAGCCACACGACGCCGATCGCCGCGGCGGTGACGGCGACCGCGACGAGGAGGGTGACCGGGTCGGTGCGCAGGTCCTCCAGACGGGGGACGCCGTCGCCGTCGCCGTCAGCCTCGGCCCGTGCGATCGGCGGCGGCTCGACCGCGGGGGCGGCGTACCCGTTGATGACGGGCACGGTCACCTCCCAGAGGGCGGGCTCGGCGTAGCTCAGGGTCAGCAGGTGCAGGCCCGGTTCCGCGTCCTGCGGGAACACGACCCGCGCGTCCTCGTCCGTCCCGGTGACCGTCGCGGGCTCCCCGTCGAGGTCCGCGCGCACGTCGGCGATGTCCAGGTCGGTCACGGGGTATCCGACCGGCCCGTCGGTGGGGATCTCGGCGAGGCTGAGCGGCACGCGCCCGTTGTCCACGACCGGACCGAAGTCGACCGCGGTGGGGAAGTCCAGGCCGAAGGGGAGGACGTCCGTGCCGAACTCGACGAAGTACGAACCCTCGCCGACCGGCACCCACGTGTCGTCGGTCGTCAGGCATTCGACCGTGATCGTGACCGTCTCCCCCGGGGGCGCCTGGAGCGGCTCGTCGATCTCGATGACGAGGTCGTCGGGGTCGGCGTAGTACACGGTCGGTTCGGGGACCGGGACGTCTTCGCGCCCTTCGCCGACGGGAATCGCGCCGTCGAGCCGCACCCCCCTGCTCCCGTCCGCGGAGGGGCCTTCCGCTCCCTCGGGGAGGGCGCAGGCAGGAGCGTCCCTGACCACGATGGTCTTGACGATGGACGAGGTCGGCGCCCACAGCAGGTGCTCGTGCGTCGTCACCTCCCGCGCCGCGTGCTCTGCCTCGGGGGTCTCCTGGAGTTCGGGATCCGGCGTGAACTGGTCGATGAAGGGGTCGATCGTGGGCGCGACCGGGTCGGTGTCGGTCGCCGCGGCCCGAGCGCCGCCCGGTCCGAGGACGAGCAGGGCGGCGGCGAGCACGGCCGCGCCGCGGCGTGCCGGGCGCGGGACGGACAGGACGCCGATCCGCCCGCCAGCGGGTCGGGACCGCGGCGGGGAGGCGCGGTGGGCGGCCCGGTCTCCTCTCCCACGCCCGCGAGGACGGGGAACGGCGTGCGCACGGTCCCCCCTCGTGTGGTGGGACCTGCGTGGACTGTGCGATGAGGGCATTTCGGGGGATCTCCCATCGGACGACGGGTGTGGACCTGATTATGACCAGCGGACCGGGTGTTGACAGGCGATTGGCCGAAAGGGGACGCCGACCGCCGTCGGGGTTGCGCGGGGAGCGCCCGTCTGGGCCGCCTCGTCCGGAGGTCGCGCCCACGGCCCGGCGCCCGCCCCCAACCCCACCCCGAATGTGACCCTGGTCACAGTTTGCGGGGGTCGCAGTACCGTCTTCCTCGACAGACCTCCCCCGTGACCGCGCTACCCCGTGTGAAGCCGCGGTCATGCGGGGGTAAGGCACGCGGCAACTGGAAAGGAGTCGGGAGGACTGTCGAGAGTGTTCCGCTCTGGGGAGGAAGAGCCGGGTGGACGAGGCCCCCCTGTACCTGCGACCGCGGCTGGAACCCCCGCTGGCGCCCCTGCTGGGCTCGTCCGACCTCCTGCACACCCTGACCGACGCGCTCGGCTCCCCCCTCGACGTCCTGTTGCCCGACCGGATCGCGGAGAACGCCGAGCGCTTCGCCGACGTCCGCCGCACACACCGGCTGGGCGGACGCGAGTTCTTCGCGCACAAGGCCAACCGTTCCGGCGCCCTGGTCCGGCGGCTGGCGGCGACCCGCGCGGGCGTCGACACCGCCTCGGTCGGCGAACTGCGGCACGTGCTCGGCGCCGGGTTCACCGGCGACCGGATCGTCGCCTCCGGCCCCAAGGACACCGACTTCCTGTGGCTGGCCGCTCTGGTGGGCGCCACCGTCCACATCGACGGCCGCGCCGAGTTGGACGCCCTCGCGGGCCTCGTCCGCGACCACCGGCTGACGCCGGTACGCGTCCTGGTCCGGCTGTCCGGATTCACGGCGCCGGGGGTGGCCGTCCGGTCGCGCGAGAGCCGCTTCGGCGTGCCCGCCGCCGCACTGGACGGCATCCTGGACGACCTGGACCGGCACCGCGACGCGGTCGAGCCCGTCGGCACGGCCTACCACCTGGACACCGTCAGCCTCGACGAGAAGGCCGTCGCGCTCGAAGGCTGCCTGTACGCGATGAACGCGCTGCGCGCCCGGGGGTTCCAGCCCCGGATCGTCGACGTCGGCGGCGGGTTCGGGGTGGGCTACGTCGACGACCGCGACGGGTGGGACCGCTACACCACCGAGCTGACCCGCGCCGTCCTGGGCGAGCGACCGCCGCTGACGTGGGGCGGGCACGGCTACGGCCTGCGCGCCGAGGGCGGCACCGTGCGCGGCTCGCTCGGCCTGTACCCCGCCTACCGCCCCGACGCGGGCCCCGCCTACCTGGACGCCCTGCTGTCGCGCACCGCGCCGACCCTGGGCCGCGGTCTGGGCGCCCTGCTGCTGGAGAACCTCTACGACCTGTACGTCGAACCCGGCCGCGCCCTGCTCGACCAGTGCGGCCTCACCCTGGCGCGCGTGCTGGAGACCCGTCGCACGGAGACCGGCGCACCCATGCTGCGGCTCGCCGCCAAGGCCACCGACATCGGTCTGGAGGACCACGGCGTGCTCGTCGACCCTGTGCTCCTGGACCGCGGGAGCCCCGGCCCGGACCGCGGCGGACCCGGCACCGGGGAGAAGGAGCCCACCGGGGTGTTCCTCACCGGCAGCCTGTGCCTGGAGAGCGACCTCATCACCCGCCGCAGGGTCTTCCTCCCCCGCCGGCCCCGGCCCGGCGACCTCCTGGCGTTCGCCAACACCGCTGGCTACTGCATGGACTTCGGCGCCACGCACGCCCAGCGCCAGCCGCCGGCGCGCAAGGTCGCCGTCGACGGGGAACCGGGACGCTGGCGGTGGACCCTGGACGAGCACTACTCCCCCGTCTCGCGTCCGGAAGGGAGGGCGGCGTGAGGTACGACAGCATCACCGACGCCATCGGCGACACCCCGCTCGTGCGCATTGACCCGGCCGTGCACGGCCTGCGCAACATCGACCTGTACGCGAAGCTGGAGATGCTCAACCCGTTCGGGTCGGTCAAGGACCGGGCGGCGTGGAACATGGCGCGGCCGGGGCTGGCCGGGGCACGGCGGTCGGGCGCCACGGTCGTGGAGCTGTCCAGCGGCAACACGGCCAAGGCGCTGGCGGCCATCGCGGGCATGCACGGACTGCCGTTCCGGAGCGTGACCAACCGGATGCGGGTGCCCGAGATCAAGGACCTGCTCCTGCTGCTGGGCGCGGAGATCGAGGAGCTGCCGGGGCGCACCGAGTGCCTGGACCCGACGCTCACCGACGACCCGCTCACCCTCATCCACCAGGAGCTGTCGGCCCCCGGCAGCGCCCACCTGCACACCGACCAGTACTTCAACCCGGGCAACGCCGACGCGCACGCGGCGGGGACGGGGCCGGAGATCGTCGCCGACCTGGGCGGACGCGCCCCGGAGTACTTCGTGGCGTGCGTGGGCACCGCAGGCTCCTCCACCGGGGTGGCGCGGGTGCTGCGCGCGCACGACCCGGGCACGCGCGTGGTCGGGCTGGTCGGAGCCAAGTCGGACTTCATCCCGGGCATCCGCACCATCGACGAGGTGCACGAGGTGGGGCTGTTCGACCCGGCGGTCTACGACGCGATCGAGGACGTCGGCGCCGAGGACGCGGTCGAGGGGATGCTGACACTGGTGCGCCGGTGCGGGATCCTGTCCGGTCCGACGGGCGGCGCGGCCTACTTCGGAGCGGTGCGCCACCTGCGCGGGGTCGACGCGACGCTGACCGGGCGGGCGAGCGCCGTGTTCATCGTGTGCGACCGGTGCGAGAGCTACCTCAGCTACGTGCGGCGGCTGCGCCCGGATCTGTTCCACCGGCCGCCCGCGGCCAACTCCGTGGCGAGCCTGACCGAGGAGGAGGTCCTGGCCGCACCGGCGCTGGAGGCGGACGCGGCACGCACCTGGATCGCTCGGGAGCGCCCGCTCGTCGTCGACCTGCGCAGCCCGTTCGCCTACGCGGCGCTGCACATCGAGGGCTCGATGAACATCGTCGACGAGCTCTTCGACGAGATGCTGCGCGGCGGACTGCCGTTCAGCACCCGGCAGCCCGTGCTGCTGGCGTGCCCGGTCGGCGAGCAGTCGGCGCGCTACGCCGCCCTGCTCACCCGGATGGGCCACCCCGCCGTGCGCAGCCTGGCCGGGGGCATCATCGCCTGGCGCGACGCGGGCGCCCCGCTGGTGCGTGACTAGCGTGGGGCGGCCGTGGGAGGAGCTCGGGGACTGGCAGCGGTCGCTGCGCGGGCAGTTCCCGATCATCACCGGCCGCCCGGACCTGGCCTACCTGGACAGCGCGGCCACCTCGCAGAAGCCGCGTGCCGTGCTGGACGCGGTCCAGGAGTACCTGGTCACCGGCAACGCCAACGCCGGACGGGGCACCTACCCCTGGGCGAACGCGACGACGGCGACGGTGGAGCGCACCCGGGAGCGGGTCAAGGCGTTCCTCGGAGATCCGGAGCCCGCGCGGTCGTCCGTGCACTTCGTCAGCGGGACGACCGAGGGGCTGCGCAGGGTCGCCCTCGACTGGCTGGCCGGGCTGCTGGAGGACGGGGACGAGATCGTCGTGCCGTTCGCCGACCACCAGGCCAACCTGTCGCCGTGGCTGGAGGCGCGCGACGCGCTGGAGCGGTGCGGGGTCGGGGTGCGGGTGGCGGAGATGCCCCGGCAGGCCGGGTCCGGCGACTACGACACCGGCGCCTTGGCCGCGCTGGCCGGGCCGCGCACGCGGTTCGTGGCGCTCACCCACGTGCACCACGTGTACGGGGGCGACATGAACGTCCGCCGGGTGCGCGAGGCGGTCGGTCCGGACGCGGTGATCTGTCTGGACGCGGCGCAGAGCGTGGGGCACCTGCCGGTGTCGGTGGCCGAGCTCGACGTGGACTTCGTCGTCTTCTCCGGGCACAAGGCGCTGGCGCTGCCCGGGAGCGGGGCGGTGTGGGCGCGGCAGGCCCGCGGGCCGCGCTTCACCCCCGGCGGGTGGGACGGCACGCCGAACACGGCGGGGATCGTCAGTCTGGCGGCGGCGCTGGACTGGTTGGACGCGGCCGGTGTGGAGCGGATCGACCGCTGGTGCGCGGGCCTGGCGGCGCGGCTGACCGAGGCGTTGGGCGTACTGCCCGCCTTCGAGGTGCTGGGATGCCAGTTGAGTCTGGCCGAGGACTCCGCCGTGCCGCGGCGCTCGTCGATCGTCGCGTTCCGGCACGAGCGGATCGACTCGGGTGACCTGGGGTTCATCTTGTACAGCCGCGGGTTCATGGTCCGGTCGGACAGCCACTGCCAGGCGGGGGCGGAGCCGAGAGACGGGTCGGTGCGGGTGAGCCTGCACGTGTACAACACACCCGAGGAGATCGACGCGCTGGTGGCGGTCCTCCGGGAACTATGAACATGGAAACCACTCCCATTGCGTCACCCAAAGCGCTAATCTCTCCACCATGAGTGACGTTGCGATCGGACCCCGCATGGAGCCGCGTCAGGTGGCTCCGCAGTTGAACACGGCCCTGGCCGCCCTCCTCGACAAGGCGGTGGGCTTCCTGGACCCCCTGCTGACCGAACTCGTCCTGGTACGGGCGGCCCAGCTCACCGGTAACGCCCACGGCGTCGACCAGCGCACCCAGATCGCGGTGGGCAAGGGCGAGAGCGACCGCCGGCTGCACGCGATCGCCGTGTGGCGGCAGACCGACCTGTTCACCCCCAAGGAGCGGGCGGCGCTGGACCTGGTCGAGGCGATGACCGTCGCGGGGCGCGGGCCCGTGCCCGACCGCGTGTGGGAGGAGGCCAGGGCGCGGTTCAGCGAGGGCGAGCTGGCGCACCTGCTGTTCTCCATCGCCTCCGCCAACGCGGTGAACCAGGTGGACGTGGCGGTGGGTCGTCGACCGGAGTGATCCGGGTCCCGGACCTCCGCGGATGCCGCCCCGGTCCCCGGTCCGGGGCGGCCTGCGCGTCCACGGGTGCGGGGCCGCGGATCCCCGAACCGCGCGGCGCGGGCCAGGGCGGCGCGCGGTTCACGCGGTGGTCGCGCACGCGTCCCGCGCCCGATCGTCGGCCATCCGACCTATGCTCCGGGGCATGACGATTCAACGGATGGACCACGTCGGCGTCGTCGTCGACGACCTCGGAGCCGCCATCGCCTTCTTCGCCGAACTCGGCATGGAGCTGGAGGGCGAGGCGCCGGTCGAGGGACGGTGGGTGGACCAGGTCGTCGGGCTCGACGGCGTCCGGGCCGACATCGCCATGATGCGGACCCCGGACGGCCACGGCCGGATCGAGCTGACGAGGTTCCGCGCTCCGACGGCGATCAGCGCCGCCCCGGAGGACGCGCCGCCGAACACGCTGGGCATCCGTCGCATCATGTTCGCCGTCGACGACGTCGACGACGTCCTGGCCCGCCTGCGGGCCCACGGCGCCGAACTCCTCGGCGAGGTGGCGCGGTACGAGGACAGCTACCGGCTCTGCTACGTCCGCGGCCCCGAGGGCATCATCGTCGCCCTGGCACAGCAGCTCGCGTGAGGCCCGATGCCCGCGCCCTCCCGACACGGGTCGACACGGGCACTGCCGGGCCCGGACGGGTCGACCAAGAAGCGACGGGTTCTGCTGTCAGCCGAGACCTCACCCATCCCACGACGATGGCGGCAGGATCGTCCCATGCGGCCGATCTTTGTTCTCGTGCACAGTCCCGCCGTGGGCCCCTCCACCTGGCGCCCCGTGGCCGAGCACCTGACAGCGACGGGACACCGGGTGCGGGTGCCTTCCCTGCTGCATGTCGGTGCCGGAAGGCCTCCCTTCTGGCCCCGCGTCGTGGACGCCGTCCGCGACGCTCTGCGGAAGGTCCCCGTCGACCACCCCGTCGTACTGGTGGCGCACAGCAACGCCGGCATGTTCCTGCCGGTGATCCGCTCGGGCCTCGACCATCCGGTGACCGGGTCGACCTTCGTCGATGCCGCGCTGCCGGCCCGGATCGGACCGACACCCGTCGCCACACCCGAGTTCCTGGAATTCCTGCGTCCCATGGCTGCGGACGGCCGACTGCGGCGGTGGACTGACTGGTGGGACGAGTCGGACCTCGCACCCATGTTCACCGACCCGGAGGTCAGGCGAACCGTCACCGAGGAGCAGCCGACCCTGCCTCTGTCCTACTACGAGCAGCGCATCCCGGTCCCCGCCGGCTGGGACGACCACCCCTGTTCCTTCGTGCTGTTCAGCCCTCCGTACGGCGACCTCGCCGCCGAGGCCCGTGCACGCGGCTGGCGCGTGGCGCACCTGCCCGGCGCGCACCTCCACCAGATCATCGACCCCGCTGGAACCGCTCGCCTCCTCGTCGAGCTCTCTACCGAGGCCTGATCCCCCGTGGACGCACGCTCCCGTGGTCGTCCCGGGTCGCCGCGGTCAGCCAGACGGCGGCCTCGTGGGCCTCGCGGACGCGCTCCTCGATGGCGGCCCGCGCCGCGTGCAGGGCGGGATCCCCACGGAGGTCATGCGACAGCGGCCCCGCGGGCTCGGAGCCGGTGCGCGCGACCAGGTCGGCGTCGTCGTCCGTGCCTCCGGCCAACCGGGAGAGCTGTTCCCACTCCCGATGCGCGGTGGAGGCCGCGTCCACCGGGCGCATGTACTCCCCGATCCGGGTCAACCGCCGGCTCGCCTCGCGGATCCCGACGGCGTCCTCGCGCAGACCCCGCAGCATGTCCGCCGGGAGGGTGGGGTCGAAGACGGGGCGTGGGCCGTCGCGGTGCTTCGTGAGCTTCATCGGGGGACCGGGGCCTTTCCTACCGCCGCGCACCGGTGGTGCGCGACGGACCTTCGACGCCGGGGACGCGCACACGGTTGCCCGAACGGGAGAGCCGGAGGGACCGCGTGGCGGCCCCGCGCACGTCCGCCCGGGGTGCGCGGGGCCGCGGTCCGCGGGTCAGCGGGCGGGCAGGATCCGGCCGGTGACTTCGCCGAAGTGCACACGGCTCCCGCCAGGCCCCGGCGCGGTCGCGGTGATGACCACCTCGTCCCCGTCCTCCAGGAACGTGCGCTCGGTCCCGTCCGGCAGCCGCAGCGGCTCCTTGCCGCTCCACGTCAGCTCCAGCAGGCACCCGCGCTGATCGCGCTCGGGACCGCTGACCGTGCCGGAGGCATACACGTCGCCGGTCCGCAGCGACGCCCCGTTGACGGTCATGTGCGCGAGCTGCTGCGCGGCCGTCCAGTACATCGTGGCGAACGGCGGCCGCGAGACCACGTGGCCGTTGATCCGCACCTCCAGGTCCAGGTCCAGCCCCCAGGGCTGGCCGCCGCGCAGGTAGGGCAGCGGCTCGGGGTCCTGGGCGGGCTGCTCGACGCGGGCCGACTCCAGCGCGGCCAGCGGCACGACCCACGGGGAGACGGAGGTGGCGAAGGACTTGCCCAGGAACGGCCCCAGCGGCACGTACTCCCAGGCCTGGAGGTCGCGGGAGGACCAGTCGTTCAGGAGGAACGCCCCGAACACGTGGTCGGCGAAGTCGTCCACGCCGACCCGTTCGCCCATGGCGGTGGGCGTGCCGACCACGAACCCCACCTCGGCCTCGATGTCCAGCCGCGCGGAGGGCCCGAAGAACGGCACGGGTTCGGTGGGGGGTTTGCGCTGCCCGGTGGGGCGCACGATGTCGGTCCCCGAGACCACGACGGTGCCGGACCGGCCGTGGTACCCGATGGGCAGGTGCTTCCAGTTGGGCGTGAGGGGCTCCTGGTCGGGACGGAACATCCGACCGACGTTGCTCGCGTGGTGCTCCGAGGCGTAGAAGTCCACGTAGTCGGCGACCGTGAACGGCAGGTGCAAGCGCGTCCGGGACCGGTCGACCAGGTGCGGGCGGAGCGCGTCGGCGTACGCGGGATCGGTGAACCATGTGGTCAGGGCGGCGCGCACCGCATCCCAGACGGGTCTCCCGGCGGCCAGGAGGGCGTCGAGGCCGGCCCCTGAGACGGTGTCGGCGAACGGCGCGCCCAGGGCGCGGGCGGCCGCGCCGAGGTCCAGGACGTGGCCGCCGATCGCCACACCGACGCGCGGCGCGGGGTCGGGGTCGGTGCCGAACACCCCGTAGGGCAGGGTCGCCAGGCCGAACGGCGCGTCCGGGTCCAGGTCGAGCCAGGTTTCGGGCATCATCGCTGCTTTCTGTGGTGGCGGTCAGTGCGGCCGGGCCTCGGGGACCAGCGCGCCGAGCACGACCAGGTCCTCCAGTGGTTCGACGACACTGCACGTGCCGAAGGAGAGGAACCGCGCGCGGACCGCCTCGGCCTGGCCGGGGGTCAACCGGGCGGCGGCGTCGACGAGTGCGGCCCCGTCGCGGTCGGACAGGATCCCGGCCAGGTCGTCGGTCCCGGCTCCGTCGAGGGCCGCGGCGGTGGCGACGAGCAGGTTGAGGAAGCCGTGCTGCTCGAAGCCCTCGGCGGTGGTGTTCCGGACGGCGTGGTGCAACCCCGCGGTGCACTTGAACGGAAGGGCGCGGGACACGGCCGCGGCCGTGAACGCGGCGAGTTCGGCCTCGTCGGGGTGGGCCCCGGGCGTGAGCCCGCCGGTGCGGAACTTGGCGCTGTGGCCGGTGCCGGACAGGGCGTCCAGGTCCGCGTGCACGTCCCCCTCGCGGGAGACCTCCACGAACCCGGACGCGCCCGGCGGCAGGTGGCGGGTGAGCTGTCCGGCGACGGCCCCGACGGCGCCGGGCGCGGCGGCGGCCTCGACCCCGACCAGGCGCAGTGCGGGGTCGGCGAGCACGGACTCCACGGCGGAGCCGATGCCGTCCGGGCCTCCGGGGACGGTGACCGCGACGGCCAGGGGACCGGGAGCCGCTTCCTCCCGGGCCAGGACGGCGCGCAGTTCGGCCACGCGGCCGTCGGCGACCAGGAACGGGCCGACGTGGTCCGCGCGCCACCCCGAGCGGTACTCGCGGTGGGCGGGCACCGCCTCGCCCATGGGCGCGTTGCCGGGCGGGAAGAGCGCGGCGTCGTCGAACAGGCGGCGGTAGAGGGGATGGCTCACCGCTCCCTCCTCCCTCCGGCCCAGGTCCAGGCGTAGCCGCCGTCGTCGCTGGCCAGGCCGCCCTCGCCCAGGTCGAGCGGGCGGAAGGTGTCGACCATGACGGCGAGCTCGTCGAAGAAGTGGACGCCGACGCTGCGCTCGTAGGCGCCGGGCTGGGGTCCGTGGGAGTGGCCGCCCGGGTGCAGGGAGATCGACCCCTGGCCGATCCCGGACCCCTTGCGGGCCTCGTAGTCGCCCCCGCAGTAGAACATGACCTCGTCGGAGTCCACGTTGGAGTGGTAGTAGGGCACCGGGATGGACTCGGGGTGGTAGTCCACCTTGCGGGGCACGAAGTTGCAGATGACGAAGTTGTGCCCCTCGAACACCTGGTGGACGGGCGGCGGCTGGTGGACGCGGCCGGTGATCGGCTGGAAGTCGTCGATGTTGAACACGTACGGGTACAGGCACCCGTCCCAGCCCACGACGTCGAAGGGGTGGGCGGGGTAGGTGTAGCGGGTGCCGGAGATGCCGCCGGGACCGCCGCCGCGGTGCTTGATGAGCACGTCCACGTTCTCGCCGTCGGCGAGCAGCGGCTCGGAGGGGCCGCGCAGGTCGCGTTCGCAGTAGGGCGCGTGTTCGAGGAACTGCCCGTAGCGCGACAGGTAGCGCTTGGGCGGCGAGATGTGGCTGTTGGCCTCCACGACGTAGGCGCGCAGGGGCCCGTCGCCGGTGGGCACCCAGCGGTGGGTGGTGGCGCGCGGCAGGACGACGTAGTCGCCCCGGCCGACGTCGAGGGCGCCGAAGACGGTCTCCACGCGGGCCTCGCCGGACTCGACGTAGACGCACTCGTCGCCGATGCCGTTGCGGTACAGCTGCGAGGGCGCCCCGGCGACGACGTAGGAGATGCGCACGTCGTCGTTGCCCAGGACCAGGCGGCGCGACTCGACGACGTCGGCGGCCTTCCAGTCCTGGTCGGCGAAGAGCGAGTGCAGCTTCAGGTGGCGGGGCACCATGGGCGCGTTGCGGGTGCGGGTCAGGTCGGGCAGCTCCCACTCGGCGGCGTCGACGATCGCCGACGGGATCGCCCGGTGGTACAGGAGCGAGGAGTCGCTGGAGAAGCCCTCCTCCCCCATCAGCTCCTCGTAGTAGAGGCCGCCGTCCGGGGTGCGGTGCTGGGTGTGGCGGGTGCGGGGCACCTCGCCCACCTTCCGGTAGTGGGCCATGGTGGTGATCTCCTTACCGTGGTCGTCGAGCCGTGGCTGTTCGGGATCAGCGGGTCGTGGTGGTCTGCGGGTGGCGCGCGGGCGGGGCGGTCCGGCCGGGGGCGAGTCCGAGGGCGGTGCGCACCGCCGTGTGGACGGCGCCGGGGTCCGATCCGGGGACCACGGCGGCCACGTGGGCGTCGGGGCGCACGATCCACACCTGTCCGGGTTCCGGGTCCAGGGCACGGGTGAGGGCGCCGGTGGTGTCGACGTCGGCCAGGTACAGGGCGGTGCTCGGAGCGGGACAGGCCCGTTCGGCGGCGGCGCGCACCCGGTCGAGGAGGGCGTCGGGGTCCTCGCCCTCGGGGGCGGGGCCGAGCAGGAGGGTGATCCCCTCGCGGAGCAGGATCCGCACGCGGGTGGGTTCCTCGGCGCCGGGGAGGGCGGCGGGGGCGTCGGGCAGGACGACGCCGGGGCAGGGGTCGGGGACCTGGCCGCGCGGCGGGCGGCCGCCGAAGGGGCGGTCGGGGCAGGGGGTGGTGAGCGCCGAGTCGGTGTACCAGAAGGGTTCGGCCAGGCGGCCGGAGTCGACCTGGGGGTGGGCGGCGGGGTCGGTGAGGGCGCGTTCGAGGACGGTGCGCCGCCGGTCGTGCTCCGCGGGGCCGTGGGGGACGAGGAAGCGCATGGTGGCGCTGGTGATCTCGGCGTTCTCCAGGGCGGCGGCGTGGCGCTCGGTGTGGTAGCTCTCCAGAAGGTCCTCGCCCGCCCACCCGGCGCGCACGTAGGCGAGCTTCCAGGCGGCGTTCTCGGCGTCCTGGACGCCGGAGTTGAGGCCGCGGGCGCCGAAGGGGGCGACCAGGTGGGCGCAGTCGCCGGCGAGGAGGACGCGCCCCGAGCGCATGCGGTCGGCGACGCGGGTGTGGAAGCGGTACACCGAGTGCCAGACGATCTCGTAGGGCGTGTCGCCGATGATCTGGCGGATGCGCGCGTCCAGGCGGCCGCTGTCGCGTTCGCGGTCGAGGTCGAAGTCGGCGGGGACCTGCCAGTCGACGCGGAAGACCGAGTCGGGGCAGGGGTGGATGAGCACCTGGCGGCCGGGGTTCCATTCGGGGTCGAAGTAGAAGCGGCGTTCGCGCTCCCATCCTGGCAGGTCCGCGCGGATGTCGCAGATGAGGAAGCGGTCGTCGAAGGAGGTGCCCTCGAAGCCGAGCCCGAGGGCCTCGCGGACGACGCCGCCGTGGGCGCCCAGGCAGGCCAGGGCGTGGGAGCCGCGCAGCGCGGTCTCGCCGTCGGGGGTCTGGCACCGTACGTCGACTCCGTCGTCGTCCTGGGCGATCCCGGTGACGTGGTGGTTCCACAGGACCTCGATGCCCGTCTCGGCCATGAGGCCGTCGAGGACCTCCTCGGTGCGGGACTGGGAGATGTTGACGAACGGGGGCAGGGGCGAGGCGCCCGGGTCGGGGAGGCGGACGCTGAAGAGCTCGCGGTCACGGTAGAACGTGCGGGCGGTGTCCCAGGTCAGCCCCTCCTCGGCGATGGTCCCGGCGCCGAGCCAGTCCCACACGTCCAGGACGTCGCGCTGCTGGCAGATGGCCTTGGAGCCGACGGCGTCGCGTTCGGGGCGGGTGTCCAGGACCCGCACGGGCACCCCTCGCCGGGCCAGGAGCAGGGCCGCTGTCTGGCCGACCGGCCCCGCGCCGAGCACCAGGACGGGATCGGCGGCGGTGTCGGCGGAGGGACGTGGAGCTGGAGGGCGCATGGTGGGCTCCGTTCGGCGTGGGGCGCCCGTGCGGGGCGCGCTGGTCGCTGGGCGATGGGCAACGGCGGGGGGAACGGGTACCGCGCCGGAGGCGTCCGGGTGTCCCGCTCCCCCTGCGGAACGGCCTCTGGGCGGTGGTGGGCGGGTCAGCCCTGGAGCTGCGCCCAGACCTCGCGGTCGCGCTCGGCGGTCCAGACGACGGGTCGCTCGATGCCGGAGAACTCGTCCCACAGGCGCGAGACGTCGAAGGGCAGGCAGTGCTCGAAGATGGGCCAGTGGCCGTAGGTTCCCTCCAGGGCGGCGTGGGCGGCCCGGAACGCCTCCTTGAGCGTGCCGCCGCGCTCGTGGACGGCGCCGACCTCGCGGATCATCGTGGTGAGGAAGCCGCGGGTCTGGGCGATGGCGGCGTCGACCGCGGCACGGCCGCGCGTGACGGCGCCGCGGCCGCCGATGAGGACCTCGGCCTCCAGAGCGGCGACGCGGTCCAGGGTGGTCCCGGCCCAGTCGTGGTGGAAGGAGTCGCCGGTGTACAGGGCGGCCTCGGCCTCGACGAGGTCACCGGCGAAGAGGATCCGCTGCCTGGGCAGCCAGGCGACGATGTCGCCCTCGGTGTGGCCGCGCCCGAAGTACTCCAGGACCAGCTCGCCCCGGTCGCCGCCCAGGTCGATGGTGGTGCGGTCGGCGAAGGTCTGGGTGGGCCAGGTCAGGCCGGGGACCGAGTCCGGGTCCTTGGCCAGGCGGGGCATGCGCCCGAACTCGCTGGCCCAGTCCTCCTTGCCGCGTTCGCGGATGAGCTCGCGGGTCTTCTCGTGGGTGAGGATGATGTCGGCGTCGAAGGCGCTGGCGCCCAGGACGCGGACGGCGTGGTAGTGGGAGAGCACGAGGTAGCGGATCGGTTTGTCGGTGTGCTCGCGCAGGAGGGCGAGCCAGTCCCGCGCGGCGGCGGGGGTGGCCAGGGCCTCGAAGGCGACGACGAAGTCCTCGCCCTCGATCGCGCCCACGTTGGGGTCGCCCTCGGCGGTGAGCGCGTAGACGCCGTCGGCCAGGACCTCCAGTGTCTGCTGCTTGGCCTCGGTGTCGGCGGACGAGGCGAACGGCTTGGCCATGGTCGATGGACCCTTCACTCGCTCACGGACGGCGACTGGCCGCCCAATTGATCAAACCTTTGATGATTCTGACCATAACGTGCCCCGCACCACACGGCCAAGAGGGCCACGGCCCATCGTCCAGTGATGCAGATCACAACACGAGCGTACCCATCACACCCCGCACGGGCCGCTCACCACGACTCTCGCCCCACCACGCGTCCCCAGCGCCACACGCGCGACGGGCACGCGTCGGCCGCTCCGCGCGCGAGCCCAGGTACTAGGCTGATCGGGTGACCCATAACACCGCTCCCCCCAGCGATCTCACCTTCTGGTCCTTCGTCGACTACGCGGTGCAGAAGGCGGAACGAGAGCTGCCCTCCGTCGACGCGGAGGCGATGCGCATGGTCCTGACCCTCAACCGCGCGACGAGCATGGTCATCTACGATCTGGAATCCTCCGTCCACCGGCCCAGGGGTCTGACCTGGCCGGGCTTCCGGGTGATCTTCGCGCTCTGGCTGGCCGGGCCGATGGAGGCCAAGACCACCGCCGAGATCTCCGGCATGAGCCGAGCCGCCCTCTCGGCCCTGCTCAACACCCTCGAACGCGACGGGCTCATCGTGCGCGAACGCGCCGAACACGACCGCCGCGCCCTCCAGCTCAGCCTCACCGAGGCCGGCTACGGGGCGATCCTCGGCGGTTTCCGCGCCCACAACCGACGCGAGAGCGCCTGGGCCGAGGCCCTCGAACCCGACGAACGCCGCGAACTGGTCCGCCTGCTCAACAAGCTCATGGCCGGATCCACCACCGCACAAGCCAAGTTCCGCAGCTGACCCGGGCACACCACTTCGGGCCCGATTGGCCCTTGAGCCGCCCCTCGACGACTGTTTGCATCTGGGCATGGACGACACCAGCCGTGCCCGCCTGCACGCCGCGCGACAGCAGTTCTCCCCCGAGGTGACCTACCTCAACACCGCCGCACACGGGCTCCCGCCCCACAGGGCGCGGCGGGCCCTGGAACGGTTCGCCCACGACGTGGCCGCGGGCCGCTTCCAGCCCAAGGACGCCGACGACGTCGTCGCGTCCGCCCGCTCCGTCTACGCCCGCCTGGTCGGCGTCCCCGCCGAGCGGATCGCCGTGGGCACGCACGTCTCCCAGTTCGTCGGGACGATCGCCGCGAGCCTGCCCGCCGGCTCGGAGGTCCTGGTCGCGGAGAACGAGTTCACCTCCGTGGTCTTCCCGTTCATGTCCCGGGAGCCCGACGGGATCCGCGTGCGTGAGGTCCCCCTGGACCGCCTGCCCGAGGAGGTCGGTCCGACCACGTCCCTGGTGGCCGTGGCGGCCGTCCAGTCCGCGGACGGCGCCGTCGCGCCCGTGGCGGACCTGGTCACGGCCTGCGCCGACCACGGCGCGCGGCTGATGCTGGACACGACCCAGTCGTTCGGCTGGCTCCCCCTGTCCGCGGACCGTGTCGACTTCACCGTGTGCAGCGTCTACAAGTGGGCGCTCGGGCCGCGCGGCGCCGCCTTCCTGACCGGCACGCCCGGGGCACTGGCCACGCTGCGCCCGCTCGCGCCGAACTGGTTCGCGGGCGCCGACCCGTGGGGCTCGCTGTACGGAGGGCCGCTGCGGCTGGCCGACGCGCCGCGCCGCCTGGACCTCGCGCCGGTGTGGCCCGCCTGGTACGGGCTGCTCCCGGCGCTGGAGCTGATCGAGGAGGTCGGAGTGCGGACCATCCACGCGCACGACACCGCTCTGGCCGACCGGCTGCGGACGGCGATGGGTCTGGAACCGGCCGGGTCGGCGATCGTGTCCCTGGAGGTCTCGGAGGAGGCGGCCCGCCGCGCGGCACAGGCGGGCATCGCCACCTCCGCGCGCGCCGGTCGGATGCGGGCGTCCTTCCACCTGTACAACGACGAGGACGACGTGGACCGCCTGGTCAAGGAACTGCGCTCATAGCGCGACGACCGTCCCGTCCATGACTCACCCCACCGGACCCGTCCCCGACGGAGCGTCCAGCCGCCGAAGCGCCTCACCGAGCCCGAAGGCCGAGGCGGGGTTGTAACGGCGCTGCACCGGCCATGCGGCCAACCGAGGTGAGTCCACGGGGACGAACCCGCCATCGAGTTCGTCCCCGTGGTCGGCGCCGGTCTCCCCGTTGACCTTCACCTGCCCGGTGATCCTGGCGGCCACGTCGACGTCGTCCACCCTGGCCAGCATGGGCAGTACGAGCACTCCGTTCAGCGCGTTGAAGCCCATGCCCAGGGTCTCCAGTGAGAAATGGGGGCTCTCCAGAAGCATGCGGGCCTCGGGAATGCCGTAGAACCAGCGGGGATCGGCTCGGCGCTGAAGGGTCATCCGGTTCAGTTCGTCGTAGCCGTACAGCTCTTCGAGGTATTCCTTGAGGAAGTTGTAGTACAGCAGCCCCACCGGACGCCCGTCGGAACTTCCCACCACCGGCATCAATCCGAAATTCGGGGTGACGGACTTGGCGCCGCCGAACGTGGAGGTCTCGTGGGAACGGGTGTGGACCGCGACCTGGTAACCGTCGCCGCGGCGAAGCGCGAGCACCACGGGACATCCGACGGGGAAGGGCTTGACCGCGGCGGCCTGCGCGGTCTCGGCGTCCAGGAACGCCTCGTCCCGGAGCGGCAGGCCATTCATCCGTCCGCGCATGATCGCGCTGAAGGTCTCCTCCTCCAATCGGATGAGATTGCTCGCCACCTCGTAGTAACGGCATCGCTTCACATCGACCACCGGACCCGAATCACTCAGATCGAGGTAGTCGAAATAGAGTGCCGGTTCGCCGAAGAGCCGTTGTCCAAGCTCTTTCTGCGCCGGAGGAGGTCCGCTCACACGGGAAAGCTCTGCTCATGGCCGAGCGCGAACCGGATGAGCGGGTCGCGCTCAGGCCGCACCGGCGCACTGGTCAGCCACTCGTGTCTGGTGATGACGGGGACGCGCACGTCGTAGTCGCCGATGCGGCAGTTGTAGAGGCTGGCCAGAGTCCCCCGCTGCTCATGGTAGGAGATGAGCCAACGGTGCACGCGCTCGGTCGAAAGCGCCGCCTTGCGCCGGTCGACGGCACGTTGGCGGATCTTCTGCGCGACAGGCGTCTCAGCCAACTGGTACCCCCGGTTCAGGACCGCGCCAAGAATAGCACCGAGAAGGAAAAGAAGAATGTCTCTCCACTCAAGATCCACCGGGGCCCTCCCACGACTCCCGCAGGAGACCCGACGACGCGGGGAACCGACACCGCCCCGCGTCGTCGACCTCTTCGTACTCCCGACGAAACAGCCGTTCGACCTCATTCACCTCAGAGCGCGACAGAACAACCTCGTTGCTCACATAGCGATACCTTTGAGGTCCGCGAACGAGGCTCGCGTGCAGGCCGGAACCCAGATGCCTCATCATTTTGAGGCGGCGCTCGGAAAGCCAGTCCACGGATATGCTCGGACCCCCGACCGGCACGGCCCACGCGACCGTCATCCCTTCGTAGGGAATTCCCCAGTGGGAGAAGATCTGAGGGAAGATCGAATCCGCATGCGCCGCAAGGTGCTCATAGGACACACAGACGGCGGAATCAGAACTCCCCCTGGCCGTCCGGCACAGGTCCAGTGCATGCCGGTAGGCGACGCTGAAGAGCTCAACGTCCCTGCCCCAGCCCATACGGCGCCATGAATTCAAGCACTGGACCGGGTCGCGAAACAGGAAGAGGAGCCGAACCGTGACCACGTCCTCGACGGATCGAAACGGATCGTACCGGCATTCGGCCGGCGAACGCCGACCGAATGAGGCCTTGTAGAAGAGAACGGGACGGTCGCAGAGGCGATCGTAGACACCGTAGTCGACGTGACCGTCACGAAGGGTGCTCTTCATCGACCACGTGGCCGTGCGAACGTGGGGACTCTGAGACATGAGATGAAGGAACGCCGTCGTACCACTTCGCGCGACACCGATCAGCATCCTGAGTTCGGGGCGCACGCGCCGAGGAGTTTCCCATGTCCCTCTTCGCCCGGCATCGATCTGTCCGCATCAGACCAACCCAGGCCGGAACGAGTGTCACTGGTCCGTCCGGGAGCCGATGCGTGCCCCGCGCGCCGTGCGCGATGCGGACCGGGGCACCGCCGAGCGGGGCCGAAACCGGTCCGCCGACCGCCCTGGAATCGCCCGCGCGCTCCGCGTTCCCCGAGTCCGCCCCGGGGCCGCGGGACAATCGAGCCAGGACGCGCCGGGGGCGCGGTGGGCCAGGCGCGCGGGCCTGTCCCCGCGCCCCCGACCTCAGTCCATGGGGCGACGCTGCTCGATGACGCAGTCGGGGCCCGGGAAGATCAGGGACTCGTGCCCGTCGTCGAACCGCACCCGGTAGGGCGGTTCGCCCTGTGACCCGCGGACCTCGATGATCTCGCCGACGTGTTCTCTCATGCCGACGACCCGGCCCTTGATCCGGACCCGGTCCCCCACAGTCGCGTGCATGTCTCCAGCTCCCCTGCGCCCGTCGCCGGCTCCGACCGTCCACGGCTGGCGGGCGGTCCCGATCGCGGCTCGGGTCGGCCGTGGACCGAGCCCCACCGCTCCGGACATCGCCCTCCGTGTCAGTTTGGAAGCTCAGCGTTGTGATTGACGGTGGAGGCCTACCCGGGACACGTCACCTCCACACCCGGCCCGACCCGTTCGGGCCGGGTGGTGACCAGCGGTTCGGTCGCCCCGGCGGCCCGTGAACGCCCCCAGCCCCCCGACCGCCTAGAAGATCACGCCGCACACCGGCGCGTGGGCCACCCGCAGTGCCGCGTCCAGTCGGGCTGCCGCGCCCAGAGTGTGCTCGGTGGCCACTCCGGCCGCCACCCGGGCGGAGAGAGTGTGCTGCCCCAGGAAGGCGGCCCCGAGATGGGACACGTCCAGGGACAGGTCGGGGGCCTCGTCGGTGAGCTCGACGTCGGCGCCGACCTCGTCGGCCTTGATCCGCCACCGCCCGGCGTTCCACGGCGCGTACCGGTCGGCGACCTCGACCACCGCCTCGACCGGCACCGCGTAGGGGCGTTCGGCCAGGGCCGCGGGCACGTCCACCAGCCGCATCCACAGGCCCGTGGTCGGCACCGCGCTGATCCGCTGCCGGTCGGCCAGCAGGTTCCACAGCGGGTCGTCCACGGCGGTGTTCTCCACGACCACCTTGGCGACCAGGTCACGGTTGAACACGTGGTCGTACAGGGCCACGCGTGCGGCGGGCGTGCCGGCGACCAGCTCGTGCACGCGCAACTCGCTGTGCCAACCCGCCTGGTCGTACTCGGCGCGGGTGCGGTACAGCGCGTACCCCTGCGGGCCGTCGGCACTGCTGACCAGAGCGACCTTCAGACCGCCGAAGCTCCCGCGTGCCTCGGGGGTGTCGGCCAGGACGCGGTCCCACCACACGTCGGCGCGCTGGAAGCGGGTGAGCTGGGTGGGGGCGAGCTTCCGGAACACCTCGACGACGCGGTCGCGCACCTCGTCGACGTAGTGCAGCCGCAGGTTCAGCGCCGGATCGCGGGGAGCGTCGGGGACGAGCCGGGCGTGCGGCCGGGCGACGGTGAGCTCGGCCTCCATCGAGGCCGCGCCGTAGCCGAACCGGCCGTAGATGCCGCCCTCGGACGCCCACAGCGCCGCGAGGCTCTCGCCCCGGTCGCGCAGGTCGCGGAGCTGGCGACGCATCAGCGCGCTCAGCACGCCCTTCCTGCGGTGCGTGGGCCACACGCCCACACCGGAGACTCCGGCGACCGGTCGCGGACCGCCGGGCATCGTCATCTCGAACCGGAAGGAGTTGACGGACCCGGCGACCTCGTCGCCGTCCACGGCCACGAGGAAGCGGTCGTAGCCGTGGGCGTCCATGAGCGGGCGGAGCCGTTCGGTCCGTCCCTGGGGGCTGTCGGAGGCCAGGAGAGCCTCCCCCACCACCCGGGCGACGCTGGGGAACTCGTCACGGTCGATACCGCGTACCGTCCAGTCCGGGGCGGGGACGGGCGTCGGGTCCGGTTCGGAAGTCTTCGTCATGACAGCCTGACTATCAGGAGCGCCCTTCACGTGGCCACCCGTTTTTCCTCCCGCGCCATCACCGGACGGAGCGTCCAGCAGCGAGGGCCGGACCCCGCGGAGGAGTAGCCGACTTCGCGGTGGGGCACCTCTACGGTGTGACTCCTCCTTCTGCGCCCCAGCGACAGCGATCCCGGTCCGCGCGCGGAGGCCCCGCGCGTCTCGTGGTGGGGGTGGACGCGGGCGGCACGACCACGCGCGCGCTCGTGGCCACCCTGTCCGGCGAACGGCTGGGCGAGTCGTGGGCGGGCGGGGCCAACCCCAACACCCACGGCGTGATCCGCGCCGCCGCGCAGCTGACGGAGGCCGTCGAGGGCGCGCTGGACCGGGCCGAGCGCTGGGCCCGCCAGGAGGTCGTGGCGACGGTGATCGGGCTGGCCGGTGTGTCGGCGCTGCGCGACCCGGACGTGCGCGCGCGGATGGAGGAGGCCCTGGCCGAGGCCGGTCTGCCTCCTGGGACGGCGGAGTTCACCGGGGACGACGAGGTGGCCTTCGCCTCGGGCACACCGCTGCCCGACGGGACGGTGCTCATCGCCGGGACCGGGGCGATCGCGACGCGGATCGAGGACCGTCGGCGCACCCGGTCGGCCGACGGGATGGGGTGGCTCATCGGCGACGACGGGTCGGCGTTCTGGATCGGGCACCAGGCCGCCAAGGAGACCGCGCGGCAGCTGTCCCGGGGCGGGGAGCTCAGTCCGCTGGCGCGCACGGTGGCCAAGCGGGTCATCCCCGGCCAGCGCCCGGCGGGCGGGGACGACCACCGGCCCGAGGAGCACGCCCGCAACTTCGCCCGCACGCTGACCGAGGGCCCGCCGATCGCGTTGGCGACGCTGGCTCCTCTGGTCAGCCAGGCGCACACCGCGGGTGACCCGGCGGCGCACGTGATCGTCGAGGCGGCCGCCGGACACCTGGCGCACACGGTGCACCAGGTGCGCACACCGGGGGAACGGACCCCGGTGGTGCTGTCCGGCGGGGTGCTCACGCACTCGGAGCCGGTGCGAGCCGCGCTCACCCGCAAGTTGGCGCTGGGGTCGTCGGGGACGGAGATCGCCATGGCCGGGTGCACGGCGGGCGGGGCCGCGTGGCTGGCGGCCGTGCGCGCGGGTGTGTCCGGCGCCGACCGCGCGCTGCACGAGGTGTTCACCCGGGTGGGGCGGCGCGGCGGTCGCAGCGACGCCGCCTGACCCGCGGCACGGTGCGATGGCGCCCGCACCCGACGGCCGGCCCGGCCCGCCGCCGGCCCTGACCGCGGTCGGCGCGAGGGTGGCGCACCGGCGCGGTGCGGGTCAGACCCCCAGCTTCTCCAAAGCGACGAGGTAGGCCTCGTTGAACGTGGGGAACTGCGGGATCGAGTCGAGCAGCACCCGGATCGGCACCCGGGTCCGGATCGCCAGGGCCGCGGTGTGGATCCACTCCGACACCAGGGGGCCGAAGGCCCACGCCCCCACCAGCACCCCGAGGTCGCGGTCGGCGACCAGGCCGAGCGTGCCCTCGGGGTCGGTGGTGTAGGTCCACGGGCGTGCCAGGGCCGCGGGCACGTCGACCTCGGCGGTGGCCACGTCGATTCCCTGGTCGCGCGCCTGTTCCTCGGTGAGGCCGACGGCGGCGATCTCGGGGTCGGAGAAGACCACGCGGGGCACGGCCGTGTAGTCGGCGATCCTGCCCAGGCCCAGGATGTTGTCGGCGACCAGGCGTCCCTGGTACTTGGCCACGTGGGTGAACATCGCCCGGCCCGTGACGTCCCCGACGCCCCACAGGCCGGGGGCGGCCCGGCACCACTCGTCCACCGGGAGCGCGGTGCCCCGCAGGGCCACACCCCAGTCCTCCAGTCCGAGTCCGTCGGCGCACGGGCGGCGCCCCGAGGCCAGGAGGACCACGTCGGTGCGCACGCGCTCGCCGTCGTCGAGGGTCGAGAGCACCCCGGAGCCGTCGCGGGCCGTCGAGACCACCTGGGTCCCCACCCGCACGTCGAGGCCGTCGCGGGCGAAGCGCCCACCGACCAGCGCGCACAGGCGCGGATCCTCGCGGTCCAGCAGGCGCGGGCCGCGCTGGACGAGGGTCACGTCGGCGCCCATCCGGTTGAGGAAGTGGCCGAGTTCCACGCCGACCGCGCCGCCGCCGATCACCAGGGCGCTCCCGGGGACGTCGGCGAGCGTGGTGGCCTCGCGGTTGGTCCAGACCTGTGCGGGGCCGAGCTCGTCCAGCCCCTCCACGGGCGGGCGCACGGCTTCGGAGCCGGTGGCCACGACCACGTGGTCGGCGGTCAGCTCGGTGTCGCCCACCGCCACCCGCCACGGGTCGCGCCCGGTGACCCTGGCCGTGCCCCGGAGCACCAGGGCGTCCCGGTCGCGGTACCCCTGGGCCTGCGCTGTGTCGTCCAGGTGGCGGATCATCGCGTCGCGGTAGTCGCGCAGCGCGGGCCAGTCGAGGCCGGGCGTGTCCAGCCCGGCCGCGCCCGCGGCCTCCTGACGGGCCTCGGGCGGGCGGAGCAGGACCTTGGAGGGGATGCAGGCGTAGTAGGCGCACTCCCCTCCGATGAGGGCGCGCTCGGCCACGGCGACGCGGCGCCCCGCGTCCAGGAGCCGGGAGGCGACCGTCTCACCCCCCGGCCCCATGCCGATGACGATCACGTCGACGTGCTCCATGTGCCTCAACTCCGCCCAGTACCAGTCGGTCCACTCGATCGTGTCGCCTGTCGGCCGGTGGCGGAAGGGGCGACACGCGCACGTATCCGGGGGTGCTCCCGCGGCCGGGGCGGGGCGCCATGGTGTACTGGCCGGTTGTCGCACCTCGTCACCCCGGAAAGGGCGCCGTCACGGCGCGGTCGTATGTCCACCCAGACCTTCCTGCTCGTCCTCGACCTGCTCGGGGTGTTCGCCTTCGCCCTCGACGGCGCCCTGACCGCGATCCGCAGGGCGCGGGTGGACATCGTGGGGGTGATGTCGCTGGGCGTGGTCACCGCGATCGGCGGCGGCATCATCCGCGACGTGCTGCTGGGGGTGACCCCGGCGACCTTCCAGGACTGGCGCTACCTGGTCACGGCGCTGATGGGGGCCACGGTCGCGTACTTCCTCAGCTGGTGGCTGCACCACCTGAACAAGCCGATCCTGCTGTTCGACGCGGCCGGGCTGAGCCTGTTCGCGGTGATCGGGGCGACCAGGGCGCTGGAGCTGGGCGTCGGCCCCCTCCAGGCGACAATCCTGGGGGCGCTGACCGCGGTGGGCGGGGGGACCATCCGCGACGTCCTGCTGACCCGGATCCCGACGGTGCTCAGCGCCGACTCGCGGCTGTACGCGATTCCGGCGGTGCTGGGCGCGGGGTTCGTGGTGGTCATGAGCGTGGCCGGGTTCGCCGCGGGGTGGGTCGCGGTCGTAGGCGCGGCGACGTGCTTCACCGTCCGCGTGCTGGCGCTGCGCTACCGGTGGAACGCCCCGCTCCCGCCCGGGGCGCCGCCGCGCTAGGCGTCGCCGTCCTCCGCGGACGGCTCGCCCCGGCCGAGGACTCCCGCGGCGGTGCGCCGCAGGGTGGCCACCATGGCCGACACCGGCTCGGAGGGGCGACGGCGGTGCACGGTGAAGATGTCCCGGGCCAGGCGGGCCCCCCGGAGCGGGCGGCTGACCCAGTCTCCCCGTCTGGCGGCCCCGAGGACGCTGCGCGGGACGAGCGCCACCCCCACACCCGCCTCGATGAGCGCCAGCGCGACCTCGTAGTCGCGGGTCTCGTAGGCCACGCCGAGTCGGACCCCGGCGGCCGTGGCGGCGGTGTCCAGGCTGACCCGGTTGGGGATGCCCGGGGCGCCGCAGATCCACTCCTCGTCGGCGAGGTCGGCCAGGGTCGGGGACCGGTGCTGGACGACGGGGTGCCCGGCCGGGGCGACGACCACGAGCGGATCCACCAGGACGCGCTCGCGGTGCAGTCCGCCGATCCGGGGCAGGGGCGCCCCCGGGTAGCGGTGGGTGACGAGCAGGTCCAGGTCGCCCGAGGTGACCAGGCCGTACCCGCCCGGCGGTTCGATGTCCGACAGTGACAGGCGCACGTGCGGGTGGGCGCGGCCGAAAGCGGCCAGCGTGTCGGGCAGCAGCACCTTGCCCGCGCTGGCGAAGGCGCCCAGGGACAGGCGGCGCGGGGGTTCGCCCGCGATGGCGCGGACGGCGGCCTCGGCGTCGCGCAGCTCGCCCATGACGCGTTCGCCGTGGTCGAGCAGGACCCGTCCGGCCTCGGTGAGGGTGGCGCCGGTGCGCCCCCGCTCCACGAGCGGGCAGCCGACCTCGCGTTCGAGCTTGGTGAGTTGTTGGGACAGGGCCGGAGGGGTGAACGAGAGCCGTTCGGCGGCGGCGGCGATCGATCCGGCGTGCGCGATCTCGACGAGGACGCGGAGCCGGTTGGCGTCGAGCACGGGCGCTCCCCCTAGGCGCAACAAAATCAGGTACAAAGTTCTGCTTAACAATCTTTAGCAGACCCAACTTTAAGTTAATGGTCAGTAGCGGCACCATGGGGCCATGAGCCCGAGTACCGCGCGTGCCGCTCGCACGCCCACGGCCACCGACGTCCGTGCCGCAGCCGAACGCATCGCTCCCTACGCCCGCCGCACTCCGGTCATGCGCGCCGAGATCGACGGGCGTCCGCTCACCCTGAAGCTCGAGTACCTGCAGCGCACCGGGGCGTTCAAGCTGCGCGGGGCCCTCAACGCCCTGCTCGGCGGGGAGCCCACCGACCGGGTGATCACCGCCTCCGGGGGCAACCACGGCCTGGGCGTGGCCACCGCGGCCTCGCTGCTGGGCATCCGGGCCACCGTGTACGTGCCCGAGACGGTTCCCGAGGCCAAGGCGGCGGCGCTGGCCACGACGGGCGCGGAGATCGTGCGGGTGGGCGAGCGGTACGCCGACGCCGCCGACGCCGCCCGGACCCGGGCCGAGGCCGAGGGGGTGCGCTACCTGCACGCCTACGACGACCCGCTGGTCGTCGCCGGGCAGGGCACGATCGGGCTGGAGATCGCCGCCGACGCCCCCGAGTGCGACTCCGTCGCCGTGGCGGTGGGCGGAGGCGGTCTGGTCGCGGGGGTGCGGTTGGGCGCGGGCGAGCGGCGCGTGGTCGCGGTGGAGCCCGAGGGCTGCCAGAGCCTGCACGCCGCACTGGCCGCCGGGCGGCCCGTCGCGGGTCCCGTGGACTCGGTCGCGGCCTCGGCGCTGGGCGCGACGATCCTGGGCCGGGTGCCGTTCGAGGTGCTGCGCGCCCACCCGGTGACTCCCGCGCTGGTCAGCGACGAGGAGATCATCCAGGCTCAGGACCGGCTGTGGGAGGAGCTCCGGATCGCGACCGAACCGGCCGCGGCGGTGCCCTTCGCCGCGTGGCTGGCGGGTCGGGTGCCGGGCGAGAACCCGTGCCTGGTGGTGTGCGGGGCCAACGCGGACTGGCGGCGCGCGGACTGAGCCCGCAAAGGTCCACAACGCCCTTCGTATGGCGTTTTCGCACGTCGTGGACGCACTGGTGACCGATCACCGGCTCCGCGGCGTGAGGCCGTTCACCTGCCCCACGCCCTTGTTACCCATGGGTCGCCCTTACATTGGGGTCACATCCGACCACCTTCGTGAGGGAGAACACGTGCTCTACGGTGCGTTGCGGCAGACCGCGGCGGTCCTCGCCCGGACCCTGTGCCGACCGACCATCGAGGGCCGGGAGAACGTCCCCGCGACGGGGGCCGTCCTGCTCGCGAGCAACCACCTGTCCTTCGTCGACAGCGTGGTGATCCCGCTGGCGGTGCGGACGCGGCGGGTCCGGTTCCTGGCCAAGAGCGACTACTTCGAGGGCACGGGGGTCAAGGGGCAGGCCACCAAGGCGCTGTTCGGGTCGCTGGGCGCAATGCCCGTGCGGCGGGGCAGCGCCCGCGACGCGATGCTCTCGCTGGAGACGATGCTCGACCGGCTGCGCGACGGCGAGGCGTGCGTGGTCTACCCCGAGGGGACGCGGTCGCGCGACGGGCGGCTCTACCGGGGCCGGACGGGCGTGGCGCACCTGGCGCTGGAGTCCAAGGCGCCGGTGGTGCCGGTGGCGGTGGCCGGGACCCAGCACGTGCAGCCGATCGGCGCCCCGGTCCCCCGCCCGCACCCGTTCACGGTGCGCTTCGGCACGCCGATGGACTTCTCCCGCGGCTACGACCACCTCTCCCCCGCCAAGGCGCGCCGGGAGATCACCGACCGGATCATGGACGCCATCCACGGCCTGTCCGGGCAGGAGCGGGCGGGCGAGTACAACTCGTTCGGCTCCGAGGAGTAGGCCGCGGGCCCGACGGGCCCGATCGCCCGGGATCCCGTCGCCATCGGCGAGCGGAGAACACCCGCAGGCCCCGCCGATCCCGACGGGCCCCTCCCCGCGCGGCTCTGGCACCTCCGGGGTCCGCCGTGGTTGGATGTGCCACGCCGGCCGGCACAGGGGCGACGCGACGGGGGCAGGGCATGCGGCGACAATTCATCAACTCTCCCGGGGACGTGGTGCCCGAGGCCCTGGCGGGCTTCGCCGCCGCGTGGCCGCACCACGTCAGCTGGAGCCCGGAGCCGAGCTACGTCGTCCGCGCCGCCCCCGCCCGGGACAAGGTCGCGGTCGTCTCCGGCGGCGGCTCCGGCCACGAACCCCTCCACGTCGGCTTCGTGGGCGAGGGCATGCTCGACGCGGCGGTGCCCGGGGCGGTCTTCGCCTCGCCCACCGCCATGCAGATCAAGGCCGCCTCGCTGGCCGCCGACGGCGGCCGGGGCGTCCTGCACGTGGTCAAGAACTACACCGGCGACGTGCTCAACTTCCGCATCGCGGGCGAACTCCTGGCCGACGAGGGCGTGCGCACCGAGTTCGTTCTGGTCGACGACGACCTGGCCACCGACACCGACGATCCCGACGCCCCGGGGCGACGCGGCACGGCCGCCGTCGTGGCGGTCGAGAAGGTGTGCGGAGCGGCGGCCGAACGCGGCGCCGACCTGGACGAACTCGCCAAACTCGGGCGCCGGGTGGCGGCGGGCAGCCGGACGCTGTCGGTGGCCCTGGCCGCCGGAGCCCACCCCGGACAGGCCGAACCCTCCTTCGAGCTGCCCGCCGACGAGATCGAGTTCGGCGTGGGCATCCACGGGGAGAGGGCCCGCGAGCGCCGCGCGTTCGGCCCCGCGAGTGCGATCGTGCCCCAGATGACCGCGCCGGTCATCGAGGCGTTGGGGCTGGCCGGGGGCGAACGGGTCATCGTGATCGTCAACGGCCTGGGCAGCACGCACGACCTGGAGCTGTACGGCGTGTTCGGCGAGGTCCGGCGGGTGCTGGGCGCGGCCGGGATCGGGGTCGCGCGCTCCCTGGTCGGCTCCTACGTCACCTCGCTGGACATGGCGGGCTGCTCGGTGACGCTGGTGCGCGCCGACGACGAGATCCTCGACCTGTGGGACGCCCCCGTGGCCACGCCCGCGCTCACCTGGTGAACCGTCCGCGACCGTAGAGGAGAACCGACATGGCCGACCAGCTCAGCCCCGCACTCGCCGACCGCTGGGTCCGCGGCTTCGCCGCCGCGGTGGAGGACGCGAACGATCGGCTGACCGAGATGGACCGCCGCAGCGGCGACGGCGACTTCGGCGTGAACATGACGACCGGCCTGCGCCGTGCCCTGGCCGCGCTGCCCGAGCGGCCGAGCACCCCGGGCGAGCCGTTCCACGTGCTCAGCGACACCTTCCTGTCCCACAGCGGCGGCACGAGCGGCCCGCTGTTCGGCATGTGGTTCCGCGACTTCGCCAAGGTGGGGGCGCAGGTGGACTTCCTGACCCTGGGCGCGGTGGCCGAGGCCAGCGCGCAGGGCTGGGCGACGATCACCCGGCTGGGGTCGGCCAAGGTCGGCGACCGCACGATGGTCGACGCCATCGCTCCCGCCACCGAGGCCCTGAAGCGGTCGGCGGAGGAGGCCGACCCCCTGGAGGCGGGTCTGCGGGCGGCGGCGGAGGCCGCCGAGCGGGGCGCGGAGGGCACGAGCCGGATCCTGGGCCGTAAGGGCCGGACGAGCTACGTGGGCGAGGCGGCCCTCGGCGTGCCCGACCCGGGGGCCGTCACGATCGGGCTCTTCTACCGGGCCGCGCTCGACGCCCTGGCGGACACGGACTGAGGCACGCAGGCCGCTCCGAGCAGGGGCACGGCGGCCAGCACGATCCACACTGCCGGGCCGCCGAGATCCAGGAGCGCACCGACGGGCACACTCCCCAGGAGCACCACCAGCCCCGACAGCGACGACATCGCGCCGGTGAACAGCCCCAGGCGGGCTCCGTCGACCAGATCGGGCACCCAGGCGCGCACGGTCGGCACGATGAGGACCTGGCCGAGGGTGAGCGCGGTGACGAGGACCGCGGAGGGCAGCAGGCCGCCGAGGGAGGCGAGCGGCGCGAGCGCGGGCACGGCGGCGAACCCGGCCGCGAGCAGCGCCAGCCCCCACCGGACGGCCGCCCGGCGGGTCAGGCGGTCGCCGACCCAGCGCAGCAGGGGCAACTGCGCGACGATGTAGAGCAGCGACGCCCACGCCAGCAGCCAGCCCAGGGCCGTCTGCGTGCCGGTCGCGCGCTCCACCTCCTGGGGCAGGGCCAGGTAGAGCTGGTTGTACGCGAGGAGGTAGCCGCTGTAGGCCAGGCACAGGAGCAGGAACCGGCGGTGGCCGAGGAGGGCGCGCACGCCCTCCCGCACGCGCGGCCGGTCGCCGTGCTCCGGAGCTCCCGGGACGCGGCGCGGCATCCATCGCAGGTGGGCGGCCAGGACCAGGGTGAACACGCCCGCGCCGACGAGGCAGGCGGTCGGGAAGCCGGTGAACAGCAGCAGCGTGCCCAGCGGCGGACCGATCAGCGTGCCCGCCTGGCCGGCGACGGAGAACAGGCCGAGCACGCGGGTGCGCGGTGTGCCGGTGGCCTGTTCGTGGCGGACCGCCTGACGGGCGGTCTCGGTCTCGACCGCCGGGGAGAACAGGGCGGCGGCGAACCCGATGAGCAGCACGGAGGCGATGACCGACGCGGTGTCGCGGGCGAACGCGAGCCAGGCGAACCCGGCCACGCGCAGCACGCAGCCGGCCAGGACGACCGGGCGCGCCCCGAACCGGTCGGTGAGCGCCCCGCCGACGACGAACATCCCCTGTTGGCTGAACGTGCGCAGTCCCAGGACCAGGCCGACCAGCCACCCGGCGAGGCCGATCGCGTCGGTGAGGTGGGCGGCCAGGTAGGGCAGGACGGCGAAGAACCCGACGTTGAACGCCAGCTGCGATCCGATGAGCAGTCGGGAGACCGGCCCGACCGCGCGCAGGTCGTCCACCACGCCGGGGGGACGCGTGCGAAGGCCCGTGGCGCGCGGGGTCACGGCGCGCTCGCGACGGGGGCGCCGGGCGCCGCCGGAGCGGGCCAGGGCACCGCGGCCAGGAGTTCGCGGGTGTAGGGGTGCTCGGGCTCGGCGCACACGCGCCGGGCCGGGCCGGTCTCCACGATCCGCCCCCGCCGCATGACGGCGACGCGGTGCGCGAGGTGGCGGACCAGGGCCAGGTCGTGGCAGATGAACAGGTAGCCGACGCCGAGCTCGTCCTGGAGGTCGGTGAGCAGGTTGAGCACCCCCGCGCGGACGGAGGAGTCCAGCGCCGAGACCGGCTCGTCCAGGACCATGAGGCGCGGCTCGCTGGCCAGCGCCCGGGCGATGCCGACCCGCTGGCACTGGCCGCCCGACAGCTCGTGCGGCAGCCGGTCGCCGTACTCGGGGTCCAGCCCCACGCGGTCCAGCAGCTCGGCCACCCGGGCGGGACCGGTCCGGCGGTCCCAGCGTCCCTGGACGCGCAGGGGTTCGGCGACGGCGTCGCGCACGCGCAGGCGGGGGCTGAGCGAGCCGTAGGGGTCCTGGAAGACCGGTTGGAGCGCCGGGCGCAGGGATCGCAGGGTCCGTTCGTCCATGCCGGTCAGCTCCCGGCCCTCGAAGCGGACCGATCCCGACTCGGGGCGGCGCAGCCCGAGCACGGCCGCGGCGGTGCTGGACTTGCCGCAACCCGACTCCCCCACCAGGGCGAGCGTCTGCCCCGCGTGCAGGTCGAAGGAGACGCCGTCGACGGCCGGCATCGGCTCGGTCCCCCGGACGCGCGCCGGGTAGCGCACGACGAGGTCGCGGACCCGCAGCAGCGGCGGTGCGGTGCCGGTCATGGCGTCCCTCCGGCGAACAGGGTGTGGGCGGGGTCGGGCAGGTCCCGCCAGCGGTGGCAGGAGACCAGGCGGCCGTCGCCCGTGGGTTCGGGCTCGGGCAGGTCGGTGCGGCAGCGGTCGGCGGCGAGGGGGCACCGCGGGGCGAAGGCGCAGCCGTCGGGCAGGTCCCGGGGCGACGGGGGCGCTCCGCCGATCGCGGGCAGGCGGCGGTCCCGGGCCTGCGCGGGAGGCACCGACGCGAGCAGACCCGCGGTGTAGGGCGCGCGCGGCGCGCCGAACACACGGCCCACGGGACCGGACTCCACGTGCCGCCCCGCGTAGAGCACCACCACCCGGTCGGTGCGGCCGGCGACGGAGGCGAGGTCGTGGGTGACCAGGACGACCGCCGTGCCGGTGGCGGCGCGCAGCTCGTCGAACAGGTCCAGCACTGTGGCCTGGGCGCGGGGGTCGAGGGCGGTGGTCGGCTCGTCGGCGAACACGACGTCGGGCTCGTTCACGGTGGCCATGGCGATGACCGCGCGTTGGCGCATGCCACCGGAGAACTCGTGCGGGTAGGCGCGGGCGCGGCGCGCGGCGTCGGGGATCCCCACCCGGTCCAGGGCCGCGACGGCCCGCTCCCAGGCCCGCGCGCGGGTCAGGCGCCGCACCGAGCGCAGCGCGTGCACGAGTTGGGCGCCCACGGTGTGCACGGGGCTGAGCACCGACAGGGCGTCCTGCGGGATGAGCGCCATCCGCTGGCCGCGCAGGGCACGCAGCGTCGACGGGGCGGCGCCGACCACCTCCCGGCCGCCGACGCGTACGCTGCCGGTGACGGTCGCGCCGTGCGGCGCCAGCCCCAGGACCGCCCGGGCGGTGAGGGACTTGCCCGCCCCCGACTCCCCGATGAGGGCGAGCGCCTCACCGGGCAGGACGTCGAAGGACAGGCCGCGCACGACGGGCACGCCCCGGCCGTGGCGGGCTCCGGCCGGGCGGGTCCGCTGTCGGGCACCGAGGGTGACGCGCAGGTCGCGCACGGAGAGCACGGGGTCGGGGTTCATCGCCGCGCTCCTCGCGGTGTGGCGGTCGGCGTCCGGCGGCCGTCGCGGGGCCGTGCCGCCGTGGGCAGGGTGGACAGGGACACCGCGAACGCGGCGAGCAGCAGGAGCATCCCCGCCGGTGCCAGGGAGGCGAGCGGCGCGCGTTCGACGTAGGGCAGGGACTCCGACAGGCTGAGTCCCCACTCGGCGGAGGGCGGTTGGGCGCCGAGCCCGAGGAAGCCCAGGGACGCGAGCGCCAGCGCGATCCCCGGCAGCCGGAGCACGGCGTGCCGGGCGACGGGGCCGACCACGGCGGGGAGCACGTGTCGGAGCAGGATCCAGCGGGGCGAGGCGCCGATGGCGCGCTGCGCGGTCAGGTAGGCGGCCGCGCGGGTCTCCTGGACCAGGGCCGCGGTGTGGGCGGCCAGCATCGGCCACGACACGAGGGTGATGGCCGCGCACGCGCCCAGGAGGCCGGGGCCGGTCACGGCGGCGACGAGGATCCCCGCGATCACCGGGGGCAGGGCGTTGGTCATCTCGACGGCGCCCGACGCGAGCGCCGGACGGAACCCCACGACCAGGGCGATCGCCAGGCCGAGCAGGCACACCAGGGCGGCGAGGCCGACGGTGGTGGCCGCGCCGTGCCCGAGCCGGGCGAGCACGTCGCGACCGACCGCGTCGGTCCCCAGCGGGTGGGCCCAGGAGGGGGCGGCGAGCCGGTCGGAGGTGCTCACGGTCAGCGGGTCGCGGGTCAGGCCCCACACGGTCACGGTGAGCAGGACCGCGCCGCACGCGGCGGGGACCGCCCGGCGCAGCGGCCCGGCGGGGAGGGTGGGCGGCGGGGCCAGGGACAGGGCCGCGTCGCGCAGGCCGGGGCCGAGCAGGCGGCGGTGGGCGGTCTGGGCGAGGAGTCCGGCCAGGATGCCGAGCAGGACCAGCGCCAGGACCGCGCCCTGGAGCAGCGGCAGGTCCTGGGAACGGGCGGCGCCCAGCGCGGTGCGGCCGATCCCGGGGACGGCGAAGACGGTCTCGACGGCCACCGCGCCACCGGTGAGTCCGACCGCGACCAGGCCGAGCTGGGGTACGAGGGCCGGGACCGCGCGGCGCAGGACAGCGCCCGCGATCCGGGCGGGTGAGCAGCCGGAGGCCGCCCACAGCGCCACCCAGCGTTCGTTGAGGACCGAGGGCAGCGCGTCGTCGACCAGGCGGCCGAGCAGTCCGCCGGCCGGAAGCCCGAGCGCCAGCGCGGGCAGGACGAGGTGCTCCGGTCCCGTCCAGCCGTACGGCGGCAGCCAACCCCGCCACACCGACAGCACCACCATCAGGACGATGGCGACGAGGAACTCCGGCAGGGCGGTCAGCGCGGCCGCGAGGGCTCCGCCGCCGGATCCGGCCGGGCGGGCGCTCCCGCGGACGCCGCGGACGAGGGACGGGGCGAACAGCGCGGCGGCCACGGCGAGCGCGACGGCCAGGGCGGCGCCCATCAGGGACAGGGACACGCCCGTGGCCGACAGCACCGACGGCAGGACGGGCGTGTCCGACACCCAGGACGTGCCCAGGTCGCCCCGGAGGACGCCGGAGAACCAGCGGGCGAGCAGGACCACCGGCCCGTCCGCCAGGCCGTACTCCTCCCGGATGGCGTCGAGCGCCTCGGGGGTGGGTTCCCGCTCGGCCGACCTGGCGCGCAGCAGGGCCAGCGCGGGGTCGCGGTCCGACAGCCACGGCAGCAGGCCGACCACGACGGTGACGGCGGCCAGCGCGGTGAGGCGGGAGGCCAGGGGGCCGAGCCAGGAGAGGCCCGGCGAGGTGGACGCCCCCATCAGCCCAGCCGGGTCCGGGGCGTGACGAGTAGGCGCTCGCGCGGGTCCTTGGCCGAGTCCACGACGTGCGCGGCGTCGCCCTGGATGACGCGCTCGTGCAGCAGCGGGAGGGCGGCGTCGGTGGCCAGGATCTCCGCCTCGGCCGCCAGGATCGCGGCGCGCCGGTCGGCGCCCGCGGCCAGCGGCTCCGCCTCGGCGAGCAGGTCGTCGACGTCGGCGTCGCACAGCCGCGCGATGTTGTACGAGCCCTCGCAGGAGAAGTCGCTGGCCATGTAGGCGAGCGGGTCGCCGGAGTCCAGGACGGTCGCGCGGGAGAGGACGAACGCGTCGAACTCCCCGGCCAGCATGTCCTGTTCGATGTTGGCGTACTCGCGGACGACCTGTTCCACCTCGAAGCCGGCGTCCTCCAGCTGCTGTGCGAGGACGGTGACGATCTCGGGCTGCTCGGGCCGGTCGCTGTAGGTGGCCAGCGTGATCGAGGCGCCGCCGGGGTCGGTCGCCTCGGTGAACCCGGTGCGCTCGGGCCGGTCGGCCGACCACGGGATGGCCGGGCCGAGCAGGCCCTCGGCGACGTCGGCGCGGCCCTCGTAGACGCCCTCCACGAGTGCCTGGCGGTCGATGGCCTCGCGTACGGCGGCGCGCACCCCGGGGTCGGTGAACGGGCCGTTCCCGGTGTTGAGGTGGAGGGTGTTGGTGCGGGGCATCGGCACCTCGGTCAGCAGTTCCTGGTCCAGCAGGGCGGCCTGGGAGACGGGCACCGCCTCGACCACGTCGGCCTCGCCGGTGCGCAGGGCGGCGGCGCGCGCGGTGCCGTCGGGCACGAAGGTGACGTCGATGCCGGAGAGCTCGGCGGGGTCTCCCCAGTAGTCGTCGAACCGCTCCAGGCGGGCCGAGGTGGTGCCGTTGACCTCGACCAGTTCGAACGGGCCGGTGCCGGTGCCGACGGGGCTGACCGTGTCGCCGTCGTAGGCGCTCTCGGCGAGGATCGACAGCTGCGGGGAGGACAGCCGGTGCGGGACGAGGGGGTCCTCGTCGGCGGTGGCGACGGTGAGGGTGTCGCCCTCGGCCGTGACGGTCAGTTCGACGCCGTCGAGGATGCGGGGCTGGGGTGCGGCCTGGGCGGCGTACTCCAGGGCGTGCGCGGCGGCGTCGGCGGTCAGGTCGGTGCCGTCGTGGAAGAGCACGCCGTCGCGGACGGTGAACTCCCAGGTGGTGTCGTCGACCTGCGTCCAGTCGGTGGCCAGCGCGGGCTGGGGGTCCCCGTCCTCGTCGAGGACGACGAGGGTCTCGGCGGTGCTCCAGCGGGAGAGCTTGAACGCGTCGTCGCTGAGCGGTGACAGCGCCGACCGGGGCGGCTGGAGCATCGCGACCGAGACGCGGTCGTCGGTCGCGGCGGTCGGCTCGCCGGACGGGAAGCAGCCGGTGAGGGTGAGGGCGGTGGCGAGGACCAGGCAGGCGCCGGTCAGGGGTCTGCTGACGTGCACGGGAGACTTCTTCCAGGGGACGTGCGGGAGGGGGCGCGCTCCGGCGCGCGGCGCGGAGCGACGACCGACAGCATATGACAACCGTTTTCATTGCCACGACACATCGCCTCAGATCAGGACACACGTCACACCGGCTCGTGGTCCGCACGGGTCAGGATCGGGTCGCCTCGCCACGGACGTGGAAGGAGTGCGGCGTGCGGGCGTGGGGGAACAGGAAGTTCTCCAGCGCGGTCACGGTGAACCCGGCGCGCTCGATCGCGGTCAGCGTGTCCCGGGCGCAGTGGCAGCCGCCGAGCAGGCGCGGACCGACGGTCGCGTCGATCCACCTCTGGGTGCGGCACATCCGGGCGGTGTCGGCGCGCACGTGTTCGAGGAAGCGCAACCGGCCGCCGGGGACCAGGACCCGGCGGATCTCCGCGAGAGCGGTGCCCTGGTCGGCCACCGAGCACAGGACGAGCGCCACCACGACGGCGTCGAACCGGCCCGCCTGGAACGGGAGGCGTTCGGCACGGCCCTCGAGGACGGTGATCGGCACGGGCGCGGTCGCGATCCGGCCCTGGGCGGTGCGGCGCAGGTGGGGTTCGGGCTCCACGGCGGTGAGGTGGTCGACGGTGCGCGGATAGTGGGGGAAGTTGGGCCCGTGGCCCGCCCCGACCTCCAGGACCCGGCCGCTGAGCCCGGCCAGGAGCGCGCGGCGGTGTCCGACCAGTCCGGCGTCGTCCATCGCCCCCGCCACCCAGGTGTAGAAGCGGGCGAAGAGCGGATGCCGGATCCGGTCGTCCCTCATGTTCCTCACAAGAACACAGGATGCTCGGGAATGCCACACGTCATCGCGATCCGGCAGCAGCCGCTCGGCCGTGGCCAGGTCCTCCTGGGCGGCGGGGATCCGCCCCCACTGGCGGAGACCGGTCCCCCACGCGCGGGGGAGGCACCCGAACGGGCGCCTCCCCCGGCTGTCGCGCGCTGGGACCTCAGGCGCGCGGCATGCGGTCGGCCAGCCACGCCTCGACGTCGGCGGCGGTGCGCGGCAGCCCCGCCGACATGACGCGGCGACCGTCCTCGGTGACCAGGACGTCGTCCTCGATCCGCACGCCGATGCCCCGGTACTCCTCCGGCACGGTGAGGTCGTCGGGCTGGAAGTACAGGCCCGGCTCGACGGTGAGCACCATGCCCGGCTTCAGCTCGCCGTACAGGTGGACCTCCTGGCGGGAGACCGCGCAGTCGTGCACGTCCAGGCCGAGCATGTGGCCCGTCCCGTGCAGGGTGTACCGGCGCTGCAGGCCCTGCTCCAGGACCCGGTCGACCGGGCCCTCCAGCAGGCCCCACGCGATCAGGCCCTCGGCCAGTACGCGCTGGGCGGCCCGGTGGAAGTCGGTGAACGGCCGCCCCGGCGCCACGGCGGCGATCCCGGCCTCCTGGGCGGCGTACACGAGGTCGTACACCTCGCGCTGGAGGTCGGTGAAGGCGCCCGAGACCGGCAGGGTGCGGGTGACGTCGGCCGTGTACAGCGTGGTGGTCTCCACGCCCGCGTCCAGCAGCAGCAGGTCGCCGTCGCGCACCGGACCGTCGTTGCGGGTCCAGTGCAGGGTGGTGGCGTTGGCACCGGAGGCGGCGATGGTGCCGTAGCCGACGTCGTTGCCCTCCACCCGGGCGCGCAGGAAGAACGTGCCCTCGATGAAGCGCTCGGAGGTGTCCTTGGCGTGCGGCAGGGCGGCGACCACGTCGTTGAAGCCGCGCACGGTGGCGTCCACGGCCAGCTGCAGCTGGTCGATCTCCCACCGGTCCTTGACCAGGCGGTGGTCGGCCAGGGCGACGCCCAGGTCCTCGTCGAGCTCGGCGGACTTGGCGCGGGCCTCGTCGTCGGCGTCGGCGCGCAGCCCGTCCACGATCGCGTCCAGCTCGGCGTCGTGGCCGCGCACGATGCGCGTGGTGACGTCGCCGGAGCGCAGGGCATCGGGCAGCGTGCGCACGTCGGCGGTGGCCACGCCCAGCAGGTCCGCGGCCTCGTCCAGGCTGTTGCGGCGGCCGGTCCACAGTTCACCGTAGTGGCCGAGCCAGAACTCGCCGTTGTCGCGGTCGGAGCGCGGCTTGAGGTAGAGGACACCGTCGTGGCCGCCGTCCGCGCGCGGGGTCAGCACCAGGCAGCCGCCGTCGGAGGTGTCGCCGGTCAGGTAGGCGTAGTCGGTGGCGGCCCGGAAGGGGTACTCGGTGTCGTTGGACCGGGTCAGCAGCTGTCCGGCGGGGACGACGAGGCGGTCGCCGGGGAAGGCGGCGCTGATCGCGGCGCGACGGCGGGCGGTGTGCTCGGCCTGCTCGACGGGCTCCAGGTCGCGGCGCTCCGTGTCGGCCCACCCCGTGCGCATCCACGCGGCGAGCTCGTCGGAGACCGACTGCGCCTGGCCGTTCTTGCGTGGCGTGAACACGAAGCCGTCCTGCTCGGGGCGCTGCTGGTCGCTCACGTCGTGGCTCTCCTCGTCGGTCGCGGGGTGGTCGGCCGCCCGCGGCGGCCCGTGTGACCCATCGTACGGCGGGGCCGACCTCCTGACCGCTCCACGGACATAGCGACGCCCATAACGTCGGACCGGGGTGGTGGACGGGCCCGTGCGTGCGCGTATCGCCTGTCCCAGAAGGTTCACAGGCCACTCACACACTTCTCCCAGGCATAGCACGTAACGTTCGCGTCACGCGGCCGCTCACCGGGAGCGACCGCGCGACGAGGGGGAACGCGTGGAGACGACACCCGCGATGGGACGCCGGCAGGCGATCGCGCTCGGCGGAGGCGCCGCCCTGGCGACCACCGCGATGGCCGGATGCGCGACGACGGGGGACGGCGGGGGCGGCGGCACGACGGCCGCGTCCTCCTCCCCCACGACCGGCGAGCAGGTGTGCGTGCTGAGCCCCGAAGTGACCGAGGGGCCCTACTACCTGGACGGACAACTGGTCCGGGAGGACATCACCGAGGGCAAGCAGGGCTTCCCGCTGGAGCTCGCCGTCACCGTGGTCGACTACGCCGACGGCTGCGCCCCGCTGGCCGGGGAGAACGTCGCCGTCGAGATCTGGCACTGCGACGCGTGGGGCTACTACTCCGGCTACACCGAGGCCAGCCCCGGAGGCCAGGTGCCGGCGGAGGACGGCGAGGGGGACGAGGACTCCTTCCTGCGCGGGGTCCAGCCGGTGGACGGGGAGGGCACGGCACGCTTCCGCACCATCGTTCCCGGGTGGTACAGCCCGCGCGTCACCCACATCCACCTCAAGGTGCACACCGAGGGCGAGGTGGACACCACCTACGAGGGCGGCACCACCGTGCACACCGGCCAGCTGCTGTTCTCCGACGCGTTCTGCGCCGAGGTCGCCGAGCGCGAACCCTACTCCGAGCACGTCCTGGAGCTGACAGCGATCGAGGAGGACCAGGTGTACCGGGAGGCGCAGTCGGCCGAGGGCGACCCCGACAGCATGGTGGTGACCCCGGCCCCGGTGACCGAGGGCACGCCGGAGGACGGGTACACGCTCGCGGTGGTCGTGGGGGTCACACCCGAGGAGTCCGCCAGCGGCGGCGGAGGCGGCATGGCCGGCGGCGGCGGTCCCGGAGATGGCGCCCCCGAGGGCGCCACGCCGCCGGAGCAGCCCTGACCGGCACGGTGCGGGCGCTCAGCGGCCCAGGTCCCGGGTGAAGCCGATGGCCGACTCGTAGGGCCACTCCGTCACCTCGTGCCGCTCCAGACGCCGGTAGCCGAGCCGGTCGTACAGGGCGATCGCCTCGGGCTGGGAGGGGCCGGTGAACAGCCGGACCCGGGTGTAGCCGAGGTCGCGCGCGGCCCCTTCCAACGCGGCCATGATCCGGCGCGCCAGGCCGCGGCGACGGTGCCGGTGCGAGGTCCAGACCCGTTTGAACTCGGCGGTGTCCGGCACGGCCGTGGGGCCGTCCTCGTAGGGGCGCAGCGCTCCCCCGGCGACGACCTCGCCGTCGAGTTCGGCCAGGACCACCCGACCGCGCGGCGCGGCGAACTCCGTGACCGGGTAGCGCGCCAGCTCCTCGGCGGCGCCCCGCGCGCCGTACCGCTCGGTGTACTCCCGCAGGAGCCCCGCCAGCAGCCCGTCCATGCGGGGGTCGTCGTGGCGGACCCGCGTGATCCGGATCGACCCGCCGGGTCCGGCCTCCGTCGCCGCGGCGGCTCCCGTCCCGGCACCCGTGCCGTGCGCCTGTGCCACCCTCGTCCTCCTCGCGTGCCTGGGCGCCGGTCAGGCCGGGGCACGGGGCTCCGGAACCGGCGGTGACGTGAAGAGGGTACGGGCTCGCAGCGACCGGAAACCGTTCTCGACCCGGTACCCGGCGGCCAGGAGGCGTTGGCGCGCCGCGTCGGCGCTGCGCACGGTCGCCTCGTCGAAGACGAGGTTGTAGTAGCGCTCGGGGACGCGGTTCAGCCCCGAGCGCAGGGCGCGCAGCGCGGCGGTGGCCGCCGTGTCCGCCCCGGGCGCCTCGGGCAGGACGCCGTAGGCGCGTCGGGCCCACGCGGGCAGGGTGGCGTAGGCGAGGGCGCCCACGGGGAACCACAGCGGCCGGAGCGGGGCGAGCCAGGACAGGCGGTCCGGGACGGTGGGCCAGAGCAGGAACCGCACCGCCTGGCGCGCCTCGGGGGTGACGCGCAGCTCGGGCCGGACCGAGGCCAGGTAGCGGCGCATCTGGGCGAGGTCGCGGGGCACGTCGTCGGGGTCCAGGCCGACGTAGACGGCCGCGCGCGACCGCTCCTCGACGTAGCGGTCCATCTCCCGCGCGGTCAGCGCGAGGCCGGCGCGGTGGGTCGTCTCCAGGTAGGAGGAGACCTCGGCGCAGTGCACCCACACGAGCAGGTCGTGCTCGTCGACGCGGTGGCCGCGGCCGGTGGCGGGGTCGGTGAAGCGCAGGGCGCGGTGCACCCGGCGGATGCGCGTGCCCAGTTCCTCGGCCTCGTCGGGGCTGCCGTAGGTGGTGACCGCCACGAAGTGCGCCGTGCGCAGCAGCCGTCCGGTGGGGTCGGAGCGAAAGTCCGAACGCTGCCACACGCCCTGCATCGCCACCGGGTGCAGCGCCTGGAGCATGAGCGCGCGCACTCCCGCCACCCACATCGCGCGGTCCAGGTGGATCTTCCAGGTCACGCTCTCCGGGGCGGCGACGGTCGGCTGCATCCGGTCTCCTCACGGGGCTCGCGGACTCCGCATCCACGATACGACCGGATTCGCCGGCCTTCTGGCCGGGTGCCCGAAGTACCCGTTGCGGCTGGTCGTCCCAGGACCGGGCCCGACCGCGGCGGCCCTCACCCGCCGCGCCCCCGCAGGTGGGCCAGGACCGCGCGGACGCGGCGGTGCACCCCCTCGTCCGGGGGCAGGTCGAGCTTGGCGAGGATGTTGCCGACGTGCTTGCCGACCGCCGCGTCGCTCACGGTCAACTGGCGGGCGATCGCGCCGTTGGAGTGCCCCTCGGCCATCAGGCCCAGCACCTCCCGTTCCCGCGGTGTGAGCCGCTCCAGCGGATCGGCGCTGCGGCGGAGCAGTTGGCGGACCACCTCGGGGTCCACGACGGTGCCCCCGGCCACGACCTGGCGCAGCACCGCGGCGAACTCCCGCACGTCGCCGACCCTCTGCTTGAGGAGGTAGCCCACCCCCCGGCCGTCCCCCGAGTCCAACAGGTCGGACGCGTAGCTCAGCTCGACGTACTGGCTCAGCGCCACGACGGGCAGCCCGGGGTCGCTGCGGCGCAGGCGCACGGCGGCGCGCAACCCCTCGTCGGTCAGGTCCGGCGGCATGCGGATGTCGGTGACCACGAGGCCGGGCCGGTGCTCGGCGACCGCCCCGACCAGCGCGTCCCCGTCGCCCACCGCGGCGACGACGGGGAACCCGAACCGTTCCAGGACCGCCGCCAGCCCCTCCCGGAGCAGCACACCGTCCTCGGCCAGGACGGTGGGCACGGTGGTCACAGCCCCGGCGTCGGCGGGATCGGGCCGCACGGCAGCTCCACTCTGATACGCGTCGGTCCCCCGGCGGGGCTGGACAGGTCCATGATGCCGCCCATGACCGCGACCCGGTCCCGCAGGCCGGTGAGGCCGCTGCCCCCGGCCGGGTCGGCGCCGCCCGCGCCGTCGTCGGTCACCTCGACGACCAGCGCGCCCGGCCCCGGGCCGTCGTCGGGCACCATGAGCGCGCGGACGGTGACGGCGGACGCCCGGGCGTGCTTGTGGACGTTGGTGAGCGCCTCGGCGACGACGAAGTAGGCGGTGCCCTCCACGTGCGCGGGCAGCCGGCCGGGGATCTCGGTGTCCACGCGGGTCGGGACGCGGGCGTGGTCGGCGAGTTCGGCCAGCGCGGCGGGCAGTCCGCGGTCGGTGAGCACCCGGGGGTGGATGCCGCGCACGAGTCCGCGCAGCTCGTCGATGAGGTCGTTGGCCGTGGTCTGGGCGGCGGCGACCCGTTGGTCGGCCTCGGAGGACTCGTCCAGGTCGAGCCGGGCCAGGCCGAGGTCCATCGACAGGGCGACGAGCCGCTGCTGGGCGCCGTCGTGCAGGTCGCGTTCGATGCGCCGGCGTTCGTACTCGAAGGCGTTGACCAGGCGGGCCCGGGACTCGGTGACCTCGGTGAGTTCGGCGCGCAGCTCCTCCCGGGGCGGCCCGACCAGCAGGGCGCGCGCGATGACCGCGTGCCCCTGGGCGAGTATGCCGGAGGTGTAGAGCAGCAGGACCAGGAGCACCGGGCTGACGACGGCCAGGGGGATCGCCTGTTCCGGTGTGGTGATCGTGTAGGCGCCCAGGGCGATGGCCGAGTCGGGTTCCGTGTGGAGCAGGAACGGGGCGAGCGCCATCACCGCGCCCGTGCTGGCGAGCGTGCTCAGGACCGCGAGGACCAGGCAGCTCACCGGCAGCAGCAGGAACATGTAGGCGACCTCGCGCCAGGTCGCGCCCTCGGTGTACCGCGTCCGGATCCATCCCCACAGGCCCGGCGGCGGCGGACGGTGGCCGCCGTTGAACGGCCCGGCGGAGACGAGCCCGAGGCGGCGGCGCTCCAAGGCGCCCAGGGGAAGGGCGACCCACGGGGAGAAGGCCGCGATCATCACCAGCCCCACGGCGAACCCGGCGAGGGAGAGCTCACCGATCCGCGCCGTGTCCCAGGGGCGGGTGGCCACCGTGCCCAGGACCAGGACCCAGGGCAGGTACAGGGGGAAGGCGGCCACGGCGACGGCGGCGCCCACGAGCACGGTGGTCGCCGAGTGGGCCAGGGCCCGCCAGGGCCACACGGTGAGGAGGAAGCGCGGGCGGGCCATGGCCTGGGCGAGGGACCCCGGACGCCGCGACGCGGTGTCGATCGTTGTCATGCCCCCAACGTTAGGAGTCGGGCATCGGGGCGGGAATCGGTCCCGCCACCGTCTGCGCGGTAGGCCCAGCCCTACCTCCCGCGCCCCTGGTCCCGGCGCGGCCGTCCCAGCTCAGGACGGTAGGGTGGGACGACGTGAGCGCGAAACCTCTGATCCCCGATGTCCTGGCTGCCCGGTACGCGTCCGCGGAGCTGGCCCGGCTGTGGTCCCCCGAGTACAAGGTGGTCGCCGAACGGCGGCTGTGGCTGGCGGTCCTGCGCGCGCAGGCGCGCCTGGGCGTCGACGTGCCCGACGGCGTCGTGGCCGACTACGAGAAGGTCCTCGACCAGGTCGACCTGGCCTCCATCGCCGAACGCGAGCGGGTCACCCGCCACGACGTCAAGGCCCGGATCGAGGAGTTCAACGCCCTGGCGGGCCACGAACACGTCCACAAGGGCATGACCTCGCGCGACCTGACCGAGAACGTCGAGCAGCTCCAGATCCGCGACAGCCTGCTGCTGGTGCGCGACCGGGTGGTGGCGCTGCTGGCGCGGCTGGCCGACCTGTCGGCCCGGTACGGCGACACCGTGATGGCGGGCCGGTCGCACAACGTCGCAGCGCAGGCCACCACGCTCGGCAAGCGCTTCGCGTCGGTCACCGACGAGGTGCTGGTCGCCCACGGCCGGCTGGAGGAGCTGATCGCCCGCTACCCGCTGCGCGGGATCAAGGGCCCGGTCGGCACCGCCCAGGACATGCTGGACCTGCTCGGCGGGGACCGCGCGGCGCTGGCGTCGCTGGAGGACGGGGTCGCCGCCCACCTGGGCTTCGAGCACCGCCTGACCAGCGTCGGCCAGGTCTACCCGCGCTCGCTGGACTTCGAGGTGCTGACCGCGCTGGTGCAGCTGGCCGCGGGTCCGTCGTCGCTGGCCAAGACGGTGCGGCTGATGGCCGGGCACGAGCTGGTGACCGAGGGGTTCGCGGAGGGCCAGGTCGGCTCCTCGGCGATGCCGCACAAGATGAACACGCGCTCGTGCGAGCGGGTCAACGGGCTGGCCGTGATCCTGCGCGGGTACGCGTCCATGGCCGGTGAGTTGGCGGGCGACCAGTGGAACGAGGGCGACGTGTCGTGCTCGGTCGTGCGCCGCGTGGCGCTGCCGGACGCGTTCTTCGCCTTCGACGGGCTGGTCGAGACCATGCTGACCGTGCTCGACGAGTTCGGCGCCTTCCCCGCGGTGATCTCCGCCGAACTGGACCGCTACCTTCCGTTCCTGGCCACGACCAAGATGCTGATGGCCGCCGTGCGCGCGGGCGTGGGGCGCGAGACAGCGCACGAGCTGATCAAGGAGCACGCGGTCGCCTCCGCCCTGGCGATGCGCCAGGAGGGGTCGGGCAACCGCCTGCTGGACCGGCTGGCCGAGGACGGGCGGTTCCCGCTGGACCGGGCGGAGCTGGACGCGCTGCTGGACGACCGGATCACGTTCACCGGCGCGGCGGCCGACCAGGTGGCGGCGATCGTGGAGCGCGTCGCCCGGATCACGGAGGAGCACCCCGCGGCGGCCGCCTACACGCCCGGGGCCATCCTCTAGCGCGTTCCGGAGAGGACGGTCCGACAGGCGGCACCACCGGGGTGATGGGTGGTGCCGCCCTCTTCGGACCACTGGCGTCGCGTCCCTCGTCCAGCGGTCTCGCGCAGCGGGTCACGGAGCGCGGACGATGCCCACCCCGCGGTCGGCGGCGGCCACGCCGGAGTCGATCGCCTTGGCGTCCGCGTTGGCGAGCAGGCGGGAGGTCACGGTCGCGGCCGCGTGCGGGGACGAGTCGGCCAGCACGCGCTCCCACCACAGGGCCGCCACCCCGGCCACGTGCGGGCAGGCCATGCTGGTGCCGTTGAACGCGACCAGCCCGCCGCCCGCGCGAGCCGAGAGCACACCCACGCCTGGCGCGCTGATCTGCGGGAACGTGTTGGAGAACGGGGCGATGGTCAGCCCCGAGTCCCCTTCGCCGAGCGCACCGACCGACACCACGCCCTCGGCGGCGGCCGGCAGGGAGACCGCGATCTCGTAGTCGGGGTGCACGTCGCGACGGCTCTCGTTGCCCGCCGCCGCCACGACCACGGTCCCCGAGCCGAACGCCGCGCGTGCCCGCAGCAGGTCGAGCAGCGAGTCGAAGATCCGCAGGTTGGCGCGGTAGGCCTCCAGGGCCGAGGAGGTGGCCAGGTCGGCGGGCCACCCCTCGTCGACGAGGCTGGAGACCAGTCCGGGGAAGTCGTAGCCGAGCGACATGGACACCACGTGCGCGCCCTGGTCGGCGGCCCACTGGATGCCCTTGAGCAGCATGTCGGAGTCGCCCCGGCCCTGGTCGTCGAGGACCTTGCCGATGAGGCCGCGTTCGACGCCCCGGGCCACGCCGATGCGGGTGCCGTCGACGTCGCGGCCGAAGACGGTGCCCGCCACGTGGGTTCCGTGGCCCTGGCGGTCGCCGTCCCCGGAACCCGTGAAGTCGTTCTGGACGAGGTCGACGCCGGCGAAGGCCGGGTGCTCGGCGTCGATGCCGGTGTCCAGGACGGCCACCGTCACCCCGGCGCCGGTCGCCGAGGAGGTGTCGGCGCCCACGGCGGCCACGCCCCAGGTGTGGGTGTGGTTGACGGTGGTGCCGGTTTCGGCGTCGTGGGGGGCGGGTTCGATGAGGAGGGTGGGCATGACGGGGGCGACGGCGCGCACCCGTGGATCACGCACGGCGTCGTCGAGCTCGCGCTTGTTCATCTCCAGGACCTCGACGACGGGCTCACCGACGGCCTCGATGGTCGCGGCGAGCGACGAGGGACGCCTGAGGCCGCCGAGGTCGAAGGGGCCGGTGGTCGAGGGGCTTCCTGTGTCACGCAGGACCGTGCACTTCTGTCGCATCGAGTTCTCCCAACCTTCGGACGACGTGACCCGAATCAGTCTTCAGGCCTGCCCCACCGGAGTACACCCGTGACACGCGGTGACGCCAGTGCCTTTCGGGGTACAGATCCCTCCCGCCCGTATGAGCCAGTTCACTCCCGCTAACAGTGGGCGCGGAAGTTAACGGGTATTACGATTCTGGTGTCAGCACCCGACCCCCCGGAGCCCCTATGACCGACCCCGCGTCCTTCACCACCGCCCTGTGGACCCTGCTGACCGGTGCCGCGTTCGTTCTGGCCCTCGGGCTGGCGATCATCTCCGACATGGCCCTGCGCCGACGCGAGGACCGCGCCGCGGCGGCCCGCCGCGCCACCGAGAGCGCCGAGGTCGCCGAACGGAACGGTCACCCGGCCGCCCACTGACCCCGGAGCCCCGCACCCGGGGCCCCGCCCGGTCGCGGATCCCTCCGCGCCCCGGCGTCCTCCTCAACCGCCCCGGCCCGCGCACGGGTGACGCGGAGGCGTCGCCGAACAGCGGCAGCGCGCTCAGCGGCGGCCAGGCGCCCAGGACCGCCCGGAGGTCCCGCCGCACGGGACGTCAGTCCCCGGACATCGCCGGGCCCCGTTCCGGGCGCACCAGGCGGGCGAACAGGACCGGATCCACGTTGCCGCCCGAGACCACCGCGACCGTCGCCCCGGGCCGTCCCGGTTCGGTGGCCACCCGGCCCGCCATGACCGCGGCGGCGGCCAGGGCGCCGCTCGGCTCGGCCACCAGGCGGGCGCCGTGCGCCAGGGCGGCCACGGCACGGGCGATCTCCTCCTCGCTGACCGTCACCACCTCGGTCACCCGCGCCGACAGGTGGGCGAAGGTCAGGTCCGACAGGCACACCCGCACCCCGTCCGCCATGGTCCGGCCGGTGCGTTCGGTCGGCCAGGCCACCCTGCGCCCGACGCGCAGGCTCTCGGCCGCGTCGGCGGCCAGTTCGGGTTCCACACCCACCACCCGGACCGGGCGCGGCCGCACGGTCATCGCGGCGGTGGCCACCCCGGAGGCGAGTCCGCCCCCGCCCACCGGGACCACGATCGTGGTCACCTCGGGCGACTGCTCCAGGATCTCCAGACCCACCGTCCCCTGACCGGCGATCACCCGGGGGTCGTCGAAGGGCGGGACGAGGGCGAGCCCCTCCCCCTCCGCCAACTCCCGCGCGACGGCCGACCGCCGCTCCGGAGGCACCACGACCAGGCGCGCGCCGCACGCGCGCATGCGGTCGACCTTCACCTTCGGCGCGCCCTCGGGGACGACCACCGTGCACGCCACCCCCAGCTCCCGTGCCGCGTGGGCCAGCGCCAGACCGTGGTTGCCGGACGAGTGGGTGACCACGCCCGCCGCACGCCGGTGCGGGTCGAGCAGCGCGACGGCGTTGGCGGCGCCGCGCAGTTTGAACGCCCCGGTCGGCTGCAGGCTCTCGGGCTTGACGAGGAAGGGCGGCCCCCCGGCGGGACCGACCGTCAGGGGCGTGCGCACGACGCGGCCCTCCAGCCGGGTGGCGGCGGCGCGCACGTCGTCGGCGGTGACCAGTTCCATCCGTCCGGTATGCCCCGCACCGGCGCGCCGACACCGGCCCCCGTCCCGGTGCGCGGCCGGACCTCACATGACCACGACGTACTTCTCCCACGGGAAGACGACGCCGTCGTCATTGGCCTCCACCACCCGCGCGTCGGCCGACTGGCACGAGCCCTTCATCACCTTGATACGGGCGTTGGTCGAGTTGACCACGCCCGCCGTCTCCGCGGGAATGCGCAGGCAGCCGCTGGGGTTCGCGCGATGCACGGAATTGCCGTCCAGCCTGACGAAGACGATCTCGCCCCTGGCCGCGACGGCGGGCGATGCGGCGCCCAGGGCGAGCACGGCGGCGGCGAGGACTCCGGCGGCGCAGAGCGGTCGACGCATGATTGACTCCTTTGAGAACGCATGTCGCAACTGTCCGTAATTGACTTGAGAGCACATCTACCACGTGCGGCCCCGGCGCGCACTCACCGCGCGCGGCGGGGCCGCCGCGCGTCGCGCGAGGCCGTGCGGTAGATTGCGGAACCCGATGCGTACTGAATGGACTCCCCAGGACCTGCCCGGACAGGCCTTCTACCGACTGCTGACCGCCGTGGTGGTGCCGCGGCCCATCGCGTGGGTCTCGACCACCTCCGAGTCGGGTGTGGACAACCTGGCGCCGCACTCCTTCTTCACCGTGGCCTGCACGGATCCGGCGATCGTGCAGTTCACGTCGGTGGGGCGCAAGGACTCACTGCGCAACGCGGAGGCGACCGGGGAGTTCGTGGTCAACCTCGCCCCGGAGGGGCTCCGAGAACAGGTGAACGCGACCGGCACGCCCTACCCGCACGACGTGAGCGAGTTCGACGCGGTCGGCCTCGCCCGGGAGACGAGCAGGGCCGTACGGCCGCCGCGCGTGGCCGACTCGCCCGTGGCCCTGGAGTGCGTGCTGCACTCGACCGTGCGCCTGGGCGACTCGACGGTGGTCTTCGGCCGCGTGGTGCACGCCGCCGTGGCCGGAGAGGTCCTGGTCGACGGCCACCCGGAGGCCACGCGGCTGCGGCCGCTGGCGCGCCTGGGCCGCGACGAGTGGTCCGCGCTGGGCGAGGTCAGCGCGCTCGAACGCCTGCCCTACCGCCCCTGAGCCACCGCCGAACCGCCCGGAGCGAGGGTTCCCCGCCCGGGCGGCCGCGCGGTCAGAGGTCCAGGTCCCGGTCCGGCGCGGGCAGGGTCGGCAGGCGACCGGCCACGGCCGACGGGTCGCCGGACCAGTCCATGGCGGTGATCTGGGCGATGCTGCGGCGGCCGGTCAGAGCCCGGGCGAGTTCGAAGACGCCGGCCCGCAGCTCCAGTTCCTCCCCACCGCCCAGCCGCCACTCCTGACCGGTGTCGGCGCCCACCACGCGCACCCCGGGAAGGGCGTCGTCCCAAGCGCGCGCGAGGCCGCGCAGGACGAAGTCGGCGAGCTGGTCGGCGTACTCGGTCTGGGGCGCCATCCCCAGGGCACCGCGCAGGTCGTTCTCGTGGTGCCACACGTCGAGCGCGGGCAGGGCGTAGCGCGCCCCGGTCTGGCGGGCGACGACCGTCAGAAGGGCGGGCGTGGCCGCGCGCCACTCGTCGCAGATCGCGGGCAGGTCGTCGTCGGCGCGCTCGGCGACCTGGCGGGCGGTCGCCTCGTCGTCGGAGGGCGGAGTCAGGTCCCTGTGCGCGACGTCGACGCTGATCCCCGCCAGGTGGGCGTAGGTCTGGCGCACGTCCCAGGCGGGGCAGGCGGGAACGGGGGTGGCGAGCTGGTCGGCCGTGAGTTCGGCGGCCAGGTCCAGAAGCCTGTTCTGGCAGCTGGTGTACACGCTGACTGAGTCCATGCGCACACGCTACCGAACAGCGTTCGGACACCGCCGGACCGCCCTGGAGCGCCGGTCCGGGGCGGTCGCGGTCCCGGTCAGGAACCGGCGTCGCAGGCGAGTCCAGGGACCTCGGCGGGGCCCTGCCGGGTTCCGGTGAAGCCGAAGGCGGTGGTCGCGCCCTCGGGCAGGACGGCGTTGTACCCGGCGTCGACCGCCGTGACCCGGGACCCGCTGGTGGAGACGGCGGCGTTCCAGACCTGTGCGATCCCCTCCCCCGCGGGCAGGGACCACCGCACGGTCCACCCGTCCAGGTCGGCGCCGGCGGTGACGGCGACCTCCGCCTGGAAGCCGCCCTGCCACTCGCGGACCACGGCGTACGCGGCCGTGCAGTCCGCGTCGGCCGGAGGACCGGTGGGGCCGTCCGTGGGCGGATCGGTGGGTCCGCCCCCGCCTCCGTAGACCGGCGCCTCGACCGCGGTCTCGGCGATGCCGTCGGGGCCGTGGAAGATCCGCTCGCCCCAGGGCGTGAGCCGGGTGGCGTCGAAGTCCTCGACCATGTCCAGGTACTCGACCCCGCCGCTGTTCCCGCTCCAGGACCAGCCGACGTAGCCGAGCCCCAGCCGCTGGGCGTGCTCCATGACCGCGGCCTCGTCGGGGTCGCCGTCGCTGTGGTCGTGGCCGAACTCGCCGACGATCAGCGGCAGCCCGGCGTCGACGAAGGACTCCATGTAGTCGACGACGGTCGACTCCTGCTCGTACACGCCGTACATGTGCACCGAGAAGACGGTGTTGGCGTGCGGATCGGAGTCGAAGACGCCCTGGGCCTCCCTCCGCATGGTCCCCCGCCAGTCCTGGCCCCAGTTGGGGGCGTCGACCACCAGCGTGTGGTCGAACCCGGCGTCGCGCAGGCGGTCGATCGCCCGGCTGGTGTCACCGGCCCAGTGCTCGTTGGCCGCCTCGTCGTTGCCGAAGGGCTCGTTTCCGATGTTGACCAGGACGTGCTCCTCCCGGCCCTCCACGGCGTCGCGGACGCGCAGCCAGTAGTCGACCGCCTGGTCCAGGGTGGCGGCGCCCGCCTGCTCCCCGTACCCGGTGGTGTCGTGCACCTCCAGGACGCAGATCAACCGGTTGGCCACGCACCGGTCGACGACGTCGGCCACGTCCCCGGCGTCGTTCTCGGTCCAGCGGTCGCCGCTGCTGAGCACGACCCGCACCGCGTTGGCGCCGAGGGACTTGATGTCGGCGAGGGATCCGGCCTCCTGCGGGTACCAGGTGTGGGCGTGGCTGACGCCCCGGATGACGAAGTCGTTGCCCGCGGCGTCGACCAGGCGGCCGTCCTCGACACGGAATCCCGCGTCGGCCCGCGCGGGCAGTGCGTGGACCACGAGGGCCGCGACGAGGACGAGGACCGCACTGAGGACGGCGAGCAGGCGCGGGGGTGTGGGGGGTGGCAAGGCGTCTCCCTTCGGAAAGGCGGTGGGACGACGTCGTCTGACCAGACGGAGGCGCCGCGGGCGGTATCCGCGGCCGCCTCGTGTCCCGGGGGCCGGGTCCCTGTCGGTGAGCCGCCCGCGGCCGAGCGGCTCACCCGGGATGTGCCGGGGCCAGCGCGGACCCCGGCGGGATCAGTCGACGGACGGGTGGGCGTTGGCCAGCAGCTCCTGGAACTGCTCGGAGAACCAGTGGCCGGAGAGCGGGGCGTTCGGCAGGGCGCCGCTCATGCTGTGGCCGTTGCGCGGGTTGCCCTCGTAGGTCGGGTCGCACATGCGGTCGAAGCCCTTGCCCTCGTCGTTGGGGATCTCCTCGCTGGAGCCGTCGGACTCACCCGGCGGCTTCATCCACACGTAGGCGTCGATCCCCGACGCGGGAGCGGCCTGCGGGCGCTCCCCCAGCCCGGCTCCGGCCTGGTTGCACCAGTTGCCGACGTGGATGCGCCGGTCCATCCGGCTCTGCTCCACGTAGGTGTCGACGTCGTTGGACGAGCTCGGCGCGGTCGGACGCCCGTCGCCGCCCCAGCCGTTGCGGGAGGTGTCGATGAGCATGCCGATGCCGTCGTCGAACCCGAGGCCGACCAGCTCCTCCCGGAGCGCCCGGGCGAAGGAGAGCTCGTCGGCGTAGCGGTTCCAGTCCACCCAGGAGGACTGGCGGACCAGCGCGCCGCCGATCACTCCGTCCACGTCGATGTAGGGCTCCTCCAGAGCCGAGTAGTTGGCCGTGTTGGCGATGAATCCGTGCACGTCGTCGGGGGTGGCCCCGGCGGCGTTGGCCGCCTCGTGGAACAGCTGGGCCGAGGCGCCGAAGTTGTCGTCCCAGCCGATCCAGCCGTGGTGGCCGGCGTCGACGTAGTTGTAGACGTTGTCGATGGCGCCGAGCGTGGCCAGGGCGTACCCCACGCCCTCGACGTAGTTGCCGTTGGCCAGCATCACGTCGCACTCGGGGGTGGCCGTGGGCCGGGAGCCGACGTTGGTCACCAGGTTCGGCAGCGAGTCGATCTCGACCGTGGTGACGACGCGCAGTTCGGTGTCCTCGTAGTCGGCGAGGATGTCGGCGATCGGGTCGATGTACTCGTCCTTGTACCGGTCGATCTCGTCGGGGCCGAGCTCGCCGTTGGAGGCGAGCGCGGCGCAGTCCCTGCCGGGCAGGTTGTAGACGACGAGCTGGAAGACCAGGGGCTGGCCGCCGGCCTGTGCCAGCGCCTCGTCGAGGTGGTCGCGCAGGCCCATCTCGCCCGTGGTGGGGCTGTCGTTGCCCTCGATGGCGCTGATCCGGTCCAGCCAGACCCCGGTGGGCTCGTCGGCCACGGCGTCGCCGCCGGGCTCGGCCGCGGCGTTGGCCGACCAGATCGGGTTGACATAGACGTCCGCGCCGACGTAGGGGTTGTCGACGCGCTCACCCGGCGTGGGGTCCGGGTCGGTGGGCTCGTCGGTGGGGTCGTCCGTGGGGTCCGGGTCGACCTCGCCCTGGCACACCGTGCCGTTGAGGGTGAACGCGGTCGGAACCGGGTTGTCGTCGCCGTAGGTGCCCTGGAAGCCGAAGGACACGCTGGCCCCTGTGCCGACGGAGCCGTTGTGCCCCACGTTGGCGGCGGTCACGGTCGCGCCGGACTGGGTGTGGGTCGCGTTCCACATGTTGGTGATCCGCTGGTCCCCGTCGAAGTCCCAGCTCAGTTCCCAGCCGTCGACGGGGTCGCCGAGGTTGGAGATCTCCACGTCCGCGGTGAAGCCCGAACCCCAGTCGTTCGCGATCCGGTAGTCGACCTCGCACTCGGTGGCGGCGCTGGCGTACGTGGGGAGGGTGACAGCGGCCAGTGCGCCGCCGAGGAGGACGGCGGTCGTCGCGGCGATGCCGCGTCGTGCGACCGGACCTGGCGCCGGTGCGCGTCTGGATGTGCTCATCTGCTCTTTCCTCATGGTCGGGGGTGGTTCCATCAGGTTTCGGGCGAGCACGGGCACGGGGGGCGCGCGGGCGGTGGGCCTGATCGGCCGGGGGTCGTCGACGGTTCCGGGCGGAGGGGGCATGGCGGCGGCCTCGGAGTCGGCATGGGGAGAAGGTCCTGGGAGCGCTCCCATTCGAAAGGCGAGGACAGGCGCCCACGGAGGACCATGGCGTCGCCTGTGATTCGCCCCACGTTCGGGAGCGCTCCCATGAGCGTAGTCACGATGGGTCCGCGTGTAAACACCCCATGAAGAAGTGATGTCCGGTAGGCCGTCCGTCCAGCACCGTCCCCGGCGGAGGCCGGAGGCGGAACGGGCCGGGCAGGGTCGTGGCTCCCCTACCCGGCCCGGGGGGCCTGGGCGGCCGTCACCGGCCCAGGCCGCTCATCAGCTCGTCGAAGGAGACGGGATCCTCGAAGCCGTCGCGGCCCGCGGGCGCGTGGTCGATCGCCAGCGCCGCCAGCTGGCGGGCCGCGCGCCCGATCCGCTCGGTCAGCTCACGGCCGCCGCCCTCGCCCGATCCCCAGTCCTCCGAGGCCGCGTACACCCCGGTCGGCGCCACGGTCGAACGCGTGTGGGTGAACATCGGCCGCAGCGCGTGGTCGAGGACCAGCGAGTGCCGGGGACTGCCCCCGGTGGCTCCGACCAGCACGGGCTTTCCGTCCAGGGCCTCGGGGTCGACCACGTCGAAGAAGGACTTGAACAGACCGCTGTAGGAGGCGTTGAACACCGGACTGACCGCGATGACGCCGTCGGCGGCGGCCACCCGCTCCAGAACCTCGCGCAGTCGCCCCGTGGGCACGCGGGTGGTCATGGTGTTCACGATGTCGTGGGCGACCTCGCGCAGCTCCACGAGGCGGGTCTCGGCCCGCACGCCGCGCTCGTCCAGCGCCTCCGCGGTGGCGGCGGTCAGCCGGTCGGCGAGCAGGCGGGTGGAGGACGGGGTGCTCAGCCCCGCCGTGACGGTGACGATCGAGCGGACGGTCATCGAACGGCCTCCTGGGTCGGGTCGGCCTCCTGCCGGGCGGCCAGCAGGGAGGCGTGGGTGGGCGCGTCGGGGACGTGGGCGGGTCGGCCGGAGGCGAACTCGCGGCGCAGCACGGGCACGACCTCCTCACCGAGGAGGTCCAGCTGTTCCAGGACGGTCTTGAGCGGCAGGCCCGCGTGGTCCATGAGGAAGAGCTGGCGCTGGTAGTGGCCGAAGGAGTCGCGGAAGCCCAGGGTGCGGTCGATGACCTCCTGGGGGCTGCCCACGGTCAGCGGGGTCTCCCGGGTGAACTCCTCCAGGGAGGGGCCGCCGCCGTAGACCGGCGCGTTGTCGAAGTAGGGCCGGAACTCGCGGACGGCGTCCTGGGAGTTCCTGCGCATGAACACCTGCCCGCCCAGCCCGACGACGGCCTGGTCGGCGGTGCCGTGGCCGTAGTGCTCGAAACGGCGGCGGTACAGGGAGATGAGCCGCTTGGTGTGGGTGGCGGGCCAGAAGATGTTGTTGTGGAAGAAGCCGTCGCCGTAGTAGGCGGCCTGTTCGGCGATCTCCGGGCTGCGGATGGAGCCGTGCCAGACGAACGGCGGCACGCCGTCCAGCGGGCGCGGGGTGGAGGTGAAGCCCTGCAGCGGGGTGCGGAACCTGCCCTCCCAGTCGACGACGTCCTCGCGCCAGAGCCGGTGCAGGAGGTTGTAGTTCTCCAGGGCCAGCGGGATGCCCTGGCGGATGTCCTGGCCGAACCACGGATAGACCGGGCCGGTGTTGCCCCGGCCCATCATCAGGTCCACGCGTCCGTCCGCCAGGTGCTGCAGCATGGCGAAGTCCTCGGCGATCTTGACCGGGTCGTTCGTGGTGATCAGCGTGGTGGACGTGGACAGGACGAGGTCGGTCGTGCGCGCGGCGACGTAGCCGAGCATGGTGGTCGGCGACGAGGGCACGAACGGCGGGTTGTGGTGCTCACCCGTGGCGAAGACGTCGAGGCCGACCTCCTCGGCCTTGAGGGCGATGGTGACCATGGCCTTGATGCGCTCGGCCTCCGTGGGCGTGCGCCCGGTGGTGGGGTCGGTGGTCACGTCGCCGACCGTGAAGACTCCGAACTGCATGGCCCGCTCCCAAGTTAGCTTCCAAAGAAGTAGTTTCTAGCGAAACTATCATGCCGAACAGCGGCCCCCACCGCGGTATTCCCCACGGGCCGGCGGGCGGGCGTTCACCCACAGGCACGCTCCGTATCCACTGAACGTCACCGAAACGTGCTATCCCTGACAGTGGCGGATACCGCGACGGTCACCGGGAGTCATCGCGGCCGAGCGCGGCTGGAGAGCACAGGAGAAGGAGGAGGGCGCCGACCGCCCGACCGGGCGCCCGACACCCCCCATGGCCACCACCCTCGACCCTCGACGGCACGTCCCCCACCAGCACCGGAACACCCACGACGACACCGACCGCGCTCCGGCCGACCGCGAGCCCGTCGTGTTGGCCGACGCCCTCGGCGAGGTCCTCGACGTCCTCAGCCGGGCAGGAACGAACGCACCAGCTCGATCGGCCCCACGAGGTGCGCGTTGAACTCGGACAGCTCCTCGGCGGGCACCCACAGCTCCAGGATCGTCCGGCCGCCGGCCTGACGCACCGGATACCGGGCGGCGAAGGCCGCGTCCACGTGGAACCGCGTGACGTGGCCCTCGCCGTCGCGGGGCAGGTTCCAGTCGCGGGCGATGCGGACCGCGTAGTCCTCGTTCAGCACAGGGTAGAAGATGGGCTGTTCCGGTAGGCGAGGGGGCCATTGGCGCCATCCGGACTCCCGGACCAGAGCCAACTCCTCGGGGCCCGTCGGACGCCACAGCGTCAACACGTCGCGCACACCGCCACCTCCCTCACACCGATCGGATGAGCAGCATAGGGAGCCGTGGACCACTCCGCACCCCGTTTTTACCGTCGGGGACGAAAATCGGCCCCGGCGTAGGGAACACTGGACCTGTACGAAGCGTTCTCACAGGTGAAGCGCCCCACAGGACCCCGGAAGACCCCGTCCACCCACTCTTCACGAGGCGCTCACACAATCCATGCGCGGGTGCTGGTGCCCGTGTCGGCAATGGGGGTTACCGACACGTACTCAGACGCCCACCCGCCTTCCCAGCGGCCGGACCGCACTCAGTGCACACTGGCCGCGCACGCTGTGGCCCGCGTTGGGGGACGCGGGCCACAGCTATGTCCGGGGGGCTGGAGAGCCCGGATGCCGCCGGGCGCTACATGGGCTGCTCGTCGACCTGGATGTCCCACTGGACGTTGTCCCCGTCGACCGAGGTCGTCGTGACGGTCACGCCGTAGTTCACACCGCCGTCCACGAGGGTGCAGCGGATCTCGGCGCCCACCTGCGCGGGGAGGCCCTGGGGGCAGGTGAAGTCGTCGGGGGCCTGACCGACCGTCGCCTCCAGCTGGGCGGACGACTGCTGGGCGACCTGTTCGGCGGGAACGGTGCCACCGTTCGCCACGCCGGTGTCGCCGCCAGCGGTCTCATCACCGGAGGTGCCCTCGCTCGCGGTGTCGTGGGTGGGGGCCTCGTCGACCTGCACGTCCCACTGGACGTCGTCGCCGTCGACGGAGGTCGTCGTGACGGTCACGCCGAGGGTCTCGCCGCCGTGGGTGAGCTCGCAGCGGATCTCGGCGCCCACCTCCGCGGGGAGGTCCTCGGAGCAGGTCAGGTCGTCAGGGGTCTGGCCGATCTCCTCGGCGAGCATCTCGCTCGAACGTTCGGCGACCTGGTCGGCGTCGACGGCGGAGGGGCCGCCGACGCTGAAGTTGAACGAACAGCCGGTGGACAGGAGCAGGGGGAGCGCTCCCAGTGCCACTCCGGCGATGATGCGATGACGTGGGATCCGCCGCATCGCGGCCTCCTCGGTGTGCGGTGACATGCCACGTGGACAGACGACGGGGACGGCGCGTGCGTTCCGGGGCCGGGGGCTTCGATACGCGGCCGTGACCTCGTGTTCGCCTCCTGGCGCATGTCCGCCGCACCGGCGGGGCCTCTCCTCGCGCACCGTTCGCTCCCGGGACACCCGTGGGGCCGGGCCCTCGCGGCCCGGCCCCACGCGCGCGGTCGCTCACCCGCCGTTGAGCGTGCGGCTGCGTCCCCGGAACTCGGCGACGACGTCCTCGCCGCGGCGGACGGTCACGTCGACCACGCCGTTGCGCCCGTAGGCGACCCGCTCCACGGCCGTGGCCACCAGCACCTCGCCCTCGTGGACCGGGGCCACGAAGGTGATGTCGGCGCCCGAGGCCACCGTCACCCCGCGCCCGTCCCGGTTGCAGGCGCACGCGAACGCGGTGTCGGCCAACGTGAACACGAACCCGCCGTGCGCGATGCCGTGCCCGTTGACCATCAGCGGCCCCACGGTCATCTCGACCGTCGCCGTGCCCGGCCCGGCCTCCACCAGCCGCATCCCCAGGTTCTTGGACGCCTGGTCGGCCTCGAACATCCGCCGCGCGGTCTCGTTGCCCCCGGGGGCCTCCCCGATTCCGTTCACGAGTCGAAGTCCACGGTCACGGCGTCGGTCTCGGGCAGCGACTGGCAGGAGAGCGCGTACCCGGCCTCGACCTCCTCCTCGGACAGGGCGTAGTTGCGCAGCATCCGCACCCGTCCGTCGCACACCTTCACCCGGCACGTCCCGCACACACCGCCCTTGCAGGCGAAGGGCAGGTCCGGGCGGTAGCGCTGGGCCGCGTCCAGGACCGGCACACCGCGCGGCAGGGTCAGGGTGGTGGTGCGCCCGTCCAGGACGACCGTGACCTCGCTGGCCGGGCCCTCCACACCGGGCTCCTCGTGGCGCGTCCGCGGCGGCGGTTCGTCGCCCTCGACGAAGAACAGCTCCTGGTGCACGCGCTCACCCGGCACACCGCGCCCGCGCAGCACCTTCCGGGCGTCGGTCACCATCGCGTAGGGCCCGCACAGCCACCAGTGGTCGCCGGGGTCGGCGGCCACCACCGTGTCGAGCAGCTCCTCCAGCTTGGCGGCGTCCAACCGGCCGGTGAACAGCTCGGTTTCGCGCGGCTCGCGGGAGAGTACGTGGACGAGTTCGAAGCGCGGGCCGAACGCGTCCTTGAGGTCGGCCAGATCGTCGGCGAACATCACGGTGTCGCTGCGCCGGTTGCCGTACAGCAGCACCACGTGGGAGTCGGTGGCGCGCAGCAGGGAAGCCGCCATCGACAGCATCGGCGTGACGCCCGACCCGGCGGCGACCATGACGTGCCGCCCGGAGACGGTCAGGTCGGGGCAGAACCGACCCGTGGGGGCGCCGACCTCGATCTCCTCCCCCGGCCGCACCTCGTTGACGAGCCAGGAGGAGAACAGTCCGCCCGGCACCAGGCGCACACCCACCCGGGGAGCCTGGCCCGCGGCCGAGCAGACGGAGTAGCTGCGGCGCTCCTCCACCCCGTCCACGACGCGGCGCAGGGTCAGCGACTGCCCGGGAGCGAAGGCGTACTCCCCGGCCAGGTGGTCGGGCACGTCGAAGGTGACGGCGACGGCGTCGTCGCACAGCCGCTCGACGTCGGCCACCCGCAGCCGGTGGAACGCGGCGCCCCGGCGCGGCGGCGCGGTCTCGGTGGCGGTCGTGGTCATCAGACCTCCTTGACGTGCTCGAAGGGTTCGAGGCAGGAACGGCAGCGGTGCAGCGACCGGCAGGAGGTCGCACCGAACCGGGACAGCTCCTCGGTGTCGGCGGTCCCGCAGCGCGGGCAGCGCGGAACGGTCCGGGTGGGTGACAGGGTCAGCGGGACCGGCCCCGACGCGCGGCGGGGCGCGCTCCCGGGCGGCGAGATGCCGTGCTCGGCGAGCTTGCGCCTGCCCTCGTCGGTGATCCAGTCGGTGCTCCAGGCCGGGGCCAGCGCCGTGCGCACCTCGACCCGTTCGAACCCGGCCGCGCGCACGGCACGGTCGACGTCCGCGCGCATCTCGGCGATGGCCGGGCAGCCGGTGTAGGTGGGCGTGATCCACACCGCGACGGTGCCGTCGCCCTCCACCGCCACCTCCCGCAGGATGCCCAGGTCGGCGAGGGTGAGCATGGGCAGTTCGGGGTCGGTGACCGCGGCGGCCGCCGCCCGGGCGCGGTCGCGCGCCTGCTCCCTGGTCGTGGTCACCATGTCGCCTCCGGGTGCTCGCGGGCCACCTTCTGGAGCTCGTCCAGGAGGGGGGCCAGGTCGGGGGTGTGGACGCCGTCGCGCCCGGCCACGGCGGGCTCGGGGAACGCGGGCGGCGCGTCGAGGGTGGCGGTCGTCAGGACCTGGGTGAGGACGTCGTGCACCTCGGCGCGCACGGTCGCCGGGTCCACGGCCGCTCCCTGGGCGGCCAGCCTCGCCTCGACGGGGTGGGTGGCGAACGGCTCGCCGGTCAGCGGCCACACGTCGGCCACGGCCTCGGCCGCGCGTTCGTGGGAGTAGGGGGTTCCGTCGCCCAGGCGCAGAGCCCAGGACACCGCGTACTCCCGGTGGTAGGCGAGTTCGTGCACGGCCTTGGCGGCGATCGCGGCCAGGACGGGATCGCGGCTGTCGGCCAGGCGGGTGAACACGGCCAGCCGGGCGCTGGAGAGCACCAGGAGAGTGACGATCGCCCGCGCGAAGTCGCCCCGGGGCGCCTCGGCCAGGTGCACGTTGCGGAACTCGCCCACCGACCGGTGGAAGGCGAAGGCGTCCTCGTCGCGGCCGGTGCCGTCGGCCTGTCCGGCCCGCGAGAGCAGCAGCCGCGCCTGGCCGAGCAGGTCCAACGCGATGTTGGCCAGGGCGACCTCCTCCTCCAGTTCGGGGGCGTCGGTCACCCAGTGCACGAGCCGCTGCGCCTGGACGAGCGCGTCGTCACCGAGCATCTGGCAGTACAGCGCCAGGTCGGCGCCGTCCACCCCCTCGGGCAGGGTGGTGTCCACGCCCGCGAGGGCGTCGGTGAACCCGGTCCCGAAGGCCCAGCGGGCGTCGCCGCCGTGCTCCTCGCTCAGGGCCGTGTAGATGTTGTCGCCACTCATGCTTTCCTCGGTCTCGTCCCGTCGCCCCCGGCCTCGGCGGGCGCCCGCCCGGGCGTCCGCTCAGATGTGCGGGACATCGTCGGGGATGGGGTAGAAGGTGGGGTGCCGGTACACCTTGTCGCCGCTGGGGTCGAAGAAGGGGTCCTTCTCGTCGGGGCTGGACGCGGTGATGTGCTCGGCGCGCACGACCCAGATGCTCACGCCCTCGTTGCGGCGCGTGTAGAGGTTGCGCGCGTTGTGCAGGGCCATGCGGTCGTCGGGGGCGTGCAGGGAGCCGACGTGGACGTGGTTGAGTCCGCGCTTGCCCCGGACGAAGACCTCGTAGAGCGGCCACTCCGGGCGCGCGGGGACCGTGTCGCTGCTCATGCCGTGGCCTCCTGGTCGTGCTTGCGGGCGTAGGCGGTGGCGGCCTCGCGGACCCACGCGCCCTTCTCGTGCGCGGCGCGGCGGCGCTCGATCCGTTCGGCGTTCCTGGGTCCGCTGCCGGAGACGACCTGTCTGAACTCCACCCAGTCGGGTTCGCCGAAGTCGTGGTGGCCGCGCTCCTCGTTCCAGACCAGCTCCGGGTCGGGCAGGCTCACGCCCAGCCGCTCGGCCTGGGGGACGGTCATGTCGACGAACTTCTGGCGCAGGTCGTCGTTGGTGTCGCGCTTGATCCGCCAGGCCATGGACTGGGCGGTGTTGGGCGAGTCGGCGTCGGGCGGGCCGAACATCATCAGCGAGGGCCACCACCAGCGGTCGACCGCGTCCTGCACCATCGCGCGCTGGGCCTCCGTGCCCTCCATCATGCGCATGAGCAGCTCGTAGCCCTGGCGCTGGTGGAAGGACTCCTCCTTGCAGATGCGCACCATGGCGCGGGCGTAGGGCCCGAAGGAGCTGCGGCACAGCGGCACCTGGTTGCAGATCGCCGCCCCGTCCACCAGCCAGCCGATCACGCCGACGTCGGCGAAGGTCAGCGACGGGTAGTTGAAGATCGAGGAGTACTTCTGGCGGCCCTCGATGAGCCGCCGCGTCAGATCGGCGCGGTCCACGCCGAGCGTCTCGGCGGCCGCGTACAGGTACAGGCCGTGCCCGGCCTCGTCCTGGACCTTGGCCAGCAGGATCGCCTTGCGGCGCAGGCTGGGCGCCGACGCGATCCAGTCGCCCTCGGGCTGCATGCCGATGATCTCCGAGTGGGCGTGCTGGGACACCTGGCGCACCAGCGTCCTGCGGTACCCGTCGGGCATCCAGTCGCGCGGTTCGATGCGCTGGTCGGCGGCGATCCTGCCGTCGAACTCCGCCTGGCGGACGTCGGCGCCCTCGGGCGGCGCCTGGGCCGTCACGGTGGACATGGTTGGCTCCCCATTCATAACCGAACGTTCGGTCAGTAATTAGTATCCACCGGTCCGGCCGCCCGGGCAAGCCCCCGGACGGCCGGACCGGGCAGGTCAGCGACCGGTGAAGGCCGGCGCCTCCTTGTCGAGGAAGGAGTTCACCGCGCCGACGTGGTCGGCGGTCACGCCCAGCCGGTTCTGCAACTCGGCCTCCTCCTCCAGCAGGGAGGGCAGCTCACGGGTGCCCGCGGCCGCCGCGCGCACCTCGCGCTTGGCCGCCGTGAACGCGAGTGTGGGGCCCGACGCCAGTCGCGCGGCCACCTCGCGGGCGCGCTTCTCCCAGGCGTCGTCGTCCACGACCTCCGTGACCAGCCCCAGCTCCAGCGCGCGGTCGGCGCCGACCGTCTCGCCCAGCAGCATCAGCTCCATCGCCCTCGCCTGGCCCAGCGAGCGCACCAGACGGTAGGCCAGCCCCGAGTCCGAGGCCAGACCGATCCCGGTGAACGCCGTGCCGAACTTCGCCCGGCGGGCACTGATCCGCACGTCCCCGGCCAGCGCGAAACCCAGCCCCGCGCCCACGCACGCCCCGCCGACGCCCACCACGACCGGCACGCGGATGTCCTCCATCGCCAGCACGATCCGGTTGTAGTGCTCGCGCACGGTGGTCAGCGCCTGCCCGGGGGCCTCCTTCAGGGTCCGCGCGTGCTCGGCCAGGTCCTGGCCGACGCAGAACGCCCGGTCCGACCCCAGCAGCAGCACCGCCCGCGCGGTCCCGGAGTCCGCCGCCGCGCGCAGCGCCGCCAGCAGGTCCTCCTTGACCCGCCGTGTCAGCGCCGGTCGGTGCAGGCGCACCGTGGCCAGCCCGTCGGCCTCGTCGAACTCCGCCGCCCTGTGTTCGCTCACGCCTCGTCTCCCTCGTCCCAGGTGTGGAAACCGCGCCCCGTCTTGCGACCGAGCCTTCCCTCGGCGACCATACGGCGCAACAGGGCGGGCGGCTCGAACCGGTCCCCGAGTTCCTCGGCCAGGTGTTCGGCGATGGCCAGCCGCACGTCCAGGCCCACCAGGTCGGTCAGGCGCAGCGGGCCCATCGGGTGCCGGTAGCCCAGCTCCATGGCGGTGTCGATGTCGGTGGGCGAGGCCACCTCCTCCTCCACCATGCGGATCGCCTCCAGGCCCAGCGCCACGCCCAGACGGCTGGTGGCGAACCCGGGCGCGTCGCGGACCACGATCTCGGTCTTGCCCAGGGCGGCCACCCAGCCGCGCACCGCGGTCACGACCGCCGCGTCGGTGTCCGGGGCGGTGACGATCTCCACCAGCCTGGAGGCGGGGACGGGGTTGAAGAAGTGGGTGCCCAGGAACCGGCCGGGCCGCCGGAGCGCGGCGGCCAGGTCGGTCACCGACAGCGAGCTGGTGTTGGAGGCCAGGACGGTCTCCCCGCCGACGGCGGCCTCGGCGGCGGTGAGCACCGCGATCTTCAGGTCGGTCCGCTCCGGGACCGCCTCGACGACCAGCCCGGCGTCGGCGGGGATGCGGGCGGTGTCGGCGGCGGTGGACAGCCGCGCCAGGTAGGCCGCGGGTTCGGCGTCGATCCGGCCGCGCTCGCGCGCCCTGTCCAGCCCGGCGGCCACCCGGCCCCGGCCCGCCTCGGCGGCCGCGTCGGTGGCCTCGACCAGCACCACGTCCGCGCCCGCGGTGAGGAACTGCTGGACGATCCCCGCGCCCATGGTGCCGCCGCCGATGACGGCGACGGTCCCGGGCACGCCCGTGTCGGTGCTGCTCAAGGTTTCTTCCTCTCCAGGAAACGGGTCATCCGGTCGTGCTTGTCGGCGCCCTCGAACAGCACGGCCTGGGTCAGGTCGTCGGCGATCGGGTGGGCGCCGTCGGCGTCCAGGACCATCTTGGTCAGGCGCAGGGCCAGCGCGGAGGAGGCGGCCATGCGGTCGATGAGGGCGTGTGCCCGGTCCCTCAGCTCCTCGGCGGGCACGATCTCGGCGACCAGGCCGTGTCTCAGGGCCGCCCCGGCGTCCAGCCGGAACCCGCCCAGCAGGACCTGCTTGGCCACGGACAGCCCGACCAGCTCCCGCAGCCGCCAGCAGGCGCCCGCTCCGGCGATGATGCCCAGGCCCGGCTCGGGTTGGGCGAACACGGCGGCGGGCGTGGCCAGACGGACGTCGCACGCGTAGGCGAGTTCGGCGCCGCCGCCCAGGGCGTAGCCGTGCACGGCCGCGACGGTGGGGACCCGCAGCCGGTGCAGGCGTTCGAACAGGCGGCTGTTGATCCCGGCCAGGGCCTCCTCCCGGCCGCGTTCGCGCAGTTCGGCGATGTCGGCGCCGCCCGCGAACACGTCGCCGTGCCCGGTGAGCAGCAGGGGCCGGGGGTCGGCCTCCACCCGGGCGCACACCTCGTGCAGCTCGGCGATCATCGTCCCGTTGATGGCGTTGCGCGCCCGCGGGCGGCACAGCTCCACCACGACGCGGTCCTCGCGCCAGTCCACGCGCAGCGTCGCGAAGTCGCCGCCCCCGCCCGCGATGCCGTCGTCGACGTCGCTCATCGGACTCCCCCTCAGACCCGCTCGACCAGGAGGGCGGCTCCCTGGCCCACACCCACGCACAGGGTGGCCAGACCGCGCCGGGTGTCCTCGCGCTCCATGCGGTTCACCAGGGTGACCAGGATGCGGGCGCCGGAGCTGCCCAGAGGGTGGCCCAGAGCGATCGCTCCCCCGTCGGCGTTGACGCGCTCGGGGTCCAGCTTGAGCCGCCGCACGACGCCCAGGGACTGGGCGGCGAAGGCCTCGTTGAGCTCCACGGAACCGACCTCGTCGAGCGCCCACCCGGCGCGGGCGAGCACCTTCTCCGTGGCGGGCACCGGACCCAGGCCCATGATCTGCGGGGGCACCCCGGCCGAGGCCGAGGCCACGACGCGGGCGCGCGGGGTCAGTCCGTGCCGCTCGACCGCCTCGGCACTGGCCAGTACGAGGGCGGACGCGCCGTCGGACAGGGACGAGGAGTTGCCCGCCGTGACGATGCCCCCCTCGCGAAAGACCGGGCGCAGCCTGGCCAGGGAGACCTCGTCGGTGTCGGGGCGGGGGCCCTCGTCCGCGGTGACCTCGTGGGTGGCGCCCCTGCGGCCGGTGACCGCCACGGGGACGATCTCGCGGTCGAAGCGCCCGGCCTCGGCCGCGGCGACCGCCCGCCGGTGGCTGCGCAGCGCGAACGCGTCGCACTCCTGGCGGGTCAGCCCCTCCAGGACGGCGACCTCCTCGGCGGTCTCGCCCATGGACAGGGTGTAGCGCAGGTCGTTCGGCGCGGCGTCCGTCGGCGCCTGGGCGTCGTGGGCGGCGAACCTCGGGTTGGTGAAGCGCCAGCCGAGGGAGGTGTCGGCGACCTCGCCGGGCTTGGCCCAGGGGCTGCCGGGCTTGGCCATGACCCAGGGGGCGCGGGTCATCGACTCCACGCCGCCCGCCACGACCACGTCGGCCTCACCGGCGCGGATCGCCTGGGCCGCGGAGGCCACCGCGGTCAGGCCGCTGGCGCACAGGCGGTTGACGGTGTACCCCGGGACGCTCGGGTCCAGCCCCGCCAGCAGCGCCGCCATGCGGGCGACGTTGCGGTTGTCCTCGCCCGCCTGGTTGGCGGCGCCGAGGACGACCTCGTCCACGGCGCCGCCGGGGACTCCGGACCTGCGTACGGCCTCGGCCACGACCGTGGCCGCCAGGTCGTCCGGTCGCACGGCCGACAGCGCGCCGCCGTAGCGGCCCTGAGGGGTGCGCACCCCGTCGACCAGGTAGACGTCGCTCACGCGGGGCCTCCCATGTTGAGTGCGGTGGTGTGCGCCACCGCCACGTGTGGACTCATCGGCACCTCTCCTTGACACGGCCGCCCGGAGACTGCCTTAATGCATTAGTAACCGAACGTTCGGTCAGTAAGCAAGTCGGCCCGCCCCGCGGCGGGCCACCGCCCATCTCGCGCGCCGCCGCACCCGTCCAGGCGTCCGATCCGGCGGCGCGCCGCGCACGGTACACGGAGAGTCCCACATGGCCAGCGACGACACCATCCGGCGGTCGACCGGTTCCGCCCCCCGCACCCGCCTCGGCCAGGCGCCCGCGCCCGACCTGCTGGACCCGGCCGAGCGCATGAGTGTCGACGAGCTGAGCGCCCTGCAACTGGAGCGGCTGAAGTGGACCCTGGAGCACGCCTACACGAACGTGCCCCTGTACCGGAAGAAGTTCGACCAGGCCGGGGTCCGCCCCGAGGACCTGAGGGCCCTGGCCGACCTGCGGCACTTCCCGCACACCACCAAGGCCGACCTGCGCGACAACTACCCCTTCGGCATGTTCGCCGTGCCCCAGGAGCGGGTCAGCCGCATCCACGCCTCCAGCGGCACCACCGGACGCCCCACCGTCGTCGGCTACACCCGCCGGGACATCGACCACTGGGCCGACGTCGTGGCCCGCTCCATCCGCGCCGCGGGCGGCCGCCCCGGCCACAAGGTCCACGTCGCCTACGGGTACGGGCTCTTCACCGGCGGCCTGGGCGCCCACTACGGAGCCGAGCGGCTCGGCTGCACGGTCATCCCCGCCTCCGGCGGCCAGACCGCCAAACAGGTCCAGCTCATCCAGGACTTCCAGCCCGACGTCATCATGGTCACCCCCAGCTACATGCTCACCCTGCTCGACGAGTTCGAACGCCAGGGCGTCGACCCGCGCACGACCTCGCTCAAGGTCGGGATCTTCGGCGCCGAACCCTGGACCGAGCGGATGCGCCTGGAGATCGAGGACCGCTTCGACCTGCACGCCGTCGACATCTACGGCCTGTCCGAGGTCATGGGCCCCGGCGTGGCCAACGAGTGCGTGGAGACCAAGGACGGACTGCACGTGTGGGAGGACCACTTCCTGCCCGAGATCCTCGACCCCGTCACCCACGAGGTCCTGCCCGACGGCGAGTACGGCGAACTGGCCTTCACCTCCCTCACCAAGGAGGCCATGCCCGTCATCCGCTACCGCACCCGCGACCTGACCACCCTGCGCCCCGGCACCGCCCGCCCCATGCGCCGCATGGACAAGGTCACCGGCCGCAGCGACGACATGATCATCCTGCGCGGCGTCAACGTCTTCCCCACCCAGATCGAGGAGATCGTCCTGGGCCTGGACGGCCTGGCCCCGCACTTCCAGCTCGTGCTCACGCGCGAGGGACGCCTGGACCGGATGGCCGTGCGCGCGGAGGCCCGCCCGGACCGGACCGACCGGCAGCGCGCCGACCTCGCCCAGCGCCTCGCGGCCGCCATCAAGGACCGGGTCGGCGTCAGCGTCGCCGTCGACGTCGTCGGCCCCGAGGGCATCGAACGGTCGGTGGGCAAGTTCCGCCGCATCATCGACCAGCGCCCCCGCTGACCGGACCCGGCGGGCCACCGACCCCGGCCCGCCCCCGGCCGCCGGCGCGGGGACGCGCACGGCGCCGCGTCAGCCCTTCCTGGCCACGCCGCCGTACTCGGCCACCGGGCGCACCTCGCCCACCTCGGTGTCCTCCGGCCGCCACAGGGAGCACGAGACCACACCCGGCTCCAGCAGCTCCAGACCGTCGAAGAACGTCCGCACCCCCGCCGCCGACCGGACCGTCAGCTTGGGCGTGCCCTTCTCGTTCCACGCCGCCGCGACCTCGTGGGCGCGCTCGTGGTCGATGTCGTCGACGGGGTGGGAGACGACCAGGAAGCTGCCCGGAGCCAGGGCGGCCAGAAGACGGTCCAGGATCGAACGGACCTCGGCGTCGTCGTCGACGAAGTTGATCACGCCCAGCAGCATGAGCGCCACCGGCTGGGAGAAGTCCAGCGTCCGCTCCGCCTCCGACAGGATGGTGTCGGGATCGCGCAGGTCGGCGTCCACGTAGGCGGTGGCGCCCTTCTCACTGCCGGTCAGCAGGGCACGGGCGTGCGCGAGCACCAGCGGATCGTTGTCCACGTAGACCACCCGCGCCTCCGGCGCCACCGACTGGGCGACCTCGTGGGTGTTGTTGTGGGTGGGCAGCCCCGTCCCGATGTCGAGGAACTGCCGCACCCCCTCCTCCTTGGCCAGGTAGGTCACCGCGCGGACGAGGAAACCGCGGTCGGCCACCGCGTTGTCCACGATCTCGGGGAAGAACGAACGGATCTGCTCACCCATCTCCCGGTCCACCGGGTAGTTGTCCTTGCCGCCCAACCAGTAGTTCCAGATACGGGCGTTGTGGGGGATGGAGGTGTCGATCTTGGGGGTATCGGCGGACACGGTCCTGCTTTCTGCGGTCGATCGGCGGTGCCGCCGGACCCGGCGGCGCCCGACCAGTAAACGGCCCCGGTCCCCCGCCCGGCAAGGGTCCGCGGTGGCCGATATCGGCACAAACGCCCCACACGACACCGCTGAAAACCCGTCGCGCCAGGCCACCCGGCCGCGCTACCGTGCGCACGCCCCGCTCGCCGCCGGACCCGTGGAGGAGGACCGTGAAGCACTCCGACCCCGCCTTCGCCCGTATCGCCGAGCACGCCACCATCCTGCGCTGCCAGGTCGGCTCCACCGTCCACGGCCTCGCCGTCGACGGCGCCAGCGACCGCGACGAGATGGGGATCTGTGTGGAGCCACCCGAGTACGTCATCGGCCTGCGGACCTTCGAGCAGTACATGTACCGCGCCCAGCCCGACCACGTCCGCTCGGCCGCCGACGACCTCGAACTGACCGTGTACTCCCTGCGCAAGTGGACCCGCCTGGCCCTGGACGGCAACCCCACCGTGCTGCTGCCGCTCTTCGTCCCCGAGACGGAGATCGTCACCCTCACCGACCTCGGCCGCGAACTGCGCGCCCACCGCCACCGGCTGCTCTCCCGCCGGGCGGGCCGCCGCTTCCTCGGCTACCTGCGCGCCCAACGCGAACGCCTGGACGGCACCCGCGGCGGCCGACACACCAACCGCCCCGAACTGGAGGCCGTCCACCGATTTCGGGCGAGGGTGCCCCGGCCTTCAGGCCGAGGGTGAATCGCGCCCCACGGGAGCGGTGCGCGGACTGTCGGTGGCCTGGCGGAGGATACGGATGATCTGGGCGTGCAGCGACCGGTCCTCCTGCTCCGCGAGGTCTTTGAGCGCGGCGTGAAGTTCGTCAGGCAGACGTAGCGAGATCTGCTTCATGGACCCCACGGTAACCCGGTTCGGACTCGAAAGAGAACCTTACTGATTCTAAAATAATGCTATAGTGATGCCATGTCCAGGTTCCGGCTGCACCCGACCCGCGAGCAGGAAGCTCAACTCTTCGAGCACTGCGCGCAGGCCCGGCACGCCTGGAACCTGGCCTGGGAGGTCAACACCACCTACCGCAAGGGCGGCGCCCGCACCCAGCGTCCGCCGCGCGCCGCTGGGCTGTGCCGGATGATGTCCGAGGTCCGCCGGACCGACACCACCGGGATGGACCCCACGACAGCGGAGTACTTCGACTGGGTGGCCTCCGGCAACGCCGACATCCAGCAGCAGGCCCTCCGGGACTTCGACCAGGCGCTGTCTAACTTCCTGGGCGGGTCGCACGGGTACCCGGGCAGGCGTAAGAAGCACCGCCACGAGGGATTTCGCGTCATCGGCACCGGACGCGTCCCAGCGTTCACCCCCCAGGGCGAGCCGGTCCTGAACGCCAAAGGCAAGCAGGTCCACCACCGCCGTGTGACAGTCCAGAGACTCAACAAGAAGTGGGCACAAGCCAAGATCCCCGGATGCGGGTGGGTGAAGTTCCGCAACACCCGCCCCGGACTGCCGGACGCCAAGTCGTTCCGGGTCACCCACCGGCACGGCCAGTGGCACATCGGCTTCGCCGTGGTCCCCGACCCCACGCCCGCCCCGGGGGACGGGTCGGTGGTCGGGGTGGACCGGGGAGTGGTGATCACCGCCGCCCTGTCCACCGGCCAAACGCTGAACTGTCCCCAGTTGTCGGGGAAGGAGCGGACCAGGCGTCGCAAGCACGAGCGCCGCGCCGCCCGCGCCCCCAGGAACAGCCCCGAACGGACTGCCGAGCAGGCGAAGGCCAATCGGATCCGGCGTCAGGAGGCGAACCGGCGCAAGGACTGGGTGGAGAAGACCTCCACCCGCCTGGCCCGGGGCTTCGACACCATCCGGTTCGAGGGGCTGCGGATAAAGAACATGACGGCCTCGGCCAGGGGAACCGTCGCCGAGCCGGGGCGCAACGTCCGCGCCAAGGCCGGGCTGAACCGGGCGATCCTCGCCCAAGGGTGGGGGATGCTGCGTACCCGCACCGGTCACAAGGCTCCCGGGCGGGTCGAGGACGTCCGGCCCGCCTACACCAGTCTGCAGTGCAGCGACTGCAAGTGGATCGACAAGAACTCGCGCGAGAGCCAAGCCCGGTTCGTCTGCTCCCACTGCGGTTTCACCTGCAACGCGGACCTGAACGCATCGAACAACGTCGCGGCAGGGCAGGGCGTAAGCTCCGACCCCCTCGGGGGTCGTGCCGGAGGGACGACCAGACACACGTCTGCGAGCGTCCGTGAACCCCAGCGATCCAACTCGCCCTGAGTCGGTAGCTGGAATCCCCTGCCCTTCAGGCGGGGGAGGATGTCAAGGCTTCGACACCAAGTACGCCTACCACATGGTCCGACTCGGCCTCCAGGGCGTGGAACTGATGGAGACCGGCGGCCTCACCCTGCCGATCCCCGAGCCCGACCGGTCCTGGCTGCGCGCCCTGCGCCGGGGCGAGCACACCCGGCGGGAGGCGCTGGAGCGCGCCCGCGACCTGGAGCGACGCCTCGCCGCACTGTGCGAGACCTCCGAGCTTCCCCCGGCGGCCGACACCGCCTGGGCCGACCGGTGGCTGGTCGACGCCTATCAGCGGTCCTGGGCCTCGGCGTCGGACGGAGCCTCGTCCGCCCCCAGCAGCGCGGGCACGTCCGCGAACGACCCCACCACGTGATCGGGCACCCCCTCGACCCTGTCCAGCACGCCCTCCTCGAACTTCCCCGTGCGCACCAGCACGCCCCTGATCCCCATCCGCTGGGCGGCGAGCACGTCACTGACGACGTCGTCGCCCACCATGGCCGTCTCCTTCGCCGACAGGCCCAACCGTTCCAGCGCCGCGGTGAAGAAGGCCTCCGCCGGCTTGCCCACCACCTCGGCCGACACCCCGGCGGCCCGCTCCAGCGCCACCACGAAGGCGCCGGCGTCGAGCCGCATGCCCTCCTCCGTGCGCCAGTACATGTTCCGGTGCATGGCCACCAGGCGCGCGCCCGACCGCAGGTCGTTGAAGGCCGCGTCCATCGTGGCGTAGTCGAACCCGGGCCCGGCCCCTCCGGTGACCACCAGGTCCGGGTCCTCCTCGACCAGCTCCACGCCCTCCAGGTCGGCCCGGATGTCACCGTCGTTGACCAGACGGCACCGCGCTCCGGGATGGTGCCCCGCCAGGTACGCGGCCAGCGCGGTCGGCGCGGTGAGCACCTCGTCCTCGGCCACGTCGAACCCCGCACCGCGCAGGGCCTGCGCGATCGAGGCGCGCGTACAGGAGGTGGTGTTGGTGAGCAGGACGGTGCGCAGGCCCGCGCTCCGCAGCTGTTCCAGCGCGCGCGCCGCGCCGGGGATCGGCCGCCACGACACGGTGAGGACGCCGTCGATGTCGATGAGGACTCCGCGTGTGCCCATGCCTCCATCGCACCACGGAAGCCCCGCCGCGGCCAGACCCGGCACGCGGGTGGCCGGGCACCTCCCCGGCCACCCGCGCACGTCGACGGAACCCCTGGAACGGCCCCCAGCCGATCGCCTGCGCGACCACCGGGGCGACTCCTCCCGCCGATGCCGTGGCTCACACCGTCGGCCCCGGGCCCCCTGGTCAGCGCGACCGCCCCGACACGCCACCCCCGCGACACCGGGATAGGGTGACCCCACGAAGGGGTACGCGCCGCACCCGTTCACGGCACTGGCGCGTCGGGCGTCGGCGCGCGTACGCACGGTGCCCGGAAACGACGAACGTAAGGACACTCCATGATCGATGTCGGAACCGTCGCGGTCGTGCTCATGATCGTGAGCCTGTCGATGATGATCATCGCCGGCCTGATCGCCACGATCGTCAAGACGCGCTGACACCCGCGCGGGTGCGCCCACCGGGGCCGCACCCGCCCGGATTCGGTCCGGGCGCGCGGCTCCATCGGTCAACCGGTGTGGGGCAACCGTCCACCCGCCCCACACCGGCGGTCGCGCGAAGCCGCGTGGGACCACTGTACGGAGGTCGGCTGGGGACTGGTGGGGTTTTGGTGAATTGCCGTGGTGGCGAACACACGGACCACCTTTACGTCGTAGATTCACAAGTGGTCCGCCGGGAAGAGGAGCGCCCCCACCCGTTCGCGCGTCGAACACGTGTCCCTGGTCCGCGCTAGGGTCCCTTGCCACACCGACCGCCCAGACGGAATGCTCCGATGAACCACACCGCCCCGACCCCGACCCCCACCCCTGAGGCCCGCGCCTGGGCTGACCGGATGGCCGAGGAGTACGACCTGCTCCCCGAGGCCACCGGCCTGGTCGCCGACCTCTTCACCCCCGACCTGCCCGGCCTCGTCACCGAGTTCGAGCGCGAGGTCGCGGCCCTGCCCGCCACCTCGCCACTCCTGTCCTGGGGTGTGAAGAGCCGCAGGCCCGAATCCGGCCTGGACGAACTCCTGGAGCGGCTCGACACCGACGACGTGGCCCGGCTCGTGGTGTGGTCCAACACGAGCCTTCCGCCGGTCTCCGACGGTGACGACACGACGCGCGCGGGGAGCCCCCGCCGGTACCACCACCGGGTGCGCAGCCACTTCGAGAAACATCCGGAGGTGTGGAACGCCACCACCCTCCCCCTGCTCCTGAGGTCGGTTCCGCTGGGCATGTCCTCGTTCGACCTGGCGGTCAGAGCCTGCAAGGGGGCGGAGCGGGCCACACTGGACGCGGTCGCCGACGAGGCACACGCCATGGCCGACCGGATCGCGGCCCTGTTCTCGAACTCGCCCCGCGAGCATTGGCCGCGGGAGCGGAACCACCACGAACTCCTGGCGCTCCTGCTCGACCTGGGGCGACCCCTGGGGCCCACCGACAAGGTCCTGGGCTACCGAGGCGACCGCTTCCTCGACCTCCTGAGCTCCACTCACCCCGACATCACCTCCTCCCCCGCCATCACCGCGCTGTTCGTACATGGCCTCCGTCCCCTGAAAGGCCCTGCGTGGGAGACCGCCCTGCCCACGTACCTGGACGCCGTTCCCGACGTCGACGACGTGCTCCGCCGCGTCCTCGAACTGGTCCTCGATCTCCCCGACGTGGACGGCGAACACGGCCACGCGGGCGCCGGGGGCTGGCTCGGACACCCCCGGCACACGATCCATCTCACCGTCCACGCCAGCGTGCTGATCAGGGGCGTCCTCCGCATCCTGCTGACCCGACCGCCCCGGAACGTCCCGTGGGCCGTCGGCCTGCTGGAACGCTCCTTCACCCGTCTGTGGCCCGGGAAGTCCCGCGACACCTGGCAGTTGGTGTGGGGTTACGAGGGCTACGTGGGCGTGTTGGACAGCGTGAGGGACGAGACCGCGATCCCGGCGCTCGTGCGGATCGGTACCCGCGTCCGCTCCACCCCCGGCACCAGGGACGAGCGCAGGAAGGTCGACGCTTCCCTTCACCTGGCCGCGCGGACCAACGGTCTGTCCGCCGCACAACTCGCCGACCGGTCCGTCCCCGACTTCGGTCTCGGCCCCGACGGCACGCTCTCGCGGCGGCTGGGCGAGCACACCGTGACCCTGACCGCGACCGCCGACGGCGCCGCCCTCACCTTCACCGGCCCCGACGGCAGGAGAGCCAAGCGCGCCCCCAAGGCCCTGCGTGAGGACCACCCGGACGGCATGAAGGAGTTCCAGGGGCTCGCCAGGCTCGTCCGGACCGAGCTCAAGGCCCAGCACGCGCGCCTCGGCGACCTCCGGGGCGGCGAGCGCGTCTGGGACCTGCCCGACTGGCTCCCCCACCTGGTGAACCACCCGCTGACCGGTCTGGTCGCCCGGGAGCTGGCTTGGGAGGTCACCACCGACGGCGTCGCGTGGGACACCGGAGCCCTGGCTGCCGACGGCGGCCACTGGCGCCTGGTCTCCCCCGGCGGCGACACCCTGCTGCACACCGGCCGCGCCGCACCCGACGCCCGCGTCCGCCTCGCTCCCCCGCCCGGCCAGGACTGACATCCGCCGGGGTCCCGGGCACGCCAGACCAGGCCCGGGGGCGCTGTGGCCCGTCGAGGGCCGTATCCGGGACGACCCGGGCCGCGTGACACGGCGGGACACGGGACCGTGTCCCGGTGTGCCTGCGGCCCGGTCGGCCACGGTCCGTTCGGGTTCGCAGGAGACGGTCGAGGCTCGTTGGCGTGGCTGGGTCGGGTTCCGACTCACGGTGGCGTACGGGTACCGCACCCAGCCCCACCGGTCCGGAGAGCCCGGCCAGCATGCACCGCCGCCGCCCTCCGGGACAACCGCCGCCACCCCGCGACCGGCCCCTCCCCGCCCGCCGCGCAGGTCGCGCGGTTCCAGGCAGCTCACGCGCGGAACCGTCCCGACCACGGGCGATACCCCGCCCGACGCGCCGTTGTCCCCGGCCCGGGCGGTCGCTAGGGTGAGCACATGTCGATTTGGTCACGCGGCGACCGCACGGGCAGGGTCGAGGAAGCACTCCTGATGCTGGAGGGCCAGAGGATCATCGACGGCCTGGAGATCCTCCGCGCCGAGGCCAAGCCGTACCGGGTCCGCGTCCCCGCGGGGATCGTGCACATGGACGAGGACGAGGCGTCCATGTTCGCGCTCGGCGCGGTGGTGGGCGCCTTCGGCGCCGTCGCGCGCCAGGGCGTCTGACCGGTCCCGCTACGGGCCGACGGGCCGGGCGACCAGGACGCGCATCTCCAGCGGCAGGTCGGTGATCCGATCGGTGGTCAGACCGGCGCCGCGCAGGAGTTCCTCGTACTGGCGCTCGGTGCGCTCGGCTCCGGTGGTCATGACCATCATGTGCACGTCGAAGACCAGGGAGAGCCAGGGGTCGTGGGCGTCGGGGAGCACGCGCTCGACCACCAGGACGCGCCCTCCGGGGGCCATGGCCTCGCGGCAGTGCCGCAGGATCCGCCCGGCCTCGGCGTCGGACCAGTTGTGCAGGATCCGGCAGAGCACGTAGACGTCGCCGCCCGGGGGCACCGCCGCCAGGAAGTCCCCCTCGACGAGGTCGCAGCGGCCCGAGTCGGCGTGGGCCGCGAGGCGGTGGCGGGCGGCCGCCAGGGCGGACGGCCGCTCGACGAGCACACCGCTCGCGTCGGGCGCGTGGTCGAGGACGGCGGCGAGCAGTTCCCCGCTGCCTCCGCCGAGGTCGACGACGGTCCGCGCGCCGGTGAAGTCGTACACCGCGGGCAGTTCCCGGACGAAGCGCGCACCGGCCGCCATGCCCGCCGCGTATCGCGCCGCCTCGTGGGGGTCGGCCTCCAGGAGCGAGAACACGTCGGTTCCGTGGGCGAGGTCGACCCCGGTCCGCCCGGTGCGCATGGCCTCGGGCAGGTGCTCCCAGGCCCGGGCGAACAGGTCGCTGTCGTAGAGCAGGGTGAGGTCGCGCAGGCCGGAGGGGTGGTCGCGGCGCAACCGTTCGCCCGTGGCGGTCAGGGTGCAGCCGTCCGGGCCGCGCCGCACGACCCCCACGGCGGCGAGCAGCCGCAGGAGGCGGCCCAGGCGGTCGGGGTCCAGTCCGAGCGCCTCGGCCAGCTCCGGGGCGCGTCGGGCTTCGCCGTCGAGGTGGTCGATGACGCCCAGTCGCACCGCCGCGGCGACGGATCTGGCCACCCAGGGGCCGGTCATGAGCCGGATCAGCTCGCGTGAGGCGGTCTCGTCGTCGTGCACCGGTCGGCCTCTCCTCACGGTGTCGGGGGTTCAGGGGGTCAGGCCGGAGGCGCGGATCGTGATGTTGAGCCGTCCCCGCAGGCCCAACGCGGGCGGCGCGGTGCCGGGGCGGGTGCGCGGGACGCCGTGGTAGGCCGTGCGGGACGGGCCACCGAACACGAACAGGTCGCCGCTGCCCAGCTCCACGTCAGTGTAGGGCCTGGCCCGCGTCTCGGTGTTGCCGAAGCGGAACACGCACGCGTCGCCGAGGCTGAGGGAGACGACGGGGGCGTCGGAGCGCTCGTCGCGGTCCTGGTGCATGCCCATGCGGGCGCGGGCGTCGTAGAAGTTGACGAGGGCGACGTCGTAGGGGTCGGCGTCGGGTGGGGGCGGCGCGCCGAGGGCGTCCGCGACGGCGCGCTCGGCGAGCGCGCCCAGGAGGCCGGGGAAGGGAGGGACGGGGGTCCCGTCAGGCAGGGTGCGGGAGTAGCGGTACGGCTCCCAGAACCAGCCCAGACTCAGCATCCGCACGCTCATGAGACCGCCGCGCGGCATGGCGTGCCGGACCATCCCGGCGCGCGCCCACCGGCGGCAGCGCCGGACCAGGTCGGCCTGGTCCTCGGGGGACAGCCAGCCGGGCAGGTGGACGGCGCCGGGGGCGACGGTCACCCGCGGGGCGCCGAAGAGCGGGTCGGTCATGGCTCCATTGTCCCCGACTCCGCCTCCCCGCCCCGGGGCGCGCACCGGCGCGGGGTCAGCGGCGGAGCAGGTCGCGCACGTTGACCACGAGCAGGACCACGACGACCACGGCCATGGGGACGGCGAGGGCGATCCGCCAGTCGGCGATGAAGGCGGCGACCACGCCCACGACGACCCCGACCACGACCGCGAGGATCGCCAGCCCGGTGAGGAACTGGAGGAACTTGCGGCGGGCCAGGGCGTCGACGGCGGCGAAGCCCACCACGACGCCGAGCATGGCGTACAGCGTGATCTGCCCGGTGAGCAGGAACAGGGTCAGCCCGAGCGAGATCAGCAGCAGCGGGGTGCTCAGGGCGACCCACAGGTGGAGGAAGCGGGTGCTGCGCTGCTTGCCCGAGGAGTAGGGCAGGTGCGGGGCCTTGAGGTGGCCGGTGGGTTCGGGCACGAGCGGGGTGTCGTCGGCCAGGGCCCGCAGGTGGGTGTCGCGCTCGTCGGCGGTCAGGACGCGCTCCTCGTAGCGCTCCGCGAGCTCCTTCTCCAGGGTCTCCATGCGCTCGGCGTGCTCGCGGGCGAGCGGGCGGGAGCTGGCCCGGCGTTGCAGGACCATGCGCGCGGAGTCGAGCTGGCGCAGGCGGTCGCGGCGGGCGACGATGTCGGCGTCGAGTGCGCGCAGGCGGTCGTCGAGGGTGTTCACATGCGTGCGCAGTTCGGCGCGGGCGGCGGCCTCGGTGGGGGCGACCTTGTGCAGGCCGACCCAGGACAGCACGTCGGCCCAGGAGCGGCGGATGGTGCCGTCGCGTTCGTAACGGGGGCCGCTGGGGGCCCGTTCGCCGTCGAAGAAGTCGCCGGTGTCGCGTCCCCACAGGCCGCGGAAGCCCCGGACCCAGGGGGTGTCGTCGTCGATGAGGACGGGGTTCCACTCGCGGTCGCCGCCTGGTCCCAGGCGCATGCCGTCGCCGCGGGCGTAGTCGACGAAGGGCACGCCGATGCCGTGGCGGTTGATCGCGCTGTCGGCCCGGAAGAGGAAGCGGGTGACGTTCCGGTAGGCGCGCACGGCCCCGCGCAGGACGGCGGGGTCGACCTGGATGAGGTAGTCGCCGGGGAGCATCTGGTGCGAGTGCGATCCGGCGCCGACGTAGACCACGGGGTGGTCTCCGACCCGGTGCAGGTCGGGGTCGTCCCAGCTGCGGCGCAGGTCGTCGCCCTGGTACTCGTGCGAGGACGCGCCCACCCAGACCGGGCGGTGGGTGCCGTCGGCGTTCTCCGCCAGGTAGACGGTGACGCGCTCCCAGTCGGCTTCGTGGTCGTTGACGCCGCCGTAGATGGTCCGCCAGTCGTTCATCGCGTAGAAGAACCAGTACTGGAGGATGACGTAGCCGCCCTCGCGGGTGACGCGCCCGTAGTAGGCGGCGCCGCCGTCGTCGACGCGCTCGCGGTACCGGGTCACGGCCGCGAAGGTCACCCCGCCGGGGACGGCGCCCCGGATGAGCAGGGAGAACTTCATGAGGATGTCGAGGATGCGGCCGAGGACGCCGACGGCGGCCAGGCGCCCGCTCTTGGGGATGACCGTGCGCGCGATGCCGCGGAAGCGGCGCGCCTCCTCGCGGATCGTCTCCTCCTGGACGAACCGCAGGTGCTTGTGGCGGCCTGGCCACTCCTCCTCCGCCCGACCGAGGCGTTCGAGGGTCAGCTCCCCGGCGGGGACCAGGACGCGTTCGCGTCCGCCCGGCTCCTCGATCCAGAGGCTGCAGTTGCGCACGTAGCTGTCCACGCGGGTGGGGAAGAAGAGTTCCCCCTTGGTGCACACGAGCACCGGTTCGTGGGCACGCAGGAGTTCGAGATCAGATGTCGCGGCCATGATCGGACCAAATTAGTGCATCGTGGCGTCGTTTCGTGCCGCGGAGCCGTCGTGACACGAGTGAGGCGTGTCCGGATCCGGGGATGGGGCCGGACGCCGTCCGCCGTCGCCCCGGGAGGCGCCGACACCGGCCACCACCACCAGGACCATACCCGCGACCTGCACCGCGGCGGGCGCCTGGCCGATGATGAGCAGTCCCATGACGAGGCTGACCGCGGGTTCGAGGCTGGCGAAGGTGCTGTAGGCGGTACGGCTCATGCGCTGGAGGGCCACCATCTCCAGCAGGAACGGCACGAGCGGGAACAGGAGCGCGATGCCGAGGGTGAGCAGGATGAGGCCGAGGTCGGGGGAGGCGATCGCGGCGGGGGCGCCGAGAGGGGCGCTGACCAGGGCGGCGACGGTCATGGCCAGGGCCAGGCCGTGGACGGCGCCGAAGCCCGCGCCGACCCGCTGGGTGAGCACGATGTAGGCGGCGACGCAGACCGCGCCCGCCAGGGCCAGGCCGAGGCCGACCACGTCCAGGCCGCTCTGCCAGGGACGGGTGAGGCAGACCACGCCGGCTCCGGCGGCGGCGATCCACACGAGTTCGCGGCGGCGGCGCATGGCGGCCACGGCCACCACGAGGGCGCCGAGGAACTCGATCGAGGTCGCGGTGCCGAGTTCGATCCGGGCGGTGGCCTCGGAGTAGAACAGCATCATCCCCGCGCTCGCTGTGCCCAGGATCACCACGGAGCCGCGTTCGCGCCACGTCGCCTCGCGCACGGCCCGCCACAGCGAGCGACCGCCGAGGGCGAGCAGCAGCACCGCCGCCCAGGTGAGCCGGAGCCAGGTGACGGTTGCGGGGGAGGCCTGGTCGAACGCGGTGACGGCCAGTGCGCTGCCGGAGTGCAGGGTGAACATGCCGATGAGCAGCAGGAACGGGGCCGGGACCCGGACGTCGGCACGGCGCAGCGAGGAGATGGATGAGGGGATCACCCGACCATTGGATCGACCTCCTCCGTTTCTGTCCACGAACCAGTGGTTGACGAACCATGTAGTTTTGGTAGATGGACTTCACCCGCCTGCGCCTCCTGGTCGAACTGGAGCGTCTGGGCACCATGGCGGCTGTGTCCGAGGTCACGGGCATGAGCACCTCGGCGGTCTCCAAGCACCTCGCGGTCCTGGAACGGGAGACCGGTGTACCGCTGCTCGCGCCGGACGGACGCCGGGTACGGCTGACCCCGGCCGGTCGGCGGCTGGCGGAACACGCCGTCGGGATCCTGGCCCGCGTGGAGGCGGCCCAGGCGGAGTTCGAGGGCGAGGGCGCGCCCGCTGGCCGCGTTCACCTGGTCATGTACACCAGCGCCGCACCCGTGGTACTGCCCGCTCTGCGTCGCCTGCGTGACGACCACCCGGGCATCGGGGTCCGCCTGACCGAGTACGAGTCGGAGCAGGCGCTGGCCCTCCTCCAGGACGGCCAGGCGGATCTGGGGGTCGTGTACCAGTACAGCCTGCTGCCCCGGGAATTTCCGGGGACACTGACCGTACGGCCGATCGGGACGGAAGGGCTGCTGCTGTCCCAGCCGTCGGACCGGGGCGACAGCCGGACGCTGACGCGGCGGCGGCTGCGCGAGTTCGCCGACGCGTCGTGGTTCGCCAGCCCCTACCGGGGTGACGAGGAGGCCCTCGTGCAGCGGATGTGCGCCGACGCCGGATTCACGCCGCGGATCACGCACCGGATCGAGAACCTGGAGCTGTGCGAGGAGCTGGTCGCCTCCGGGGTGGCGGTGGGAGTGATGTCGCGGCTGTCGGTCTCGACCCGGCGCGGCGTGACCCACGCTCCCCTGGGGGAGTTGGGCGGCGTGCGCCGGATCTTCCTGGCCGGGCGCACCGGGGGGTGGGCCTGGCGGCCGATCGGGGTGGTGGCGCGGTACCTGCACGAGGCCGCCCGGGGCGTCCTCGACGAGGTGCCGCCGCTCCCGGAGGCGTGAGGCGACGCCCGCCTTGGGCCTCCGCTCCGCTGCGGCCCGTGTTCGGGCGCCCGCGAAGCCAGGGATGCTTCATCCTCGGCAGCGCCTGACGCTCGTTCCTCGCTAGCGGCTCGCCTCGTCTTGCAGCACCCTGGCGGCGCCCGAACCTATCCGGCGACGGCGAACGGCCCCACCGAGGGCACGGGCACCTTGCTGGCGGCCTCGCGGACGGCGGTGAGCAGGGGCTCGGGGTTGGCCCCGGCCCTGGACAGGGCGACGACGTGGCGCCGGGCGGTCTCGCGCACCCCCCGGACGACGATGTGCGGGGTGCTCAGCCCGGTCCAGGCCAGGCGCGGCATGAGGGTCACGCCCAGTCCGGCCTGCACCATGCCGAACACGGCGCTGAAGTCGTCGACGGTGTGCACCACACGGGGCTGGAAGCCCACCCGGTTGCAGGCGGCCGCCACGCACGAGTGCCAGGCGCTGCCCGGAGCGGACATGATCCAGTCCTCCTCGGCGAGGTCCTCGGCCAGGTGGAGGCTGGTACGGGTGGCCAGCGGGTGCTGGTAGGGCAGGATCGCGTCGAACAGCTCGACCATGACGGGGTCGGTGCGGAACTCCGGATCGCCGGCGGAGGGCAGGTCCTCCGAGGACATGGTGACGGCGATGTCGAGGCGGCCCGAGCGCACCATCTCGGTGCACTCCTCGGGTTCGGCCTGGACCACCTCGAAGGACCAGCCGGGGTGGCTGCCCCTCAGCCGGGCCAGGGCCGGGGCGACGAGGTCGCTGATACCGGTGGAGAAGGACCCCACGCGCACGACGCCGCGGTCGCCCGCGACGTACTCGGCGAGGTCGGAGGTGGCGCGCTCCATCTCGGCGAAGATGGCCGGGGCGCGCTCCAGCAGGACCCGCGCGGCACCGGTGAGCAGGAATCGGCGGCCCGAGCGTTCGACGAGGGGAACCCCGGTCTCGCGGGCCAGGGCGGCGAGCTGTTGGGAGACCGCCGACGGTGTGACGTTGAGCGCCTCCGCCGTGGCCGCCACCGTGCGGTGGCGGTCGAGGGCCTGGAGGAGCTGCAACCGCCGAACGTCGATCATGTGCCCCAATTTATGGCAGGACCGCCGCGTTTCGCGGAGGTTTCCGACATGTCGCGCGAGTTGGTCGCGTGATTCGTTGCACACCGTCCAGGGGCGACCATGGGGTGCGCCGCCGCGATCGATCAAAGAATTTCCACACTTCTTTCCATATGGCTATCTCATGACTGTCTTTCCTCGTGTCGGCGATGTCCCGGTCAGTACCGGCACGTACAGTCAGACGCACAGTTCAACCACGGGGCCGTGGGACACGCGCCCCCAGGGGATCAGCACCCAATGCTGGTGGAACGGGTGGAAAGAACATGCAAACTTCGCTGATGACCAAACCTCGGCCGTCTGACGTCGGCGTTCTCAGCTTTCGCTACCTGGGCGCCCACGAGGTGGACGAGCTCGTGGACCTGTGGGGAGCCCTCCACCAGCAGCACACGGTGACCGCCCCGCATCTCGCGGACATCATCAGCGCGGTGAGCCTGGACGAGTCGTGGCGCCGTCGCCGCGCCCAGTACGTCTCCTGGCTCGCCGACCCCGACACCATGGCGATCTTCGCCGAGAGCGGCGACGACCCGGCCGGGTACGCGATGGTGACCATCCGCGAGAACGCCCAGGGCAGCTGGGACCGCGGCGAGCGCGTCGCGGTCGTGCAGACCTTCGCGATCGACCCGGAGTACTCCGGCGCCGGTGTCGGCTCCATGCTCCTGGAGGAGATGCGCCGCCAGCTCTCCGCGATGGGCGTGCGCGACATCGAGTTCTCCGCGCTGGCGACCAGCTCCGAGGACATCCGCTTCCTGGAGCAGGAGGGCTTCCGGCCCTTCGTGACGACGATGGTCTGCCGCGTCGACGGGTTCGGCGCGCACGACTGAGCGGCGGTCCGCCGCCCTCGCTCCGCCCCCGTGCGGCCCCCGGCACGGGGGCGGAGCCCCGTCCGCACCGCGGGACCGCCGCGACGAGCCTGATCCGCTGCCGGAGTGCTACGTCGGGGCGCCCATGCGGTTCACGATCCACGCGCGGTATCCGGACACACGCGTCGTGGACTCGTAGGGATGCAGGCCGCAACGCATCCCCTGAGTTCCGAGGACGCCGATCAACGACCTCCTGCCGTCGGCGTCCGCGGCGAGCACCGGACCGCCCTCGTCTCCCTGGCATGAGCCCCGTTGCGCATCGAGGGCGGCAAGGCACAGGATGTCGTCGGTCACGGGGCTCCCGTGGCCGGCTTCGCACGCGTCGTGCGAGGCCACACGCGTCTCCGCCTTCCTGAGAACACTCGGCAGGGCTCCACCGCTGCTGACGGCCCCCCATCCGTACATGACGACCGGGGTTCCGGCCCGCTCCAGGGACGTGTCCCCCAGGGACCACATGTGCTCCCACGCGCCCTCGTCGGCGAGTCCCATGGGTCCGGCCACCTTGAGGACCGCGATGTCGTTCACTCCGCTGTGCGCGGCGTAGCGGGGATGCGGGATGGCCCGCTCGACTCCTACCACCTCGTTCTCGGTCTCCGCCTCGGTCGAGAGGTCGTAGTCGCCGCGGTTGAAGTACAGGTCCGCGGACTCCGGGAGCCCGACCACGCACGACGCGGCGGTGAGGACCGTCCACGCGTCCAGGACCGTCCCCCCGCAGAAGGGTCCGAGCTCGGGCCCGAGGAGTGTCCCCATGCGGTCGACGACGTACCGATCGGCGGCCGTGTTGGCGGTGACGCCCCCGACGACGGCTCCGCTCGGCGCGGCCTGTGCCGCGATGAGCGTGAGGAGACCGAACACGACGGCCGCCCGCTTCCGCACCGTGCGGCCACCGCCGTCCGTCGCCTCCACCGTGCACCGTCCGCCCATGTGCCCGCCTCCACCCGTCGAAAACCCAGAGTAGCAACACCGTCACCCGAAGCGATCACACGGGCGCCTCCCGTGCCGGGGCGCACACGCCCCGGCACGGACGAGGCCGAACCGCTACGCTCACCCCCGTGGCCACCTCCGACTCCAACACGTGCAACTTCCCCGGCTGTGACCGGCCCGTACCCCGCGGCTCCTCCCCGGGCCGCCCGCCCGAGTACTGCGATCTGCCCGAGCACACCCGGTGGCGCGCCTGGCGCGAACGGCAGCGGCTGGCGCAGGAGGCGGAACGCCGCGAGGAGGAAGCGGTGGCCGCCGCTACGGGCGACGCCCCCGCCGCCCCCGCCGAGCCGGTGACCGCCGCGCGACTGCGCGCGGACGACCTCCTCACCCGCTTCGCCGTGCAGAGCGAGCAGATGGCCCAGACCCTGCGCTCGGCGACCGAGGCCTTCCGCACCATGACCGACCCCGCCGAGGCGGAGGCCCAGGTCGAGGCGGCCCGGCTCGCGGGCGCCCGGCGCGCGGCCGAGGCCGACGCCGCCCGTCTGGAGGCCGAGAACCGGCGCCGCGGGGCCGAGGCGTCCCTGCGCCTGGCCGAGGACGCGGCCGCGTCGGCGGTGGCCGCCACCCAGGCCGCCGAGCGTATCGCCGAGGAGGCGCTGGAGCGCAGGAACGCGGCCGAGTCGGAGCGCGACCTCCTGCGGGACGCGGCCGCTCGGGCGGCGGCCGAACGCGACGCCGCCGTCGCCGAGGCCAACGCCGGTCTGGCCGCCGCCGAACGCCGGATGGCCGAGACCGCCGAACGGGCGCGCGCGGACGCGGAGCGGGCCCGGACCGAGTTCGAGCGGGCCCGCGCCGAGGCGGCGCGCCGCCTCCAGCACGCGCACGCCGAGGCCGGGCAACTCCGGGCGGAGGCGGCCGAGTACGCCCGGCTGCGCGACGGGGCCGCCGTGGCCGCCGAACGGGCCACCGCCCGCGCCGAGGGCGCCGAGGCGCGCGCCCGGGAGGCCGCGGAGGCGCTGACCGCCGAACGCGCCCGCTTCGACACCGAGGCGGAGCGCGCCCACGAGCGGCGCGAGGCCGACCGAGCCGCGGCCGACGCCGAGCGCGCGCGGCTGACCGCCGAACTGGAGCGCGCCGACGCCGAACGCGCCCGCCTGGCCGCCGCGCTGGAGACCCAGCGCCGCAACGCGGAGATCACGCTCGACGAGTCCCGCACGGCCGCGGCCGCCCGTCTGGCCGTCGCCGAGGAGCGCGCCCGGCGCGCGGAGGAACGCGCCGAGCGCGCCGAGTCCGCACTCCGGGAGCGCGGCGAGGCGGGGTCAGCACCGGCCGATGCGGACGAACGCGCCACCGGCACCCGCCAGTAGTCACAAATCTCCCCTTTGTCCCGTTCTAGGATGGAAGTCGTGCGAGATCTGGGAACGACCGGCGAAACCGGCCCGATGCACCTGGGCGGGCCACCCGGTCAGGGACCTGAGCGCGCCCGCGTGGCGGAGCGGCCCAGGCCCAGGGTCGACCTCAAGGCGGTGTTCGGCCTGGAGCCGGGCGCCTGGGCGTGGACCACCGCCGTGCAGGCGGCGGTCGCGATGGCCACGTCCTTCGGGCTGGCCGCGTGGCTGCTCGGCCCCGAGATCGGCACCCTGGCGGCCCTGGGCTCCATGACGGTGCTCTACGAGAAGAAGACCCCCTACGTCTACCGGTCGGCCGCCCTTGCCCTGGTCGGGCTGGGGTTCGTCGCCAGCGTGGCCCTGGGTTCGCTGGCCTCGGCGCTCTCGGTGTGGGCGTCGGTCGCGGTGATCGGGCTCATCGCCGGGCTCGCCACCTGGGTCTGCGCCGCCTGGCGGGTGGACAAGCCCGGTGCGCTCTTCTTCGTCCTGGTGTGCGCGATCTCCACCATCGCCCCAGGCGGGCTGTCCGACGTGCCGCTGCACGCGGGTGTGGCCGCGATGGGCGCGGCGATCGGCTGGGCGGTGTCGATGTCGGGCGCGCCCGTCCGAGCCCGGCACCCCGAGTACCGAGCGGTCGCGGAGGCCTACCGGCAGCTCGCCGCCCTGCTGCGCGCGGTCGGGACCCCCGAACTGGACCACGCCCAGCACCGTGCGTCGGTGGCGGTCGCCGAGGCCTGGCGGATCGTCCTGCTGGCGCAGACGCGCGGCTACCGCGCCACCCCGGAAGCGGCCCGGTTGCGCTCGCTCCTGCGCTGGGTGTCCGACATCCACCTGGCCGCCACCCAGGTGTCCATGGCGCGGACCGCGCCCCTGCCGGAGGGCGCCGCCGCGTTCGCCGACCGACTGGTGCCCGCGGTCGCCGACGCGGACCTGTCGCCCGACCCCGCCGCGCTGGACGAGCTGCGGCGCGGCATGCGTCCCCGCTCCCTGGAGGCCCGGCTGTACGGGCTGCTGGCCAGGACGGCCCAGTCCGCGCACCGGTCCGGCCCCGACGAGGAGGACGAGCGCGCCCGCGTCCTGGACGACCAGCGCTACCCGGCGCTGTGGGGCGCGCTGCGCTCCAGCCTGAGCGCGGAGTCCCTGATCCGGCCGACCGCGCTGCGCATGTGGATCACGGTGACCCTGGGCGGCGCGTTCGGTCTGTGGATCGGCCTGGACCACTACTACTGGGTGGCGATCACCGCGACCGCCGTCCTCCAGGGCGGCAACGTCGTCCTGACCACCAACCGGTCGCTGCAACGCTCGCTGGGCACCCTGGTCGGCGTGGTCGTCGGCGCGTTCCTGCTCACGCTCGACCTGCCGCTCCCCGTGGTCGTGGTCCTGGCCGGAGCATTCCAGGGACTGACGCAGCTGGTCGTGGGGCGCAGCTTCTTCTACGCCTCGGTGGCGCTCACCCCGATGGCCCTGCTGCTGTCCTACACGGCCTCGCCGCACCCGATCACGGCGCTGGCGGAGTCGCGCATCATCGACACCGTGATCGGCTCGGTGTTCGGACTGGCCGGGGCGCTGCTGCTGTGGCGGGGCGCGTCGGCGACCCGCCTGCCGCAGGCGATCAGCGGCGTCCTGGACACCGCCCGCCAGTGCGTGGTCGCGGTGCTCGACCAGGACCTTCCGCTCGGCCCGGAACGCCGCTACCAGCTGCGCCGCGACATGCGCGCCACCCTGGTCAACCTGCGCGGCGTCTACGAGAGCGCGATCGGCGACGTACCGCGCGCCGCCTCCACCCGCCCCCTGTGGCCGGTGGTGGTGGCCACGCAGCGCACCGGGTACCTGGCGCTGTCCGCCCTGGCCCTGGAGCACCCCACGCCGGTGGGCATCATCACGCTGCAACGGGTGGACCTGGCCTTCAAGGAGCTGGTCGCGTCGATGGACGAGCGGCGCACACCGCGGCTGGGCGCGCTGCCGAGGCTGCCCGCCTACCCGCGGATCAACATGGAGCTGCGGGCGCTGTCCAACTCGATGACCAACGCGGTCGCCCAGGACGAGCGCGCGGCCCAGCAGGAGGCCGAGCGGCGCGCCCTGAGGGAGAGGCGGCGCGCCCAGAAGGACGTGGACGCCGACCTCTGAGGGGTCCCCGTTCCCGGGGAGAGGCCGGCGTCCGGGGCCGCTCCGCGAGCCGGCCGGGCTGTGGTCAGTGGAGCACGGCGAAGGCGCGCACCGGGAAGGCCGCCATCCCGCGCACCTTGGCGGGCACGGCGTGGAAGGCGAACCCCTCCTCGGGCAGCTGGTCGAGAAGGCACAGGTGGGACACGACCGGGATGCCCGCGGCCAGCAGGACGGCGAGCGCGGGCCGGGCGCCCTCGGCGGCGGGCGAGGTGTCGTCGACGCCGAGCCCGTCGATCCCGACCAGGGCGGCGCCGCCGTCGACGAGGACCTTGGCGGCGTCCTCGGTCAGGTGCGGGTGGTCGGACCCCGCGTAGGCGTCGGTGCGCCAGTGCCGGTCCCAGCCGGTGCGCACGAGCACCGCCCTGCCGCGCACGTCGACGCCGGAGAAGGCGTCCGGGCCGATCGCGCGGGCGGCCGCCGGGGCGACGACCACGCCCGGCAGGTCGGCGACGCGCTCCAGGTCCAGGTCGGCCAGGTCGGCTCCGTCCTGGTACCGGTGGGAGGGCATCTCCACGTAGGTCCCCGTGGCGCCGACCATCGTGACCCGGCCGCTGCTGGTCTCGTGGCCGGCCTCGGCGCCCCAGGACGCGCTCCCCTCCTCCACGACCGGCTCCGGCAGGCCACGACAGGTGGTCATCCCGTCGGTGATCTGATGGCTGACGTCGACCAGTTTCCGCATGGCTGTCTTCCTCGCTCAGCGTCGGCGCGACCTCCGGGCCCTCGCCAGAGGTCTAGACCAAGAGCCTAGCGCGTGTGGCGCACGTCACGGCAGAGGGACGAACAAGGAAAAAGCCGGAGCGAAGGTGCTGGCTCGGGACACACCGCCCGCCTCCGGACCCCGATAGGCTCTGGGGCAACACGGCGGTGGACCGCGGCGCCTTCGGCTCCTCTCCCCGCACCACCCGGCAACCATGGAGAAGGGGCGACCCCATCGTGTCACTGTACGGAGCCGCCAAGGTGGTCATCGCGCCCGCGACACGCCTGGTCTGGCCGCAGCGCGTGGAGGGCGTCCACCACGTCCCCGCGCGGGGACCGGTGATCCTGGCCGCCAACCACCTCGCCCTGATCGACCCGCTCTTCATCGGGGTGGCCTGTCCGCGGCCGGTGCGGTTCATCGCCAAGCAGGAGCTCTTCGACGAGGGGACGCTGCCCAAGCGGGCCCTCGCCCGCGCGCTGCGCGCCATCGGACAGCTCTCGGTCGACCGCCGCCCTGGACAGAGCGCCCAGGAGGCCATGGACAACAGTCTGGACGTGCTGCGCGGCGGCGAGGTCTTCGGGATCTTCCCCGAGGGAACGCGCTCCCCCGACGGTCGCCTCTACCGGGGACAGACCGGACTGGCCTGGCTCGCGCTGACCACGGGCGCCCCCGTGGTGCCGGTGGCGCTGGCCGGGACGGAGCGCATCCTGCCCGGCGGGCGGCGGATCCCCTCGTTCAACCGCGTCGGGGTGCGCTTCGGGGAGCCCGTGGACCTGTCCGCGTGGGAGGGCCAGGCGCACAGGGCCGGGTCGCGCCGCGCGGCCACGGACGCCATCATGGCCGCGATCGCCAAGCTGTCCGGCCAGGAGCAGGTGCCCCGGTTCGCCGCGTCGGTCAAGGCCGAACTGCCCCGGAGGAGCTGACCCCGGCCCCCGCGGTCCGACCCGGCACCCCGGTGTCGGACGGTGACTTTCCCCACACTCCACCGTGGGCTGATCCGCCCTTGACCGGGCGTTGACCCCCGGTGAGGCCCCCCTGCGGGGCACGCCGAAGGGGCCGCGGACCCGGCCCCGGCCTGGGATGTCGCACACGCGGCCCCGCCCGCGCGCCCAGCGCCCCCTCGGGGCGGTGAGCGCAATTGCCTACCTTTATAGTAGGTTTTCCCGGTGCCACCACCGGTTAGATTAGGTAAGCCTAACCAATGGCGTCCGACCTTGGCGCGAAGACTTGGAGCTGTGCGATGACGCGACCACTGCGAGTGGGAATCGTGGGTGCGGGGCCCGCGGGCATCTACGCCGCGGACCTGCTCACCAAGGACGAGACCCTGTCCGCGTGCGGCACGTCCGTCAGCATCGACATCCTCGACAAGCTGCCCTCCCCCTACGGGCTGGTCCGTTACGGCGTCGCCCCGGACCACCCCCGGATCAAGCAGATCCAGGGCGCGCTGCACAAGATCCTGGACAAGCCCGAGATCACCTTCTACGGAAACGTCGAGTACGGCGTCGACCTCAAGCTCGAGGACCTGCGCCACCACTACGACGCCGTCATCTTCGCGACCGGCAGCGACCGCGACCGGCCGTTGGACGTCCCCGGCGTGGACCTGCCCGGCAGCCACGGCGCGGCGGACTTCGTCTTCTGGTACGACTCCCACCCCGACGTCTCCCCCTCCTGGCACGTCGAGGGCACCAGCGTGGCCGTGATCGGCGCGGGCAACGTCGCCGTCGACGTCGCCCGGATCCTGGCCAAGAGCGCCGACGACCTCCTCGACACCGACATCACCGACAACGTCTACGAGGGTCTGCGCGCCAAGCAGGTCACCGACGTCCACGTCTTCGCGCGCCGCGGCATCGCCCAGTGCAAGGCCACCCCGATGGAGCTGCGCGAACTGGACAAGCAGCCCGGCGTCGAGGTCATCGTCTACGCCGAGGACTTCGACATGGACGAGGGCAGCCTCCAGGCGTGCGAGGAGTCCAACCAGGTCAAGACGAACGTCAAGGTCCTCCAGAACTGGGCGATCCGCGACCCCAAGGGCTCCGAGCGCCGTCTGCACCTGCACTTCCTGCACCGCCCGGTGGAGATCCTCGGCGAGGACCGCGTCACCGGCCTGCGCACCGAGCGCATGGAGCTGACCGGCGACGGCAACGTCACGGGCACGGGCGAGTACGTCGAGCACGAGGTCCAGGCGGTCTACCGGGCCATCGGCTACCTGGGCTCGCCCCTGACCGACCTGCCCTTCGACGAGGACCGCGGTGTCGTCCCCAACGCCGAGGGCCGCGTCCTGGACCTGGACGAGCAGCCGATCGAGGGCGTGTACGCCACCGGCTGGATCAAGCGCGGCCCCGTCGGCCTGATCGGCCACACCAAGGGCGACGCGCTGGAGACCGTCACCAACCTCGTGGCCGACCGCGCGTCCCTCACCCCGGCCGGAGAACCCGACCCGGTCGCCTTCCGGGCCCTGCTGGAGGAGCGCGGCGTGCGCTACACCACCTGGGAGGGGTGGCAGCGGATCGAGGCCCGCGAGGAGGAGCTGGGCGCAGAGCGCGGCCGCAAGCGCCTCAAACTGCTCTCCCGCGAGGAACAGACCAGCATCGCGCGCCAGGAGTAGGCCGTCCGCCGTGGACGCCGCCCGCCGCGCGGTTGGGCACGTGTCCGCGGCACACGCTCCGGCTCCGCGCGCGAGCGCCCCGGCCGGTCCCGCGCCCCTCTGCGGGACCGGCCCCTCCTTTCCCCCTGCTCACCGGTTCCCACCGTGGGATCGCCCGTTGCGCCGATCGCGGTCCCAGGGCCGGGCCGCCATCGCCGCGGTGCGGCTGGGCGTGACCGGGGAGATCCCCGGGCGGAGGGCCGCGGTCGGCGCCGTCCTCCCGGATCCGGGAGGACGGCGCGCACCGCTCAGCGGACGCGGTCGCGCCGAACAGGGATCCGGCCCCGTGCCCCCGAGGACCGTTCGCGGGGCAACGGACCCCCGGTCCGCGACACGGTGATGTTGCCAACATGGCTAACTCCCCCAGGAACGGTTAGAGTCACTGTTGGTCGGTGTGGTAGCAAGTGTCCCCCGGGCCTCAACTATTGCCTTCGCGGAATACCGCGTACGGCCCCGCCCTCCGGGTGGGTGACCGTACGGCCAGGAGCCCCGTTGTGCCCCGCGCCGAGAGGCGACCGCCATACCGGCCATTACGCATCAGTGCCCCGCTCCCACCCCGGTGGGGGCGGGGCGCGCGGTTTGTACGGGTCGTCGACCCGACTCGGCGGGGACCTCCTCCCCCTCCTCTTCCCGCGACACCGCCCCACCCGGGGAGCGTCGTCCGCGCACGGACCGGAACTTCTCCCGCGGTACCGGGGTCCTAGGATCCTGTAGGACGTGGTGGGTGTTCCCGGCGGCCAGTCGGGTCTCCGACCGCAAGTTCGGTCCCTCAGGTCCGAGAAGCTGACGACGTAGCGAAGGACGATCAGGCGTGGATGACTGGTCCCACAGGCAGCCGGATTCCTCCGGACCGCCCGACGACGCGGCCGGCGCGCGATCCCAGGGCCCCCGGCCCGGGAACCCCTACCGCATCCCGAGTCGGTCGGAGGAACCCCGCGGACCCGCGCCAGGGCCGCCCGGCCCCGCCGGACCCGTTGCTCCCCCCGAGACCCCGCCCGCCTCCCAGCTCCCCGAGGCTCCCCACGTTCCCGAGACCGCCCAAGCCTCCGGGGCACCCCAGATCCCCGACGGTCCCCACGACGCCTGGGGCACTCCGGTTCCCCAGCCGTACACGGGCGTCCCCGAGGACGACGCCCGGGACCACCGCGCGGAGCCGTTCCACCCGGACGTCGCCTCGGGTCAGGACCATCCCGCGCACCAGGGCGACACGCCCTACCCGGTCCCGTCGTCCGCGCACTCCGAAGGCTGGGACCGGCCCGAGCACCCCGACGGTCCGGACGGCCCCCGGCGTCCGGACCTGCCCGGGTCGGCCGCGGGCGGTCCGGGCGCCGGCGGATTCGAGTACCTCTACAGCGGTGCGGGCGGCCCGGACGGCCCCCAGGGGCCCCAGGGGCCCTACGGTCCCGGCGATCCCGCCTCCCCCGAGCCGCCGAAGCGCCGCTCCCGTCGCGGCCTGGTCATCGGCGTGGTCGCCGCGGTGGTCGTGCTGGCACTGGTCGGCGGCGGCGTGTCCTGGTTCGTGCTGACCCGCCCCCGGCCGGAGGAGGCGCTCGCCGAGTACTCCACCGCCTGGGAGGAGCGCGACTACGAACGCCTGGCCGCCGTCACCACCGGGGGCGACGCCGCCGCCGTGATGACCGCGGTCGACGAGGGACTCGGCCTGGAGTCGGTCTCCGTCGAGGTCGGCGCCCCCACCGTCGACGGAGGCGGCGGCACCGCGCCCTACGAGGTCACCGTCGGCCTGGCCAACGCCAGCGACTGGGGTTGGGAGGGCGAGCTCCCCCTCCTGCGCGAGGACGGCGAGTGGCGGATCGCGTTCGCCCCCGAGGTCGCCCACCCCGAACTCGGGGAGGGGCAGGTCCTGGCCCGCACGGCGGTCTGGGGCGAGCGGGGGCATGTCCTGGCCGCCGACGGCACCCAGCTCGACGACGCGACCGGTTCGCTCCAGATGCTCGTCGGCTCCCTGGGCGAGGCCACCGAGGAGGACGTCGAGCGGCTCGGCCCGGCGTACCGCGTCGGCGACACCATCGGCGTCTCGGGGCTCCAGCAGACGTACGAGGAGCGGCTGGCCGGTGAGGCGGCCACGAGCGTCCTGCGGGTCGACGCGGCCGCGGCGGAGGATCCCGACGCGCTGGAGGCCACCGAGGAGAACACGCTCGCGACCCTGGACGGCAGCGACGGCCAGGACGTCACCACGAGCATCGACCTGGCCGTGCAGGACGCGGCGGCCACCGCGATCCTCACCGCGGACGACCCCGCCGGCATGGTCGCCGTGCGTCCCTCGACCGGCGAGATCCTGGCGGCGGTGAACGTCCCGGGCGGCTTCAACCGGGCCTTCCAGGGCCAGTACCCGCCCGGCTCCTCGTTCAAGATCATCTCCTACAGCGCGCTGCTCGACGCCGGTCTGACCGGCGACGCGGCGATGCAGTGCCCGGAGGAGTACAACCCGGGCGGCTGGAACTTCGTGAACGCGGGCGGCGCCGGCTACGGCGAGCAGACGATGACCGAGGCGTTCGCCACCTCCTGCAACACGGCCCTGGTGGCCGAGATCATCGAGCGTTCCTCACCGGACGCGCTGACGGCCAGCGCGGAGCAGTTCGGCATGAACGCGCCGATGGACGTCGGGGTGCCCACCCTCGAACCCAGCTTCCCGACCCCGGACGGCGCCGTCATGCTGGGGGCGCAGAGCATCGGGCAGGGCCAGGTCGTGTCCTCGCCGCTGCACATGGCCACCGTCCCGGCCGCGATCGCCGACGGCTCCTGGCGCCACCCGGTGCTGGTGGCCGATCCCGTCCGCGACGACCTGCCCGAACCGACCCCGATCCCCAACGCCGAGGCGATCCGACCGATGATGCGCGCGGTCGTCACCGACGGCACGGCCAGCGAGGCCGGATTCCAGGGCGAGGTGTACGGCAAGACCGGCAGCGCCGAGTTCGGCACGGCGGAGGGCGAGGACGAGGAGCTGCCCACCCACGCGTGGATGGTCGGATACAAGGGCGACGTCGCCTTCGCCCTGGTGGTCGAAGGCGGCGGTGGCGGCGGGTCCGTGGCCGGTCCGATCGCCGCGCGGTTCACCAACGCTCTCTGACCGGAGCCTCCGGCGCGCCGTGGCTCACGGCATCGTCCCGGCCGGGTCCATCCCGACCGGGGCGGGAGCCACCGGCGTGTCGGCGGGCTCGCTCGTCCCGGTCGTCTCGGCGGGTTCGGGCGGTGAGGGCGGCGGCGCGCTCGGGGTGAGGACGAAGAGCAGCACCAACAACCCGGCGGTGACCGCCGCGATCACGGCGCACGCCACCCACGGCCGCCACCCGCTCAGGCTGGGGTCGAGCGGGGCGTCGGGATCGTCCGACCCGAACGCCGACAGGCGTCCGGCCAGATCCGGAGCCTCCTCGCTGAGCTGCCGTTCGATCTCCGCGAGGATTCTTCGCTCATGCTCTCTCAACGACATAGCACCCTCCTCAGCCGCCGGGGGAAGGACTGTCATCACCGGGTGCTTTCAGTCTCCCCCGGGTCGGGGTCGGATATCCAGGGTCCGCAGGTTTTCCTCGGACGGATTCGGGCATTCCCCCACCGGACGTATGCCCTGGTCGCGGCCTCCGTCGCCGCGCCCCCGCCGGTGAGCGGCCCCGGCGGTCAGCCCGGATAGCACTCCACCTCGGCGGCCTTGACGGCGGCCCACACGACCGCGCCGCGGACCAGTCCCAGCTCGGCCAGGGCGGCCGGGCTGATGTCGGCCGCCAGCGGCATCGGCCCCGTCAGACGGACCCGGACCTGGTCCCCGAACCGCTCGACGCCGTCCACGGTGAGCCGCCACAGGTTGCGGGGACTGCCGTGCGGCCGCTCGGCGTACAGGGCGACGGACCTCGGCGGGAAGGCCACCATGACCTCGCCGGTGTGCGGCTCGTGTACGTGGACCACCGTGGACTCCTCCGTGCCCGCCGGTTCCACGGCCACCTCGGTCCCCCTGGCGGAGCCCCGGAACAAGTTGAGCCCGACCAGGCGGGCCACGTACGGGGTGCGGGGCCGTCGGGCGACCTCGGAGGGGGTCCCGTGTTGCGCGATCCGGCCCGACTCGACCACGGCGACGCGGTCGGCCAGCACCATCGCGTCCAGCGGGTCGTGGGTGACCAGGACCGCCGCGCCGTCGTACCCCTCCAGCAGGTGGCGAAGGCGCGCACGCACGTCGACGCGGGTGCTGGCGTCCAGGGCCGCCATCGGCTCGTCCAGGAGCAGCAGCCGGGGGCGCACCGCGAGCGCCCGGGCCAGCGCGACCCTCTGGGCCTGGCCTCCCGACAGCTGGCCAGGCCGGGAGCGCGCGTGGGCGGCCAGGTCCATGCCCGACAGCAGCTCGGCCGCCCGTGCGCGCGCCGCCGACGTGGACAGGCCCTGGCAGCGCGGACCGAAGGCGACGTTGTCCAGGGCGCTCATGTGGCGGAAGAGCAGGTAGTCCTGGAAGACCATGCCGATGGGACGGCGTTCGACCGGTGTGGTGGTCTCGTCCCGGCCGCCGATCCGCACGTGCCCGTCGGCGAGCGGAAGCAGCCCGGCCAGGGCGCGCAGGGCCGAGGACTTGCCCGCGCCGTTGGGGCCGAGTAGGGCCAGGACCTCCCCCTGGGCGACTTCCAGGGAGACGTCGAGGACGAAGGCCCCCAGGGTGAGGCGCAGGCGGGCGTCGAGCGCGGGGCCGTCGGCTCCGGGCCCGGCGGACGCGTCGTGCCGGTCGTCGGTCGCGGTCATGTCCACCTCCCCCGCAGCCCGGCCAGGACGGCCAGGGAGACGAACAGCAGGACCAGGCTGAGCACGACGGCGGCCTCCGGGTCGCGCTGCATGGCCATGTACACGGCCAGGGGCATGGTCTGGGTGGTGCCGGGGAAGTTCCCGGCGAAGGTGATGGTGGCGCCGAACTCGCCCAGGGCGCGGGCCCAGCACAGGGCCGCGCCCGCCCCGACGCCCGGCAGGACCATGGGCAGGGTGACGCGGGCGAAGACGGTGGTGCGGCTGGCCCCCAGGGTGGCGGCGGCCTCCTCGAAGCGGCGGTCCGCCCCTCGCAGCGCGCCCTCCACGGTCACGACGAGGAACGGCATCGCCACGAACACCTGGGCGATCACGACGGCGGCCGTGGTGAACGGCAGCGTCAGTCCGAACCAGGCGTCGAGGTGGCGGCCGACCAGCCCGTTGCGTCCCAGGACCAGGAGCAGCGCCACACCGCCGACCACCGGCGGGATGACCAGGGGGACGGTGATCAGGGCGCGGACCAGGCGCCGTCCGGGGAACTCGGTGCGGGCCAGCAGCCAGGCCAGGGGCACGCCCAGAACGAGGCACACGGCCGTGGCGGCGGTCGCGGTGGACAGGGACAGCCACAGCGCGGACAGCACCGCGGGGTCGCCGATCCGTGCTCCCATGGTCGCCCAGGGGGCGCGGACCAGCAGACCGGCCAGGGGCAGGACCAGGAAGGCGACGCCGATCAGGGCGGGGACGACGAGGATCCAGGGCGGACGCCCCGAGCGGGCGCGCAGCGCGCGCCCGCGGGTGGGGGTGGGGGTGGTCACGGCGCTCCGAAACCGGCGGCGGTGAGCACGTCGGCGCCGGTGCCGGACAGGACGAGGTCGACCCAGGCGGCGGCCAGCTCGGGTTCGGGGGCGTCGGCCAGGACGCCGATGGGGTACTCGTTGACCGCGGAGGCGGACTCGGGGAAGTCGACGCCCTCGACGCCGTCCCCGGCCGCGGCGACGTCCGTGGCGTAGACCAGCCCGGCGTCCACCTCGCCGAGTTCGACCTTGGTCAGGACGGCGCGGACGTCCTCCTCCAGGGTGACCGCCGCGATCTCGACGCCCGCCGCGTCGGTGACGGCGGCGGTGGCCGCGCCGCACGGGACCTCCGGCGCGCACAGGGCGGTGGCCACGTCGGCGAGGTCGGCCAGGTCCTCGACCCCCGCGGGGTTGCCCGGGGGCACGGCGATGCGCAGCGTGTTGGTGGCGAAGACCGCGCCGTCCCCGGTGTGGTCGGCGGCCCAGGCGGCGTCCAGCCCCGATCCGTCGACGACCAGGGCCATGGTGTCGGTGTTGGCGGCGGCGAAGACGTCGGCGGGGGCGCCGGAGTTGATCTGGGTGGCCAGGGCGCTGCTGCCCGCGAAGCTCAGCTCGACGTCGACGCCGGGGTTGCGGGCCTCGAACTCCTCGGCGAGGTCGGTGAAGACGTCGGTGAGGGAGGCCGCGGCCAGGACGGTGAGGGTGCCGGAGACCGCGCCTTGCGCGTCGGCGCCCGAAGCGGCCTGGCCGGTGTCCCCGGCCGGGGAGCAGGCCGTCAGGGCGAGGGTTCCGGCCATGAGGGGCGCGCCCCAGCGGAGGGCCGCGGCGCGGGGGCGTCGGGGGACGGGGGTCTCAGGCATGGCGGCCTCCGCCGGTCTCGACGACGACGTTGGTGGACTTGACGATCGCCGTGGCCAGGCCGCCGACCTGGAGACCGAGCTCGTCGGCGGCCTCACGGCTCATCAGGGAGACCACGCGGTGGGGTCCGGCCTGGATCTCCACGCTGGCCATGACGCCGTCGCGGGTGACACCGGTGACCAGTCCCCGGAAGCGGTTGCGCGCGGAGGAGAAAGCGCGGGCGGGGTCGTCCTCGGGGGCGGCGCGCAGGTGCTGGGCGAGCGCGGCGCCGTCGAGGAGCCGCCGGCCCGACTCGTCGCGCGTGGCGGGCAGCCGACCGGAGTCGACCATGCGCCGGACTGTGTCGGCACTGACGCCGAGCAGCTCCGCGGCGTCACTGATCTGGTACGTGGGCATGGGGTCAACGTAGCACTTGCTTCAGCGACCCTTCCATGGCAATCAGGGTCGCATCTGCGATCTTGTATGGATCTTCGACTCGGATGTGCAGGATCGACGCTTCCTTGTGGATTCGTCCGTCCCCGCGGTCCCCCGGGGACTAGCCGCGGTTGCCCAGGAAGAGCTCGGAACGGTAGGCGATCTCCAGGCGGCCGTCCCGTGCGTGGGCCTCGCACAGTGCGCGCACCCGGTCGAGGAACCCGGCGCCCTCGCGGTCGACCGCCCGCCGCACCTGGGTCGAGGACGCGGCCATGCGCACGAAGTCGGCGACCTCCACGCGTTTGCGCCAGGTGAGGACGGAGACGCCGACGTGGCCGCCCGTGGGGTCGAAACCCGAGGCGAGTTCACCGGCGATGTCGAAGTCGCGGTACCGGCGGGTGTAGCCGGGGCTGTGCAGTTCCAGCAGGGTCTCGTAGGCGTCGAGGAAGGCGCTGAGGGTGTAGTCGCGGTTGTTCTGCATGACCGCGAGCAGGCCGCCCGGAGCCAGCGCCCGTACGCAGGCCGCGACGAACCGGGGCCGGTCCATCCACTGGTAGGCCTGCGCGGCCACGACGAGCTGGACGGGCGCGTCGAGCCCCTCGATGAACGGTTCGGCCGCGCCGACCGTCCACCGCACGTCGGGGAACTTCTCCCGGCCGCGGTCGACCATGTCCTCGGACACGTCGACGGCCAGGTAGCGGGCGGACTCCCCCAGGACGGGGCGCAGCCCCTCCAGCGCGATTCCGGTGCCCGCGCCCGCGTCGACGACCGTCATCTCGGGAAAGGCCGAGATCTCGGCCGCGACGGTCCTGAAGAATTCCTCCGGGTATCGGGGCCTATACCGGTCATAGTCTTCACTCAGGCCGTCGAACTTCTGTTTCGTCCCCATGCCCAGGTACCTTCCGAAATGGCCGGCGAAGCCCCTTGGCCAGAACGAACAGGAAATGCCACGGGACCCCACCCGGCGATCAGCAGATGTGCGAAAAACCGAACGGGAAACGCATCTCGACGACGACCACCGTACCCGACCGGTGCCCCGGCTCCACCCGCACGTACCGAATCCGCGGACCCCGTTCGCCCCTTCTGTCTGGAAAGTCCGAGCCCGCACACTTATACGGTGGGATTTGACCGAATCCGGACACGCGGGCGGGGAGAACTCCGACCCGTGGGACGACCGGCTCGGAACGCGGAAATCCCGCGGCGCACGACCGCGCCCGGGAACGCGTGACCGCGGCGAAACCGATCCGCCGCACCGCGGAAACGCCGCCGAAAAAGGGAAGGCCCCGGACCATTTCCCGGCCGTTCTCACTCGCCGGACCGCCGCAGACCGTCACATGACCGGGCCTTGGCTGAACCCGTACCGGCGTCGGGCGCACGCTGGGAGTGGAAGCGCACACGCCCGCGTCCGGAAGGAGGCGGATCATGTCCGCCGCAGCCGAAACCGCCCGCCCCTTCGACGCCGACCTGCTCAAGCGGGCCGTGGAGACGCGCGACGCCGACACGTTCCTCGCGCAGTTCTCCGACGACGCGGAGCTGGAGATGTTCGACCGGCGCACCCCGCCCAGCGCCCCGACCGTGCTGCACGGCCGGGCGGCCATCGGAGCGACCGTGCGGGAGCTGTTCGCCAGGGACATGACCCACGAGGTGCTCCAGTGCGTCGTCGAGGGCGACCACGCCGCCTACACCGAGCGGTGCTCCTACCCCGACGGCAGCCAGGTCATGAGCATGACGATGCTGGACCTGAGGGACGGCCGCATCGTCCACCAGGCCACCGTGCAGGCCTTCGACGAGGAGCACGCGACGCGGGCCGAGACGGGAGACTTCGCCGCACCGGCCGAGAGCGAGGAGATGGAACTGAGCCGCGTCGACATCGTGCACGTCGGCGGGACGGACGTCATGCGGCTCACCCTCGAACCGGGCTGGCACTGGACCGAGCACGTCGGCCCGCTCGCGGGCACCGGCCTGTGCATGCTGGACCACTGCGGCTACGTCGTCTCCGGTTCGCTGCTCTGCCGGATGGAGGACGGCGCCGAGACCACGTTCGAGGCCGGCCAGATCGCGTGCGTCCCGCCCGGCCACGACGCGCGGGTGCTCGGCGACGAGCCCGTGGTCGTCATCGACTGGAAGGCGAGGAACTAGGATCCGGTCCGCGGCGCCCCGCCCACCGTCCTCGGGCCCGGGTCAGCCGCGCGCGGTGCACGCGCGCGCGGTGTGCACCGTGGTGGCCGACAGGTAGAACGCGTCCGGGCGCCACAGCACCCCGGCGGGCGCGTCCGGGTCCGCCAGGCGCTCCAGCGTGGCGCGGTCCCCGGCGTCGAGCCCCTCGCCGAGCGCGCCGAGCACGTGGGTCAGGTGGAGCCGCAGGAACTCCCGCACCCGGCCGTCCAACGGCGCCTGGTGTTCGGTGAGGAACGTCCTGGTCCCCGACGGGACCAGACCGGCCCGTGCGAGCATGGCCGGCCAGTCCTCCACGACCTCCGTCGACCCGGGCAGCCCCGCGCGCATGTCCGCGAAGAACTCCTCCCACAGCACGTCCAGACGGGCCTGGAGCCCGGGGCGGCCGATGCCGATGTCGCGGGGCAGGAAGCGCGGCGGCAGGCCGGTCTCGGCGATCGCGAGCAGCCCGCCGGGGCGCAGCGCCGCGGCGAGCCCGTCCAGGGCCCCCTGCTGGTCGCCGAGGTGGTGGACGGCCTGGCTGGACCAGATCACGTCCGCGGCCCCCAGCGCCCCCAGGTCGTCGGGCAGGTCCGCCCGCAGGGTCTCCACCCGCCCGCCGAGCCCCTCCGCCTCGGCCCGGGAGCGCGTGCGGTCCAGCAGCGGCTCCGACTGGTCGACCGCGACCACGCGGGCCGAGGGGAAGCGCCGCGCCAGCAGGCACGTGACGGCGCCGGGTCCGCTGCCCACGTCCAGGACGCGGTCCACGGCGCCGGAACGGCCGTCGGCGCCGAGGAGGCCGTGCAGCCAGTCGGCCGCCGCGCGCAGGTAGGGGGCGTTCACCTCCGCCTTGCGTTCCAGGTGCGTGGCCATGCCCTCCCAGTCGATGTCGTCGCCGTGGTGTGCGTGGTGCGCGCTCATGTCTGCCCTGCCTTCGTGGAGCACGGTGCCGCCCCGACCGCCGGGGCCGGGACCAGGGTGCGCGGGCACCCGGAGCGGGGCAACTTCCGTTGCCGTTTCCGGGAAGCGGACCGCCGTCCACGCCCGGCGACGTCCCGTTCTCCCGGAAACGGCACGCCCGCTTGCCACTCCCGCGCCGGGCGGGTGGGATGGGAGCGTGCACGATCCCGCCACCACCACCCGCGCCCTGTCCGAGGTCGGTCCCCGGCTGCGGCGGCTGCGCACCGACCGCGGCCTGACGCTGGCCGCCCTGTCGGAGGCGACCGGCATCTCCCGGAGCACCCTGTCCCGGTTGGAGTCGGGCCAACGCCGTCCCAGCCTCGAACTCCTGCTGCCGATCTCCCAGGCCCACCAGATCCCCCTGGACGAGCTGGTCGGCGCGCCCGAGGTCGGCGATCCGCGCGTGCGGCTCCGGCCGAGACGCGTCCACGGAAGCACGGTGGTGCCGTTGACCACCGTCCCCGGGCCGTTGCAGGCCTTCAAGATGGTCCTGCCCGCCCGGCGCAGCACGCCCGAGCCCCGCACGCACGAGGGCTACGAATGGTTCTACGTGCTCTCCGGGCGCGTGCGCCTGGTCCTGGCCGACCACGACGTGGTCCTCACCGCGGGTGAGGCCGCCGAGTTCGACACCCGCCTCCCCCACTGGTTCGGCACCGACGGTGAGGGCCCCGCCGAGATCCTCAGCCTCTTCGGCAGACAGGGCGAACGCGTCCACGTCCGCGCCCGGCCCGGGAAGGGGGGCCCGCGGGGCCACTGAGCCGGGCGGCACTCCCCACCGACCCCGCGGACCCGGCGTCTCCCGGCGCGCTCGGGGCCTTCGTCCTGTCCGCCTCCGCCGTCCGCCGACGGGGGCGCTGACCGACGCGCCCAGCGTGGATCCCCGAAGGTGTCCGCGCCCCGGACTAGCGTGGTCCGCACACGCCGGAGCGACCGACAAGGAGACCCCGTGACACCCCAGACCCCCCGCGCCGAGGCCCTGACGGGCGGCGCGCCCGGATCGTGGGCCGAGACCCTGCCCCTGCTGGAGAGCCACACCGGCACCTACTGGCTGTCGGTGCCCCGCGCCGACCACCGCCCGCACACCCGGCCGGTGCTCGCGGTGTGGGTGTCCGGACAGCCGTGGTTCGCCTCGGGCGAGGGCACGGTCAAGGCGGGGCTGCTGTCGGCCGCACCCCACGTGAGTCTGGCCTTCCAGGCGGGCGGCATGGACCTGGTGGTGGAGGGGTCGGCCCAGCGGGTGGCCGACCGCGACCGCGTGCGCCGCGTCGCGCGCGCCTACGCCGAGCGGTACGGCTGGGCTCCGGAGGCCGGCGACGGAACGCTGACCGGGGCCGAGGGGGCGCCGACCGCGGGTCCTCCGCCGTACGCGGTGTACACCGTGGTGCCGACGACGGTCTACGCCTTCCCCTCCGACGACGCGCCGCACGGCCCCACCCGGTGGCGGTTCGACCCCTGAGCGTCCGGGAAATCCGTTTCCGCGCTGTCGGTCGCCCCTGCTACCGTCGGCGCCCGACGGGCCGTGGGACTCAGGCCGCGACTTCCGAGAACTGCTCTGCAAGCATCATTCACGCCGTTCGCGCCGCAACTCCCCGGCCCGTCCCCCCGTCAGTCCCCTGGAGCCTCCGTGACCGGCACCTACGCCGACCTGCTCGCCTGCGAGGACCTGCTCCTCTTCGCCGGTGCGGCCATGTCCTCCTCCGGGCAGCACGAGTTCCACCCAGCGGCGGGGCGGCAGCGGCTGTCCCTGGACTTCCTGCACGCGTACGTCCACCAGACGCTCCCCGACCTGTACCCGGCCACCCTGGCGCTGCACGTCAACGACCACAACGCGGCGCTGGTCATCGCCAACCTGCTCGCCCGCCCCCGGCCGGACGCCCCCGCGCACGAGCGCGCACGGGAGAACGCGCTCATCCGCCGCCGCCTGGCGCTCATGCCGCCCCAGCGCGTCTACAGGCTGTTCGCGCGGTTGGCCGCGCGGCGCGTCAACAACCGCCGCACCCGCGCGACGATGCGCGCGTGGATCGGTGCGCGGCCCGACCTGGCCCTGGACGCGCTGAAGTACCGCTCCGGGCTGCGCACGGCCACCCGCCACGCACGCGTGCGCCTGCCGGAGGAGGTCGCGCACTTCCTGTTCTCGCGGCCCGTCGCGCGCCGCCGCCACCCCTACGCCTCGCCCCTGCTGCGCGCCCACAGCAGAGCCCCCCGCTCGGTCCGCGACCTGGCCGACCTGCGCCGTGCGGTCGAGGCGAGCCGGGCCGCCTCGGTCCGGGGCCACGACGAGCTCATGCTCCCGTCGCTGACCGGCGGCGCCTACGCGTTCGAGCACCTGTACACGAGAGCGGGGTTCACGCTCAGCCGGTTCCTGCCCTCGTTCCGGGGCGACCGCGACCACCACATCGGCGAGGTGGTCACCGCCGAGGACGGCCGCGTCGCCTACCTCAAGACGTTCCGCCTCTCCCACTCCCAGGTGCGCCGCGGCAGTCTGCTCAGGGCACTGGACGGGGCCGACTGGTCGCTGGAGGACACGGCGCGGGCGCTGGGCACGGACCGCTCGGGGCTCGTCACCCGGATGGAACGCGCGGACCTGGCCCACCTGCTCAACGGGGCCCTGCTCGACCGGCACCGGGCCGAGCGCGGGCGCCGGGTGGGCCGGTACACGCCCTGAACGTCCCCCGGTGCGGTGGGGATCTCCCTTGCGGGGAGACGTCCCGTCGTCATACGTTGTGCGGCGCTGGCCGACGAAGGGTGGGAGAACCATGCGGATTCTGGTCGTGGGCGCGGGTGCGCTCGGAGGCTATTTCGGCGCGTGCCTGGCGCGCGCGGGTCGCGACGTCGACTTCCTCGTCCGTCCCGCGCGCGCCGAGCTGCTGCGCGCACGCGGCCTGCGCGTCCGCGACCTGGACGGCGGTGTGGAGAGCACGCCGGTGTCCGTGGTCACCGCCGACCGGCTCGGCGCGGACTACGACCTCGTGCTGCTGGCGGTGAAGTCCTACGGCCTGGAGGCCGCGATCAAGGACCTGTCCCCCGCCGTGGGCCCGCGCACCGCGGTCGTGCCCTTCCTCAACGGCATGCGCCACGTCGACGCCCTGGTCGAGCGGTTCGGCGCCGACCGCGTGTACGGCGGGGTCGGGCTGGTGCAGACGCGCCTGGGCGCGGAGGGCGAGGTCGAGCGGGTCGGCGACCTGGCCGAACTGGTCTACGGGCCGCTCTCCGACACCCCAGTCCAACCCCTGGAACGTGTGCACGCGGCCCTGGACGGCGCCGGGTTCGCCGCGACACCCGCCCCCGCGATCCGGCAGCGCATGTGGGAGAAGTGGGTCTTCCTGGCCACCCTGGGCGCCTGCACCTGCCTCATGCGCGGCACGATCGGCCCGGTCAACCGCGCGCCCGGCGGCGCGGAGTTCACCTCCGCGATGACCGACGAGGCCGTCGCGATCGCCACCGCGTCGGGGTTCCCGCCGGGCGAGGAGTTCCTGCGCTGGGCCCGGTCCGTCATCTCCGACACCACCGCCGCCAACAGCACCACGCTGTACTGGGACCTGACGCACGGCAACCCGGTGGAGGCCGACCACATCATCGGCGACCTGGTCCACCGCGCCCGCGACCTGGGCGTGCCCGCTCCCCTGTTCTCCCTGGCACGCACACACCTGAGCGTGTACGCCGCCGCCCTCGCAGCGGACGCCTGAGGCTCAGCCGCGCGCGGCCCCGGCCCCCACCGGGTCGGGCCCGAACGCGGCGCGCACCCGGTCGGGGGCGAGCCCGTAGCGGTCGAGGCCGTACCGGTGCCCGCCCGGGTCCTTCCTGCGGTCGCGCCGGGTGTAGGCGAGCGCCCGCGCGCGGGACTCGGCGTCGAAGTCCTCGCCCATCCGCCGCCAGAGCCGTTCGGCCGTCCCGACCGGGTCGGCGGTCAGCTCGCCGTAGGGCATGTCGAGGAAGCGTCCGGGGTCGTGCGCGCGGCGGAGCGCCCTGGCCCGCTCCGCGCCACGCGACCAGATCTCCAGCCATTCCCGGCCGATCCACCGCGGGTCCACGTCGGCGCAGTGCACGCTCATCCCGGCCTCGGCCAGGCTGCCCCACGACGCCATCGCGCGCGCCGGGTCCCGGTCGGTCAGCACCACGGTGGCGTCGGGGAAGACCGTGAGCAGGGCCTCCAGCGTCAGCAGGTGGAACGGCGACTTGAGCACCCAGCGCCGCCGCGGCCTCTTCCACTGCAGAGCCTGGAGCTGCCGCCTGAGGTGGAGGTAGTCGGGCACGGCGTCGCGACGTTCGAACCACGCCCGGTAGCCGGGGACCGGCGCGCGCACGTGGTGGCTCAAGCCGTGCGGGAGGGCGAAGACGCACTCCTCCGGCTCGAGCGGGTGCATCGGGTGGATGGTCTGGAAGCCGGGGATCATCGCGTCCATGGACCGGACCAGGGTGCGCGCCCTGGCCAGGCGCTCGCGTCGGCTCAGGGTGCGCTCCCCCGGCCGACCGGTGTCGGGGACGGGGCTCCACAGCTCCCAGAGCTGCGGGGCGCGCACGTCCGCGTGCTGGGCGAGGAGGCCGTGTCCGAAGGTGGTGCCGGTCCTGGGCAGGCCCGTGATGACCACCGGCCGGTCGATCGGCTCCTCGGCGACCTCCGGGTGGACGTCGAGCAGGTGGAGAACGCGCAGGCGGGTCTCCAGCCGCCGGACGATCTCGGCCTGGACGCTGATCCGGCCGATCGGGGTGAGGTCGGGCACCGCGTGCCAGGCCTCGTGCAGGACGCGCAGGTCGGAGAGGAAGGGCTCGTCGGGCAGCCAGGGCAGTCCGCTGCGCCGGGAGGCGGCGCGCATCGCGGCGTCGAAGGACCGTTCGGGGGAGCGTGGCGGTCTCCCGGCCGCCGGGGCGATCAGGGTGTTGACCGGATGCACCCACCACTGGGGGCGAACGTTCACGGGGGTCCTTCCACGCTCGGATCGGACGGGGCACCACGATTCGACCATGCCGGAACAGGCGTCGCAAAGGGCGTGTTCAGGCGGTCGCCCATCCCTGGACGGGCTCTGGGCGGGGGCGTATATTAGTTGCTCATCAGCAGCTACTGCGTTGAGGCACATGAACGACCACGAACGTCTGATGCGCGTCCTCGGGGAGATGCGGCGCGACCTGCTCCCGACCACTCTCCGGGTGAGCGAGGACGATGACCTGCGGATCGTGCACCTGGCCCTGCTCCAGGTGCTGCAACGCCGCGACGGGCCGACCGTCAAGGAGCTGGCCGCGCTCATCGGCCGCTCGGAGTCGCGCACCAGCCGACTGGTCGACCAGCTCGTCCGCCGGGCCCTCGTCGAACGCCGCGAGGACGCCGACGACCGTCGGGTGCGGCGTGTCCGGATCAGCGACGACGGCCACGCCGTCCTGCGCCGGATCGACGCCGTCCGTGCCGGAACCCAGCTGGAGCTGCTCGACCACCTGGACGACGACGAGCGCGCGGCGGTGCTCCACGCGATGGAGCTGTTCGCCAAGGCCGCGAGGAGGTTTCGGGATGAACGTGATCGGACTGGACCGGATCGACGCGGGGATGATCGGGACGGTGGGCGGCAAGGCCGCCGGTCTCGGTGAGATGATCGCGTCGGGCGAGCGGGTGCCGCCGGGCTTCTGCCTGACCACCGCCGCGCACGCCTCCGGGACGGTTCCCGCCGACGAGCTCACCGCCGCCTACGGGCGGCTGGGCGGCGGACCGGTCGCCGTGCGCTCCAGCGCCACGGCCGAGGACCTGCCCGACGCCAGTTTCGCCGGGCAGCAGGACACCGTGCTCGACGTGCGCGGAACCGACGCCCTGGTCGAGGCCGTGCGCCGGTGCTGGGCGTCGCTGGACTCCGAACGCGCGGTGGCCTACCGGGAGGCCGCCGGAATCGACCGCGCGGACACGCGCATGGCGGTCGTCGTGCAGCGCATGGTCGACGCGACGGTCGCGGGGGTCCTGTTCACCGCCGACCCGCTCACCGGCAGCCGGTCCCGGATGGTCGTGGACGCCGCCCCCGGGCTGGGCACGGCCGTGGTGGACGGAAGCGTCACCCCCGACCACCACGTCCTGGTGGAGGGCGAACCGGCCGCCGCGATCGAGGGCGGGTGCCTGACCGCGGCGCGGCTGGAGGAGCTGCGCGCGGCGGGCAGGCGGTTGGCCGGGCACTTCGGCTCCCCGCAGGACGTGGAGTGGGCCTACGACGCCGACGGCGTCCTGTGGCTGCTCCAGTCCCGACCGATCACCACCCTCTTCCCCCTGCCCCCGGACACCGGGAAGCCGGGCCCGCGCCTGTACATGGAGGCCGGGCACATGCAGGGCATGCTCCGGCCGTTCACCCCCATGGGCATGGACCGCCTGACGCACATCTGGGTGAAGTGGTGTTCGTTCCACGGCATCGACGTCGACACGCGCGAGGGGGCTTCGGTCCTCACACCCGTCGGGGGGCGCCTGTACCTGGACCTCACCGACTTCATGCGCAGCGCGCCGGTGCGCGGACGGCTCCCCCAGGCGATGGAGATCTACGGGCCGCAGGTCAAACGCGCGATCGAACACCTCCTCGACGACCCGCGGTTCGCCCCGCGCCCCGGCCTGCCCTTCGCCCCGGGCCCCGCCCTGAGGTTCGGCGCGCGCATCCTGCCGACCGCCGCAGCGCACATCGCCGCGACGATCGCCCGTCCGGACAGGGCCAGGGCCAGGGTGGACCGCGCGCTCCACGCCTTCCGGAACCAGCCCCGCCCCGGCCCGGAGGCCACCGCCGCCGAGCGGCTCGACTTCGTCGGCGAGGACGCCTACGCCCCCATCTTGGGCGCCCCCATGCTGGCGGTGACCTGGCCGACCTTCGCCGGGATCATCCTCGGCACGCTCCCCTCGGCCCTCCTCCACGGTGTGGCCACCGAGGACGAACTCGACGCCGTCCTCGGCGGGATGCCGCACAACGTCACCACGGAGATGGACCTGGCCCTGTGGCGGGTGGCCGGGAACGCGCGGGAGCACCGCGCGCTCTTCCTGGAGACCGACCCGGTCGAGCTCACCGGCATGTACCGCCGGGGCGCACTGCCCGACATCGGGCTGGCTGACTTCCTGGACGTGTACGGCCACCGCGCCGCGGCCGAAGTCGACATCGGCACGCCGCGCTGGGCGGAGGACCCCTCCCCGCTGTTCGCCACCATCGCCAACTACCTGCGGGTCGAGGACCCCGAGCAGGCTCCCGACCGCAGGTTCGACAGGGCGGCGCTGCGGGCCCGCAGGACGATCGGCCAGCTGTCGCTGCGCGGACGCGCCAGGCGCCCGGTCCGCGGGCGGATCGCCTCCTTCGCCATGCGCCGCTCGCGCGAGCTCACCGGATCGCGCGAGCTCGCCAAGTTCTCCTGGCTGATCCCGTTCGCCGAGATGCGTCGCCAGCTCCTGCTCATCGGCGGGGACCTCGTCCGCAGGGGCCTGTTGGAGCGGGCCGACGACGTCGTGTTCCTGAAGCTGGACGAGGTGCGCACGGCCGTGCACGACGGGGCGGACCACCGTTCCGCCGTCACCGCGCGCCGCGCCGTCCACGACCGGGAGGTGCGCCGACCCCGTGTTCCGGCCCTGCTGATGTCCGACGGCACCGACGTGGAGGCGGTCCTGCCGCGCCCGGAGGCCGAGGAGGGGACGCTGCCGGGGATGCCCGCGGCCGCGGGTCGGACCACCGGGCGCGCACGGGTGGTCCGCGACCCGACCGGCGCGCACATCGAGCCCGGGGAGATCCTGGTCGCGCCGACCACGGACCCCGGGTGGACGCCGCTGTTCATGACGGCGGCCGGGCTGGTGACCGAGACCGGCTCGCCGGTCGCGCACGGTCCCACGGTGGCGCGCGAGTACGGAATCCCCGCCGTGATCTGCGTGCGCGACGCCACGCGCGAGATCCGGACCGGTCAGGTGATCACGGTCGACGGCACGGCGGGCACGGTCACGGTCGAGTCGGAGGGGTCCGAAGAGTAGACCGCACCGCCCGGGGCGGTGATCGTTCGCCGCCGCGCGGTGGGGCACGAACGGCGACCGGCCCCGGACGGTCAGGCCCACCCGGCCAGGACGCGGTCGATGCCGTCGGCGATCCGGGCCCTGGCCTCCTCCCGGGGCACCCCCTCCATGAGCAGCCGGTCGTAGGGCGTGTCCTCGTGCCGGACGGAGGCCACGACCGCGCGGCGCACCGCCCCGGGGTCGAGGTCGCGCCCGGCGGCGGAGCGCCCCACCCGACCGCTGCCGCGTGCCCCCGCGTGCTCGGCGATGCGCCGGGAGCGGTCGTGGGGGCAGCCGGGGAAGAGCCGGGTGATCTCGGCCGCGAAGCGCTCCTGGAAGACCACGTCCCGGGCGGCCCTGCGCACGGCGTCGCGTTCGCGGCGGCGGGCGCGGGCGTCGTCGTCGGCCAGGCACTGCTCCTCGGCCGTGGCCAGGGCGCGCTCCTCGACGAGCAGGCCCAGGCGGCGGAAGCGGCGGCGCGAGGGCACCCAGCGCACCACCACCGCCGAGAGCACGCTCTCCTTCCTCGCGCGGCGCGTCAGGGTGGCGTCTCCGGCGGGCAGGAACTCCAGATGGTCCAGGTCCACGCAGGTCAGGCAGTGCGGCGCGCCGTCCTCGACCAGCTTCGGTCCCTCGTCGGCCAGTCCGCAGGAGGCGCACTCCCACGGCCCCTCCGCCTCCTGGACCTCCAGGTCGGGGGCCTTCGTACGACGCCGCTCCTCCCTGCCCCGCTGGGCGGCGGTCGCGGTCGGGGAGACCCAGTGGCCGCGGAACCCGCGTTCGTCGTCCGGGGCGGCGTCGGAGGTGAAGCGCAGTTCCCTGCGGTCGCGCGCCGCGGCCAGGTACTCGCCTTCGCGCCGTTCTATACCGCGCTCCCCCGCCCAGGCGGTGAGCAGTCCGATCGCGGCGCGCTGGGTGTCCAGCGGCGCCTGGACCAGCTCCTGGAGCGCGTCGACCCGGCCCTGGCGCCAGGTGTCCACCGCCCGGTCGGTGACCCAGCCCAGCGCGGTGAAGGTGTCCAGGACCGACACCGCTCCGCGCCGCGCGACGGCCGCGTCGGCGGCCGCCGTCACCCGGCGCCCCAGCCTGGTCCCCAGATCGGCCACGTCCGTCCGTCCCTCCGTGCTCGTCCGTCCCGGCGGACCCACCCTAGCGCCGCCCTCCGCCCTGGACGCAGGGCCCTAACGGCCCGGGCCGTGTGAACACGGTGTCACCTCTGACTCCGATATTCCGAACAGTCGGCCACCAGTGGCGGGACGGCGCAATTCAGACCGGGCGTACGCCCCCTGCCGCCACGTCCACACCACCGCGGCGACAGATGCGCCTCACCCCTCGGACAGTTGTTCGCCAGAGCGGCGCTCGGTAGATTCCGCCGTTATCCGGCCCCGCTCGGGTCCGGAACCGCGTGGAAGGGACCCGCCCTGTGAAGAGAGTCGCCTACCGCATCGCCGCCAGGCTCGGCCTCGTCGACGACCAGCGCCTGACCGCCCCCTACATCTACTACTAGGCCCGACGCCTTGGCGAATCGGACTCCGGGACCCGTGCCGCCGCCGCGGCGCGGGTCCGCCCCGCGGCGGAGGCGCACGCCGTGACCGCCTCCCCGACCGCTCCGGGGCGCACTCCTCCCGGCCCGCACGACGGGCGCGGCACCGCCAACGTCGCCGACTACGCCCTCGACCCGCTCGGCTTCCTCACCCGCGCGGCGCGCGAGCACGGCGACGTGGTCGCGCTCACCCCCTCGAACGTCCTGCTCGCCCACCCCGACGACATCGGCCGCGTCCTCGTCGACCGGGGCGAGACCGTCGTCAAGCTCCGGCCGGGCGCCCGGCGTCGGGGCGGGACGGGCTTCCCGCTCGCCACGATGAACAGTGAGGGCGCCGACTGGGAGCGCAAGCGCGCCCGGCTGCGGCCGGCGTTCCGCAGCGGGCGGCTGGGCGATCTGGAGGCGGCGGCGCGCGAGGCGGTCGCGCGTCTGGCCGACACCTGGCGCGACGGTCAGGAGATCGACGTGCACGAGGCGATGTCCGACCTGGCCATGCGGGTCGGCGCCGAGCACGTCGCCGGGAGGGAGCTGGGTGCGCGCGGGCGGGCCCTGTCCGACGCGGTGGGGGCGATCATGCGGCTGACCTCGGCCCCGCGCCTGCCCCGCTGGGTGCCGACCCCGGTCAACCTGGAGCTGCGCCGATCGCTGCGGGCGTTGGACGGAGTGCTGGCGGAGCTGGTCGACGGGCACCGTCCCGACGGCGGGGCCACGGCGCTGGGCCGGTTGTTGGAAGCCGATCCCCCAGCGCCGTTCCCGGAGGTCCGCGACGAACTGGCGACACTGCTGATGTCGGGATACGAGACCACCGCCGACGCTCTGACCTGGCTGTTCTTCGCCCTGGGCGGGGACGCCGAGGCGGATGGCCGGGTGGCCGAGGGCGGGCGCCCCGGCGGAGAGGGGACGGGCTTCGCCGGGGCGGCCGCCAAGGAGGCGATGCGGCTGTACCCGCCCGCGTGGGTGATCAGCCGGGAGGCCGTGCGCCCCTTCGAGGCGGGCGGTTACACGCTGCCCGCCGGGACGGTGCTGGGACTGAGCCAGTGGGTGACCCACCGGGACGAGCGGTGGTTCGCCGAACCCGCCGCCTTCCGGCCGCGGCGCTGGCTGGACGGCGGTGGTCCCGCCCACCGCTACGCGTACTTCCCGTTCGGCGGGGGTCAGCGCGGGTGCGTCGGGGCCGCGATGGCCCTGCGCGAGATCGAGGTGATCGCCTCGGCGCTGCGGGCGCGCGTCCGCCTGGAGCTGGTGGGGGCGGAGCGGGTCCGGCCCCGCCCGGCGCTCGCGCTCCAGCCGGTGGGCGTCCGGGCGGTCGTGCGCAGGGACCGCCCGGTCCCGGTGCCGTGAGCGCGGGCGGGCCGGGACGGCCGCCACCCGCCAGGCCGACTACGAGACGAGCGCCTCCTCGGTCGGCTTCGCAGCGCTGACCAGGAAGAACGGGACGGCGACGAACAGCCGTCCGCGTTCGGCGCGGTCCTGCTGGTCGACCGTCCACTCCTCGGCCCGCTCCTCGCTGATCGCCCCGGCGGCCGCGGCGGCCCGGGCCATGCCGAGCAGCATCCCGAGGACGTCGCTCTCGGTGAAGGCCACTACGCGGCCCTCGACGCCCACCCGCTCGAACCCGGCGTCCAGCAGCAGCGCCCGCTGGCTCCGGGGCGCGCGCGGTGCGGGCAGGGCGTCGGCGCTGGCGCGGACGATCGCGCGCGTGGTGCCGGGGTGGTCGGAGTCGATGACGTAGGCGTCCCAGTCCTGTCCCGCCAGGACCAGGCGGCCGCCCGGAGCGAGCACCCGGTGGGCCTCGGCCAGGGCGCGGGCGGGGTCGTCGAGGACGTGGTAGACCTTGTCCGCCCGGTAGCGGTGCACGGAGCCGTCAGGGAAGGGCAGCTCGTAGGCGCCCGCCTCACGCAGGTCCAGGTCGGGGCGGCGGGCGCGGGCGCGGGCGAGCATGTTCCGGTCCGGGTCGACCCCGACCGCCGCCAGCCCGAGGTCGGCGAGCTCGGCGACCGCGAGGCCGGACCCGCACCCGACGTCGACCGCGCGGACGCCGGGCACGATGTCGAGCAGCTCCGTGATCCGGGCGCGCAGGGCCCGGGCGTCGGGACGCTGGTCGAAGAGGTCGAGGCGGGCGAGGAGCCGGTCGGTCGCCTCGGCGGAGTCGGAGACGGGGGCGGCGTCGACGGGGGCGGCGCCCCCGTCGGGGACTGAGGGGTAGGTGGCCATGGACCATTCTGCGGACAGGGCGGAGACGGTTGTCAACACCGGGAACGCGGGCGGGCCCGGCCACCGGGCGTGCGGTGGCCGGACCCGTGACCGGGACTACCTGCCGACGTCGTGGCGGCGGGAGTGCCAGATGCACACGACCGACGGGCGCGGGAAGTCGCCGTCGGGCCAGGTGCTGGTGGGCGCTTCGAAGGTGCCGTCGTCACCGGGGTGCTGCGGCGCCAGGAAGACGGTCTTGTTGTCCGGGGTGACGAACGGACCGCAGGCCTCGGCGCTCACCGGGACGGTGGCGAAGGTCTTGAGCTCGCCGCGGAAGCGTCCCTCGACGGGCACCACGTGCAGGGCGTCGTTGTGGCCCAGGCTGCCGGGCTGGCCGTCCGTGGAGATCCACAGGTTGCCCTGGGCGTCGAAGGCGAGGTTGTCCGGGGCGGAGATCGGCATGACCTTGGACTTGTCGAAGCCCGCGAAGTAGGTGTCGTCGTCCTCGGGGTCGCCGCAGATGATGGGGACGTTCCAGGTGAAGGAGGTCGCCCCGGCGTCGTCGTAGGCCTCGACGATCTCCAGGATGTGGCCGTAGCGGTTGGGGCCGCGCGGGTTGGGCTCGTCTGCCTGGCCGGGCTCGCGGGCGGAGTTGTTGGTCAGCGCGCAGTAGACCTTGCCGGTGACCGGGCTGGCCTCGAAGTCCTCGGGCCGGTCCATCTTGGTCGCGCCCGCGGCGTCGGCGGCCAGGCGGGTGTACACGAGCACCTCGGCGACGCTGAACCCGTCGACGAAGCTCTCGGTGGCGTTGCACAGCGGGATCCACGCGCCGGTGCCGTCGAACTCGCCGTCGGAGGGCAGTGCCCCGGAGCCGTCGATCTCCTCGGCGGGGCTGTTGCCCTCCAGGCGCGCCACGTACAGCGTGCCCGAGTCGAGGAGGGTGAGGTTGCGGCGGCGGGAGCCCTCGACGTAGCGGCCGTCGCTGACGAACTTGTACATGTAGTCGAAGCGCTCGTCGTCGCCCATGTAGACGGCGACGCGCCCGTCCTCGGTCAGGCGGGTGTTGGCGCCCTCGTGCTTGAAGCGGCCGAGCATGGTGCGCTTGACGGGGGCGGACTCCGGGTCGAGCGGGTCGATCTCGACGACGTACCCGAACCGGTTGGCCTCGTTGGGGTGCTGGGACAGGTCGAAGCGCTCGTCGACCCGGTCCCAGCGACGGTCGGACGCGCCGGTGGACAGCCCGTACCGGTTGGTCTCGCGGGTGCCCGGGGCGGAGTTGAAGTACTGGTTGAAGTTCTCCTCGGCGCTGAGGAAGGTGCCCCACGGCGTCATGCCGCCCGAGCAGTTGTTGAGCATGCCGAGGACCTCGGTGCCCGCCGGGTCGGCCTCGGTGCGCAGCAGTTCGTGCCCGGCGGCCGGGCCCGCGATGCGGAAGGGCGTGGTCGCGGTGACGCGCCGGTTGAAGGGGCGCTCGCCCCCGGCGAGCTTCCACTGACCGGTGCGGCCCACCCGCCGCAGTTCGATCAGGGAGCCGCCGTGCGCGGCCATGGCGATCCGGATGAGCTCGGGGTCGGCCTCGTCGCCGCCGGGGTACCCGGGGAACATGATGTCCTCGTTGGTGTACTCGTGGTTCACCCACAGGAGCGCGCGGTCGTCGTCGAGCTCGTGGAAGCCGACGTAGTCGCAGTTGTAGCCGAACTGCTGCGCCTGGGCCTCGGCCGACTGGTTGTGGACGTCGAACTCCGGCGCGCCGGGCACGACCGGCTCGCCCCAGCGGATGACGACGTGCTGCTCGTACCCGCGGGGGACGGTGATCTGGTCGTCGTTGTTGGGCAGCACGCTGCGGAACGTGGCACGGGGATTGCGCTTGGGGCGGCCCGGGCGCCGGTCGGCGTGGGCGGGGCTCAGGGCGGCGAATCCGAGGGCGCCGGCTCCGGCGGTGACCGCGCTGGTCCGGAGCGCGGCGCGGCGCGAGACCACGTTCTGGAAGATGTCGCCGAAGTAGGCGTTGTCGCTCGTGTTGGGGGCGGGGTGGAAGCAGGCGTCGCCACAGCGCAGTCTGCACGTGGCGCGGGAACGCCCGCCTCCGACCTGGCCGATCAACGGCAGCGTGCGGCGGCGGGGCGCGGACTCGGACACACGTTCTCCTCGGGATCGTGACTGCTCCTCCGAGCCGCACCGGGCGGGGAATCCGGTGGCCGACGCGGAGGACGGTGCTGGTCAACCGGTGGACGAGGCCACCGGCCGGTCTCGACCCTGTCCGAGATTCCACACGCCACGGTGAAACCAGGATGAACGCCCCTACAACACCCGCACATCCCTGTGTGGGCGGGACCCAGGGTGCCCGGGGCGTTCGCGATCGACACCGAACGTGATCCTCGCGCAACCGAACGTCCCGCGCCAGGCCCCCGGAGGCCGTGTTCTCCGCGCACCGTCCCGCCGCCTGTCCTCCGGGCTGGTCATCCGGGGGACGACGGCCGGGCCCGGCGGGCGCCCAGTTGGGCCTCGCGGACCAGTTCGGCCAGGTGCAGGGGGCGTCTCCCGGTCCCCTGCCGGATCTGGGTGTGGCAGCTGAAGCCGTCGGCCAGGACGCGCACGTCCTCCTCGGCCGCGCGGACGGCGGGCAGGAGCACGCGTTCCCCGGCGGCGACGGAGACCTCGTAGTGCCCCTTCTCGAACCCGAAGTTCCCGGCGAGGCCGCAGCAGCCGGAGTCGAGCCTGGTGTCGTCCGCGCCCATGCGGGCCAGCAGCCACGCGTCGGCCGTGTCGCCCATGACCGCGTGCTGGTGGCAGTGCGTCTGCCGCAGCGTGCTCACGGGAAGCTCCGGGGGAGCCCAGTCCGGCGCGAGTTCGCGGAGCGCCTCGGCGAACGTCCTCGTCATCCCCGCGAGCCGCTTCGCGTCGGGGTGGCCGGAGAGCAGGTCCGGCAGGTCCGTGCGCAGCGCGGCCGTGCAGCTCGGTTCGACTCCCACGACCGCGGACACCTCGTCGAGGTGAGGCGCTACCGCCCTCAGGGTGCGGCGCTGGACCCGGCGCGCCACGTCGAGTTGGCCCGTGGTGATCCAGGTGAGGCCGCAGCACTGGGTGCCCGGGGGCACGACCACGCGGAAGCCGACGTCCTCCAGGACCTCCGTGGCCGCGCGCAGCGGACCGGGGTTGAGGGCGTTGCCGAACGAGTCGGCCCAGAGCAGGACGGTGCCGCGCTCACCCGCGCCGGGCGCCGGGGAGCGCCCGCGGAACCAGGTCGAGAAGGACTCCGGGGCGAACGGGGGGATGGACCGCTCGGGGGCGATCCCGCCGAGGCGCTTGAGCGGGCCCGCGGCCGGGGATCCGGTCACCCGGTTCACCAGCCCGGCCACGGGGCGGGCCAGCCGGGCCCACAGGGGCAGCCATCCCATCGAGTAGTGCGAGGCCGGGCGCGGACGCCAGCGGTAGTGGTGGTGGAGGAACTCGGACTTGTAGGTGGCCATGTCCACCTGGGTGGGGCAGTCGTGGCTGCACCCCTTGCAGGACAGGCACAGGTCGAGTGCGTCGCGTACCTCGGTCGAGCGCCATCCGTCCTCGATGACGCCGCCGTTCAGCATCTCGTCGAGCACGCGCGCCCGCCCCCGGGTGGAGTCCTTCTCGTCGCGGGTGACCTGGTAGCTGGGGCACATCACTCCCGCGGAGTGCTTCGTCCGGCACTTGCCGACGCCGACGCACCTGCGCAGGGCGGCGGCCATGTCGCCGCCGTCGTCCCCGTAGGAGAACACCGGTGTGACGTCCAGCCTCGGACGCGGTCGGACGCGCAGGTCGGCGTCGACGGGTCGGGGCCGCACCACGACCCCGGGGTTGAGCCGGTCCTCCGGGTCGAAGACGGCCTTGAACTCGGCGAACGCCTCGATGATCGCGGGACCGTACATCAGTGGGAGGAACTCCCCGCGGGCCCGGCCGTCGCCGTGCTCCCCGGAGAACGAGCCCCCGTGGCGGACGACGAGCGCGCAGGCCTCCGTCACGAAGTCCCGGAACTCCCGCGCTCCCCCCTCGAAGGCGAAGGGGAAGTCGATACGCACGTGCAGGCACCCGTCGCCGAAGTGTCCGAAGACGACGCCGCGCCGACCGTGGCGCCGCATCAGGTCCTCGAACCCCTCCAGGTAGTCGGCCAGGTTCTCGGGAGGGACGGCGGCGTCCTCCCATCCGGGCCAGGCCTCCCCGCCGTCGGGCAGGCGGGTGGCGAGTCCCGCCCCGTCCTCCCGGATGCTCCACAACCGCCGCTGGGCCGTCGGCTCGGCCACGATCACCGCGTTCGCGGAACGCTCGCCGAACCGGTCCGCCAGGGACCGGGCCGCGGACTCGGCCTCCTCGGCCGTCCGCCCTCCGGTCTCGACGTAGAGCCAGCTCTTGCCGGGCGGGAGCCGTTCGATGGCGTCCAGGTGGCCCGTGCTCTTCCTTCGTGCCGCGTCGACGAGGGCGACGTCCATGCCCTCCACCGCCAGCGGTCGCTCCCGGAGGATCGCGGGGGTGGCCCGGGCCGCGGCGACCGCGTCGGGAAACCCCACCACGGTGAGGCGGCGGTGCGGTGGAAGGCGCACGAGTCGGACGGTCGCCGCCACGACGATCACGCAGGTGCCCTCGGTGCCCACCAGCGCCTTGGCGAGGTCGAAGCGGTTCTCGGGGAGGAGGCGGTGCAGCGGGTAGCCGGAGACCTGGCGGGGGAACCGCGCGAGCTCCCGTCGGATGTCGGCCAGATTCCGCTCCACGAGGGCGCGAAGCCGGGAGAGGATCCGGCCGCGTTCGCCGCCGGCGGCGACGGCGTCCTCGATCTCCTGTGGGGTGTGCCGGCCGACGGTCATCCGCGTCCCGTCGGCCAGCACGACGTCCAGTTCCAGGACGTTGTCGCTGGTGCGGCCCCAGGCGACCGAGTGGGAGCCGCAGGCGTCGTTGCCGATCATGCCGCCGAGGGTGCAGCGGCTGTGGGTGGAGGGATCGGGGCCGAAGGTCAGCCCGTGGGGAGCGGCCGCCGCCCGCAGGTCGTCGAGGACGACCCCCGGCTCCACCCGCGCCAGGCCGTTCTCGGGGTCCAGCTCCAGGATCCGGTCCATGTGCCGTGACAGGTCGAGGACGACCCCCTCGGTGACGGCGTTCCCCGCGACGCTGGTGCCGCCGCCGCGGGGTACCAGCGGCACCCCGTGGCGGTGGCACACCCGGACCGCGCGGACCACCTCGTCGGCCGTACGCGGGGTGACGACCCCCGCGGGGACCACCCGGTAGTTGGACGCGTCACCGGAGTACTGGGCGCGGCGTCCCGGTCCGAAGTCGACGGTCTCCTCGGCACCGGGACCGAGTTCCCGCCGCAGGTCGAGTTCGCACTGGTGGACGGCCTCGCTCTGGCTACCGCTGATCGGCATCTGTTGCCTCCGACTCCTGGGTGGTGACGGACCGCGTGTCTAGCGGTCGGACTCGGGTTCGGGCACGGATCCCGCTCGGGCCGCGGAGGCGTCGGTGGTCTCCCCGGGCTCGGGCGCGCCCGACATGGGACCGGCCTTGATCCTCCGGGCGAGGAAGCCGTTGAGCGCCAGCACGACGGCCAGCGCCAGCGCCCACTGGCCGAGCATGGTCGCCAGGCTGAACGGGTCGAACGGGTTCCACCAGGTGTCCGGGGCGTACACCGCGACCGACAGGTAGACCCAGAAGCCCAGCAGCACCGCGAGCAGGAGAGGGGCGCCGACGATGGACACCGTCCACCACGCGCGGACTCCGGAGGGAGCGGAGCCGAGGATCTCGGCACGGGCCCTGCCGAGCCCGTACCTGAGCATGGCGACGGCGACCATGATGCCGCTGACCAGCAGGCCGATGCCCCAGACGAAGTCCTGGTTGGCGAGGAAGTCGAGGTCGACCGCCGACGGGATCCCGGCCAGGGCCGACGCCGCCACGACGGACCCGACCGCGACCGGACGGCGCACGCCCATGTCCATCAGGTTGCGCGCGGCGAGTTCGACGAAGGCGATCAGCGAGGACAGCGCCGCCATGGCCAGGGCCAGGAAGAACAGCACGGAGAAGAACACCCCGCCCGACATCTCGGGGAACAGCCGCGCGAAGTAGATGAACGCCAGCCCCTCGTTGCCGCCCGCGACGGCCTCCTCGGCCGCCGCGGCCGAGCCCAGCGCGTACAGCGTGCCCAGCACCGCCACACCGGCGAAGAGCGACACGAGGTAGTTGCCGCCGGCCACGATCAGGGCGTTGCCGGCCGCGTTCTCGCTCCGCCGGGAGTAGACGGAGTAGGTCAGGTAGAGGCCGAAGCCCGCACCGGTGGAGAACGCGACCTGCGAGGCCGCCTCCAGCCAGACGCGCACGTCGAGGAAGTCGGTCCCGTCGACGGCGAACATGGTGGCGACGCCGTCCGCGGCGCCCGGCAGCATGAGCGCGCGGACCGCCAGGATCGCCATGATGACGAACAGCGCGGGCAGCGCGATCTTGAGCACGCTCTCGAAACCGCCCTTGAGGCCCCGGGCGACGATCACCCCGATCAGCGCGATCGCCAGGAGGTGGAAGCCGATGGTCTGCGCCGGGCTGGCGGTGAAGGAGTCCCAGGTCGCCTGGGTGTCCAGTGCGGGGTCGGCGAACGCGCCGGTGAGCGAGTGGACGAAGTACCGCAGGGCCCAGCCGCAGACGACCGAGTAGTAGAACGCGATGCCGAGGGTGACGAGGGTCATGAAGCCCCCCATCCACGCGAACCGCCGGCCCACGAAGTCGCGGAAGGCGCCGACGGTGCCCAAACGGCTCTTGGAGCCCATGAAGGACTCCGCCATGAGCAGCGGCACCGCCCACACCAGGTTGATGAGGACGCAGGCGATCACGAACGTGCCGCCGCCCCACTCGGCCGCGACACGGGGGAACCGCCAGATGTTGCCCGCGCCCACCGCCATGCCGATGGACGCCGCCAGGAAGGCGAACCTCGATCCGAATCTCTCAGTGCTCATTGCGAACCTCTTCGATGGTGAAGGGGGATGGGAGGTGCGGAGCCCTAGGCGGACCGGACGCGCCCGCTGAGTTCCATGGCGGCGCGCACGCGCCGCTCGGCGAGCCGTCGGGCCGCCGCGTGGGAGGTGAGCGCGTCGCGCGCGCTCTCGTCGAGGACCTGGGCCGTGTTGGCCCGCAACCGCTCCGACACCGCGGCGCGGATCGGGTCCGGCTCCACCGGGAAGACCGACGACCGCGCGTCCATGGCGTAGGCGGCGGCCACCACCCCGCCCGCGTTGGCGATGAAGTCCGGGACGACGCTGACGCCGCGCTCGGCCAGGATGGTCTGCGCCTTGGGCGTCAGCGCGAGGTTGGCGCCCTCGACGACGACCGACGCCGACAGCTCGCGGGCCGTGCCGACGTCGACCACGTCCTGTCTGGCCGCGGGGACGAGCACGTCCGCGGGCAGGGTGAGCTCCTCGCCGGTGCGGAGGAGTTCGGCCCCGTCGACGTGGTGGACCAGGGCGTCGCCCCACTCGTCCCTCGACCGGAGCAGGGCGGGCACGTCCAGGCCGTCGGGGGCGTGGACCGCGCCCTCGGCGGTCGAGACGGCGACGACCCGCGCCCCCAGCTCGTGCAGGCGCCCGGCCGCCGCGGCCCCCACGGCCCCGAACCCCTGGACCACGACGCGCGCGCCGCGCAGGTCCAGCCCGCGGTGCCGGACGGCCTCCTCGGCGGCCTCGGCCACTCCGTATCCGGTGACGCCCCACTGGTCGTAGGGCACGCCGCCGAGTTCGCGCGGGCTGCCGACCGCCGTGCGGCGGTCGCCCAACTCGTCCTGGACGACGGCCGCGTCGTGTTCGGTGAGCCCCATGTCGAGGCCGAACACGTACTCCTCGGGCACCTCGCTGGACAGGGCCCGCGCGAAGGCGCGCAGGGCCGCCTCCTTGTCGGCCGAGGCGGGGTCGAACCTGATGCCGGCCTTGGCGCCGCCGAGGAACACGTCGACGGCCGCCCACTTCCACGTCATGACCCGTGCCAGGCGCGCCACCTCGGTGATGGTCAGGGTCGGACTCATCCGGGTCCCGCCCTTGCCCATGCCGCGGGCGGTGTTGTCGATCACCAGGACGCCGCGCATGCCGGTGCGGGTGTCGGAGACGGTGACGATCTTCTCCGGCCCCCACGCGTCGGCGTGGGAGAAGTCGTCCAGCCTCATCCGAAGTTCACCCCCTGGGCCAGGGGGAGTTCGGTGGAGTAGTTGACGGTGTTGGTGGCGCGCCGCATGTAGCCCCGCCAGGCGTCCGACCCCGACTCGCGGCCGCCGCCGGTGGTCTTCTCGCCGCCGAACGCGCCGCCGATCTCGGCGCCGGAGGTGCCGATGTTGACGTTGGCGATGCCGCAGTCCGAGCCGGAGGAGGCGGTGAAGCGCTCGGCCTCCCGCTGGTCCGTGGTGAACACGCTCGACGACAGGCCCTGGGGTACGTCGTTGTGCAGGGCGACGGCCTCGTCGAAGGTCCGGTAGGTCAGGACGTAGAGGATCGGCGCGAACGTCTCCTGCTTGACGACCTCGGTCTGGGCGGGCATGCGCACGATGGCGGGTTCGACGTAGTAGGCGTCGGCCGCCGCGTCGGCCAGCCGCCGCCCTCCGCCCGCGACCACCTCGCCGCCGTCGGCGACGGCCCGCTCCAGCGCGGTGCCCATGGCCGCGTGGGCACGCTCGTCGACCAGCGGCCCGACGAGCGTGTCGGGGGAGAACGGGTCCCCGATGTCCAGGTTCGCGAACACACCGGCCACCCGGGTGACGACGTCGTCGGCGATGTCCTCGTGCACGATCAGACGGCGCAGGGTCGTGCACCGCTGCCCGGCGGTGCCCGCGGCGGAGAAGACGATGCCCCGGACGGCCAGTTCCAGGTCGGCCGAGGGGGTGACGATCGCGGCGTTGTTGCCGCCCAACTCGAGGATGGTCCGGCCGAACCGGGCCGCGACGCGGGGGGCGATCTCGCGGCCCATCCGCTCGGAGCCGGTCGCGCTCACCAGCGGCACGTCCGGGCTGTCCACCAGGGGCGCGGCGTCGGCGGGCCCGGCGAGCACCAGCCGGTGGACGCCTTCGGGGGCTCCGGTGTCGGCGACGGCCCGGTCGAGCAGCGCCGCCGAGGCCAGGGCGGTCAGCGGGGTGAGCTCGGAGGGCTTCCACACGACCGTGTCGCCGCACACCAGCGCCACCGCCGTGTTCCACGCCCACACGGCCACCGGGAAGTTGAAGGCCGAGATCACGCCGACCACCCCGAGCGGGTGCCAGGTCTCCAGCAGCTTGTGCCCCGGCCGCTCGGAGGCGAGAGTGCGCCCCTCCAGCTGCCGCGACATGCCCACGGCGAGGTCGCAGATGTCGATCATCTCCTGCACCTCGCCCAGTGCCTCGGAGCCGATCTTCCCGGCCTCGACGGTCACCAGGTCCGCCAGGTCCTGCTTGTGCTCGGCCAGCAGTTCTCCCAGGCGCTTGACCAGGGCGCCGCGCACCGGCGCGGGGGTGTCGCGCCACGCGGGGAAGGCCTCCCCGGCCTCGGTGATCGCGTCGCGTACGCGGTCCCGGGAGGCCCCGGCCACGGTGAACAGGGTGCCGCCGGTGATCGGGGAGCGGGCCGGAAGGGAGTGCGGGCCGGAGCCCTCGTAGTCGGAGGCGCCGCAGGCGCTCAGGGCCTTGCGGGCCCGTTCGGCCAATTCGTCGGTGGTGGTGAGGGCGGGGATGTCGGGCATGGAGTTCGTCGTCCTTTCTCCGTCGGTCACGGCCGTGATCCGGCGCGCGGGGCGGCGAGTTCGCCGCGTACGGTCTCCAGGGACCGTTCCCGCTGTCGTGCGTAGAGGTCGTAGGGGTCGTGCAGGGTGCGGTCCAGGACGCCGGACATCCACCGGGCGTCCAGCGCGGCGGCCCGTTGGGTGGTGTCCTTGGCGCCGTCGCCGGTCAGGTTCGACTGGAAGATCCCGGCCGCGGAGCGGGGCAGGAAGTCCTCGTAGACGATCGGCTCGGCCCGCACCCAGCCCTGGTCGACCAGGTCGGACAGGGACTCGGGGGGCGGGGCCGGGGAGGCGGGGCGGTCGGCGGCGGCGGAGTAGGTGAAGTAGGCCAGGCCCTCCCGGGCCAGCGCGTGCTCGGACCGGGGCAGGCGCTCGGACCACACCTCGACGGCGACGTCGGCGCGCCCGCGTCCCGTCCCGCGCCGTCGGCGGTCCACCTCGTCGACGAGCTCGTCGTAGAGTGCGCGGCCCTGCGGCGTCAGCGCGATCCCCCGCGCCTCGACCTCGCCGAACCGGACCCGCAGCGCCCCCTCGGCCACGGAGCCGTCCGCCTCGCGGAACCGGCGCGGCTCGGCCAGGGCGCGGAAGGAGGTCTGGCGCAGCAGCACGTCCGGCCCCTCCCAGCGGGGCGGACCCTGGATGTCGTCGATCATGGTGACGCCGAGCCGCGCCATCCGCTCGTACAGTTCGTCGATGTCGAGCACGCGCGGCGTGAGGTGGTTGATGTGCGTGCTCGCCACTCCGCCGATGTCGGCGGCGACGCTGGAGACGCGTTCGAGTTCGGCGTACCAGGCCCGGTCCACGGGTGCGGAGGACAGCTCGAAGGCGCGCACGGCCAGGTCGAGGAACCGCTCGGCGTCGGCCCGCGCCAGCCCTCCGTCGTGCTCGGCGCGTTCGGCCAGGGTGATCAGCTCCGGCGGGAACAGGCGGCGCCGGGCGAGGAACCCCTCCAGACGGTGCTGGAGATCGGCGTCGAAGAAGCGGCGGTCCGAGGGCGTCAGGACCGAGGTGAACACGCGGAACGGGTTGCGGGCGAGCTCGTCCTCGTCGATGGGCCGGAACGCGGTGGAGACCACCGGGACCGCGCTGGCGGCGGCTTCGCGCAGGTCGTAGAAACCGACCGGGTGCATGCCCAGGGCCGCGAAGACCTGGCCCACCTGGCGCAGTTCCTCCGGGGTTCCCACGCGGATCGCGCCGTGGCGCTCGGCGGTGACGCGGTCGATGCCGCCCAGCCGCTGGGCCCGCTCGGGGTCCTTGTCGAGCAGGTCCCGGTTGACCTCGTGGGAGATGTCCACGAGGGTCGTGTACGCGGGCACCTCCGTGCCGTACATGACGGATAGTCGTCTGGCGAATTCGGTGCGTAGTTGCCATGGCTGTGCATCGGTCATGTGCTTCCTCCCTGTCCCCATGTCGTGTCCGCTGTGCCCGGAAGCGGGCGGATCCGGTCAGACCACGTTGAACTCCCGGCGGAGCGGACTGGTGTCGAACCGCTCCACCGACAGCGATGCCACGTCCACGAACGGCGGCACGCCCAGGTACAGGTCGCGGATCACCTCACCGACCGCGGGCGCCTGGAGGAAGCCGTGCCCGGAGAACCCCGTCGCGTAGAGCAGGCCGTCCACCGAACGGCTCCGCCCGACCAGGGCGTTGCAGTCCGGGGTCATCTCGTACAGCCCCGCCCAGCCGTGGTCGACCGGCAGGCCGACCAGGTCCGGGGCGCAGACACGGGCCGCGTCGTCGAATCCGGCGAGCCACTCCCCGGAGTAGTCGGTGACGAAGCCGTACTCCTGCGCGGGGTCGGACATGCCCAGCAGCAGCCCGTCCTCGTGGTTGTGGAAGTACATCGACGTGGTGAAGTCGATGGTGAACGGGACGCGGGGCGGTGTGGGGCTCAGCGGCCGGGTGATCGCGATCTGCCGCCGCAGCGGCTCGACCGGGAGGTCGACCCCGGCCATCGCGCCCACCTGCTTCGACCAGGCCCCCGCCGCCACGATCACCGCGGAGGTCCGCACCGTGCCCCGGTCGGTCACCACGCCCCGGATGTCGCCCGCGCCGGTGGTCGTGATGTCGAGGACGGCGGTGTTCTCGAACAGACGCACCCCGCGGCTGGCCGCGGTGCGCAGGAAGCCCCAGGCGGCCTCCGCCGGCCGGGCGTGCCCGTCGTCGGGGGAGAACGCCGCGCCGAGGATGCCCTCGCCGGTGGCGTAGGGGCACAGGCGCCGCGCCTCGGCCGCGGAGACCATCCGGGTGGGCACGCCCAACTCGTTCTGCAATGCGACGTTGCGCTCGAACCGGGGAACGTCCTCCGGGTCGCGCAGCAGGAAGAGGTATCCCACCCGCTCCATCGAGATGTCCGCGCCGGTGGTCTCCCGGAGCCGCGCGAACGCCTCCAGGCTCCGGGCCCCCAGAGCGACGTTGACCGGGTCGGAGAACTGCGCCCGCACACCGCCGACGGGCTTGCCGGAGGACCCCGACGCCACCCGGTCGCGCTCGACCACGACCACGTCGGTGACGCCCGCCTCGGCGAGGTGGTGGGCGATGCTGGCGCCCATGATCCCTCCGCCGACCACGACGGCCTCCGCGCTCTCCGGAAGCCCGCCCCGACCAGCAACGTCAGCGTGCATGAGTCACCCCTCAGCGTCGACCGCACCCGGAACCATCACAGCGGCGGCGGAGTTCTCACAGGTGAGGACCCTCGTGACCCAGGTCACTCGACCGCTGTCCCCATAAGCTACGCTCCATGACGAATCAGGTCTATCGAATGTTCTTCGGGCTGATTGTTTAGGTTTCCTCAATGGATGTAACGATGGGTCAGCTCCGCGCCCTGCGCGAACTCGCGCGGTGCGGCACCATGGCGGCGGCCGCCGAGTCGCTGGGCTACACGACGGGCGCCGTCTCGCAGCAGCTCGCCAATCTGGAGAAGGCGACCGGCACCGCGCTGACGGCCAGGGTGGGGCGCGGGGTCCAGCTCACCCGCGGCGGCATGATCCTGGCCGAACACGCCGAACGGGTGCTCCAGGCGGTGACCGACGCCAGGCGGGCGCTGGACACCGAGAAGCGGGAGGTGGCCGGTGTCGTCCGCGTGGGCACGTTCGCCACGACCGCAGCCGCCCTGCTCGTCCCCACGATCACCAAGGCCCTCGCGCACTACCCGAAGCTGACCGTCACCAGCAGGGAGTTCAGCGTCGACGCGACACCGGCCGCCGTGCGCGACGGCGAGGTCGACCTCGCCCTGGGGATCGACTACCCCCACGCGCCCATACCCAGGGATTCCCAGACGGAGATCGTCCGGCTCGACACGGAGCGCTTCGGCCTGGCCGTCACGGCGCACCTGCACTCACCGTGCGAGATCCCGCTGGAGGCGGCGCGCGAGTGGCAGTGGATCCTGCCGCCGAAGGAGACCCAGTACGCCCGGGCGATCTACGCGGCCTGCCGGCTCTCCGGCTTCGAACCGCGGGTGGTGCACGAGGTCACCGACACCCGCACCTCCCTGGAACTCGCCGCCCAGGGGCTCGGCGTCACCCCCCTCACCTCCCTGATGGAGGACCTCCTGCACCCCAGCGGGCTGTGCCGGATCGAGCTGAGCGCCCCCGTCGAACGCCACATCGTGCTCGTGCGCCGCACCCAGCCGGTCCAGCCGGTGGCCGTCGCGGCCCTCACGGACCTGTTCACCGCCGTCGTCCACGAGGTACGCCAACGCACCTCCCGGACCTGATCCCCGCGACGCAGCTCCGCCTCGGCGCCCTAGGACACGCCGCCGCTCCGGCCCACGGGCACGACCATCGGCCCCCCGGTCACCGGGTCCTCCACGACCACGGCCTCCAGCCCGAACGCCTCCGCCAGCAGCCCCGGCGTCAGCACCTCGGCCGGCGGCCCGCACGCCACCACCCTGCCCTCGCGCATGGCGATGACGGTGTCGGCGTAGCGGGCGGCCAGGTTGAGGTCGTGCAGCACCATGACGATCGTCCGCCCGCCCTGCTGGTGCAGGTCGCGGACCAGGTCCAGCACGTCGACCTGGTGGACGAGGTCCAGGAAGGTGGTGGGCTCGTCCAGCAGCAGGAGGTCGGTGCCCTGCGCCAGCACCATCGAGATCCACGCCCGCTGGCGCTGCCCGCCGGACAGCTCGTCCAGCGGCGTGTCGGCCAACTCCAGCAGACCGGTCTGGGCCAGAGCGTCGGCGACGGCGCGGTGGTCGTCCCCCGACCACTGCCGGTACCAGCGCTGGGCGGGGTGGCGGCCCCGGGCGACGAGGTCGGCGACGGTCAGGCCGTCGGGGGCGGTCGGCTGCTGCGGCAGGATCCCCAGGACCTGGGCGACCTCCCGGGTGGGGGCGCGGTGGATGTCGCGTCCGTCGAGCTCGACCACGCCCGCACGGGGTCGCATGAGCCGCCCGAGGGCGCGCAGCATCGTGGACTTGCCGCATCCGTTGGGGCCGATGACGCAGGTGATGGTGCCCTCGACGATGTCGGCGTCCAGGCCGTCGACGATGGTGCGGTCGTCGTAGGCGAGGGTCAGGCCGCGGGCGCTGAGCCGGGCCCGGGCGCCGGGGCCGGCCTGGACGGCGGGGGCGTCGACGTGCGTGGTGTTGCCGTGGGTCGTGGTCACGCCTGGACCTTTCGGTTGCCGCGGACGAGCAGGTAGATGAGGTAGAGGGCGCCCAGACTGCCGGTGACCACGCCCACGGGGAGCTGGATGGTCGCGAACAGGTTCCGGGCGATGAGGTCGGCGCCGCACACGAGCCCGGCCCCGACCAGGGCGGACAGCAGGACCGGCGGGCGGGGCGCGCGGGCCAGCCGCAGGGCGATCTGCGGTGAGGCCAGGGCGACGAACAGGATGGGGCCGGCGGCCGAGGTGCCGAAGGCGGCGAGCAGCACCGCCAGGACCAGGAGTGCGGTCCGGCTCCGCTCCACCCGCACGCCCAGTCCCCGGGCGACGTCGTCGCCGTAGGCCAGGGCGTCCAGGGTGCGGGCCATGACCAGGGCGGCGGGCAGGCACACGAGCAGGGCCAGGGCGACGGGGACCGCGTTCGGCCAGGTGCGCATGGTGAGGCTGCCCGCGATCCACACCATGGCGCGACCGCTGTCGCTGACCTCGCCGAGGGTGAGCATCCACAGGGTGATGTTCATCAGGACCGCGGACATGCCCACGCCGACCAGGAGCAGCCGGTAGCCGTCCACGCCCGAGCGCCAGGCCAGCGCGTAGCACAGGACTCCGGCGGCCAGGCCGCTCGCCAGGGCGACGGCGGGCACGCCGATGTCGGCGAGGGGTCCGGTGACGATGCCGTAGCTGCCCCCGAAGGCCATGACCGCGACCACGCCCGCGCTCGCGCCGTGGGTGACGCCGAGCAGGTCGGGGCTGGCCAGCGGGTTGCGCATGATCGTCTGGGTGATCGCGCCGGCGGCGGCGAGGGCGGCTCCGGCGAGCAGACCGACCACGACGCGGGGCATGCGCACCCGCCAGATGGTGAAGTACTGGTCGCTGCTGGTGCCGACGACGTTGGCCCACACCTGCGGGACGGAGACGGGAGTGTCGCCCATGGCCAGGTTGAGGCTGACCAGGACGAGGATGGCCGCGCAGGCCAGGAGGGAGACGGTGAGCAGCCTCGGACGCACGGGGAGCGCGACCGGTCCCACGCGCAGGGCGCGTACCGTGCGCAGGCGCGCGGGGGCCTGGGTGCGGGGGTCGGTGGGGACGAGGGTGGAACTCATAGAGTCAGCAGTCTCCTGCGTCGGACGACGTAGACGAAGAACGGGGCGCCCAGGAGGGCGAGCACCACACCGACCTGGAGTTCCCCGGGCGGGGCCAGGAAACGGCCGAGCACGTCGGCGGCCATGAGCAGGATGGCGCCGAGGAGGGCGGAGTAGGGCAGCAGCCAGCGGTGGTCGGAGCCGACCATCGCCCGGGCCAGGTGCGGGACGATGAGTCCGACGAACGCGATCGGGCCGCAGGCGGCGACGGTCACGCCGGTGAGCAGGGTGATGGCGACCAGGCCGGTGGCCCGGGCCCGCCCGACGCGGAAGCCCAGGGCGCGGGCGGTGTCCTCTCCCAGGGCCAGGGCGTTGAGGGCGCGGGCGTTGGCCAGTGCCAGGACGACGCCGACGGCCACGAACGGGATCATCTGGGGGATGACCGAGGGGTCGCGGCCGGTGAGGGAGCCCACCCGCCAGAAGCGGAAGTCGTCCATGGTGGCCTGGTCGAGCAGGACGATCCCGGAGACCAGCGAGTACATGAGCCAGCTCACGGCGGTTCCGGCGAGGGCGAGGGTGATGGGTGTGGGTCCGCGGCCTGGCACGGAGCCGATGAGGTAGACGACCAGGGCCGCGACTCCGGCGCCCGCGAACGCCAGCCACGCCTGGGTGCGCAGGTCGGTGATGCCCAGGAAGTAGATCCCGAGGACCACCGCGAAGGCCGCGCCGAAGGTGACGCCGAGGATGCTGGGGTCGCCCAGGGGGTTGCGCGTGTGCCCCTGCATGAGCGCGCCGCCCAGACCGAGGCTGATCCCGGCGAGCAGGCCGAGCGCGGTGCGGGGCAGGCGGATCTCGTTGACGATGATGTCGGCCTCGTCACCGGCCGCGTGGGACAGCGCCAGCCACACGGTGCCGGGGTCGAGTGTGCGCGCTCCGATCAGGACGCTGCTCAGCGCCGCGAGCGCGAGCACCGCGGCGAGCAGGCCCAGACCGGCGATGCGGCGGGCGCGGCGGGCGCCGATCACCCCCGTGCGCGGAGGGTCGTCGGCGCCGGAGGCGGAGGGGCCCCCGGCCGTGGTGACGGGGCCGACCGTTCCGGCCCCGGGGGTGTCACTCACCCACTGCTCCCCTCATGACGAGGGCCAGGTAAACCTAACTTAGGTTTGCCTAGCCATACGATGATGATCTAAGTTTGCCACGTCCCAGCCTGGGACAACACATCGTCGGCGGCAGTGCCTCCCCCGTTCGCACGGTCGCCAGGACGCGTCCCGACCCCGATTGCGAGTTGCCTCATGACATCCTCCACCCTCCTGCGCCGCGCGGGACTTCCCGCCGTGGCCGTCGCCGCCGCCGTCAGCCTGCTCACCGCCTGCGGTGCGGCCGGGCCCGCTGACGACGCGTCCGACGACGGCGCGACCCAGGGCGGCTCCGCCGAGGGCTTCCCGCGCACCGTCGAGCACGCCATGGGATCGACCGAGATCCCGGACGCCCCCGGGCGGGTCCTGCCCCTGGACTCCACCTACGTCGACGCCACGCTCGCCCTGGGCGGCAACGTCGTCGGCTTCACGACCTTCTCCGAGGACACCCAGGAGCTGCCCGGCTACCTCGTCGACAGCGACTGGAACACGGGTACCTACGACGAGGCCACGCCGGTCGGCCTGCTGTGGGACATCAGCCCCGAGCTGGTCGCCCAGACGGAGCCTGACCTGATCCTGTCCGCCGAGGTGCGCCACGGCGACGGCTACGACCAGCTGAGCGAGGTCGCGCCGACCGTCATGTCGGAGACCACCGGCGCGACCTGGAAGGACAACCTGCGTCTGACCGCCGAGTCGCTGGGCGCCGAGGAGGAGGCCGAGGCCCTCATCACCGAGTTCGAGGAGCGGGCCGCCGCGATCGGCGAGGCCATCGTCGAGGCCGAGGGCGGCGAGGCGCCGACCGTCTCGATCGTGCGCTTCGCCGGCGACGCGGAGGGCGTGCGCCTGTACACCCGCAACTCCTACATCGGCGTGATCCTGGACGACCTGGGCCTGCCGTCCGGCGAGGGCACCTCCACCAACGCCGACGACATCGTCACCTACCACAGCCAGGAGCGCCTGCTCGACCTGGACGCCGACCGCATCTTCGTCGCCGCCTACGACGACGACGGCGCCGACGGCGTCGCCGAGCAGCAGGAGGAGTACTCGAACAGCCCGCTGTGGGACGAGCTGGAGGGCGAGAAGACCGAGGTCGACGACGCCCACTGGATCTCCGGCGTCGGCCTGATCGCCGCCCACGCGGTGCTCGACGACCTGGCCGAGACCTTCGGGGTCGACCCGCAGCGCTAGCGGCACCCGAACGACAGAGCACACCAGACGAGACCGTCTACGGGGCCCGTCCGTCGGTCGGCGAACGGGCCCCTCCGTCGTGTCGGACCCCGGGCACCCCGGGTGTCCGGGACGGCACACCGCACCGGAAGGATCCGCCGTGGAACCGCCCCGCTCCTTCGAGAACGCCCCCTGCCTGACGGCCGACCGGATCCCCGAGCGGGTGCGCGAGGCCGCCCACGGGCTCGCCGCCTCCCCCGGCTCCGGCTACGTCTACGACCCCGCCCTGGCCGCCGAGCGCGCGCGGACGCTGCGCGCCGCGCTGCCCGGCTGGGCGCGGGTGTACTTCGCCGCCAAGTCCAACGGGTTCGCCCCCGTGCTCGCGCACCTGGCCGAGGCGGTGGACGGGTTCGAGGCCGCCTCGCTGTACGAGGCGCGCGCCTGCCTCGCCTCGCTGGCCGAGCGCCGCCACGGCCCGCGACCGGGGCGGATCGCGGTGAGCGGCCCGGGCAAGACGCCCGAACTGCTGGCCGGTCTGGCCGGGCTGCGCGCCGAGGAGGGCGCGGACGTCGTCGTCAACGCCGAGAGCGAACTGGAGCTGCACCGGATCTCGGCGGCGGCGCGGGACGCGGGCACGGTCGTTCCGGTCACGCTGCGGGTGAACCCGGAGCGGGTGCCGGTGAGCGGCGCGTTGACCATGGGCGGAACGCCCGGCCCCTTCGGCGTGCCCGAACCGCTGGTGCCCTCGGCGCTGCGCACGGCCTCCCTGCTGCCCGGTCTGGACCTGGTGGGCTTCCACGTGCACGCGGTCAGCGGCAACACCGACGCCGTGGCGCACGCGGCGTACGTGCGCTGGTGCCTGGAGTGGGCGCGCGCGACGGCGAGGGCGCACGGCGTGGACCTGCGGGTCGTGGACGTGGGCGGAGGGCTGGGCGTGCCCTTCGAGGAGGGCGACACGGACTTCGACCTGGCGGCGTTCGGCGCCGCGCTCGCGGAGCTGGACGACCCGGGCGTGGAGGTCGTGTTCGAACCGGGGCGGTGGATCGCCGCGCCGACCGGCTGGTACGTGGCCCGTGTGACGGACGTGAAGTCGGCCTACGGCGGCCACTTCGCGGTGGTGCGGGGTGGGATCAACCACTTCCAGCTGCCGACCTCCTGGGAGATCCGCCACAACTTCGCGGTGCTGCCCGGCCGGGCATGGCCGTCGTCACTGCCCCGACCGGGGGTGGCCGGTGCGCCGGTGACCGTCTCCGGCGAACTGTGCACGCCCGAGGACGTGCTGGCGCGCGACGTGCGCGTGGAGTCCGTCCACGCCGGTGACGTGCTGGTGTTCCCGAACGCGGGCGCCTACGGACACGAGTTCGCGATGCCCGCGTTCCTGGCCCACCCGGGGGCACCGCGCGTGACGGTGAGCACCCGGAACGCGCCCGTCCGGGCTGTGGCGCCGAACACCCTCTAGTTCACAGGGTTGACATACTTAGGTAAGCCTGCCCTAATAAACGTGCTGGTCACCCCGCATCGGACCAGCCCGTGCCCCCCGTATCCGTACGATCCATCCCCCAACGAGGAGACCCCATGGCCACCTCAGCCCCGACCGCCACCCGGCTGGACCTGAGCAACCTCGCCGGCGCCGACGTCCTGGCCGATCCCAGCCCCTGGGTCGCGGCCTACGAGGAGGTCTACGCCCACGCCCTCCACCTTCCCGACCACAACGACCCCTCGTTCGGCGAACGGCTGGCCTTCAGCGCCGCCAGACCGGGCTTCCGGCTGACCGCCGGACACGTGGACGGCGAGCTCGCCGGGTTCGTCTACGGCTACACCCTCCCCGCCGCCACCGGCTGGTGGGACGGCTTCACCCCCGCCCCGGGCGTGGACGCCCAGGACATGACCGACGAGCGCCCCGGCCGCACCCTGGCCGTGTGCGAGGCGCTCATCCGCGCCCCCTTCCGGCGCAGCGGACTCGTCGAGCGGGGCCTTCCGCTGTTCCTCTCCGGCCGGCCCGAGGAGCGCGCCGCGTCCCTGGTGGCCGAGGGCAACAGCCAGGCCCTGAACCTGAGTCTGCGCAGCGGCTGGCGGCACGTGGGCGACCTGGCCCCGCACGACGGCTGGCGGCGCCACCACTGCCTGATCATGCCGCTGCGCGGCTGACCGTCCGGTTCGGGGTCCGGGCCGGAACCGGCCGGGCCAGCGGCCCGCCCCCGCCGACCGCCTCGGCCGAACCCGCCCAGCCAGGGTGGGCCAGCCCGCAGAGGCATCCGAGCCCACCCGCCCGAAGCGGACCGCCCCCAGCACGACCACGACAACCCGATCCCGACGACGCCAGCCGGCCTCCGTCCACGGCGGACGCCCCTGTCCGTGCCCGCCATCCGCGCGTTACCGACCCGTCACAGAAACGGAGTTCTGACGCCTCATGCACACCACGCCCAGGACCGGGCCCCCGACGACCGTCACCGACGCCGCCGACCGCCCCCTCCCCGACCTCACCCCCTCCGCTCTCGCCGGATCCCTCGGGCACGCCGGGGCGGCCAGCGGACCGGCCACCGTCGCCTCCCTCGTCGAGTCCGCCGCCCGAGCCCTGGTCGACTCCTCGGCCCGCCGCGGCGGCCCCCTGCCGGCCATGACCCCGCAGCAGGTGGCCGCCATGGTCGCCGACGCGCTGGACACCGTCCAGCCCGACGGCCCCGACCGCTCCGCCGAGGTACTGCACCGCCTCACCACCGCCCTCGCCGCGGGCACCGCCGACCCGGCCCACCCGCACTGCGCGGCCCACCTGCACTGCCCCCCGCTCGCCGTCGCCGTGGCCGCCGACACCGTCGCCTCGATCCTGAACCAGTCCCTGGACTCCTGGGACCAGGCTCCGGCCGCGACCGCCATGGAGACTCGGATCATCGCGGAACTGGCCGACCTGGCCGGATACGACGGGCAGCGGGCCGGCGGCGTGGTCACCTCCGGCGGCACCGAGTCCAACCTGACCGCGCTGCTGCTGGCACGCGACCACGCGCTGGCCGCCCGCTCCGGCCTCGACGCCACCCGCACGGGCGTGGCCGCGGCCGCGAACGGGGCGCTCCCCCGCATCCTGTGCGGCGAGGTCGCGCACTTCTCCGTCCAGCGGGCCGCCGCCCTGCTCGGCCTGGGCGAGGAGGCGGTCGTCACCGTCCCCGTCGACTCCGAGCACCGCATGCGTCCCGAGGCCCTGCGCCGGACCCTGCGCCGCCTGCGCGAGGACGGCGACCTCCCGGTCGCGATCGTGGCCACCGCGGGCACGACCGACCTGGGCGGCATCGACCCGCTGGCCTCGATCGCGCACATCGCGGCCGAGCACGGGGTGTGGCTGCACGTCGACGCCGCCTACGGTGGCGGCCTCCTGTTCTCCGACCGGCTGCGCGGCCTGCTGGACGGACTGGGGCGCGCCGACTCCGTCAGCCTGGACCTGCACAAGCTCGGCTGGCAGCCGGTGGCGGCGGGTGTCCTGCTCACCCGCGAGCGGGCCTCGTTCGCGCCGCTGTCGCGGTCGGTGTCCTACCTCAACCCGACCGACGACGAGGAGGCGGGCTACCCCAGCCTGCTCGGATACTCGCTGCGCACCACCCGGCGCGCGGACGTGTTCAAGATCGCCGTCACCTTGCGCGCCCTGGGCAGGAAGGGCCTGGGCCGCATGGTGGACGCCTGCCGCTCCCTGGCGCTGACGGCCAGCTCCCAGGTGATCGCCGCCCCGAAGCTGACCCTGGCCGCGGCCCCCTCCCTGACCACCGTCGTCTTCCGCTACGACGCGGGCCCCGACACCGACGCGGTCAACGCACGGCTGCGCCGCCGCCTCCTGGAACACGGGCAGGCCGTGGTGGGCCGCACCCACATCGACGGACGGGTCTGGCTCAAGCTGACCCTCCTCAACCCCGAGACCACCCCGAACGACATCGCCGCCCTGCTCGACCTCGTCGTCGCCGCCGGCGACGCCGAGTCCGCGGCCGTCCAGAACCCGGAGGACGCCCGATGACCGCCGCCCGGAACCCCACCGACCGAACCGGCGCCGCGCCGGAGGTCCACGACCTCGTGGGCGTCGGCCTGGGCCCGTTCAACCTGGCCCTGGCCGCTCTGGCCGACGCCGTCCCCGGGCTGACCGCCCGCTTCCTGGAGGCGCGCCCCGGCTTCTCCTGGCACCCGGGCCTGCTGCTGGAGGGCGCCCGCCTCCAGGTTCCGTTCCTCGCCGACCTGGTCACGCTCGTCGATCCCACCAGCCGGTGGTCCTTCCTGTCCTACCTGCGCGAGCACGACCGGCTCTTCCCCTTCTACTTCACCGAGAACTTCCACGTCCCGCGCCGCGAGTACGACGACTACTGCCGCTGGGTGGCCGGGAGCCTGGACTCGTGCCGCTTCGACGCCCGGGTGCGCTCGGTGCACCACGACGACGGCGTGTTCGCCATCGAGCACGAGGACTCCTCCGGCGCCGTGCACACCGTGCGCGGCCGCGCCCTGGTCCTGGGCATCGGCACCGAGCCCGTCCTGCCCGAGGCGCTGCGCGACCTGGCGGGCAAGCGGGTGTTCCACGCCGCCGAGTACCTGGACCGGGTCCCGGGTCTGGCCGGAGCGCGCGACCTGACCGTGATCGGGTCCGGGCAGTCCGGCGCCGAGGTCTTCCTCGACCTGCTGCGCTCCCCCGCGCACGCCGGCACCCGCGTGCACTGGCTGACCCGCTCGCCCGCGTTCGCGCCGATGGAGTACTCCAAGCTCGGCCTGGAGCACTTCACCCCCGACTACACCCGCTACTTCCACGCCCTGCCCCAGCCGGTGAGGGACGGCCTGGTGCCCTCCCAGTGGCAGCTGTACAAGGGCATCAGCGCCGACACCATCTCCGACATCCACGACGCGCTGTACGAGCGCGGCGTGGCCGGAGCGCCGGTCGACGCGACCCTGCGCGCCCACTGCGAACTGCTGGAGGCCCGCGAGGACGGCGACCGCCTGGCGCTGACCTTCCGCCACCGCGAGCAGGACCGGGTGTTCACCACCCGCACCGACGGCGTCGTGGCCGCGTCCGGGTACGCCCAGCGCCGACCGGACTTCCTGGAGCCGGTCCTGAAACTCATCGAGACCGACGGGCGGGGCCGGTTCGCGATCGACGCCGACCACCGGCTGCGCACCGACCCCGCGATCACCGCGCCGATCCACGTGCAGAACGCCGAGCTGCACACGCACGGCGTCGGCGCCCCCGACCTGGGCCTGGGCGCGTGGCGGGCCGCCGGCATCCTCAACAGCGTCACCGGCAGGACCGTGTACCGGCTGCCCGAGAGGACCGCCTTCACGTCCTTCGGCGCGCCCGACGCCCCGGAGGACCGCGAGTGACGGCCCCCGCCTTCCGCCGCCTGTACCTGCTCGTCATCGTCCTGCACCTGGTGTCGGACGTGGCGTTGAGCCCCTTCTACCCCCAGCTCTTCGAGCGGCTGTTCGGCGTCACGGACATGTCCGCGACCGGAACCTACATCTGGGTGTGCCGGGTCACCGCCCTGGCCGCGATGCCGCTGTGGGGGCTGGTGGCGCGCCGCTTCTCGATGGCGTCGCTGGTCACCTGGGGTCTGGTGGTCGCGGCCGCCCTGGAGCTGATGATCGCCGCCGCGCCGACCTACACGGTCTTCACGGTGCTGTCCGCGGTGCAGGTGGCGGTCACCATGTCCTTCGCGCTGGCCTACCCGGCCTTCGTGGGCAGCGGGAACGACCGGATGCGCGACGTCACGGCGCACACCTACATCATCAACGTCGGGACGGTGACCGCCACCGTCCTGGGCGCGGGGATCATGGCGCTGCCCAACCCGCGCTGGGGCATCGCCGCGTGCGCGCTGCTGTACGTGGCGCTGGCCGTGCTGTGCCACCGCCACCTGCCGCGCGGCCGCGCGGCCGAGCCCGCGATCAGGGACGACGCGGAGCCCCGGACCGACGGCGCGGCCCCGTCCCGGTCGGCCGACGGCGCGCGCCCCGCCCGCCTGCGGGCGCGCCCGGCCCTGCTGCTGCCGCTGGTGGCGGTGTGCGCCGCCGTGCTGGCCGCCGAGTCGGCCCGCCTGGTGGTCCGGCCGTTCTTCACCCTCTACGCCGAGGGCTCGGGGATCGACCCCGCGGTGGCCGCCGCCCTGTTCCTCCTGCCGCAGCTGACCGTGCTCGCGGTGCTGCCGTTCGCCGGTCGCGTCCACGCCCTGCTGGGCAGGGCCCTGCTGCCGATCGCGTGCGCGATCGCGGCGCTGGGGCTGTTCGTCCAGTTCCTGTCGCCGGACCTCGCCCTCCTCGCCCTGGGCCGGGTGGTCTTCGGCGTCGGACTCGGTCTGGGCCACGTCGCCCTGGACCTGCGGGTGTTCGCGGTCACGCGGGCGCGCGGCCCGGCCTTCGCCGCCGTGGAGACCGTGCGCGTGGGCGCCACCCTGATCAGCCCGCTGCTGGCGACCGGACTGGCCACCACCGGACTCGCGCTGCCGCTGGCCGTCGGCGCAGCGCTGTTCGCGGTCCTGTCGCTCCTGCTCATCGCCCTGCCCGAGGGGCCGTCCGGCAACCCTGCGACGACAGGCGACCCCGCAGCACCGGAGGCCGCGGTCCCGGAGGAAGACCCAGTGCCCCACGGGGACCGCACGTCCCACACCGCCCACGCGACCCCGACCGTCCCCGCACACCCGACCGCCGCCGACCCCGCACCCGCCGCCCCGCGCGACCACCAGCCGTCCGCGCGGGACCGCGAGGAGGAGGACCAGCATGTCCACTGACACCACCGCGCCGCCCGAGGCGACCGGAGCCGCCGACCACCCCGACGCGCGCGTCTGGCGCGAGGCGGGACGCCGCCTGCTCGCGCGGGTCATCGCCGAGACCGCCTACGAGGAGATGGTGGTGCCCGCCCCCGCCGAGCGGGACGGCGACGGCGACCCCGCGTGGTCGCTGGCGGTCGACGGCGGCGTCGAGTACCGGTTCACCGCCCGCCGGGGCGGGTTCGGCTCCTGGCACGTCGACCCCGGCTCCCTGACCCGGACCACCCCGGAGGGCACCGCGCGGGCGTGGGACCCGACCGTGTTCGTCACCGACGCCCAGGAGACCGTGGGCCTGCCCGGCGACTCCCTGGCCGACGTCGTCCGCGACCTTCTGGCGACCCACACCGCCGACGCCCGCCTGCTGGCCGCCACCCCGGGCGCCGCCGCCCTGGCCGACCTGGCCTACGAGGACCTGGAGGGCTACCAGACCGGGCACCCGTGCATGTTCCTCAACAAGGGCAGGCTCGGTTTCTCCGCCTCCGACGCCGGCCTGTACACGCCCGAGGCGCGCGGGGCCTTCCACCTGGTGTGGATCGCCGTCCACCCCGACCTGGGCCGCTTCCAGACCATGCCCGGAACCGACCGGCTCCGCCTGGTCGAGGAGGAGCTCGACGCCGACCAGCGCGCCGACTTCGCCGAGGCCGTGCGCGCCCGCGGCGGCGACCCGAACGCCTACCTGTGGCTGCCCGTGCACCCCTTCCAGTGGGACGAGGTCGTGGCGCCGCTGTTCGCTGCCGAGATCGCCCAGGGGCGGGTGGTCGAACTCGGCCGCAGCCGGGACCGCTACCGCCCCTTCCAGTCCATCCGCACCCTGATGAACCTGGACCGGCCGCACCGGCGCAACGTCAAGGTGCCGCTGATGATCCGCAACACCCTGGTGTGGCGGGGGCTGTCGGGCACCCAGACCGCGTGCGCGCCGCACACCAGCGCCTGGCTCCAGTCCCTGGTGGCGCGCGACGACTTCCTGCGCGAGGAGTGCGGGGTCGTCATGCTGGGCGAGGCCGCCTCCGCGACCGTCCCGCACCCGGTCTTCGACCGCCTCCCCCAGGCGCCCTACCGGTTCAACGAGCTGCTCGGCGCCATCTGGCGCGAGCCGGTGCACAACAGCCTGGAGGAGGGCGAACGCGCCCGCACCATGGCGTGCCTGCTGCTGGAGGGCACCGACGGGCGGGCGATGGTCGCCGAGCTGGTCGCGCGCTCGGGGCTGGACGCCGAGGAGTGGCTGCGCCGCTTCGTCTCGGCGCTGTTCCCGCCCGTGCTGCACTACCTGTACCGGTACGGCGCGTCGTTCACCCCGCACGGCGAGAACGTCGTGCTCATCTTCGACGAGGCCGACGTGCCGGTGCGCATCGCCCTGAAGGACTTCGGCTCCGACGTCGAACTGCTCCCCTTCGACCTGCCCGAGTACGCGGAGATCCCCGACCACGTGCGCGCGATGCTGCACCGCTGGGAGCCCGGCGAGCTGGCCCACTCGGTGCTGTCGGCGATCTGCGCGGGACACCTGCGCTACCTCGCCGACATCGCCCAGCGCCAGCTCGGCGTCTCCGAGGAGCGCCTGTGGGCACTGGCGCGCGAGCAGGTCGTCGCCTACCACGGGCGCTTCCCCGAGCTGGCCGAGCGCTTCGCGTGGTTCGACCTGCTGGCTCCCCGGGTGGGGCGGGTCGCGCTCAACCGCGAGCAGCTCATGGGCGGAGGCTTCCACGACCGCGCCGAGCGCGACGCCGAGTTCGACGTCATGCACGGCATGGTGGACAACCCGCTCGCCCGATCCTGAACCACTCTCCCGTAAGCGAGAACACGATGAACACGCACGTCACCCGGCCGCCCGTCACGCCGCCCGATCCGCTGCCCGCGCCCACCGAGCTCTCCCGGGAGCGGTGGGACCGCGCCTGCGAGCACCTGACCGCCAAGATGGTCGCCGAGCTGTGCTTCGAGTACGCGCTGCGGCCCGCCCCCGAGGGGGAGGGCCGGTGGCGGGCCGAGACCGGCGCGGGCGCCGCCTACACGTTCACCGGCCGCCGGACCGGCATGGACGCCTGGCGGGTCGAGCCCGGCAGCGTCGAGCGGCACGCCCCCGACGGCGCGGCGGCCCCGGCCACGCCCTTCGGTCTGCTGCGCGACCTGGGCGCGGCCGGGGTCGTCGACCCGGCCGTGGAGGCGTTCACGGTCGGCGAGCTGATGTCCACGCTCTCCTCCGACACCCGGCTGGCCGAGGACGGGGCGACCGCGGCCCACCTGGCCGACCTGGACCACGCCCACCTGGAGGGGCACCAGGGCGGGCACCCGTGGATCTTCGCCAACAAGGGCCGGGTGGGCTTCTCGGCGGGCGACCGGGCGCTGTACCCGCCGGAGGAGCGCCGCGCCCAGCGCCTGCCGTGGATCGCCGTCCACCGCTCGCTGGCCGAACACCACGGCGTGCCCGGCCTGTCCCAGCCCGAGCTGCGCGCCCAGGAGCTGGACCCCGAGGTCCTGGAGCGGTTCACCGCGCGCCTGGAGGACCAGACCGGCGAGCGCGCCGACGAGTACGTGTGGATGCCCGTCCACCCCTGGCAGTGGGACGAGGTGGTCGTGCCGCTGTTCGCCGCCGAGGTGGCCGCCGGGCTGATCGTCTCCCTGGGCACCGCCCCCGACGCCTACCTGCCCCAGCAGTCGATCCGCACCTTCACCAACCTCACCCGCCCCGACCGGCTCAACGTGAAGCTGTCGCTGGCCATCCTCAACACGATGGTCTACCGCGGCATCCCCACCGAGCTGTGCCGGGCCGCGCCCGCCAGCACCACGTGGGTGCACCAGCTCCGCGACAAGGACGCCTTCCTGTCCGAGCGCTGCGAGGTCATCCTGCCCGGCGAGGTGGCCGCCGTCGCCGTGCGCCACCCCGTGCTGGAGGACATCCCCGACGCGCCCTACCGGCACCGCCAGCTGCTGGGCGCGCTGTGGCGCGAGCCCGTCACCGAGCGGCTGCGGGAGGACGAGACCGCCCGCACGCTCGCCGCCCTGCTGCACGTGGACGGCCGCGGGCGCGCGCTGACCGCCGAGCTGGTCGAGCGCTCGGGGCTGGACGCCGAGGAGTGGCTGAGCGCGCTGTTCGGCGCGATCCTGCCGCCCGTGCTGCACCTGCTCTACCGCTACGGGCTGGCGTTCAACCCGCACGGGGAGAACGCGATCGTGGTCTACGACGACCGCGACCGCCCGACCCGGCTCGCGGTCAAGGACTTCGTGGACGACATGAAGCTGCTGGACACCGACCTGCCGGAGTACGCGGACCTGCCCGAGGCGGCGCTGGGCGTGCTCATGCGCTTCGACGCCCGGGAGCTGACCTCCTCGATCGCCAAGTCCCTGTTCATCGGGCACTTCCGGTACCTGGCACCGCTGGTCGAGGAGCAGCTGGGCGTGGCCGAGGACCGGTTCTGGGGGCTGGTGCGCGCCGAGATCCTGCGCTACCAGGAGGAGTTCCCCGAGCTGGCCGAGCGGTTCGCCGCCTTCGACCTGCTCCAGCCGGAGTTCGAGCGGGTGTGCCTGAACCGGGAGCGCCTGCTGGGCGGCGGGTACCACGAGCGGGCCGAGCGCGACGCCGAGTTCCACCTCGACGCGCCGCCGATCCCCAACCCGCTGCACCGTGCGGAGGGGGAGAAGTGACCGCCGCATTCGGCGCCGACCTGCCGCCGCTGACCGAGACGCTGCCGCCGTCCCCCCCGCCGCCGCCCTTCCCGGTCCCGCTGGAGCAGCTGCGCGCGGACGCGGCCTCGGGGGCGATCGCCGACGTGCTGGTCGCCCTGCCGGACCTGCAGGGCCGGGTGCAGGGCAGCCGGGTCAACCCGCGCGACTTCACCGACCGGATCGTCCGGGACGGGTTCGGCGCGTGCCTGTACCTGCTGGCCACCGACGTGGAGATGGAGGCGCGCCCGGGGTACGCGACGGATCCGTGGGGCGGCGGCCTGGGCGACTTCGACATCGTGCCGGACCTGTCCACCCTGCGGTACCTGCCGTGGGACCCGGGGACGGCGCTCGTCCTGGGCGACGCGCACGGCGCCGACGGCGCGCCCGTGGCCGTGGCGCCCCGGCAGGTGCTCCGGACCCAGCTCGCGCGGCTGGCCGAGCGCGGGTGGCGGGCCCTGGCGGGGACCGAACTGGAGTTCCTGGTGTTCCGGGACGACTACCAGAGCGCGTTCGAGGCCGACTACCGGGGCCTGACCCCGGCGACGCGGTTCAACTCCGACTACGCGGTTCCCGAGGTCTCCGGGATCGACCCGCTCATGCGCCGGATCCGCACGGCGATGGAGCGCACGGGGATGACCGTGGAGTCGGCGCGCGGTGAGTGCCACCCGGGGCAGTACGAGATCGTGTTCCGCTACGACGACGCGCTGCGCACCTGCGACAACCACGTCGTGTACAAGGCGGGCGCCCGGCAGCTGGCCGCCCAGGCCGGGGTGGCGCTGACGTTCATGGCCAAGTACGACGGCGGTGAGGGCAACTCCTGCCACGTGCACCTGTCGCTGCGCGAGGAGGACGGGACGCCGGTCTTCGCCGACGACGGGACCGGCCGGCACGGCATGTCGAAGTACATGGAGCACTTCGTGGCCGGGCAGCTGGCGTGCATGCGCGACTTCGCGCTGATGTACGCGCCGAACATGAACTCGTTCAAGCGGCTGGCGCCGGACGCGTTCGCGCCGAGCAGCATCGCCTGGGGGCTGGACAACCGGACGTGCCCGGTCCGCGTGGTGGGCTCCGGGGAGTCGGCGCGGATCGAGTTCCGCGTGCCCGGCGGGGACGCCAACCCCTACCTGGCGGTGGCGGCGATCGTCGCGGCGGGGCTGTACGGGATCGAGCAGGCGCTTCCCCTGCCGGAGCCGACGGTGGGCAACGCGTTCGCCCAGGACGGGCCCCGGCTGCCCACCTCCCTGGAGGAGGCCGTCCTCGCGTGGGAGGGCAGCGGGATCGCCCGCGCCTGCTTCGGCCCGGACGTGGTGCGGCACCAGGCCGCCGCGGCCCGCTCCGAGCTGGCCGCGTTCTCGGCGTCGGTCACCGACTTCGAGCGCCGCCGCCACTTCGAGCGCGGCTGACCTGAGGCGGGCCCCCGCCGCGGACCGCGGCGGGGCCCCCGGGTCACCGCTCCGACCAGACGCCCAGCTCGTTGCCGCTCGGGTCGGTGAAGTGGAACCGCCGCCCGCCGGGGAAGGCGTAGGGGCCGTCGACCACCTCGCCTCCGGCCTCGCGGACGGCCTCCGCCGACGCGTCCAGGTCGGTGGAGTAGAGCAGGACGAACGGCCCGCCCGGTCGGGGCCGTTCGCCCAGAGCGAGGCCGCCGACCTCGGGGGCCTGCCCGCCCGCGGGGTTGCGGATGCCCGCGTACTGGGGCCCGTAGTCGTTGAAGCTCCAGCCGAAGGCCTCGGTGTAGAAGCGCTTGGCCCGGTCGAGGTCGGTGACGGTCAGTTCGACGTAGTCGATGCCGTGGTGGCGATGGGTCATGGCGGCATTGTGCCCCAGCGGTACGACACGGGGCCGGTGGCCGGATGCGACAGAACACCGTCATTGCGGCCACGAGGTGGGGCCGCGACGATGGACGCATGCCCACTCCGCACCGCGTCGTCATCGCGCTCTTCCCGGACGTCGACCTGCTCGACGTCACCGGCCCGGCCGAGGTGTTCGCCCTGGCCAACCGGGAGAGCGGTGGCCGGGCGGGCTACGAGGTCCGCCTGGCGGCCCCCGACCCCGGACCGGTCCTCACCTCGGCCGGTGTCCGGCTCGTCGCCGACCTCTCCTTCGCCGAGGTGGGCGCGGCGGTGGACACCCTGCTGGTGCCCGGCGCGGTGGACGTGCGCCCGGACGGCCCGGTGGCCCTGGTCGACGACACCGTGGTCGAGTGGGTCAGGGCGACGGCGCCGCACGCACGGCGGATCGCGTCCGTCTGCGTGGGAGCGCACGTGCTCGCGGCGGCCGGGCTGCTGGACGGTCTCCGAGCGACCACGCACTGGTCGACGGCCGCGCAGTTGGCGGCCGGCCACCCCGAGGTCCGGGTCGACCCCGACCCGGTCTTCGTCCGCTCCGGCCGGGTGTGGACCGGCGCGGGCATCAGCGCCTGCATGGATCTGGCGCTCGCCCTGCTCGCCGAGGACCACGGCGAGGACCTCGCCCTGGCCGTGGCCCGCCAGCTGGTCGTGTACCTCCGGCGGCAGGGCGGCCAGAGCCAGTTCAGCGTGCCGTTGAGCCAACCCGCGACGGCCCGCAGGGACATCGACGAACTGCGCGCGTTCATCGCCGAACACCTCGACGACGACCTGTCCGCACCCGCCCTCGCCGAGCGCATGTGCCTGAGCGAGCGCCACTTCGCGCGGGTCTTCCGCCAGGAGACCGGCACCAGTCCGGCCGCCTACGTGCAGGCCGCCCGGGTCGAGACGGCCCGGCGCCTGTTGGAGACCACCGACACGCCACTCGAACAGGTCGCGGCCACCACCGGGATGGGCTCGGTGGAGACCCTGCACCGCGCCTTCCGCCGGCAGCTCAACACCACCCCGGCGGCCTACCGACGGCGCTTCCGCACCACCCCCTGATCCCGGGCACGCGAGCCCAGAGCGGCTTCGCCATGCCCGAATTCCCTCCGACGAAAGGAACCCCTCATGCCTGCCTCCAGAACCCTGCGCGACGTGATCGGCCTCGACGCCACACTGCCCCGCCTCGGCGAGAGCACCCTGGTCATGATCGACTTCCAGAACACCTACCGCGACGGCGTCATGGCGCTCGACGGGGCCGAACCGGCGCTGGCCGCCGGGGCCCGACTGCTCGCCGCCGCCCGCTCGGCGGGGACGCCGGTCGTCCACGTCGTCAACGACGGAGGGGAGGGCACTCCCTACGACATCCGCGCCGAGATCGGCGCTATCAGCCCCGAGGTGGCGCCCGCCGACGGCGAACCGGTCGTGGTCAAGCGGTTCCCCGACGCGTTCCACGACACCGACCTGGAGAAGACGCTGCGCGACCTGGACGCCGGGCCCGACCTGGTGCTGGCCGGGTTCATGACGCACATGTGCGTCACGTTCACCGCGCAGGGCGCGTTCAAGCTCGGCTACCGGCCCACGGTCGTGGCCGAGGCGACCGCCACCCGCTCCCTGCCCGCGCCCGACGGGAGCACGGTGCCCGCGGCCGCGCTCCAGACGGCGAGCCTGACAACGATCGCCGACCTGTTCGGCACGGTGGCGCGCTCGATCGACGTTCTCACCGCCTGACCGGGACGACAGAGCAGCGGCCGGTGTCGGCGGCGACGCCCGGTCGGTGACAGCGTACGGCCCCTCCCGGTTCCGAGGACGGAACGGAACCGGGAGGGGCTCCCGGGGACGCGCCCGCTCAGGTCAGAGCAGGACGAACCCCAGCACCTGGACCGCGGCGAACGCCGCGGCGCCCTCGACGGCCGTCGCCACCGTCAGGGTCCGGTAGGCGGTCGGCACCGGGATCCGGCTGATCTGGGAGACCACCCAGAAGTAGGAGTCGTTGGCGTGCGAGACCACCATCGCGCCCGCGCCGATGGCGAGCACGGTCAGGACCATGCCCTCCGGGGAGCCGAGTCCGAGCGCCGCGAGCATCGGCGCGACCAGCGCGGACGTGCTCACGATCGACACCGTCGACGACCCCTGCGCCGTCTTGAGCGCCGCCGCGATCAGGAACGGCACGGCCAGCCCGATGCCCAGGCCGGTCAGGTGGTCGGAGAGGAAGCCGGTCAGCGGCGAGGCCGCCAGCACGGCGCCGAAGGCGGCGCCCGCACCGGTGATCAGCAGGATGGGGGCGGCGACGCGGATCGACTCGTGCACCTGCTCGTGGAACAGCGCCAGCCGGTCCCCTCCGCGCAGCAGAGTCACCGCGACCAGCAGACCGAGGATGAGCGCGATGAGCGGGGTGCCCAGGAACGTGACGGCGTCGAAGGCGGTGCCCTCGCCGATCGGCCGCGCGGGGAGCTGCACGATCGAGGAGGCGCAGATGAGCGCCAGCGGCAGCAGGATCGGCAGGAACGCGTGGAAGGCGTTGGGCAGTCTGCCGTAGCTCGCGCGCAGCTCCTCGTAGGTCTGCGTGGAGATGTCCTCCTCGCTCTCCGCGGGCAGCGGCGTGAACTCCTTGCGCGCGAACAGCCGTGCGTACGCCAGTCCGGCCAGGGCCGCCACGGCGGAGACCGGCGCGCCGACCGCGATGATCAGGCCGAGGTTGTCGGCGACGCCGATGTTCTCGGCGGCGGCGAGCGGGCCCGGGGTCGGCGGCACCAGCGTGTGCGTCGCGTACAGGCCGGTCATCAGCGCGATCGAGGTGGCCAGCGCCGACACACCTGTGCGCAGGGTGACCGCCTTGCGCAGCGAGTTGAGGATGACGTACCCGGAGTCGCAGAACACCGGGATGGAGACGATCCAGCCGATGATCGACATCGTGAGGTTCGGGAACCGGGTGCCGAGCACCCTGATCAGCGCCTCGGCCATCGCGATCGCGGCGCCGGAGCGCTCCAGGATCATGCCGATCATGGTGCCGAAGAGGATGACGAGACCGATGTTGCCCAGGGTGCCGCCGAACGCGGTGGTCACCGTGGGGACGATCTCGCCCAGCGGCAGCCGGAAGGCGAAGGCGCCGAGGAGCGCGGCGCCCGTCAACGCCAGGAAGGGGCTGACCTTCCAGCGGGCGGTGACGAACACGATGCCCGCCACCAGGAGGATGAGGATGATGAGGGAGGTCATGGACGGGGTTCCTTCGGAGCGTGCGGTGGTGCGGGGCGGTGTGCGGCGAGACGGCAGCAGTGGAACGCCGCCTCGGTGATGCTCGGCAGCACCTCCTTTCTCATACGTTCCAGGGAGGCGGGCCCCCGTGCCGTGGAGAAGGCCGCGGTGATCCCGGATCCCCGAAGGTCCTCGGGCGGAACCGACACGCTTCCCGCGATGACCACGACGGGCGTGCCCGTGGGGGTGAGGCGGCGGACCGCGTCGACGACCTTGCCCGCCAGCGACTGGCGGTCGAAGGACCCCTCGCCGGTCAGGACCAGGTCGGCCCGGCCGAGCAGCCGCTCGGCGTCCAGGACCTGGGCGACCAGCTCCGATCCGGGGACGGTCTCGGCGTCCAGGAGGGCGATCAGCGGTGCGGGGAGTCCCCCGGCGGCCCCCGTGCCCGAGCGATCGCGGACGTCGACGCCGGTCTCCCGGCAGAGCACGTCGGCCAGGCGGTCCAACCCGGCGTCGAGCACCCGGACGTCGTCCGGAGTCGCGCCCTTCTGCGGGCCGAAGACGGCCGCCGCCCCCTCGTCGCCGACGAGCGGGTTGGTGACGTCGCAGGCGATCCGCCAGCGCGCCGACCGGGCGCGCGGGTCGAGTCCGCCGAGGTCGAGGCGGTCCAGGTCGACGAGGGCGCCTCCCCCGTCCGGCAGTTCCGAGCCGTCCTCGGCCAGGAACCGGGCGCCCAACGCGGAGAGCAGGCCGGCGCCGCCGTCGGTGGTGGCGGATCCGCCGATGCACAGCAGGATCTCCTCGGCGCCCGCGTCCAGCAGCGCCGTCACGAGCGGGCCGACGCCCCGGGTGCTCGCGGCCAACGGCCGGAGCGGGACGTCGGCGACCAGGGGCAGGCCGTTGGCCTCGGCGGCCTCGACGACACCCGTACGGCCGTCCGGGGAGAGGCCGTACCGGGCAGTGATCGGACGGCCGAGCGCGTCGGTGGTGTCCGCGGTGAGCGCGGTGGTGGCCCAGGCGCCGAGCAGCGCGTCGAGGGTGCCCTCTCCGCCGTCGGCGAAGGGAAGGGTGTCGACGCGCACCTCCCGGTCCGCGTCGACGAAGGCCTGTTCGACCCCCCGGGCCATCGCCGCCGCCACGTCCACGGCACGGGCGCTGCCCTTGAACGAGTCGGGGACGACGGCGACGCGGAAGGCGCTGACCTCGTCATCTGTGGGAAACGCGTGGGACATGCAGGAGATGTTAGGCACGCCACTCGTGCGTTTCGACGGTGTTTCGCCCAGTCTTCCTGTGAGGTTGTGTTCGGCGTGTGTGCGAAGTGCCCACCGCTTCACGCGCGTACAGCCCCATCAGGAGCGTGGTCAGGTGGTCGGCGCGGCGCAGGTCCAGCCCCGTCGCCGACCGGATGCGTTCCACCCGTTGCAGCAGGGTGTTGCGGTGGACGTAGACGGAGTCGGCGGCGGCCTGCATCGAGGTCGTGGAGCCCACCGCCAGGACGGTGCGCCGCTGCGCCTCGGTCAGGGACGCGACCCGGCCCGCCAGGTGCGCGAGGGTGCGCGGCGGCAGGTGGGCGACCGCCACGGCGATCGCCCGTGACCACGGGTCGATGACGGCCAGGGTGGGGATCAGACCCGCGTACCGGCACAGCGCGCGGGCCTCCTCGGCGTGCGCCAGCAGCACGTCGACGTCGCCGGTGGGCGCGGTGACCAGGTGGCGGCTGTCAGCCGGAAGACCCAGGGAGTGGGGCGGCGGGGCGGTGCCGGTGCCGACCAGCCAGAGGGCGCCGTGGAGGACGGCGGCCCGGCGACCGGCGTCGGCGTTGATGCGGACCACGGCGGTCTCGGCGAGGGAGGGCGGAGCGGCGGAGGCGTCGGCGCGCGGTTCGGCGGCCGCCCACAGGGCCAGCGACCAGGGCGGGGCGAGGCCCGCCGACGTCAGGCGGGACCGCGCGGCGTCGGGGTCGGTGGTGCCGGAGCCGAGGGCGGCGATGAGGTCGCGGGCCTCGGTGTGGCGGCGGGTGACGGCGTCCTGTTCGTGTTCCTGGGCGATGAGGAGCTGGACGGTGAGCGCGACGACGCGGGCGAGCGGGGCGACCTCGTTGGGGTCTCCGGTCACGCCGACCACGCCGCGCAGCTCCCCGTCGACCATCAGCGGTTCGTTGGCTCCGGGCCGGTCGGAGGTGCCGGGTTCGGGGGAGGTGACGAGGACGCCGCGCCCCTCGGCGATCACCCGCTGGGCGCCCCGGTGGAGGGTGCCGAGGCGGGACGGGTCGAGGCAGGCGATGATGGTGCCGTGCTCGTCCATGACATTGATGTTGTGGCTGATGGTGGGCGCGATCAGGTCGACCACGCGCTGGGCGAGGTCACCGCCCAACGGTGGCCGACGCGGGTGTTCGACCATGCGTCACAGCATAGGGACTGGTCAGAGCCCCGGGGGACAGTCGGTGGCGGGGCGGCGCGTCCGGCCTCGACGCAGCTGGCGCCCCGGTCCGCACGCCGCCGGGACCGCCCCGGAGCGTGCCGTCCGACGGACCCGGGGCCTCCGGGCGGGCCGCACCGGCGAGCACCCGTCGGATGGGTGAGACTACACAGGGTCAATCCTTCGGATCCGGATCGGTGGTCGCGTCCCATGCCCCACACGTGGCGTCCCAGAACACCGGCGGTCCTGCGCCGGATACGCGAGACCGCCCGATCGACCCCGCAGCGCCGCAACCGCTACGTGGACCTGTTGCGCGCCCTGGCCATCGCGCTGGTCGTCCTGGGCCACTGGCTGGCCGTGGTGGTCAGCACCGACGACGGGATCGGCGGGCGCAACGCCCTCGGCATCCTCGCCTGGACCCAACCGCTGACCTGGCTCTTCCAGGTCATGCCGGTGTTCTTCCTGGTCGGCGGGTACGCCAACGCGGCGTCCCTGACCTCGCACCGGGACAGGGGCGGGGACGCGCTCGGCTGGGTGCTGGGGCGCACGGACCGCCTGCTGCGACCGACCACGGCGTTCCTCGCCGCCGTGTGGGCGGTCGCGTTCGCGGCACTGCTGCTGAGGGCTTCTCCCGAGGTCGTCGGCCTGGCCGTGTGGGCCGCCGCCATCCCCCTGTGGTTCCTGGCCGCCTACCTGAGCGTCGTCGTCCTCGCCCCCCTGACCCACCGGCTGCACCGCCGGTGGGGGGCGGCGGTGCCGCTGGTGCTCGTCGGGCTCGTCCTGGTCCTGGACGCCGCACGGCTGGTCCTCGGGGTCCCGATCGTCGGCGTCGCCAACTACCTGCTGGTCTGGCTGACCCTGCACCAACTCGGGTACGTGTGGCGGGACCGCTGGGCGCGTCCGCGCCCCCTCGTCGCGGCCGCGGCCGCCCTGGGCGGCTTCGCCCTGCTGCTGGGACTGACCGTGCTGGGCCCCTACCCGATCAGCATGGTGACCGTCCCCGGCCAGGAGCTGGGCAACACCTCGCCGCCGACGTTCGCCCTGCTGGTCCTCGGCCTGACCCAGACCGCGGTCGTGCTGTTGCTCTCGCGTCCGGCGCGGCGGCTGCTGCGGCGCCCACGGCCCTGGACCGCGGTCGTGGCGGTGAACTCGGTCGTGCTGACCGTGTTCCTGTGGCACATGAGCGCCGCGGTCGTCACCGGCGCCGCCCTGTACGGCACCGGCCTCCTGGCGCAGTGGCCCGTGGGATCGGCCGCGTGGCTGCTGCAGCGGGTGCCCTGGCTGGTCTCGGTCGCCCTGGTGCTGGCGGTCCTCGTGGTCGCCTTCGGCGGCGTCGAGGCACGCACCGCTCCCTCCGGCGCCGGAGGGCGGATCCTGGCCGCGACACCCGCCGGAACCGCGGTCCGGCACGCCGTGCTGGCGTTCGCGCTCACCGCGACGCTGGCCGGACTCACCGGGATCAGCCTCACCGGAGCGGGCCAGGCGGACGCGTTCACCCTGGCCGTGTTGGGCTCCTACGCGGTGGGCGCCTCCGTCCTCCGCCTGACCCGCCACCGGTGGTGCGGAGGCTGAGCGCGTCGACGGACGGACGGCCCGCGTCAGGGACGGACGTCGAAGAGCGGGAACCGCAGGCTCCCGCCCGCGTCGGCGACCTCCAGGTCCTCGAACTCGAACGCGGGCGACGTGAAGCACGTCGCCAGGGTCTCCTCCGCCGTGAGCGTGCGCGCGGTCTGCCAGGTCCCGGCGGGCACCAGCACCTGGAGCGACTGCCCCGCCTCCGCGTGCGGTCCCAGCGTGTACCTCTCGCGCTCCTCGGGTCGGGGCCCGGTCCCGCCCAGTTCGATCAGGGTCGGGCCGCCACGGCAGAAGGACCACATCTGCGCCGACCGCAGCCGGTGCCACCGGCACCGCTCCCCCGGGCACAGCAGGTACTGCAACGCCGACGCGGTCTCGCGTTCGGCGTCATAGCCCTCCGGCCGCACGTACACCCCGCTGCGCCACGTGGCCCGGAACCAGCCGCCCTCGGGGTGCGGGAACAGGTCGAGCGTCTCGGCCGTCGATCCGCGTTGGTCGACGGCCGTGAACACCCCCGGAGGCTCGCGTCGCAGGTAGCGCACGCCCACGACGGCCTCGCGCGGGATCGCGCCGTAGATGTGGGGGAAGAGGAGGTCCTCGGCCAGAGCCGCACCGAACCGCTCGTCCAACGTGATGTGGGAGCAGGGGTCCTCCCAGCGGACCTCGCAGGTCAGGCGCGCGGTGTCGACCACCAGGACGCAGAACGGCTCGGTCGCGGACCGGTGCAGGGAGTTGGCCACCGCCAGCATGGCGTGCTCGTTGGGCGAGGCGTGGACGAACCCGTCGGTGTGCAGGCTGTCCGGTTCCAGATCACCCTGGCCGCCACGCCAACGGGCCAGCTCGGTCATGTGCAGCACGTAGTTCATCGTGATCGACCCCGCCACGCACGCCCCCCGGGGATCAGGTGTCCCGCCGGTCCCTTGTGGGCCTCCTTCCCCCCACGGCCCGCCCCCAACCCTGGGACGCCGCCTCACGCCAACGCGTCGACCGCCTCGTCGACGACCGCCTGCATCCGGCGGCGCAGCGCGGCGCTGTCGGACCGACCGGTACGCACCTCGACCACGCGCAGCCCCTCGCCCATGAGTGCCTTGGGCAGGTCGGCCGCCCACTCCAGACGCGTGTACGGCAGGTCGGCCACGGCCGCGACACGCTCCATCGAGACCCCGTGCGGCGTCCCGAAGACCCGCTCGAAGTCCGGATGCCCGGCCTGTTCGAGGCCGGAGAAGATCCCCCCGCCGTCGTTGTTGACCACCACCACGGCCAGATCCGGGCGCGGCTCCCCCGGCCCGATGATCAGGCCGTTCTGGTCGTGCAGCATCGCCAGGTCGCCCAACAGGGCGTAGGCCCGGCCACCGCCGTCGTGCTGGTGCGCGAGCGCCGCCCCGACGGCCGTGGAGACCGTCCCGTCGATCCCGCTCACACCCCGGTTGCCGACGAGCCGCAGCCCGCAGCGGGCGCGCATCGTCGCGTCCAGGTCGCGGATGGGCATGCTCGCCCCCGCGAACAGCAGCGACCCCGCGGACAGCTGCGAGGCCAGGTCGCGGGCCAGGCGCGGCTCGCTGAGCATCTCGTCGGCGTCCAGCACCCGGTCGAGCGCGACGCGGGCCGCCTCCTCCGCCCGCCACCACGAGCGCGACCAGTCGGTGCGCGCGGGCTCCTCCCACGACGCCCCGGCCGGAGGCGCGACGGCGGCGACGACGTCGGTGGCGGTGCGCGCCGGGTCGGAGAAGGCGTTGGCCAGCCCGGCGGCGGGATCACCGACCGCTGAGGCGGTCACCACGACGTGCCGGGGCGCTCGCCGGAGGTAGGCCAGGACCTGGCGGGACAGGTTCGGGCGGCCGACGCTGACCACCAGCTCCGGCGTGTGCGCGGCGGAGAAGCGCGGCGAGGCCAGCAGCTGTCGGTGGGTGGACAGCGCACCGGTCCGGCGGGCGTTAGAGGTGGGTTCGGCGAGCAGCGGCCACCCGGTCGACTCGGACAGGGCCAGGAACGGCACCGGGTCGTAGTCGCCGTCACCGCACACGATCACGCCCCGCTCGACGCCGGGCAGCACGTACGGGGCGGGCTCGGCCGGCGGACCGGGCCGGTTGATCCACGGGCGGTCGCCCTCGCGGCCGTCCAGCGGCGCGGTCCACGCCACGGGCGAGGGTCCGTCGGGGGTCAGCGGGTCGCGGAAGGCGACGTTGAGGTGGACCGGACCGGGACGGCGGTCGACCGCGGAGCTCCACGCGCGACAGACCAGCGACCGCCAGTACGGCACCATGCCCGGTACCTGGTCGGGCGTGCCCACCTCCGCGAACATGCGCACGGCGCCCCCGTACAGGCCGATCTGGTCGACCGTCTGGTTGGCTCCCGTGCCCCGGAGTTCGGGCGGCCGGTCCGCGGTGAGGACCAGCAGCGGCACCCCGCTCTCGTCGGCCTCCATGACCGACGGGTGGAAGTTCGCGGCCGCCGTCCCCGAGGTGCACACCACCGCCACCGGAAGCCGGGAGGCCCGCGCCAGACCGAGTGCGAGGAAGGACGCCGAGCGTTCGTCGACCCGCACGTGGACACGCACGTCGGGGTGGGCGACCAGGGCGAGCGCGAGCGGCGTCGAGCGCGACCCCGGCGCGACCACGGCCTCCTCCAGGCCGCACCGGACCAGCTCGTCGACGAGGACCCGGGCCAGGGCGGTAGACGGATTCATGGGGTTCTCGGGGCCGGTTCCCGGGACTGCTCTGTCCGGGAGGGACGCCCCTGCCTCCTTGCGGGTGGTGTCACGGTGGCCGTCAGCCCGCTCGCGGGTGCGGGGGTACCGGTCGTCGGTGCCGTGGGCGGCGGTGTCGAGGTGTCCGACGGCGCGGGCCGGGGGCCGGACGGCGCGACCGGACGTCGCCACGTCGGTCACCTCCTGCCTGGCTCCTGACTCGTGCTGGTCGTGCGGGTTCGGTGGGACCCCGTCTGTCCAGTGAACCCCGTTCACGAGGGTACGGCGGCAGGTCACGGCTGTGATCTGCGCCCCGCCCCTCCCGGACGCGGTCAGGGTCCGGCCGGGCCTCCCGCCGTGCGGGCGGCCTCGGCGCGGGACCGCCAGTCCGACGGATCGGTCTCGACCGCGCGCAGGCGCTCCTCGTCCACCGACACCGCGCGTACCGGCAGGCTCCCGCCCACCGGCAGCAGCGGGTCGGCGGTGACGTCGCCGGTCAGCATCTGCGCGGTCGCCAACCCGCACGCGTACGGAAGATCCGGCAGAGCGGCCGCCAACGCCACCCCGGCGGCCAGTCCGACGGAGGTCTCGACGGCGCTGGAGACCACCACCGGCAGTCCGCACGCCTCGGCGACCCGCAGGGCCGCGCGCACGCCGCCGAGCGGCTGCACCTTGAGCACGACGATGTCGGCGGCCCCGGCGGCGCGGACGCGCATCGGGTCCTCGGCCCGGCGCACCGACTCGTCGGCGGCGACCGGCACGTCGACCCGACGCCGCACCCGGCCGAGGTCGTCCAGGGTCGCGCACGGCTGCTCGACGTACTCCAGACCGAACCGGTCCAGTTCCCTGACCATCCGCACGGCCGTGTCGACGTCCCAGGCCCCGTTGGCGTCCACGCGCACGCGCCCCGAGGGGCCGATGGCGTCGCGCACGGCCTCGACGCGGGCGATGTCATCGCCCGGGGCCTGGCCGCGTTCGGCCACCTTGACCTTGGCGGTGGCGCAGCCCCCGGCGCGGACGATCGCGGCGGCCCGCTCGGGGTCCACGGCGGGCACCGTGACGTTGACCGGCACGCGGTCGCGCACGGGTGCGGGCCAGCCCTGGTGGGCGGCCTCGTGGCAGGCCGCCCACCAGCGCGAGCACTCGCCCGGACCGTACTCGGCGAAGGGCGAGAACTCACCCCACCCGGCCGCTCCGCGCACGAGCATGCCCTCGCGCACGGTGATGCCGCGGAAGCGGTCGCGCAGGCCGATCGCGAAGGAGCGCCCCCCGGCGGGACCGTCCACCGACCCGGGGTCGGCGGTCACGGGCGGCGCGGGAACTTGTCGAACTCCGGACGGCGCTTCTCCTTGAACGCGTCCCGGCCCTCCTGGGCCTCCTCGCTCATGTAGTAGAGCATCGTCGCGTCCCCGGCGAACTGCTGCATGCCCGCGGCGCCGTCGCTGACGGCGTTGATCGCGCCCTTGACCATGCGCAGGGCCAGCGGCGACTTGGTGAGCATCTCACGCGCCCACTGGACGGTCTCCTTCTCCAGGTCCGCCAGCGGCACGACGGTGTTGACCATGCCCATGTCCAGGGCCTCCTGGGCGCTGTACTGGCGGCACAGGTACCAGATCTCGCGCGCCTTCTTCAGGCCGACGGTCTCGGCCAGCAACCAGGAGCCGTACCCGCCGTCGAAGGAGCCGACCTGGGGACCGGTCTGCCCGAACTTGGCGTTGTCCGCGGCGATGGTGAGGTCGCAGCAGACCTGGAGGACGTTGCCGCCGCCGATGGACCACCCGGCGACCATGCAGATCACCGGCTTGGGCAGGCGGCGGATCTGCACCTGGAGGTCGAGCACGTTGAGGCGGCCGATGCCCTGCTTGGCCACGGCGTCGTCGCCCATGTAGCCGTCGTCGCCGCGGATCTTCTGGTCACCGCCGGAGCAGAACGCCTGGTCACCGGCGCCGGTGAAGATGATCACACCGACCTCGGAGTCGTCCCGCGCGATGTTGAAGGCGTCCTGGAGCTCGAACAGCGTCTGCGGGCGGAAGGCGTTGTGGACCTCTGGGCGGTTGATCGTGATCTTGGCGATGCCCTCCGCGGTCTCGTAGATGATGTCGGAATACTCGCCCGACCGCTGCCAGTCGATCACGCTGCTCACGGCTTCTGCTTCTCCTCACGGGGACACTGGGACGGTGTGGACACGGGGGGCCGCGTCCACGCGTCGACCCTACGCATTCTGCCAGGCGAGCGGGGACGCGCGGGCACACCCCCTGTTCCTCGCCCCGTTGGGCCCGGGACAAGCTACCCGGGCGTAGGCTGTCCCGCGTGGTAGACGAGACACCAGGAATATTCCCCGGACCGACGGATCCGTCCGAGGACGGCCGCCCGCTCCGCGCCGTCAGGGGCCTGGACCCCGGACGCCTGGGAGACCTGGTGGCACGCGCGCTGGACGGGGACGGCCCCGCCCTGCTGCCCGTCCCCGACGGGACGCCCGACGCCCGCGTGGGCGAACTCCTGGCCGCGATGCGCCCCTCGTCCCTGCTCACGCCCGACGGCGTCACCGGCCTCCGCGGCGGGTCGCCGGTCCACGCCGAGACCGCGCTGGTCGTCACCACGTCCGGTTCGACCGGCGTGCCCAAGGGCGTGGAGCTGTCGGCCGCCGCGCTGCGCGCCTCGTCCCGCGCGTCGGTCGAGCGCATCGGCGCGGCTCCCGGCGACGCGTGGCTGTGCGTCCTGCCCGCCGGCCACGTCTCCGGCCTCCAGGTCATCCTGCGGGCGCTGGCCACCGGCAGCGAGGCCGTCCACGCCCCGTTCGACGTCGGCACCGTGGCGGACCTGGCGTCCCGCCTGCGCCCGCACGTGTCCCTGGTCCCGACCCAGCTGCGCCGCCTGCTGTCGGCCGGGGTGGACCTGTCGGCGTTCGGCGCCATCCTGCTGGGCGGGGCCGCCGCCGAACCCGCGCTCCTCACCGCGGCCCGCGGCGCCGGGGGACGGGTGGTCACCACCTACGGCATGACCGAGACCTGCGGCGGCTGCGTGTACGACGGCCTCGCCCTGGACGGGGCGCGCGTGCGCGTGGACGGCGACGGTCCCGGCGCGCCCGGCCGGATCCTGCTGTCGGGCCCGATGCTGCTGACCGCCTACCGGCTCGCCCCGGGCGCGGCGCCCGATCCCGGCGCGCTGGTCACCGGTCCGGACGGCCGCCGGTGGCTGCGTACCAACGACCTGGGCCGCGTCGACGGCCGCGGGCGCCTGAGCGTGCTGGGCCGGGCGGACGAGGTCGTCAACACCGGCGGCCACAAGGTGGTGCCCGCCCAAGTCAACGACCTGCTCCTGGCGCACCCGGCGGTGGCCGAGTCGGTGGTCGTGGGCCGCCCGGACCCGGAGTGGGGCCAGCGCGTGTGCGCGGTGGTGGTCCCCGCCGACCCGGCCGACCCGCCGACGCTGGAGGAGCTGCGCGCGTGGGTGCGCGAGCGCCTGCCCGCCTACGCGGGGCCGCGCGAGCTGGAGGTGCGCGACGCGCTGCCGATGCTGGCGTCGGGCAAGCCCGACCTGGTGGCGCTGCGCTCACCGATCGCCTGAGCACGCCGGGCCAGCCGAGGGCGCCGGAACGGGGATCTGGTCCGGTCGCGCGTGCTCACCTGGAACGCGACCGCCGCCACGAGCACCGCGGCGACGAACCACAGCGGTCCCAGGAACAGGTGGGACACAGGCACGGAGTCCAGGAAGCCGGCCGCGACCGCGGTCTGCATGGTGCCGTAGGTGGGCAGGAACCTGACGACGTCGCTGTCGGAGGCCGGGTTGGACACCGGGTTCTGCAGGCCCATGTCGATGATCGACAGCATGATGATGCAGAACATCCCCTCCAGCTCGCCCCGCAGCACCGCCGCCAGCATCACCCCGATGCCGCCGAAGGCCAGCGCGGCGCCCAGCAGCGACAGCCACAGCATCACCGGCCGCTCCGGCACCCAGTAGACGCAGATCACCGCCACGGCGTAGGCGCACACCAGCGCGGCGGCGGCCAGGAGCGCGGTGAGCTTGGCCGCGAGCAGGTGGGTGCGGGGATACCCGGCCATGGCCAGGCGCGCGTCGAAGTCCGCGGACCGGAAGGTGACGATGAACATCATGAAGCCGACGATGAGCGTCACGGCGTTGATCGCACCGGAGATCTTGCTGACGTGGTTGCCGTGCACGACCACGGTCTCCCCGGTCGCGCGCAGCAGGAAGGGCACGTCGGCGTCGGCGATCACCAGGTAGACGAGGGTGATCCAGACGGGGATGAAGAACACCACGAGGACCAGTGCCAGCCGGTTGCGCAGGTGCTCCAGCAGGGCGTGGCGGGCCGCCGTGGCGTAGCGGGTCCAGGCGCGTCGCACGTCAGCCCCCCGCCACGGTCACGCCGCCGGGAACGGTCACGCCGCCCGGACCGTCCGCGCCCGTGTGCGCGGCCCCGCGATCGCCCGCGACCAGGACGCCGCCCTCCAGCCGCCACAGGGTGTCGAAGCGGGCGGTGTCGAACGCGATGTGCGAGACGACCAGGACCGAGCGGCCCCGACGGCTCAGCTCGGCGGCCAGCGCCCAGAACCGCTCGTAGGTGTCCCAGTCGAATCCCTGGTAGGGCTCGTCCAGCAGGAGCAGCGGCGGATCGTGCATGAGCGCGAGGGTGAGGTTGAGCTTCTGCCGGGTGCCTCCGCTGAGCGTGCCGACCCGGTGGTGGAGGTACTCGGCGAAGTGCAGCACGTCCATCAGCTCGTGGGCGCGGTCCAGCGCGGGCAGGTCGTAGGCGACCTGGAACAGGCGCAGGTGCTGGGCGACGGTGAAGGCGGGGTTGAGCACCGTGTGCTGGGGGCAGTAGCCGAGCCCGCCGGGGTGGTCGACGGCGCCGTGGTCGGGTGAGAGGCGTCCGGCGAGGATGCGCAGCAGCGTGGACTTGCCGGAGCCGTTCTCCCCGACCACTCCGGCCAGGCATCCGGGCGGCAGCTCCAGGCAGACGCCGCGCAGCACGCGGTGTGCGCCGTAGGACTTGTGCACGTCGGCGGCGACGAGGTGCGGTGTGGTGCCGGGCACGTCGGGGGCCTCCTGGTTCGGCGGGGTGGACGGGAGGAGCGGCACGGGGCTACTCGGCTTCGCGCTGGGCGCAGTAGTGGCCGAGTGCGCGCATCATGACCGTGTGCCAACTGGGCGCGACGAGGTCCTGGAGGGGTTTCCAGGCCTCGTCGACCAGCAGGCGCGCCTCGTCGGTGCACGCGTCCACGGCGCCGTGGGCCTCCAGGTCCGCCACGGCGGCGGCGACGGTCGCGGTGTCGGCGTCGCCGCCCCTGATCGCGTGCCAGATCTCCCTCAGGCGAGGAGCGGGAACGCGGCCCACGGCGTGCGCCAGGGGCATGGTGACCTTGCCCGCGTGCAGGTCCTCGGCGGTGTGCTTGGTGCGTCGCCGCTCCCCGGACGAGCCGCGGACGGTGACACCGCGCAGGTCCATGACGTCGTCGCTGATCTGGTAGGCCAGGCCGACCGTCTCGAAGTAGTCGCCCATGGCCGCGATCGCGTGTTCGTCGGCCCCGGTGATCAGGGCGCCCATCTCCGCCAGTCCCGCGACCGGGACTCCGGTCTTGAAGCGGTGCACGGTGTGCAGGCGGCGCAGGAGCGTGGACGGGTCACCGGTGGCCACCGCGGTGTCCATCGCGGCGGCGTGCCCGGCGATGTCGAGCGCCTGCCCGGCGTGCCCGGCCCGGAGCACGCGCAGGTACGTCTGGTACACGCGCAGCCGGAGGCGGTCGTCGTCGGGCAGGACCTCGCGCAGGACGCGGTCGAAGGCGAAGTAGGCGTTGGTGCCCGCGTTGATCGCGGTGGGCTCCCCGAAGACGGTGTGCACGGACTCGCGTCCCCGGCGCACCGGCGACGCGTCCTGGACGTCGTCGACGACCAGGCAGCCCGTGTGCATCAGCTCGGTGGCGGCCAGGAGGGGCCGGTACCGCTCGCTGTCGCCGCCGCAGATCTCGATAACCGCGGCGACGACGTAGGAGCGCCAGCTCCGGCCCAGTCCGCGGGTCGCGTGGCGCATCGGCTCCACGAGCGATCGGTGCAGGTCGTCCACGACGACGGCGTCCAACCGTTCGGGACGGTCCTCGGACCCGGCGACGCCGACCAGTGTGCGGTCGGGGCGTGCGGGATACAGCCGGTCGATCTCGTCCAGGGTCACGTCGCGGACCCGGGTGACGTACCGCTCGAAGTCCGCGACGCGGCTGGACGGGAAGACCTCGCAGAGCCCGCGCCCGCGCACGGGCCGACCCGCCATGGTCCCCTCCACGCGGACGTGCGCCTCCACCATGCCCGACAGGAGGAACAGGGAGCGGACCTCCTGGTGGGGGAACCACGCCCGTGCGCGCAGGCGCAGCTCCAGCCCGGGGACCTCGACCTCCCAGGCGGTGCCGTAGGTGTTCAGGGTGGCCAGGGACGTCCACGACTCCGTCGAGGCCAGCCGCGCGGGCGCCTCGGTGCTCCGCCCGTCGGGGGCGACCGCGACGGCCCAGGTGTCCACTCCGCGGGAACGGCCGCCGGACGCGTCGGGGCGCCCCCGTTCGCAGGCGGACACCTCCCAGCCGTTGTCCAGTCGCAGCCCCGCCCACGTCCACTCCGGTTCCTCCGCCGGTCGGGGGCCGTCCGCGCGGTACCAGGTGTCGCCGAAGGCGTGCTCGTACCAGCCGTCGCCGCGTACCGGCTCCGTGCGCCCACCGGTACGGACCGTGCCGCTCACCGCCAGGCGTGGCACGAAGGAGGCGTGCGTGATGCCGCTGCCGGAACCGAGACGGGTGTGGGGGCACGATACGTGGACGGCGGGCTTGAGGGGCGTCAGACGCAGGGCGAAGCCCGTCTCGGCCCCGTCCGCCTCGACCAGGTAGGCGTCGCCGTCCTTGCTGAGCCGGGCGACGCCGTAGTCGAGGTCGAGCCGGGTCGGGTCGACGCGCACGGGACCGGGCAGCACGCGGTCGGGCTGGAACCCGCGCCCCTGTTCCAGAGCCTCGGTGAGCGCGCGCCGCACACGGGCGTCCATGCTCCGGTCCGTGGCCACCGCGTCGCGGACCTGCCGCACGGCTCCCTCGTCCAACCACGACTCGCCGACGTGTGCGGCGGTGCCGGGGTCGCTGCGGAACCAGGCGACGGCGTGCGAGTCCAGGGGCGATCCGTCGGTGGTCGGAGCACGGTGCCGGACGAAGTAGAAGACCAGTCCGGACCCGCCGTCATCGCCGTCCAGGTGCGCGTTGAACCACCACCACTCCAGTCCGGTGGACTGACGCGGGATCTCCAGGGCCGCGATGTCGGGCGACTCCCCTCCCTCCGCGCGGTCCGAACACACCGGGCCCGTCAGCGACTGGGTCATGCACTCTCCCTCGTGCGCGGCACGCGCGACGTGTGGCGGTTCCCGACCCTGTTCGCACGCGGCTGGAATTCCGGGCGGCCACAGAGAGGGGCTTGGGGTTATCCGAATTCACGGCTCAGCGTACCGGCACACGGAATGCTGATCAATTCGGCGGTGAAACGCCGGTCCTCGTGGCGAAGAATGATCGGCTCTTGTCGGATTTTCCCGACCTTTCGCGTACCGTCACCCCACCCGCAGGCCGACACGCGGCCGACAGGGCGCCCAGAGCGCCCATGACGTGGGCGATGTCGACCGGCGACACACCGCACCCCCACCGGGGACGCGCCGTACGCGTGCACACGCTGGAGCCGGGAGGTCCTTCACACACGGCATTTCCCCCAGAGCGTGATCAAACAGAAGGAAAGCGAACACGGCACACTCCGCCCCACCGCCCCCGCGGAATCCCCGATCACCCGAAAGGCACGGAAACCCATCGGAGAGAAATGCCACGAGGGCCTCCCACCGCCCACCCGAACCCCGCGCTCGGCGAACCGCGCCCGGTCCTGAAACGCCCCCTCGGGCCGCCTCGACCCGAACCGGCGTTACCGGGTCACTCCGAACACATGGGACCCTGACCTCAGCGGGTGTCCCAGCCCAGGCCGACGGCACCCGCACCAGGTGGGACCTGGGAACACGGCCGGACCACGCCCTCCGGACCCGCGCGCGCCCCACGCGCCGTGTCCGGACAGGTCAGGGAACTTCCGGACGTGTCCCGACGTCTACCTGTGTATCCGGTCCCCCGGCCCCTCTTTCCCAAGGAGGTCCGCAGTTGGCGAGAGCCATCGGTCCACTCGTTCCCGGCCCTGCGCCCTCCCCCGTGCCCGACTCGTGGGGTCCCTGTCGCTCCGCGCCGGAGGCGAGCCCTCTTACCCGGTCCCGGACGCACATGGCCACCGATCGCACCGTGATCCACGCCACTCCCTTCGATATCCAATCGAGACAGGGAACATTTGACTCCCCGACACGTTGGACATATTGGCGCGTCCAGTCGGCGGGAACCCTCCGCCACGTGCCACACGTCATGGAAGGGAGGGAGGTGCCCAGATGACGAGCACTGCCTCAGCCGCTTCGGCCCCCGCCGCCGAAGTCCCCGCAGGCACCGCTCCGAACCAGGAGACCGCCGCACAGGCGGCTCTGTCCGACCTGATCACCCGCGGACGCTCCCAGGGACACCTGTCCCTCTCCGAACTGCGTACCGCTTTCTCCGCGGCCGGGGTCTCCGCTCCCGACGGCCGCTCCATCCTGCGTGAACTCACCGAGAACGGAGTCCGACTCGCCAACGGGGGCGACGACTCCGCGCCGGTGGCCGATCCTGACGCCGAGGACGACGTGCTGGAAGACACTCTCATCGCGACGGTGCCCGACACCGACGAGGCACCCAAGGCCGCATCCGGCAAGGTCGCGCCCCGCAAGGGCAAGGGCCCCTCCGTCCGGAGGAAGACCCGCGCCACGCGGCGCGCCAAGAAGACCGAGACCACCCAGGCCACCACCGATCCGGAGACCGGTGAGGCCGACCTCGACGACCAGTCGCCCGCCATGGGCGACTCCGTCCACACCTACCTCAAGGCCATCGGCCGCCGCCAGCTGCTCACGGCCGAGCAGGAGGTCGACCTGGCCAAGCGTGTGGAGGCCGGGCTGTACGCCGAGTACCGCCTGGGCCTGCACGGCGAGGTGGACGGCTCGGTGGAGATGGCCCAGGCCGAGATCGAGGAACTGGAGTGGGTGGCCGAGGACGGCCGCCAGGCCAAGTCCCACATGCTCGAGGCCAACCTGCGCCTGGTCGTGTCGGTGGCCAAGAAGTACAGCGACCGGGGGATGTCCCTGTTGGACGTGGTGCAGGAGGGCAACCTCGGCCTCATCCGGGCCGTGGAGAAGTTCGACTACACCAAGGGCTTCAAGTTCTCCACCTACGCCATGTGGTGGATCCGCCAGGCGATCCAGCGCGGTTTCGCCGACTCCGCCCGCACCATCCGCCTTCCCGTGCACGTCCTGGAGCTGCTGAGCAAGGTCAGCCGCCTGGAGCGCGACATGCACCAGGCGCTGGGCCGCGAGCCCACGCCGGAGGAGCTGGCGCTGGAGCTGGACAAGACCCCGGCGCAGATCGAGGAGCTGCTGCGGGTCACCCGCCAGCCGATCAGCCTGGACTCGACCATCGGCGAGGACGGCGAGACCCGTATCGGGGACCTCATCGAGGACGTGGACGCCTCGGAGGCCTCCGAGGTGGTCGACCGCCAGCTCATGGCCGACCAGCTGCGCAACGCCCTGTCCGACCTGGAGCCGCGCGAGGCGACGATCATGTCCCTGCGGTTCGGCCTCATGGACGGCCGGCCCCGCACGCTGGACGAGATCGGCAAGCACCTGGGCCTGACCCGTGAGCGCATCCGCCAGCTGGAGAAGCAGTCGCTGTCCAAGCTGCGCCACCCGAGCCGCGCGCAGCAGCTGCTGGACTTCGCCAGCTAGCGGGCCCGCGCCACCGGGAGACACGCATCGGGGCCGCTCCCCCACCGGGGAGCGGCCCCGTCGTGTGCCCGGAGCCTCCTCGCGGTCAGGGAGAACCCGGAGATCTCCCTGACTTCGGCACCCGATCCGGACCACACGTCCTGCCGCGATGCGACGATGGACGCCATGACGGACATTCCCTCACGACGGCAGGACGAGATCGCGGCCGCCCTGCGCGCCGGTCGCGAACTCGGCCCCGAGTACGACGACGCCCTGGCCGCGTCCCTGGTGGACCGGATCGACGACACCATCGACGAACGGGTGCGCCGCCACGTCACCGAACAGCTCGCCGAGGCGCCCCAGGCCCGTCGCGGGATGTCCGGCAACACCGCCCGTTTCGTCCTGGCCCTGGTGACCCTCGGCCTGAGCGTCCCGCTGACCGCCATGACCGCCACACTGGTCGCGGGCGAGGCCGTGGCGTTCCTCTGGGCGGGGCTGATCATCTTCTACGTCGTGGTCGTCAGGGGCCTGAGCCGCTGACCGACGCGCCGGGGGCGGGCCGGTCGGGCTGAGCGCCCGCTCAGCCCTCCAGGGCGGCGCGCAGGATCTCGACCGCCTCCTCGTGGTCGAGCCCGACCCGCGAGATCACCTCGGCGTAGGCGCGCGCCGCCGCCAGGGCCTCGGCGCGCTGGTCGTCACCCGCCGCGGCCACGAAGGTCCCCGACCGGCCGCGCGTCTCGACGACACCGGCCTGCTCCAGCTCCCGGTAGGCGCGGGCCACCGTGTTCACCGCCACGGACAGCTGTCCGGCCAGTGCCCGCACCGTGGGCAGCCGGTACCCCACGGGCAGGTCGCCGTTGGCCGCCGCGATCGCGACGACCGTCCGAATCTGCTCGTAGGGCGGTACCTTCGACGTCGGATCAATGCGGATGAACTCCGCCATCTCCTTCTGCGCTCCCCACCAGGCTCCGTCCCCGCCTGCGCGGGGAGAGTCGTGTTCGATCAGGCACAGCCCAACCTACCCGGCCTGACGGAACCAACCCTCATCGGCGGGGACGGCGGTCAGGCGACCGGGCGCGGGATCCGCTGGACGCCGTGCAGGCGGTGGTCCTCACGGGCGGTGAGCAGGCGCTCGGCGACGCGCGTCGCCTCCCGGATCTCCGGTCGTGCCAGGCGCTTGCGGCGGTGGATGCGGTCACGGTAGCCCCGGACGCCCACGAGCACCCGCTCGCGCGCGTAGGCGGCGCGCATGGCCTCGGTGAGCACCCCGTCCAGGACCAGCCCGAGGTGGCGCAGCTCCGTCGCCGAGGCGCGCCGGTCGTGCGCCTCCGCCAGCGCCGCCTCGGCGTCGGCGACCCTCGCCAGGAGTTCGGGCAGCCGCGCGGCCTCCTCCCGGTCGTGCTCGAGGCTCTTGCGCGCCTGCGTCCTGGTCTGCTCGGTCAGTGCCATGTGTCAGCTCCGTACACGTTTCCCGTCGATAACCGCCACTCTAAAGTGACGTGGATCATCTCGCGACCGGTTCCGCGCGTCGAAGATGGCCACCCGCGCGCCGTACCGCCACGCTGTCGGTGCACATCCCCGAAAGGACAACCGTGAGCAGGAACTACGCCGGACTCAGCCGGGAGCGCATCATCGTCGAGGCGCTGCACATCATCAGCGGGCGCGGGCTGGGCGGCCTGTCCATGCGACGCCTGGGCGACGCCCTGGAGGTCGAGGCCATGGCGGTCTACCACCACTTCCCGCTCGGCAAGGACCAGCTGTTCAACGCCATCGCGGCCTACGTCACCTCGCCCGCCGGCACGCCCCCCGACGACACGGCGGAGGAGGACGGCGGTCGCGACGCGTCCGAGGCGGTGGACCCCGGCGCCGGCCCGTGGGACGCCCGGCTCACCGACTGGGCCCACACCTACCGCGCCCGCCTGCTGGAGCACTCCGGCGCCCTTTCCCTGCTGGTCCACCGTGCCCCGCGCACGCCCGTGCAGGACACCGCCCACGCCCTCGTGCGCGGCGCGTTCGAGGAGGCGGGGCTGAGCGGCCCCGACGTGGAGCACGCCGCCGACGCCCTGTACTCCTACTGCATCGGGGCGGTGATCCACGAGGTGCGCCACCGCGACGACGAGGACGCCCCGGACTCGGCCGAGCGCGAGGTCCGGTTCGGGTTCGGTCTCCGGGCCCTGCTGCGGGGGCTCGCCCACCCGGACGCGTGATCCCAGGTGGAACCATGGGCGACCGCCGGTCGTCTGTACCAAGGGGTGCAACGCCGTCGAACCACGCTCCTCGGACCGTCGCCCCGCGGCCGAGCGGGCTAGAGAGCACATCCATGGTTTTCAAGCGCATTCTCGCCGGCATCGGCGTCGGCGGAGCCTCGGTGGAGACGACGCTGGACACGCCCGCCGTCCAGCCCGGCGGCGTCGTCCGGGGGACCGTGCACATCCAGGCGGGCGACGTCGAACAGCGGATCGACGAACTCACCGTCGGCCTGGAGTCCCGTGTCGAGGTCGAGTCCGGTGACCACGAGTACTCGCGCAACGTGGAGTTCCAGCGCGTGCGTGTGGGCGGTCAGGCGGTGATCTCCCCGGGGCAGAGCTTCCAGGTGCCGTTCGAGCTCCACGTCCCCTTCGAGGCCCCGCTCACGAGTGTCCGAGGCCGCCGCCTGTTCCCGATGAACGTGGGTGTGAACACGCGGCTGAGCCTGGCCGGGGCCGTGGACCCCGGTGACCTGGACCCGGTGGCGATCGAGCCGCTGCCGGCGCAGCTGGCGTTCCTGGACGCGCTGGCCACCATCGGCTTCCAGTTCAAGCACGCGGACCTGGAGCAGGGACGCATCCTCCGGACACGGCAGACGCTGCCCTTCTACCAGGAGATCGAGTACTACGCCGCGAGGCAGTACGAGGGGCTCAACGCGCTCGAACTGTCGTTCGTCGCCGACCACCACGGAATGGACGTCGTCCTGGAGCTCGACAAGAAGCGCGGCCTGCTCTTCTCCGAGGGCAGCGACTCCTACCACCACGTGACCGTCACCCACCAGGAGGGCGCCAGCCGCGACTGGGCGGGCTTCCTGCACCAGTGGATCGACTCGTTGGCCGGCCGCAGGCGGCTGTTCTGATCCGGGCGGGCCCGGGGACGCGGCCAGCGTCCCCGGGCCCGGCCGCTTCCGGAGGCCTCGCGGCCCGAACGCCGCTCAGCGCCCGTTCGCGCGGAGTCGGGCCCGTTTCGCGCGGTGGCGTCGGGCCTCGTCCGGGTCCAGCACCGGCGCCGCCCCGAGCAACTGACGCGTGTACTCCGAAGACGGCGACTCATACACACTGTCGCTGTCACCCATCTCCACGACCTCACCCTGACGCATCACCGCGACCCGGTCCGAGACCTGCCGCACCACCGCCAGATCATGCGCCACGAAGATATACGTCAACCCGAAGTCGTCCTGCAACTCCGACAACAACTTCAACACCTGATCCTGCGTCGACACGTCCAACGCCGACACCGGCTCGTCGCACACGATCAGCTTCGGCTTGAGGATCAACGCCCGCGCGATCGCGATCCGCTGCCGCTGACCCCCCGAGAACGCGTGCGGGAACCGGTTGTAATGATCCGGCGAGAGCCCCACCCGCTCCAACAGCTCCCGCACCCGGGCACGGATCAGCCCCGTGTCCTTCTCCCCCTGCACCCGCAACGCGGTGCCGATCGCGTCCCCCACCGTCACCCGCGGGTTCAGCGAGGAGTACGGGTTCTGGAACACCATCTGCACATCCCGCCGCAACGGACGCAACTCCCGCTCGGACATGTGCGTGATGTCACGGCCCTCGAACTCCACCCGGCCCCGGGTCGGCTCCAGCAACCGCATCACCATCCGCGACAGAGTCGACTTACCCGACCCCGACTCCCCCACGATCCCCAGCGTCTCCCCCTTGTACAGATCGAAGGACACACCCTTGACCGCCCAGAAATCCGACGCCCGACCCCACAGACCACCACGCACCCTGAAACACTGCGCCACATCCTCCACCCGGGCCAGGAGTTCACCCGCCTCACCGGGTGGCGCGACGGCCTCGGCGGGGACCCGCGGTTCCTCCTTCTTCTCCCTCGCGGCGCGGTCGTGGGCGCGGCGCTGGGCCCGGGACACCTCCACCCGCGGCACCGCCGCCAGCAACCCCCGCGTGTAAGGATGCGCCGGCGCCGACAGCACCGTGCGCACGTCCCCCCGCTCCACCGCCACACCGTGGCGCATCACCACGACCTCGTCCACCGACCCGGCCACCACCGCCAGGTCGTGCGAGACCAGGATCAACCCCATGTCCAGATCCCGACGCAACTCGTCCAACAGGTCCAACACCTGCGCCTGCACCGTCACGTCCAACGCGGTGGTCGGCTCGTCGGCCAACAACACCTTCGGATCGCACATCAACCCCATCGCGATCACCACGCGCTGGCGCATACCGCCGGAGAACTCGTGCGGGTAGGAGTTGACCCGCCGACCCGGGTCCGGGATACCCACCCGCTCCAACGACTCCACCGCCCGCGCCCGGGCCCGCGCCCGCGACGCCTTGGGATGGTGCACCCGGTAGGCCTCCACCAACTGGTTCCCGATCGTGTACTGCGGATGCAGCGACTGCATCGGATCCTGGAACACCATCGCGATGTCATTGCCGCGCATCCGCCGCAACTGCCTGTCCGAAGCCGCCACCACGTCCTGGCCCGCGACCCGGATCGCCCCCGAGACCCGCGCCCGCGACCCCCGGTGCAACCCCATCAACGCCAGCGAGGTCACGCTCTTACCCGAGCCCGACTCCCCCACGATCCCCAACGCGCCACCACGCGCCACCTCGAAGGACAACCCGTTCACCGCGTGGACGTCACCGTCCATCGTCGGGAACGCCACCCGCAGGTCGTCCACCCGGACGACGGGCTCGGCGGGTTCGGGCGGAGTCTGGCTCATCGGGCGGCTTCCTCGTTCCTCGGGGCGGGTGCTAGTCGTGGATGCGGACACGGGGGTCGATGAGCGGGTACACCAGGTCCACCACCAGGCTGGCGGCCACGATGAAGAACGCGCCGACCAGGGTCACGCCGAGGATCACCGGCAGGTCGCTCTGGGTGATGGCCTGGACCGCGTACCGGCCGATGCCGTTGAGCGAGAACACCTGCTCGGTCAGGACGGCACCGCCGAGCACCAGGCCCAAGTCGAGGCCGAAGATGGTGACGAGCGGCGTCAGCGTGGGCCGCAGCGCGTGCTTGAGCACCACCGTGCGCTCGCTCAGCCCCTTGGCCCGGGCGGTGCGGACGTAGTCCTCGCCCAGGGTCTCCAGCATGCCCGCGCGGGTCTGGCGCGCGTACATGGCCGCGTGCAGGAACGCCAGGGTCACCCAGGGCAGGAACAGCCCGGCCGCCCACGCCGCCGGATCCTGGACCAACGGCATGTAGCGCGGCGTGGGGAACCAGTCCCAGGCGTGCACGGGGAAGGCGAGTGCCAGGAGACCGGTGAAGAAGATCGGCAGGGACACCCCGGCGAGCGCCACACCCATGGCCAACCGGTCGAAGAGGCTGCCCTTCCACACCGCCGAGACCACCCCCACCGCGATACCGCCGACCAGCCAGACGACGGCCGCGCCGACGGCGAGCGACACGGTGACCGGCAGGCGGTGGACGATCTCGGTGAAGACCGGCTGGTAGGTCTGGAAGGAGTAGCCCAGGCACGGGGCGGGGCACTCGACGACGTCCCGGCCGAACCGGTACTCGGCGCCGACGAAGATCCCCTTGACGAACTCCCAGAACTGGACCGCGACCGGCCGGTCCAGGCCGAGGCGGACGATGGTCGCCTGGACGGCCTCCGGCGTGGGGGCGCGGCCGACGTACATGGTGGCCAGCTGCTCGGTGGTGCGCCCCGCCCATCGGGGGACGACGTAGAAGATCCCGAACGTGACCATGGTGACCACGACGAGCAACAGGAGGCCGGCGCCCAGGCGGCGCAGGATGTAGGTCAGCAAGGCGCGCTCTCTCCGCAGGGGCTCGGGCGGGGGCCGACCGCGGCGCGTGCCGCCGGAGCCGCGGCGACCGCCCTCGACGGGGACGTGTCCACGATGGCCACGCTAGCGGAACGTGTTCGGTCGATCACGTATGCGCACCGCCGACGCGTCGGCCGCTCCGGCGCCGGTGCCCGGCCTCCGCGCCCGGCCGGTGCCCCGCCTCCCTCCGCGGGAAACGTCCGCACGCCCCGCGCGGACTCCCGGACCTGGGAGTATCCCGTCGGGAGTGAGGGCAGGTCTTGGGTGTGGACCTGCCCGCTCCGATGCTCGCCAGGACCGTCACCACGATGCCGGTCGGCCCCCACCTGGTGTACGAACCCAAGTGGGACGGGTTCCGCGCTCTGGCGGCCACCCGGCCGGGCAGGCTCTACTCCAGGACCGGCAGGCCCACCACCCGCAGCTGGCCCGAGCTCGCCGAGGCGCTCGACACGCTCCCGGAGGGACTCCTCCTCGACGGGGAGATCGTCCGCTGGTCGGGACGGCGCCTGGACTTCGACGCCCTCCTGCGCCGCAACACCGCGTCCGCGCTCCGGGCCCGGCGCCTGGCCCGCGACGAACCCGCGCACTTCGTCGCCTTCGACCTGCTGCGCGACGGGGGCGCCGACATCGGGCGACGCTCCCTGGGCTACCGCAGGCGGCGGTTGGAGAGGGTGTTCGCCGACGTCGCCGACCCCCATCTGGCGCTCGGCTGGCAGACCGGCGACCCGGCCACCGCGCGCGTGTGGTTCGAGGACCTGGCGGACGCCGGGGTGGAGGGTCTCGTCGTCAAGGACACCCGGCGGGCGTACCGCCCCGGCAGGCGGGGCTGGGACAAGTACAAGCGGCGGGTCACCACGGAGGCCGTCGTCGGCGGCTTCACGCGCGAGGATCCCCGCTCGATCGCGCTCATCCTCGGACGCCGCGACGACGCGGGGCGGCTGGCGGTGGTCGGCCGCACGGCGACGCTCACGCCCCGGCAGACGCGGGAGATCGTCGACCGCCTCCGCAAGGCCACGGTCTCCGAGCATCCCTGGCGGCCCACCCTGCCCGCGGCGTGGGGCGGCGGCGAACGGCGGACGTACACGCGGGTGGAGCCCGCCCTCGTGGTGGAGGTGGCCCCGGACACGGCGGTCTCCGGGGGCCGGTGGCGGCACCTGGTGCCCTACGTCCGGCCACGCCCGGAGCTGGACGTGGACGACGTGCCGCGCGGGCTGGACATCGAGACCGCCTCAGGCTGAGGACCCCCGCGCGACGGCCTCGGCCAGCTCCCGTTTGGTCATCGCCGACCGGCCCGGCACGTCCAGCTCCCTGGCCCGCTCCAACAGCTCCTTCTTCGTCGGCTCCTCGGCGGTCGCCTCCCGGCGCGGCTTCGGAGCGCCGCCGCCCCTGCGCCTGCGGCGGCGCTCCTTCAACGACTCCCGCAGCGCGTCCGTCAGCTCGACGACGGTGCCGGTGCTCGGCGCGGGCTCCGGACCGTAGCTGACCGTCCGGCCCTGCGCCTTGGCGTCGATCAGCTCCTCCAACCGGCGCTGGTAGACGTCCTCGTACTCCTGCGGCTCCCACTCGGCCGCCATCGCGTCCACGAGCTGACCGGCCAACTCCAGGTCGCGCTCGGCCAGGTCCGCCTCCGGAACGGCCGGAAGCACGTCCTCCGGCGCGCGGATCTCGTCGTGCCAGTACAGGGTCGCGGCGGTCAGCACCCCCTGCTGGGCGCCGATCAGCACCAGGTGCTCGCGGTCGCGCATCACCATCCGCGCCAACCCCAGCCGTCCCCTGTTCTCCAGCGCCGCGCACAACAGGCGGTAGGGCTTGGCCGCGGACCTGTCCTGCGGGCCGAGGTAGTAGGTGGTGGCGTACCACAGGGGATCGACGGCGTCCTCCGGGACGAACGCGTCGATCTCCAGGGTCCTGCTGCGGCCCGGCGCGATGTCCCGCAGCTCGTCGGGCTCGATCATGACGTAGTCGTCGCCGCCGTCGACCTGGGCGCCCTTCACGATGTCGCCGGGTGCGACCTCGTCACCGGTCTCCTCGTCGACACGCCGGTAACGGACCCGGTGACCGGTTCCCGCCACGAACTGGTGCATGACGGGGCCGTGCCGCTCGCGGGCGCTGTAGAGCGCCACCCCGAGCGAGAGCAGGCCGACCGACAGCGTTCCCTTCCAGACGGTGCTGGCCATGCCAACCACCCCCTGTCACCCATCCTCGCCGCCGCGGGCGGCGATGTCACTCCGCCCGCGGACCGGCCGGAATCCACGCGCGTGGCCGTTGGAGGTGTGACGTGGGCCCAGGGGGGCAAGCGAGGAACTAGGGGATCCGTCACGCGGCTGACGAGGGAGGAGGTGAGCGGACGTGGAGTGCTACGACTGCATCCGGGTGGGGCGCACCGCCTCCGCCGTCGCGGTGTGCATGAGGTGCGGCGCGGGGGTGTGCGTGGAGCACGCGCACGAGAGCGCGGTGGAGGTCCGCCGCGCCGCGAGCCCGGGACAGAGCGAGATGCCCGACCCGGCCCGCCACATCACCTGTCCGGTCTGCTTCCACGCCGAGGGGCTCGACCACGCCCGTTGACCGGCCCTCCGCCGTGGGGCGGTGAGCGCCGGGTTCAGCGGGCCAGGCGCTCTCGCCACCAGGCCACCGTCTCCTTCAGGGCGGTCTCCAGCGGCGTCGGGGCCATGCCGAACGTGTTCTGGAAGTCGGTGGAGTCGGCCACGAACGGCCGTGTGAACTGGTAGCGGACGTCCTCCAGTTCGCGCAGCATCGGCGAGGCGAGACCGAGCGTCCGCACCAGCCAGCGCGGGAGGACGTCGACCCCCGCCGTGTCCAGGTCCGCGACCCTCCCGACCGCCTCGGCGATCTGGCGTGCGCTGGCCGGGGACGGGGAGGGCACGTGCCAGGCACGGCCGAAGGACCTGTCGTCGGTGCCCGCGACGCTCAGCGCCTCGGCCACGTCGAGGTTGTAGGTCCAGGTGTGCGGCTGGTCGGCGTCGTAGACGAAGCTGGCCGCCCGGCCCTGGAGCAGGCGGGGGAAGAACCGTTCGCCGAAGTGCGTCTGGTCGACGCATCCCGGGCCGAAGAAGTCCCCTGCCCGCACCTCCGTCACGCGGACCCGGCCCGCCTCGTGGGCCGCGAGCGCGTCCCGCCACATCCGCACGCGCGTCCGGGCCTTGGCACTGGGCGGGTCGAGCGGGTCGGACTCGCGCAACGGGCGGGTCGGCGGCGCGTAGACGTAGAGGTTGCCGAGCAGGACGTAGTCCGCTCCGGCGTCCTCCGCCGCGCCCAGCAGGGAGGCGGCCAGCGGCGGCCAGTCCGTGGGCCAGCGGTGGTAGGCCGGGTTCGCGCAGTTGTACAGGACGTCGGCACCCCGGACGATCCCGGTCAGACGCGTCCGGTCGGAGGCGTCGGCCGCGATCCGCTCGACCTCCCCGGGCCCGCGCCCGGAACGGCTGACGAGGGTGACCTCGTGCCCCTTGCGGTGCAGTGCGCTGGCCAGCGGGGATCCGATCTGTCCAGCTCCGACGACGACGTGCCGCGCCATGGGCGTGTCCTTTCGCTCTCGAACGACGAGATCAGTGATCTCTTTCGAGAGCAATGCTCTCGCTTATGGCGCACGGAGTCAAGAGCAGTGCTCTCGAATGTGATCGCCGCTCTGTTAGGCTGCGCCCCATGAAGGCAAGCCAGACCGCACGAGAACGTGCCCGCGCCGAGTTGGCCGGCGAGATCACCCGGACCGCACGCCGCCGCCTCGCCACCGAGGGCGCCGCCGGGCTCTCCCTGCGCGCCGTCGCCCGCGACCTCGGCATGGCCTCCTCCGCCGTCTACCGGTACTTCCCGTCCAAGGACGACCTGCTCACCACGCTGATCATCGACGGCTACAACGCGCTCGGACAGGCGGTGGAGGAGGCCGACGCCGCCCGCGGCACCGCCGACTTCCCGGGACGGTGGCGGGCCGCGTGCCACGCGGTACGCGGCTGGGCCCTGGCCCACCCGCACGAGTACGCGCTGCTCTTCGGCTCACCCGTGCCCGACTACCGCGCCCCGCGGGACACCGTCGGACCCGCCGCCCGCAACACCGCCGTGCTCGCGCGCATCGCGGCGGAGGCGCACCGCGCGGGTGCGCTGCGTGCGGCGCGACGGCCGCACCCGGACACGGGACCGCTCAGCCCGTCCCCGGTCGTCCGGGAACTCTTCGGCGACTGCCCCGAGGAGGTCGTGGCCCGTGCCCTGTCCGCCTGGACGGCGCTGTACGGCTGGGTCGGTTTCGAGGTCTTCGGCCAGTTCGACGGGGTGCTGGAGGGCCGGGAGAGCGCCTTCTCCCAGCACGTGGCGCACCTCGCCGGCCTGCTGGGGCTCGCTGACGGACGGGCGGCGCGGTGAACCCCGCGGTGCGGCGCCTGTCCCGGCTCTGGGCCCGTGTCCGCCCCGGCCGCTTCCGGCCGGGGCGGTGGCGCTGCTCGTCACGGCGCCGGGATCACTCCCGCGTGGTGCCCAGGGACATGTAGTCGTACATCGAGTACCCGGCGTGGTAGTACACATTGGTCAGGTTCGGCGGCCGGTAGAGCACCGTCCGCTCGAACACCGCGGGCAGGATCGCGGCCTGCTCCATCGCCCGCCGGTCGATCCGCGTGTAGATCCCGGCGCGCTCGTCGGGGTCCTCGACCGTGACGACCTCGTCGAACCACGCGTTGATCCGCGGGTCGTTCAACTCGGAGATGTTGGCGTTGCCCGCGTCGCGGATCGCGGCGCCGTCCAGGATCTTGCTCATGAACCCGTACCCGCTGGCCCAGTCCGGGGCCCACCCGTAGACGGTCAGCCCCAGGTCGTTGGCGTGCACGAAGTCCGGCGATCCGGCCTGGGTGTTGGTGTAGGTGTCCGAGGGGTACTGCTTGATCTCGGCGTCGATCCCCACGCGGGCCAGGGACTGCTGCAACGCCTCGGCCGTGCTCACGTCCGAGGGGCGGTCGGCCCGGGCGCCGATCGCGGTGGAGAAGCCGTCGGGCTGCCCGCACTCCGCCAGCTTCCCGCGCGCCGCCTCCAGGTCGCCCTTGCCGTCCTGGGACGGGTACAGGTCCATCGACGGGTCCGCCCCGGGCAGGGCGGCGGGCATGATCTGCGTGGCGATGTCGCCACCGGTGTCCCCGCCCCAGGCGCGTTGCAGGGAGTCCCGGTCCGCGGCGTAGAGCACCGCCTGGCGGCAGGCCAGGTTGTCCAGGGGCTCCACGACGGTGTTGACGTTGACGTAGCGCAGGGTGTTGGTCTGCGGGTTGTCGACGTTGGGCCGTTCGTTCTCGTCCGTGATCAGCGTGCCCTTCATCGCGGGCCCGACACCGGAACCGGCCAGGTCCACGTCGAGTTCGCCGTTGACCAGGCGCTGGTCGATCTCGTTCTGGTCGACGCCGATGCGCACCTCGATCCGGTCGGGCAGGGCGCGGCGCGTCGGGTCGGAGGCGGCTTCCCACTCCTCGTTGCGGACCAGGTCGAGGGACACGCCGGGCCGGTAGTCCCCCTCGAACCTGTAGGGGCCGGAGGAGACGACGTGGCTCTGGTACTGCTCACCGCGGTCGGCGTCGGGCGGGACCGGCGCCGTCTGCGGCTGGATGAGCACGTACGGGAACTCGGAGAAGCTCGTGTTGAGGTGGAAGACGAGGGTGTGGTCGTCGGGGGTCTCGATGCCGTCGAAGCCCTCCAGCGGGTCCCCCTCGGTCGCGTAGGGGCCCTCGTAATCCTCGCTGTCGGCCAGCAGCTCCTGGAAGTACTTGGGGCCGTTGGGCAGGGCCTGGGGGCCGAAGTTGCTCCGCGCGATGGCGTACTCGATGTCGCGGGCGGTGATCTCCGAACCGTCCTCGTACCGTAGACCCTGCTTGATGCGCACGGTCCACTCGGTGGCGTCCGCGTTGGGCTCCGGCATCGCCTCGGCCAGGTCGGGCTGGAGTTCGGTGCCCTCCTCCCCCGGCGCCTCGGTGTAGGTGAGCAGGGTGCGCGCGTAGTAGCGGGAGAAGTTCCAGCTGAACGCGTAGTAGGTGTTGCCCGGGTCGGGTGAGTCGAAGTCGGAGGAGATCGCGTACCTCAGTGTGCCGCCGGTGGCGTCGGAGGGGTTGACGATGCTGGTCTCGCCCGCGTTGAACTCGGCGTCCGACATCTGACCTCCCCCGGTGTCTCCGCCGCCGCACGCGGCCAGCAGCAGGGCCGCGGCCGTCGTGACGGCCATGGGCGCGCTCGCCCGCCGGCGCCGCCTACGGTGCGGCTCCGCGGGCCTTCGGTGGTGCGTGGTCACCTTGCCTCCTGGTCGGTTGCCTGTCGGGCCCGCTGGGAGCACGGCCCGGGGGTCGGGTGGGGAGAGGGGACGGGGGCCGTCAGTCGGAGGAGCGGGGGTCGAAGGCGTCACGGAGTCCGTCGCCGAAGAGGTTGAAGGCCAGGACGGTGACGAAGATGGCGAGGCCGGGCACGATCACGAAGTGCGGTGAGGTGGTGTAGAAGCGCAGGGCGTTGTCGAGCATGCCGCCCCAGGTGGGGGTGGGCGGGTTGATGCCGACTCCGAGGAAGCTCAGGGCGGCCTCGAAGAGGATGTTGGTGGGGATGAGCAGCGTGGAGTAGACGAGGATGGGGGTGACGAGGTTGGGCAGGATCTCGCGGAAGACGATGTGCGCGCTGCCCGCTCCCAGGCTCCGGGAGGCCTCGACGAACTCGCGTTCCCTGAGGGTGAGGGTCTGGCCGCGGACGATGCGGCCGATGTAGGGCCAGTTGAAGAACCCGATGATGAAGATCAGCACGCCGACCCGCAGTCCGTTGCCGGTCAGTCCGAACGCGCCGTCGGGGATGACGCCGACCAGCGCGATGGCGAACAGCAGCAGGGGAAAGGCCAGGAAGATGTCCATGGCCCGGCTGATGGCGGTGTCGACCCACCCGCCGAAGTACCCCGCGGTGATGCCGAGGACCGTGCCGATGAGCACGCACAGCACGGTCGCGACCGTGGCGACCAGGAGTGAGGTGCGCGCGCCGTAGACGATGCGGCTGAACAGGTCTCGGCCGTTGACGGGCTCGACGCCGAGCAGGTGGTCGAGGCTGATCCCGCCCCAGGGGTCCAGGCCCAGTTCCGGGTGCTCGGGGTCGAGCAGGACGCCGCCGGTGAGCGGGTCGACCAGGCTCTGGTTGAACTGGTTGGGCGGGTAGCCCCACCAGGCCGTCAGAAGGGGCGCGAAGACCGCGACGAGGATGAGCAGGACGACGGTGACGCCCCCGGCCATGCCGACCTTGTCGTGGCGGAACCGCTGCCAGGCGATCCGCCGCAGGGATCTGCTCGCGGTGTCGGTCCCCCGGGCGACGATCTCCTCGGGGTCGGCGTGCTGGGACGACTCGGGCGCGTCCAACGGCGCGGCCATGCCCACCTTGCTCTCTGTGCGTAGTCAGTCGACTACGCACAGACTGCCCGAGGCGCTCGGACGTTTTCCAGCGTCCGCGCCGACGGGAGTGTCGCGGAGGGCGGCGGCGCAACGCCGCCGCCCGTCCGCCACCTTTACACCGTAGATTCCTCCATTCGGCGTCCGTCGGCCAGCCGCAGCCGCTCCCCCTCCCAGCGGCGGCGCAGCCACCGGTCGTGCGTGGCCACCACCACGGCCCCTGGCGCGGTGCCCAGCGCCGCCTCCAGCTCCTCGGCCAACGCCAGGGAGAGGTGGTTGGTCGGCTCGTCCAGCAGAAGCACGTCCGGGGCGCGTCCGACCAGCAGCGCCAGCGCCAGCCGACGCCGCTGGCCGACGCTCAGCTCCCCCACCGGCCGGTCCTGGTCGTGCGGGGCCACCAGCCCCAGCTCGCCCAGGCGCGGCGCGTCCGGTGCGGCCCCGTGCCGCTCCTGGTACAGGGACCGGGGTGTGCGCGCAGGGTCGGGGAACGCCACGTCCTGCTCCAGCAGGGCCACCGACGTGCCGCGCCGCCGCTCGACCCGGCCCGCCCCCGGACGCAGCCGCCCCGCCAGCGCGTACAGCAGCGTGGACTTGCCCGCCCCGTTGGGTCCGGTGACCAGGAGCCGGCCGTCGCCGGGCAGGTCCAGCCGGTCCAGCCGCAGGCGGCCCGGGACCACCAGGTCGCGGACCCGGACCGCGGTGTCGGCCGCCGCACCGGGATCCCGGGTCAGGGCCCCGGAGAACCGCAGCGGACGCGGCGGTCTGCGCACCTGGTCGCGCTCCAGCGTCTCCAGGCGGGTGCGCGCGTCGCGGACACGGCGCGAGACCTGCCTGTCCACCCGGCCGCCCTTGTAGTCGTAGCCCATCTTCTCGTTGTCCGTGGGGCCGCGCCCGTGCGCGACCCTGCGCGCGGTGGTGCGCACCGCCTCCCGCAGCGCCCTGAGCTCGCCCTGCTCCCACTGGTGGCGCTGCTCCCAGCGCTCCCGCTCCAGCCGCTTCTCACGCAGGTAGAACGAGTAGGCGCCGCCGTGGAGGACGGGGCCGTCCACGGCCGGGTCCAGGTCCATCAGACCCGTGCACGCGGCGTCCAGGAACACGCGGTCGTGGCTGGCCAGGACGACCACGCCGGGCAGGCCGCGCAGGTACCCCTCCAGGAATTCCAGCGCCTGGTCGTCGAGGTGGTTGGTCGGCTCGTCGAGCAGGAGCGCGCCGGGGCGGCGGATCAGCAGGGCCGCCAGGCCCAGACGGCCGCGCTGGCCCCCCGACATCCGCCCCACCGGCCGGTCCGGTTCGACGCCGTCCAGACCCAGGCCCGCCACGACCCTCCGCGCCCGCCGCTCCGCGTCCCACACGTCGAGGCGTTCGGCCTCGGCCAGGACTTCGCCGTACGCGCGCAGGACCTGGGCGTCGGCCGGGTCCGCGACCAGTGCGGCGGTGCTGGCGGCCAGGCGGCGCTCGACCTCCCGGCTGGGTTCGAGCGCCTCCGCGACCACCTCGGCCAGGGTGGTGCCGGGTGCGTGCGGCAGCTCCTGGTGCAGGAACCCGGTGTCGGCCGGCCGGGTCACGGTCCCGGCGTCGGGGTCCTCGACACCGCCGAGCAGGCGGAGCAGGGTCGACTTCCCCGCGCCGTTCTCCCCCACGAGGCCGAGCCGCCGGCCCGGGGCGACGTCGAGGCCGACGCCGTCGAGGACCACGCGGTCCCCGTAGGATTTCGCGAGGTCGCGCGCGGTGAGCGGAGCCGCGTCGCGCGGGGGTGTCGGGTACTTCGCGTCGAAGGTCATGGGACCACCCTTCGTTCGGGTGGGCCTCGATGCGCGCGGCGACGCCCGGGGCGGCCGCGGGGGACGACGGAGGTCGTCGGCATCGAGACCGCACCACGGGCTGGACGTGGATGCGCCGGACGGGGTCGGCTCCAGCCCCGAGGGCGAGCCCCGCGCGTCCGGCGGTCGGTCTCGATGTCAGTTGCGCATGTCGATCGCAGGCTAACCGGGGAGGTCGCGGGCGGGCAAGGGAGTTTCCCGCCCGCCCCGCGGACACCGGCACCGGCGACACCTCACGCGCGGCACCGGTCCGCGCCGCGCCCGGGGGGAACGACCGGCGGCGGCGTTCGTGCGCTCACCGCTCGCGGAGGGCCCCGTCCTCCACCACCACGCCCGTCTGCGGGCCGCCCTCCCCGCAGCCGGGGCCGTTGGCCTCCAGCGTCTCGGGGGTCGCGGTGACCGTGTCGGCGAAGAGCTCCGCCCCGTCCTCGCCCCGGAGCGCGACGCGCACCTCCACGGGGTCGGTGGGCAGGTCCTCGACGGCGACGAAGCCGCTCCGCCCCCCGGTGGGCGCGAAGCTCGCGGTGCACGCCCCGTCCGGCCCCTCCTCACACGTCTCGCCGACGGCCTCGGTCGACTCCTGCAGCGCGGTCTCGGAGCCACGGCAGCGCCCGTCCCAGCACACCTCCACCGCGGCGGTCCGGACCGCCGCGGCGTCGGAGGGCGCGACGTCCAGGGACACGCCCACCGGGACGCCGATCTCCGTGCAGCCCCTCCCCTCGCCGAGCGCCGACGCGCACCCCGCGACCGCGCCGGCCAGGAACAGGGCTCCGGCCCACCGGCCCGCGGCGCGCACGTCAACCACGGCCGCGCAGTTCCCGGTAGCGCGCCACCAGCGCGGCGGTGGAGGCGTCCAGGCCGGGCACGTCGGCCTCCCCGGTCAGCGCGGGCTCGACCCGCCTGGCCAGGACCTTGCCCAGCTCGACGCCCCACTGGTCGAAGGAGTTGACGTTCCACACCGCGCCCTGCACGAACACCTTGTGCTCGTAGAGGGCGACCAGCTGGCCCAGCACCGACGGGCTCAACCGGTCGGCCAGGATCGTGGTGGTGGGGCGGTTTCCCGCGAACGTGCGGTGCGGGACCAGCTCGGCCGGCACCCCCTCCGCGGCGACCTCCTCCGCGGTCCTGCCGAAGGCGAGCGCCTGTCCCTGGGCGAACAGGTTGGCCATGAGCAGGTCGTGCTGGGGGACCAGGGCGTCGGGCAGGTCCGGGGCCGGGTCGGCGAAGCCGATGAGGTCGGCGGGCACGAACCGGGTGCCCTGGTGCAGGAGCTGGAAGTAGGCGTGCTGGCCGTTGGTGCCGGGCGTGCCCCACACGATCGGGCCGGTCTGCCAGGTGACGGGCCGGCCGTCGCGCTGCACCGACTTGCCGTTGGACTCCATGTCCAGCTGCTGCAGGTAGGCGGTGAACCGGGACATGTGGTGGCTGTAGGGCAGCACCGCGTGGCTGTGGGCGTCGAAGAAGGCGCCGTACCAGACACCCAGCAGGCCGAGCAGGAAGGGCAGGTTGCGCGCGGGCGGCGCGGTGGCGAAGTGCTCGTCCATGAGGTGGAAACCGGCCAGCATCTCGCGGAACCGCTCCGGGCCCAGCGCGACCATCAGGGACAGGCCGATCGCCGAGTCGTAGGAGTACCGGCCGCCGACCCAGTCCCAGAACCCGAACATGTTCTCGGGGTCGATGCCGAACGCGGACACGGCGTCGGCGTTGGTGGAGACCGCGACGAAGTGCCTGGCGACGGCCTCGCTGTCGGTGCCCACGCCGAGGCCGTCGGCCAGCCACGCGCGCGCGGCGGTGGCGTTGGCGATGGTCTCGACGGTGGTGAACGTCTTGGAGGCGACGACGAACAGGGTGCGGGCGGGATCGGCGTCGATGAGCGCCTCGTGCAGGTCGGTGCCGTCCACGTTGGAGACGAACCGGAACTCCAGGCCGCGGTCGGTGTAGGGGCGCAGCGCCTCGTAGGCCATGGCCGGGCCCAGGTCGGAGCCGCCGATGCCGATGTTGACGACGCGCCGGACGCTCTGCCCGGTGTGCCCGAGCCAGGACCGGGAGCGCACGCGCTCGGCGAAGGCCGCCATCCGGTCCAGGACGCGGTGCACGTCGGGGACGACGTCGTGGCCGTCGGGGGCGATGACCGCCCCGCGCGGCGCGCGCAGTGCGGTGTGCAGGACGGAGCGGTCCTCGGTCAGGTTGACGTGGTCCCCGCGCAGCATGGCGTCGCGCAGCGCGGCCACCCCGGTCGCGTCGGCGAGTGCGGCGAGCAGGTCCAGGGTCTGCCCGGTCACCAGGTTGCGGGAGTAGTCGACGTGCAGATCGCCGACGTCGAGCGTGAACCGCTCGGCGCGACCGGGGTCGTCGGCGAACAGGTCGCGCAGGTGCGATGCGCCGAACCGGGTACGGTGCTCGCCCAGGGCGGTCCACTCGCTCCGCCGGTCCAGCGGAGTGGCCGCTCGGGCCCGGTCCCCGGTGTCCACGCCGTGGGAGGTCGTACTGCCTGGCATCCGGTCGCTCCTCGTCGTCCGTGTCATCCGTGGTCCGGCACGGAGGGTCGGCGTGCCGGGGCCGCTCGTGCGGCGTTCCCTAGCCTTTCACGGCCGCGGGCTCGCTCCGGCGCCCCGGCGGCGGCGATCTCTCCGGGGCCATGACTGGAATCCCCCGCTCCGACCAGGCATGATCGAGGTAGGGGAAGCAAGCGCGAGGGGGCCGCCGGTGACGGAGCAACCCGAGGACTTCACGGTGGACGGCTCAGTCGGCATCGACGACGTCGACGCCGTCATGGACGTGGGCGCGCCCGACCAGGACAGCGCCGTGGCCGAGTACCTGCTCGACCACCCCTACGGGCACCGCATCGAGGAGATCGAGGACCACGACGTCCTCGGCATCGAGGCGGAGGTCCGTCAGGAGATCCCCGACCCCGCCCTGGCCGCCGACGAGGACCGCTCGTCCGCGCCCCGGCGCGAGGAACTGACCCGGCTGCTCAAGGCGGAGGAGTTCGCCGAGAGGGTGCGGCGCCGCACGGACTGATCCGGGCGCGAGCCCGGCGCGGCCGGAGAGCACCCCCCGACCCGTGTGTGCCCCGGGGCTGATGAGGCACGTGGTGCGTACGCCCGGGCCTCGGCCGACGCACGGTCACGCACGGTCGGCGTGGTGGTGTCGGCCCCACCCCCGCTCCTGCGGAGGACGTCCGCGCGGGTCGGCGGTCGCCCCCATGGTCCGGCGGTCCGGCCGTCCCTAGCGTGGACAGGGTCCACGACGGCGACCACGAAGGAACGCCCCTTGCCCTCCTCCACCCCTCTCCGCGCGGCGACCGCGGGCACGATCCGCGCCGGAGCCGCGCTCACCCTGACCGCGGCCCTCGTCCTGCCGACCGCCTCCCCCGCCGCCGGGGCCGACCGCCCCCACGGCGCGCCGCCGGCCGTCCTGCCCGCGCCCACCGGCGACCACCCGGTGGGCACCACGGTCCTGCACCTGGTGGACGGGGAGCGGGAGGACGTGTGGGTGGGCGGGCCCCGCGAACTCATGGTGACCCTGTGGTACCCGGCGCGCTCCGGCGCGGGTCGGACCGCGCCCTACATGACCGAGGCGGAGTCGGCGGCCACGATCGACGCGCTGGGCCTGGAACTGCCCGCCGACACCCTGCACCGGATCCGCACCAACGCCCGCCTCGACGTGCCGCCCGCCTCCCGCCGAGGCCCGTTCCCGCTGGTCGTGCTCTCCCCCGGCGCGGGGTTGAGCCGGACGCAGACGTCGGCGCTCGCGGAGGACCTGGCCAGCCACGGGTTCGTCGTGGCCGGGGTGGACCACGCCCACGAGGCCGCACCCGTGGAGTTCCCCGACGGGCTGGTCACCGACTGCGCGGGGTGCCGGTCCGGGGAGTGGGCGCTGGGCGCGGTCAACCGGGCCGAGGACGTGTCGTTCCTCCTCGACCGGCTCACCGGGTCCGATGCGGTCTGGCGGTGGTCGCGGGTGATCGACGACGAGCGGATCGGCATGGCCGGACACTCGTGGGGCGGCACGGCGACGGCCGAGACCCTGCTCGCGGAGGAGCGCGTGGACGCCGGCATCAACCTCGACGGCCCCTACTACGCGCCGGCGGTGGACGCGGGTCTGGACAAACCGCTGGCCCTGATCGAGAACGACCAGGGGCAGGCCTGGGACGGCGTCGAGAACATGTGGCCCCGGTTGACGGGATGGCGGCAGTGGATCCGGCTGGAGGGATCCGGGCACTCCAACGGCACCGACCGCGGCGTGCTCATGGAACAGCTGGGGTTGGCCGACGCCCTCACCCCCGAGCAGTGGGCGGCGCAGTTCGGCGACATCCCCGTCGAGCGGGGACTGGAGGCCGTGCGCGCCTACAGCGTGGCCTTCTTCGACCACCACCTGCGCGACGGGGAGCAGCCCCTCCTGGACGACCCCGCTGAGGCGTACCCGGAACTCGTCGTGGTCGACCCCTGACCCCGGCGCCCCCGCCGCGGACGCGGCGGGGGCGGACGTCCCTACCCGCGCGGGCGCCAGGTGGCCAGGAGCTGTTCGAGGGGGTCGGGCGTGCCGGACTCCGGTGGGGCGAACGGCGCCTGGTAGCGCGCTCCGACGGCGCGCGGTGCGGCCGCCCGGACGCGCGGGGCCGGTGCGGCGCGCGGTGCGGCCGCCCGGACGCGCGGGGCCGGTGCGGCGCGCGGGCCGCCCGTGTCGTCCCCGGCCTCCGCGGTGTCGCGCTCGGGGGCCAGGGGCGCCTGGTAGCGGGCGCCCCGCGGCGTGGGGCGGCGCTTGCGGCGGACCCAGCGCCCGCGCGCGGTCGGCGCGGCCTCGTCGGCCGCGGGTTCGGCGCGCTCGCCCGTGGGGGTGTACGTCACCGGAAGCCGCTCCAGACCGTGGATGGCCAGGGAGGCGCGCCAGGTCAGCTGGCCTGGGTCGACGGCCAGCGCCATGCCGCGCAGACGGTCGACGACCATGTCGATCGCCGTGCGCACCAGGTCGCGGGAGAAACCGGTGGCGGGGCAGCGGTGCGCCCCCGCGCCCCAGGAGAGGTGGGAGCGGTTGCCCGCCATGGCCATCGCGTCGTCCCCGTTCCGGACCACCGACGGGTCGCCGTGCGCGGAGGCGAACCCGAACAGCATCGGATCCCCCTGGCGGATGCGCGCACCGGAGAAGCGGAGGTCCATGGCGGAGTAGCGCCCGGCGAGCATGCGGATCGGCGAGTCGGTCCACATGACGTAGTCGACGAAGTCCTCCGGGGTGAGGGTGCCGCCCAGGTAGGCGGTCCACACGTCGGGGTCCTCCAACAGCTTGAGCAGGGCGTTGCCGATGAGGTGGGTGGTGGGTTCGTGCCCGGTCTCCCAGAGCAGGGACAGGGCCTCGACCGCCTCGTCGTCGGTGAGGGCGTGGGGGTGGTCCAGCAGTCGGCTGGTGAGGTCGTCGCCCGGCTCGTCGCGCTTGCGGGCGACCAGTCCGGTGAAGTAGGCGCGGATGGCCAGCGCGGCGGGTTCGGCGCGTTCGGGGTCGCCGCTCCACAGCCGTGCGGTCAGGTCGGCGAGCAGGCTCCCGTAGGCGTCGGGCAGGCCGAGGAGCTCGTTGAGCACGAGCGCGGGCAGCGGGGCGGCGAACCGGCCGATGAGGTCGGCGCGGCCGTCCGCCGCGACCGCGCCGAGCAGGCGCACGGCCGCGCGTTCGACCACCGGCACGAGCTGGGGCGTGCCCACGGGAGCGAGCGCGTCGACGATGGGCGCGCGCAGCCGCCGGTGTTCCTCGCCGTCGTGGGTGAGCGCACCCGTGCGCGCGGGCGCGGTGCCCGAGGCGCTCCACGGACGGGGGTCGGCGGAGAAGTGGGTGTGGTCGCGCAGGACCTGGAGGTTCTCCTTGTAGCCGAGGAGGAGCCAGCCGGGCACGCCGGGGGCGATCTCGACCGGCGCCAGGCCCCCGTACTGCTCCCGCAGGCGCGCCCAGGGCAGGTCGGCGGGGGTGGGCTCGTGCAGGGCGAGTGTCGCGCCGACGGGGCAGCGGGCTCCCTCCCCCCGCCCGCCCGGGACGCCGTCGCGGTCGCCGGATCCGGTTCCCTGGTGCATGGAGACTCCTCGGTGGCTGTGGATGCCTCGCGACGCTATGCCGTGCATGTTTCCGGCGTGCTTCGGGAACGAAAGCTCCGGCTTTCGGCGCGGGACACGGGCCCGCAAGTCGGACCGGGGAGGGCGGGTCCGTCACTGTCCGGCGGCGTCGGTTGCGGGGACGTTTCGGGCGCGTCACGGCGCGGCCCCTCCGCGCGGGCGGGGGTCCCCGGGTCAGCCCTTGATTCCGCTGGAGGCCACGCTGCGCACGAACCAGCGCTGGAAGACGAGGAACACCGCGAGCATGGGCAGCACCATCATCACGCCGAAGGCCATGATGTCCCCCCACTGGAAGGGCGGCTGCCCCTGGTAGACGCTGATGGCCAACGGGAGCGGGCGCACGGCCGGATCGCTGACCATGAGCACCGGCCACAGGAACATGCCCCACTGGGTGAGGAAGGACAGGATGGCGACGGTCGCGAAGACGGGCTTGCTCATCGGGACGATGATCCGCACGAAGATCCGCAGCGGCCCGGCGCCGTCCATCCGGCCGGCCTCCTCGATCTCCTTCGGGAGCTTCAGGAAGAAGGAGTAGAAGAGGAAGACGGAGAAGGCGTTGGCGACCAGCGGGACCGCCTGCACCGCCAGGGTGTTGCGGAAGTCGTTGAGCAGGTAGAACAGCGGCACCGCGATGGCCTCGAAGGGCAGCACGGTCAGGGCCAGGACCAGGATGAGGACGGCGTCGCGCCCCCGCCAGCGGAGGCGGGCCAGGGCGTAGGCGGCCATGGAGTTGACCACCAGGCCGCCCAGGACGACCACGCCGGTGACGATCACCGAGGTGGCGAGGAAGTCCAGGAAGTATCCCGTGCTCGGATCGTCGAACGTGCGGAAGACGTCGGCGTAGTTGTCCAGGGACAGGTCGCCGGGGGCGAATCCGGACAGGCCGCCGAGGACCTGTTCGTCGGGTTGGAGGCTGCCGATGAACATGTACAGGATCGGCGAGGCGAAGAGCAGCGTCACCGTGCCCGTCACCAGGTAGTCGAGCCCGCGCCGCACGGTCGGGGGGAAGCGGCGCGCCGGTCCGCGGTGCGGGACCCGTCGCCCCGGCCGGGGTACGGTCGGCCGGTCGGTGAGCGCGGTCATGAGATCTCCCGTTCCTGGGTGACGAGGCGGCGTTGCAGCAGTGTGAGGCCGAGGACCACGACGAAGAGCACGACGGTCATGGCCGCGGCGCGGCCGACGTTGCTCTCCGCGAAGGCCGTGGTCACCGCCAGGTGCATCACGGTGCTGGTGGCCCCGTCGGGGCCGCCGCGGGTCAGGATGTAGACCTGGTCGAACAGGCGGAACGACAGGATCGTGGTGACCAGGGCGACGAACACGAGCGTGTTGCGCAGTCCCGGCAGGGTGACGGCGCGAAACCGCTGCCAGCGGCCGGCCCCGTCGACCTCGGCCGCCTCGTAGAGCTCCTTGGGGATGCCCTGCAGTCCGGCGAGGATGATGACCATCTGGAAACCGACGCCCTGCCACAGTGACAGCAGCATGATCGACGGCATGGCGGTGCTCGCCTCCCCGAGCCAGTCGTGCGGGGCGAACAGGCCGAGGGTGGCGAACCCGAGCGCGGAGTTGAGCATCCCGTCCGGCCCGGGGTCGAAGACGAGCCGCCAGACCGTCGCGATCAGGGCCATCGGGAAGACCACCGGCATGAAGAAGAACGTCCGGAACACCGGCATGCCGCGCAGCGGGCGGTTGAGCAGGAGCGCGAGCCCCAGCGCGGCCGCCGTCTGCGCGGGCACGATGACGGCGGCGAACAGGACGTTGTTGCCCAGCGCCCGGTAGAAGTCGCCGCTGAACTCCGATGACAGGAGGATGCGGCGGTACTGCTCCAGGGCGAGGAAGTCGGGTGGCCGGAAGGAGTCGAGCCGCACGTTGAACAGGGACAGCCCGATGGCCATGGCGAAGGGCAGGGCCACGAACAGCGCCAGCCCGGTGACGGCGGGCAGGGCCATCAGCGGCCCTGCCCATGCCTCTCGGCCGGCTTTCGGGCGGGTTCGGGGAGCGCCCGGCGGAGCGGGAGCGGTCACGGCGGATCCTTAGGGTCGTGGGGTCTTCGGCAGCACCGGCTCCAGGCGGGGCGCCGCCGGACAGCGCGCACCGGTGGACGCGGTGCGGGCGGACGGGCGGCGCCCTCCTCCGGGAGCCCGGGTGCTAGGAGTCGGCGAAGAAGTCGTTGTCCGCGAAGTCGGTGTCGATCGCGGTGACCGCGCCGTCGAGTGCCTCGGCGACGTCGCCGCCGTCCCAGATGGTGGCGACGGCGTCGGAGAACTGGCGCGTGATGACCGGGTATCCGGCCGTCACCGGGCGGGGCACGGACACGCAGTCCGGGGTGACGGGTCCGTCTCCGCAGGTCGCCGCCAGTTGGTCGGCGAACAGTTCGAGGTCCCCTCCGGGGCCGTACAGGTCGCTGGTGGCGATGGCGGAGCGGGTGCCGGGAGGGGCTCCGTTGGCCGCCGTCATGTCGGCGACCTGCTCGTCGGCCATCAGGAAGTCGATGAACGTTCCGGCCGCGGAGCCGTTGGCGGAGGTGCTGGAAACGCCCCATGCCCAGGAGCCCTGGCCGGTCTTGACGCCGTTGCCGAAGTCCGGGAGGGGGAGCACGACCAGGTCCGAGCCCAGCGCCTCGGAGTAGTTGGGGTACTCCCAGTGCCCCACGAGGGACAGTGCGACGTCCCCGGAGACGAAGGCGTTGTCGTCGGTGTTGGCATCGGTGTAGGGGGCCCACTCCTGGACCAGGCTCAGCGCCTCGACGACGGCGCGGGTGTCGAGGGCGCCCTCGGCGCTCCCTCCCTCGATCAGCGAGCCGCCCGCCGACCAGATCACGGGGGAGAAGGCGTAGGTCGTCCACTCTCCGAAGCCGTAGTTCTGCTTGACGTCCAGGACGCGGCCGTCCTCGTCCTCGGCGGCCAGGACCGCCAGAGCGGCGGTGAACTCCTCCGCCGTCCAGGCGTCCTCCAGGCCCTCCGGGTAGGAGATCCCGGCCTCGTCCAGGAGGGCCGCGTTGCCGTAGACGCCGAGTCCGGAGTCGAACATGCCCAGGCCGTAGAGGGATCCGTCGAGCGTGCCCTGGGCGAGGACGGAGTCGGTGGCGTTGGCGCGGGTCTCCTCCGACACGAAGTCGCCGATCGGTGAGAGCTTGTTGTTGTAGACCAGGCTGGCCATGGCGGGGCCGTCGAATTCGAGCACGTCGGGCAGTTCGTCGGGGCTCGACGCGGTGACGGTGGTCATGTAGTCGGCCTCGGGGATGAGGGTGAGGTCCACCGTGATCTCGGGGTGGAGCGCGCCGAAGGCCTCCACGGCGTCCTGGAGGGCGACGACCTCCCGGTCCTGGCCCTGGTGCGCCCAGACGGTGATGGTGCCCTCGCCGTCGCCTGTCTCGGCGCCCCCTCCCCCGGTGCCGCACGCGGTGAGGACGAGGGCCGGAGCCGCCAGAGCGGCCGCGGCGCGCAGGACGCCGCGTGGTCGGGTTCGTGTGGATCGCACGGTCATCTCCTCCTAGCGGACACCTGCCCTGCCAGCCGCGGTCGACGGCCGTGCCGTCCCGAACGGAAGGGGCGCGCGCCGGATCGGCGGTGTCCTGTGAGCTGTGCCACCCAACGCTAGTCATGGGAAACAGAAATGCAATCGCTTACATTGACTTGTTGCCTGGCCGTTACCAACGGCGCGCCGAGTACGCGAAGACGACGGCGCCCCATGAGGGACACGCCACCGACCTAGACGTTCACACCCATCCGCCGCGAGCATCCTCGGCTTGCCAGAATGTAAGCGATTGCATACAGTCGTGGCTCCTGGAGCCGGACACGCCCCGGACCCGCGGCAGGACCACTCCGGTCCGGCACCGACCACCGAGAGGACCGAGGACCATGCGCTACGCACCACCGGGGGCCTGCCTCAACGACTTCGCGGTCGTCCACGGCCCGCCCTACGTCCTCCTGCACCTGCAGGCCCCCTGGACCGAGCACCCCGACGTCAGCCTGTTGGAGACGTCCTACGGGCGGGCGGTCTCGCACGACCTGGTCCGCTGGGAGCCGCTCGGCCCCGCCTTCGGTGTGGGTCCGGCCGGGGGGTTCGACGACACCAGTGTCTGGACGATGCACCCGCTGCGCCACGGGGACGGCTGGGTGATGGCCTACACGGGGGTGCACGACGACGGGCACAAGAGGCAGGCCGTGGGCCTGGCCCGGACCGTCGCCGACGACGCCTCCGCGTGGTCGCGCGTCCGCGGGGTCGTCGTGCGTCCGGACGAGCGGTGGTACCGGACCGGCGCGGAGGAGGCCTGGCGGGACCCGTGGATCGTCGAGCCGGAAGGCGGACTGTTCGGGGCCCGCTACGCCATGCTCGTCTGCGCCCGGACCGCGCACGGCCCCGTCGAGCGCTCCGGCTGCGTGGGGCTCGCCGTCTCCGACGACCTGCACCGGTGGACCGTGCGGCCTCCCCTCCTCGTGCCCGGTGACATCGACGAACTGGAATGCCCCGTCCTCGAACGCGTCCCGGGAGGATGGCTGCTCCTGGGCTCCGTCGGCCCCTCGCACCACATCGAGGCGTGGCGCGCCGAGAAGCTGGACGGGGAATGGGAACGGCTCGGACCGCTCGCCCCGCCCGGCCCCTACGCCCCCCGCCTCGTGGACGGTCCCGGAGGCGAGCGGCTCCTGCTGCACACCGTCCAGCGCCGGACGGGACTGGACGACGGCGGCGCACCGTGCCGGGGCATGCTCGCCCAACCCAAGGTCCTGGCGGCCGATGCGGCCGGCCGCCCCCGGCTCGGCTGGTGGCGGGGCGTGGAGAACCACCTGCGGGCGCCGGCGGACCCCGGCGCCCCGGTGTGGAACGCGGTCGTGGACGTCGCGGTCGACGGCGGACCGGCCCGGGTCGTTCTGCGCGGCGAGGAGTCGGGGTTCACCGTGGACGTAGCGCCCGACGGCCTGCGGGTGCGGTGTGCGGCGTCCGGCCCCGTCCAGGCGACCGCGCTGGCCGAACCCGTCCGGAACCTGCGCGCGCTGCTGTTCGGCGAGTACCTGGAGTTGTACGCCGACGGCGTCCTCGTGGCCTGTGCCGTGTCCTACGGGCGCGCGCCGGGCCGCTGCTGGGCCCGTCGCCCCGACCGCGGCCCCCTGCCCGTGGAGGTGCGCCCCGTGGCGGACCCCTACCGGGACCGCGACGACGCGTCGGTGGCCCTGCGCGCCGACGTGCCCGGCGAGGACCCGCCGCGGCCGGCCGTCCCGCCCGCAGCGCTCCGGCCCCACGCCCCGGCGGAGGCACACTAGGCTCGTGACGGGGCGCCGCTCCGAGCCGGTCGCCCCGCCTGGGAGGAAGAGCAGTGGGAGCGAGTCTTGCGGATGTGGCGAACCGTGCCGGGGTCTCCACGGCGACGGTGTCGCGTGCCCTGCGCGGCCTGCCCAGCGTGGCGGAGGGCACGCGCCTGCGCATCGTGCGCATCGCGCGCGAACTCAACTACACCATCACGCCCAGCGCCTCGCATCTGGCGAGCGGGCGCACCCGGACGATCGGTCTGGTGGCGCCCTACGTCAACCGGTGGTTCTTCGGACAGGTGATCTTCGGTGTCGAGGAGGTCCTGCGGGCCAAGGGTTTCGACCTGCTGCTGTACAACATCCCCGACGCCTCCAGCCGCGACCGCTTCTTCGACGTGATGCCGCTGCGGCGCCGGGTGGACGCGGTGGCCGTGCTGAGCATGCCCTTGTCGAAGGAGCAGGCGCAGGTGCTGACCGGACTGGACGTGCCGCTGGGGCTGGTGGGCACGGAGATGGACGGCTTCGCGTGCGTGCGCATCGACGACGTGGCGGGGGCCACCAGCGCCGTGCGGCACCTGACCATGCTGGGCCACCGCGACATCGCGCACATCAGCGGAGGCGGCCCGGCCGCGCACAGTTTCACCACCCCGCGCGACCGCGCCCGTGCCTACCACGACGTCCTGGAGGAGGCGGGCATCGGGTACCGGCCCGAACTGGAGGCCGTCGGGGACTACACGGTGGCGGGCGGCGAGCGCGCCATGAGCGCGTTGCTCAGCGGCGCCACGCGTCCCACCGCCGTCTTCGCCCAGTCGGACGAGATGGCCTTCGGGGCGCTGCGGGCCATCCGCCACAGCGGTCTGCGCGTGCCCGAGGACATCTCGGTGATCGGCTTCGACAACCACGAGTTCGCCGACGTCCTGGACCTGACGACCGTCGAACAGCCCGTCGCGGAGCAGGGCAACCTCGTCGCCCAGATCCTGCTGGACCTCCTCGAATCCGGGGGGAAGCCGCCGCCGACCATGATGCTGCCCACCCACGTGGTGGTGCGCGGCACCACCAGCCCGCTCCGTACGCGGTGACCTGGCGCTAGGATGGCCCGTCGGCTCGACCACCACGACCGGGGAGAAAGCACCGTGGGCAAGAGAGGCCGCGGACGGCGGCGGCACGGCTCCGGCCCGCGGACCGGGGACTGGGCGGGCCCGGCGCCCGCGGACTCCCCCGCCGAGGTGGTGAGGGGCGCCGTCGACGCGCTGGTCCTGGGGGACGACGGCGGCGGTGTCGACCTGGCTGCTGCACGCCTGGCCGACACCGAGGACCCGGCCTGGGCGCGGACCGCCGGGTCCGCGGTGACGGACGCCCTGACACAGGGGCTGGCCGGGGTGTGGGCGCGCGGCTGGCAGCCCGCCGAGACGGTGCGCCGGCTCGGCCGGGACCTCGGCCGCGCGGCCGCGGCCGTATGCGCCGACGCGGTCGCGGCCGAGCACGGTCGGCACTCCCCCGCCACGGTGGACCCCCGCTGGAGCGCACAGGTGCGGGAGCTGGGGGCCGCGCCGGAATGGGGCGAGGGGTACCTCGCGCGGGCGGGGACGCGGCACGGGCTGTCGCGGTTCGAGGTCGTCGAACTGGCGCTGCGGGTGCTGGCCGCCCTGCGGGTGCTGCCGCCCATGCGTCCGCTGGGGCCGCCGCCGGGCGCCTTCCGCCCCGGTCGCGGAGCGGCGGCGCGGGCGGTGTCGCCGGTGGACCGCTCCCGGCTGGAACGGGTGCGCGCCCTGCTGGCCAAGGCCGAGTCGACGGAGTTCCCGCACGAGGCGGAGGCGTTGAGCGCCCGCGCCCAGGAGATGATGGCGCGGCACAGCATCGACCGGGCGCTGTTGGCGGAGGAGCCGGGGGAGTCGAACGCCGCGGCGGCCCGGCGACTGCCGGTGGACGCCCCCTACGACGAGCACAAGGCCGTCCTGCTGCACGAGGTCGCCGAGGCCAACCGCTGTCAGGCGGTCTGGCACCGGGAGCTGGAGCTGTGCACGGTGATGGGGTTCGAGGACGACCTCGACGCGGTCGAGCTGATGTTCACGTCGCTGCTGGTGCAGGCCGAGAGCGCGATGCGCGCCAGCGGTGCGGTGCGCGACCGGTCGGGGCGGTCCGCGGGCCGGGACTTTCGGGCGTCGTTCCTCTCCGCGTTCGCGGTGCGGGTGGGTGAGCGGCTCGCGGAGTCGGCCCGGGCCGCGGAGGAGGCCGCGGCGGCGGAGACGGGCGCCGATCTGGTGCCGTTGTTCGCCGCCCGGGAGCGCGAGGTGAGCGCCGCCGTCGAGGAGGCGTTCGGGGAGTTGACCCACGCGCGCGTGCGCGGCCCGTACAGCGAGGACGGCTGGGTCGAGGGCCGGGCGGCGGCCGACTCCGCCTCCCTGGGCGGGCGCCGACCGGTCCGGGGGGAGTGACCGGAGGCGGCGCCCGGTCCGACGGAAAAACCGGTGGCCGCGCACCGCGTCCACCGGATAGAACCGGGCACATGTTGCACAAGTACCCGCGGACCCGGCACATCCGGGGGTCGCGTCTCGGGCCGGGCGACGACGACCTGGCCGCCGCGCCCTTCGGCGGTCTGGCGGGGCGGCACCTGGTCGTCGAGGAGAAGCTGGACGGCGCGAACGCGGGGATCAGCTTCGGTTCCGACGGACGGCTCCGGTTGCAGAGCCGTGGCCACTTCCTCACCGGCGGTCCGCGCGAGCGGCAGTTCGCTCCGCTCAAGGCGTGGGCGGCGACGGTCGCGCCCCAGCTGTGGCCGCGGCTGGGCGACCGGTACGTGCTCTACGGCGAGTGGCTGTACGCCAAGCACACCGTGTTCTACGACGCGCTGCCGCACTTCTTCTGCGCGTTCGACGTCCTGGACACGCGGGAGAACGTGTTCCTGTCCACGCCGCGCCGCCGTGAGCTGCTGGAGGGCGCCCCGGTGGTGTCGGTCCCGGTCCTGTACTCGGGCCCGCTGTCCGACCTGGCCGACCTGACCCGCTTCGTGGGTCCCTCCGCCTGCCGGACCCCGCACTGGCGGCGGGCGTTGGAGGCGGCGGCGCGCGCCGGGGGCGCCGACCCCGACCGCGCCCTGGCCGAGAGCGACGGATCCGACCTGATGGAGGGACTGTACGTCAAGGTCGAGGAGGGCGACCGCACCGTCGACCGGTACAAGTGGGTGCGCTCGGAGTTCACCACGGCCGTTCTGGACTCGGGGACGCACTGGCTGGACCGCCCGCTCATCGCCAACGGCCTCGCCGACCCGGAGGTGCTCCATGCGACCGTTCGATGAGCTGTGCCCCGCTCCCCCGGCCTGGTCGCTGGACTGGGCGGCGGTCCGCGAGGCGCTGCCGTGGGTGCGGGAGATGGCGGGGGTGGAGCAGGACCCGGTCCACCACGCCGAGGGCGACGTGGAGACGCACACCCGCATGGCCTGCGAGGCGCTGGCGGACCTGCCCGAGTGGCGGGCGCGTCCCGCCGACGAGCGGGTCCGGCTGTTCGCGACCGTCCTCCTGCACGACGTCGGCAAGGCCGCGTGCACGCGCCGGGACGGGGACGGCCGGATCACGGCGCACGGGCACTCCCGGCGCGGTGAGCTCATGGCGCGCCGACTGCTGTGGGAGGGCGGCGCCGACGTCGGGTGGCGCGAGCACGTGGCCGCGCTGATCCGCCACCACCAGGTGCCGTTCTGGGCCCTGGAGCGCCCAGATCTGCGCACGATCGCGTACCGGGTGAGCCTGGTGGCGCGCAACGACGATCTGGCGCTGCTGGCCGCCGCCGACATCCTGGGACGCCGGTGCGGCGACACGGCCGAGGTGCTGGACAACATCGCGCTGTACCGCGAGTACTGCGCCGAGCAGCGGTGTCTGGACCGCCCCCGTGACTTTCCCTCCGACCACGCGCGGTTCTGGTTCTTCCGCAAGCCGGACCGCGACCCCGACTACGCGGCCCACGACGACACCCGTCTGACGGTGACCGTCATGTCCGGGCTGCCCGGGGCGGGCAAGGACACGTGGATCGGCGCGCACCGGGCGGACCTGCCCGTGGTGAGCCTGGACGCGTTGCGCGCCCGGTTGGGGGTGGCCCCGACCGAGCCCCAGGGGCGGGTGGCCGCCGCCGCGCACGACCTGGCCAGGGAGCACCTGCGGGCGGGACGGTCCTTCGTGTGGAACGCCACCAACCTGTCGCGCGACGTGCGCGACCGGTGCGTCGGGCTGGTCGCGGCGTACCGGGGCCGGGTGGAGATCGTGTCCCTGGAGGCCCCGCCGGGGGTGCTGAGGTCCCGGCTGGACCGCCGCGCCGACCCGGTTCCGGCCGCCGCCGTCGAGCGCCTGGTGCGGCGCTGGGAGTACCCCGACCCGACCGAGGCGCACCGGATCTCGCGGATCGCCTGGCCGCGGGGCTAGGTCCGGCGTCTGAGCGCGCTCACCGGCGGGCGGCCAGCACTGCCGCGAGGCCCTCCCGCAGGTCCTCGACGAAGTACCCGGGCACCTCCAGCGACGGGAAGTGTCCCCCCTTCTCCGGCGACCTCCACCGGACGATCCGCCGGTACCGCTCCCGCGCCCAGGCGCGCGGACACTTCTCGATGTCCCGGGGATACATGGTGATCGCCGACGGGACGTCGACCCGGAGTCCGGGGTCCAGCGAGTCGTGGCTCTCGTAGTAGATGCGGGCCGACGACGCGCCGCTCCGCGTCAGCCAGTACAGGGTGACGTTGTCGAGGAGCCTGTCTCTGGACATCGTCTCGAACGGGCTGTCCTCGGTGTCCGACCACTCGGCGAACTTGTCCAGGAGCCAGGCGAGAAGCCCGACCGGTGAGTCGACGAGCGAGTAGCCGACGGTCTGCGGCCGGGTCGCCTGCTGCTTAGCGTACGCCGAGCGGTGGCGCCAGAAGTCGCGGGTCTCCTCGGCCCACGCGCGCTCGGCGGCCGTCAGCCCGTCCGTCGTCGCCCCGGGGAGTCCCTCCGCGAACGTCGTGTGGATGCCGAGGACGTGCGCCGGGAACCTGCCGCCGAGAACCGTGGTGATGTTGCCTCCCCAGTCGCCGCCGTGGGCCGCGAACTCGCCGTAGCCGAGCCTTCGCATCAGCTCCACCCACGCGGCCGCGATCCTCTCGGTTCCCCACCCGGTGGCGGCCGGCTTGTCGCTGTAGCCGAAGCCTGGCAGCGACGGGACCACGACGTGGAACGCCGGCGCGTCCGCGTCGTCGGGATCCGCCAGTTCGTCCACGACATGGACGAACTCGGCGATGCTCCCCGGCCAGCCGTGCGTGAGGATCACGGGGGCGGCGTCCGCGCGCGCGGACCGGCGGTGCAGGAAGTGGATTCCCAGACCGTCGACGGTCGTGCGGAACTGGCCGATGCGGTTGAGGCGCTCTTCGAACGACCGCCAGTCGTACCCGGTGCGCCAGTAGTCCACGACGTCGACGAGGTCGGACAGGGGCACGCCCTGTTCCCATCGGCGGGGGTCGGGCGCCGCGCGACGGACCGTCTCGGCCTCCGGCAGCCGGGCCGCGGCCAGTCGCGCGCGCAGGTCTTCGAGGTCGGCGTCGGTCGCGTGCGCTTCGTATGCGTGCACATCGCTGGTGGGACGGGGCATGGGACCTCCTGGCCACGTTGGAACCGGCTAAGACGGTTCTAACACGCCTCCGTTCCCGTGCGCAACCTGCTAAGGTGGTTCCATGCCCGCCGAGTTCCCCGACTTCCGCCTCGGCAACGTGCTGGCGACCAGCTTCACGGCCACTCTGACGGAGCGCCAGGGCGACGCCGTGGAGCGCATTCCCACACCGCAGCGGCTCGTCGACTGGCTGGCGGTGAACGGCCTCGCCGTGGACTCCTGCACCACCGCCCAGCTCGACCTCGCCCGGGAGCTGAGGGAGTCGATCCACGCCGCCGCGACAGCGGCCGCGTCCGGGGAGGCTCTCCCCGCATCCGCCGTCCGCGTCATCAACGACCGCAGCGCCCAGGGCCGCGCCGCGGCGATCCTGACGCCCGAGGGTCGACGGCGGTGGCGGCTCGGTTCGGCTTCCCGCGTGGAAGACGCCCTCAGCGTGATCGCCGCCGACGCGGTCGGCGTGATCGCGGGCGAACGGGACGGAAGACTGGCCCTGTGCGCGTCACCGACCTGCCGGGCCGCCTTCTTCGACACCAGCCAGAGCCGCACCCGCAGATGGTGCGACATGAACACGTGCGGGAACCGCCAGAAGAAGGCGCGCTTCCACGCCAAGCAGCGCGCTGGGTCCCGTTGATCCCCAACCTCCGGATTCTCCGTCCGCCCACCGTCGGAACACCCCTCCCGCTAGGATGTGCGCAGCCCACCCGCGCCTGAGGACATCCACCGGACACGGCACGGGGGCGGCGGGACCACCGACGGCCCCCGGGGGCGCGTTCGCCGACCGGCACGGCCGCCCCGCGGGCATCCACGTCAGCTTCCCCGATTGTTGTGAGAACGCTTGTCGAACACACGGGACGACCGACGCTGGCGGCGCCGGTTCGGTCTGCTGTGGGCCGGTGGCGCGCTGTCGGGGCTGGGGTCCATGACCCTCACCCTCGCCGTGCCGCTGCTCGCCCTGCACCAGAGCGGATCCCCCGCCCTGGCCGGGTGGATCGCCGCCGCCGGGATGGTGCCGCGCACCCTGCTGTACGTCCCCGTCGGGGCGGTGGTCGACCGGCACGACCCCCGTTCGGTCATGATCGCCAGCCAGTGCGTGCGGCTGGCGAGCGTGGCGCTGCTGATCGGGCCGGTCCTGGTCCTCGACGCCCCCGTGGCGCTGCTGGCCGCGGCCGCCACCGTCCACGGCGTGTGCGCGGCCCTCCACGCGACCGCCGCGACGGCGGCCGTGCCCCGCCTGGTGCCCCGCGACCACCTGCCGACGGCCGCCGCGCGCAACGAGGCACGGACGCACGCCACGCAGATGACCGGGCGGCCGCTGGGCGGCGCGCTGTTCGGCCTGGGCCAGGGCCTGCCCGCGGTGTTCGACGCGGTGGTCTCGGCAGTGGGGCTGTGCCTCGTGGCACGGCTGCCCCGGCTCCGCACCCCCTCGGCCGACGGCGGCTCCGCGCCGCGACGGGGATGGGCGGCGACCCTGTGCCGCGACCTGTCGGCGGGCCTGACCCGGGTGCGCCGCGACCGCTTCCTCCTCCTGGCGACGTCGGTCTGCGCCTGCACCAACGCCCTGTTCCAGACGGTGTGGCTGGTCATCATCGTCACGGCCACCGAGCAGGGGCTGTCGGCCTTCCTGCTCGGCGCGGTGCTGGCCGCGACGGGGGCCGGAGGCCTGCTCGGGTCCCTGACCTCCCCCCGCCTGGTGCGGCGGCTGCGCCCCGGCACCGTGGTCACCCTGTGCCTGTGGGCGTGGGTGGTGGTCACCGCGCCCCTGGCGCTGGCCGAGTGGGCGGGTCCGGGGCACCTGGCGGTGATCCTGCCCCTGACCTGGGGCGGGATCGGCTTCGTCGGGGCCCACATGAACGTCACCGTCACCACCTACCACACCACGCGCGTGCCGACGGAGCTGCTGGGCCGCGTCACCGGCACCGTCCGTCTGGTCACCAACGGGGCGCTGCCCGTCGGCGTGCTGTGCGGGGGCCACGTCCTGGAGAGCGTCGGTGTCCAGGCGACCGCCGTGTCGGTCACCGCGCTCATCCTCCTGCTCGCCGTACCGCTCACCCTGGCCCGGGCCGCCGTGTGGGATCCGCCCGCGCCGCGCCCCGCTCCCCCACCGGGAACAGCGACTCCCCCACCGACCGCAGGGCGGCGTCGAGCATCCTCTGGATCCGCAGGGCGTCGCCGACCTGGCCTGTCCTCGTCTGGACGTGGTTGAACGCCCGGTCGGCGGCATCGCGCAGGTCGTCGACCGGCCCGCGGCGCCCCTCGGGGAGCACACCGCGCAGGCGTTCGACCGCCACGACCGCGTCCAGGCTGTCCGTGCGGGCCTGGCGCAGCAGGTCGCCCAGTTCCTCGTCACCCGGGCGGGGCGGGCCCTCGGCGCGGATGTGCGTGACCACGCGCACCGACATACCGAGCCGGAGCACGGCCCTGCGCGCGTCGTCGAAGCGCGACCGCAGCTCCTGGTCCCGGCGGCGCTCCCGCTCGAACAGGTGCCGCGTCCGCTCCACCTCCAGGGCGTGCTCCGCCCGCCAGCGCTCGGTCCGCGCGGCCCGGTGGGCGGCCAGCGCGGTGGCTCCGAGCGTGCTCAGGGCCGTGATGGCGCCCGTGATGAGCGCGACGAACACGGTGGAGTCCATACGGTCGGGTCACCAGCCCCGGCGCGGGGCCAGGCCCCGCGCGGACATCAGCTCGGCGCGGATCCTGTTGCGGGTGCGTCGGGCCTCGCTGGCCGACCCGTCACCGGTCAGGACCGCGTCCAGGACGTCGAGCGCGGACTGGCTCTGCCCGATCCGCCACAGGGCCTGGCCGATCCCGGTGCGCAGGCTGGAGTCCCCGCGCACGCGGCCGGCGGCCGCCCGGAGCCCGTCCAGGGCGGCGGAGCGCTGGCCCGCCCGGAGTCTGCTGCTCGACTGGGCGACGAGCAGCCTGGCCACGCCGGCGGTGTCCCCGACGGCCTCCGACAGCTCCGCGGCCTCGGCGTAGTACGCGGCCGCGACAGCGGGCTCGCCGCGTTCGAAGGCGAGGTCGCCCAGGAGCGAGGTGAGCGTCGCGCGGTCGCGCGGCCGGGGCGGCGGGGTCGACCGCAGGGCCCGCCGGGCGTGCTCTCCGGCGAGGTCGGGTTCGCCCCGGGTGTGGGCGCGCCGGGCGACGACGATGCGGTCCGCGGTCGTCCAGGGCTCCGGGGCGGACCCGCGCGGGTGGGCCGCCAGGTCCAGGAGGGGGCGGGTCAGGCGGGGGTGGCGCAGGCGGTAGGCGGCTCCGTCCGCGGTGGGGACGACCAGGTGGCGGTCCTGGAGGGTGTGGACCAGGCCCCAGGTGAGGTCGGTGTGGCGGGTGTCGTCCGTGCCGGGGGCGGGGGCGCCCTCGGCGCCGGAGACGGCGGCGCGGCGCAACCAGGCGTGCGGCAGGTCGCGGGGGACGAGGTGTTCGGCCGCGACCTCCTCCAGGAGCAGGGAGAGGTGGACGGCGAGCGCGCGGTCGACGTCGGCGGCGGCGAAGGCCTCGGAGCCCTCGGCGTACAGGAGGGCGCCGACGGTCTGGAGCAGACACGGGTCGACGGTCGCGGCGAGGTCGGGGGCGCCGGTGGGATCCGGGGGGTCGACGGCCTCCGTGGGACCGGTGGGGCCAGTACGCCTCGCGCGCTGTCCGGGCAGGATGCGTACCTCCTCCACCAGGCGCTCGGCGACGGCTCGGGCCTGTCGGACGCCGACGGTGTCCAGGGCGTGGGCGGCGGCCCCGACGGCGGCGTCCGGCGGCAGCGGGCCGAGGCGCACCTCGGCGTGGCCGGTCCCGTGCGCGGCGATCGCGCGCCGTAGGTCGGCCAGGTGCTCGGTGCGGACGGTGAGCAGCAGGTGAAGGCCGGGGTGGTCGTCCAACGCGACCAGGAGTTCGTCGACCAGGTCGCCCCGGTGCGGTTCGGGACGGGCCGGGGAGCGCAGCAGCGGTTCGGTCTGGTCGAGGGCGGCGAAGAGGGGCCGCACCCGGCCGTAGCGGTCGGCGCGCGCGAGGTCGCCGAGGAAGTCGCCGGCGGACCGGCCCGGCCCGTGGGTGGGGAACTCGCCCGGGTTCCACGACGCGAGCAGGGCGCGGGTGAAGGGGTTCTGCTCGGGAAGGACGGCGCTCGGGAAGGCGGGGTCGATCAGGAGCCGCCCCACGGGCAGGACGTGGGCGCCCCGGTCGGTGAGGGCGGGGACGGCGCCCGCGTGGAGGAGGGAGGTCTTGCCCGCCCCCGCGTCCCCGTGCAGCAGGGTCAGGCGGGCTCCGGTCCACGCGTCGACCAGGTCCCGAACCGTTTTCGTACGGCCGCGGAAGAGATGGCGGTCACGGGAACCGAAAGGCCGGGCACCGACGAACGGTCCCGTTCGGCGTGCGTGACCGGCGGCGATTCTCGGCATGAAATCAGCTCCGAGTCTGGGAGGGGTTCCGTTCCATCGGAAAACGGCCGACACCCCGAATCGGCGAATGGCGTGTGTTCAGGATCGGCCGGCATTGTCCAGCCCTTTATCACGGACCCGCGGCGCACCTGCGCGAACGGATCGGCGATGCGGTGCGCCCGTGGCTCCCGGGGCGGGCGCGCCGGGGCGGCCACGGCCCTAGCCGTCCTCGTCCCCGTCGCTCGTGAACGCCGCGATCGCCTCCGAGGCGCCCGCTCCCGGCTCCAGAACCGACCGCAGCGCCCGGATGACCGCCGTCTCCCCGTACCCCTCGAGGTCACGCAGGGTCAGACCGTCGGCGTCCACCAGGGCGGCTCCTCCGGAGAGGTGCTGTTGTGGCATCGGCTTCGTCCTTCCGACCAGCGATAAAGGAGGGAACGGACGCGATCGCGCGGCGGCCGCCTCCCTTTTCGTTTCTTCGGTTGTCCCATGGAGTTTCTACCACCGGCCTGTCCTTCCCTAACATCTTCGCCTACCCTGAGTGCATATTCACACCCCTTCCGCATCCGCTGACCGTAATCCTCGACTCGACACCAGGAATCTTCCGAAACCGGTTCGGAATGCCTGGTGGGGCCGATGTGAAACCGGAGGACATCGCGTGAGCGCTTCCACGAGGGCCGCCGGCCACCACCCCCCGCGCTATCCCAAGGTGTGGGGGAGGATCCCGCCGCAGAACAAGAACTTCACCGGCCGCTCGGAACAGCTCCAGGAGCTGTACGAGGGGTTGCGGGGCCACGTGACGGCGGTCGTCCCCCACACCCTCCAGGGCTACGGCGGCGTCGGCAAGACGCTGATGGCGGTGGAGTACGCCCACCGCTACCGGGAGGAGTACGACCTGGTGTGGTGGATCATGGCCGACCAGCCCGGCCTCGTGCGCTCGGCGCTGGCCCACCTCGCCCCGCACCTGGACCTGCCCGGGCCCGGCCTGACCGGGGTCGAGGACGCGGCCAACGGCGTGCTCGACGCCCTGCGCCGGGGCGAGCCGTACTCGCGCTGGCTGCTCGTCTTCGACAACGCCGACGAGCCCGAGGACCTCACCGACGTCATCCCCCAGGGCCCCGGCCACGTGATCGTGACCACCCGCAACCACCGTTGGGAGTCGGTGGCCCGGACGGTGTCGGTCAACGTCTTCCCGTCCCACGAGAGCGTCGAGTTCCTCAAGCGGCGCATCCCCCGGGGGATCAGCATCGAGGACGCGGTCGAGCTGTCGGAGGCGCTGGGCCACCTCCCCCTCGCGCTGGAACAGGCCGGGGCGCTGCAGTCCGAGACCGGGATGTCGGCGCGCGAGTACCTGTCGCTGCTCTCCGAGCGCACCGGCCCCCTCCTGCGCGAGGGCAAGCCGCCGGAGTACCCGGAACCGATGACCGCCGCCTGGCAGCTGTCGGTGGCCAAGCTCCAGGAGAACCTGCCCGAGGCCATGGAGCTGCTGCGCTGCTGCGCGTTCTTCGGCCCCGACCCCATCCCGCGCGACCTGTTCTTCCCGGTCGAGGACGGCCCGGTCCGGTCCGAACTCGCGGAGCTGATGGCCGACCCCATCCGCCTGAGCCGGGCGATCGGACAGCTGGGGCGGTACGCGCTGGTGCGGCTGGACAACGCCAACCGCACCATCCAGGTCCACCGGCTCATCCAGGCCCTGCTGCGGGAGGAGCTCGACCGGCCGACACAGGACTCGATCCGCACCGAGGTGTGGTCCCTGCTGAGCGCGTCGGCGCCGGAGAGCCGGACCGATCCGGCCGCGCAGGCCCGCTACCAGGAGCTGCTGCCGCACGTGGGCCCCGCCCGGGTCGCCGAGAGCACCAGCCCCCGGGTGCGCAGGTTCGCGCTGAGCATGCTCAGCTTCCTGTTCGTGGTCGGCAACTACGAGACGGCCAGCCGTTACGCGCGTGTGTTCATCGACCGCTGGGCGGCCGACTCCGGGGACGAGGACCCGCACGTGCTGGAGGCGCAGCGCCTGTACGCCAACCGGCTGCGCGACCTGGGCCGCTACCAGGAGGCCCACGACCTCAACCGGGCCCTCCTGCCGAAGGTGCGCCGGACGCTGGGACGCACCCACAGCGAGACCCTGAACGTCCTGTCGGGACTGGGCGCCGACTACCGTGCGCGCGGAGACTTCTGGAAGGCCCGCGAGCACGACGAGGAGACCCTCCGGCTGCACGAGGAGACGCTGGGCCCCAACGAGTCCGCGACCCTGCGCGCGCTGCACAACCTCGGCATCGACTACGCGCTGACCAGCGACTTCGCCGGGGCCCAGGCGCGGCACGAACGCGCGTACATGCTGTACAAGCGGCGCAGCGCCGCGCCCGGATCGCCCGTACTGCTGTCGTTCTGGCACGGACTGGCGCTGTCGGTCCGTCTGTCGGGGGACTTCACCGAGGCCTGCGACCTGGGCGAGGACGCCCTGTCCTACGGCCGGGAGCAGCTGGGTGTCGAGCATCCGCGGACGCTGCGCACCCAGATGGACCTGGCGATCGCCCGCCGCATGTCCGGCGAGTTCGAGGAGGCGCTCGAACTGGCCCTGGACGTGCACTCGCGGTACCTGCGGCTGTACGGGATCGACCACCCGGAGACGTTGGCCGCGGCCATGTGCCTGACCAACATCTGGCGGGTGACCGGAGAGCTGACGGGGGCGCTGGAGCTGGGCGAGGACACCGACCTGCGGTACGTGCGGGCGTACGGGCCCGAGCACCCCTACAACCACGGGTGCACGAGCAACGTGGCCCTGCTGTACCGGCTGCTGGGCGACGCCTCGCGGGCGCGGTCGATGAACGAGTCGGCGCTGGCGGCCCTGGACGACAAGCTGGGCCGCGACCACCACTACTCGCTGGGGGTGGCGACCAACCTGGCCAGCGACCTGTCGGCGCTGGGCGAGACGAAGAACGCCGTGCGCCTGGGCCGCGGGACGCTGCGCAGGCTTCGCGCGCTGCTGGGCGACGACCACCACAACACGCTGGCGTGTGCGGCCAACCTCGCGCTGGACCTGCGGACCGAGGACGGGGCGGCGGAGGCGGACACCCTGGCGGAGACCACCCTGACGGCCCTGGTGCGGACGCTGGGCCGGGAGCACCACTACACGATGGCCGCGCACCAGGGGAGTCGGCTGGTCACGGACTTCGACCCGCCGCTGCTGTGAGGCCGGGCGCCCGACCGCGTTCACACCGTCGGAGAGCGGCCCGGGGCGGCGTGTCCGGCGTTCGCCCGGGCCCGGTTCCGGGCGTGCCACCGGTCCAGGTGGCGGTGGGCGGCGGCGTCGGCCGCCGCGACGGCGTCCTCGGGCACGTCCTCCGCCATCCAGGAGGCCAGGGTCCGGGCGGTCGCGGCGAGGAAGCGCGCCCCCTCGGGGGTGAGCCGCCCCGATCCGGCCGCCGTGCGCGCGGCCTCGTGGGCCGCCGCCCGCCAGTGCGCGAAGTCGGCGTGCGCGCGGCGCGCCTCCGCTCCCGAGGCCGTGCCGCGGTGGCGGCGCCAGAACCCGGCCACCCCCAGGTGGGCGTACACCCCTTGGAGCAGCCCGGACACGGGCCTGGGGTCCGGCCGCCAGGGCGCGTAGTAGGTGCTCCCGTCGTCGGGCAGGGTGAGGGGGACCAGGTCGAGCAGGGCCATGAGCTTGGCGTGCTGCACCTCGTGCGCGAAGGTGAGCGCGAACAGCACGGGGCTGGGCGGGTCGGACATCCCGAGGTTGCCGAAGGCGTGCTGGGCCGTCGCGCTCGTGTGCGCCCCGCCGGGCGCGGTCATGGGGGTCAGCGCGACGACGGTGTCGGCGGTCTCCTCGGCGATGGTCCAGTGGTCGGTCACCAGGAGTTCCCACGCCTCGCGCAGGCTCTCCCGCCACCGGGCGGCCTCCTCCCCCGTCAGCCGACGCGCGAGCAGTCCGGCGCCGGGCAGCCGGTCCGGGTCCTGGTCGTCCAGAACCAGGTCGATCCGCCGCCCCGCGTGCTCGGCCGTCATCCGACGCAGCGCGTGCCAGCCCGGCGCGTCCTCGTGCGGGTCGGGCGGGACCTCCACGTGGACGTTCCCGCGCGACAGCCGCGCCCGACCGGCCTCCGTCTCGACGACGGCCCCGTCCCCCTCCCCCCGGCCGACCAGGGCGCGGCCGAGGGCGGGCAGCGGCGCGGTCGGGCCGAACAGGGGCACCTCGACCCGTGCGGTCAGCCCGGCCCGCAGCGCGGCGGCGGCCGACAGCGCCGACAGCGCGCGCACCCGGGGGTTCTCGTCGCGGCGGTCGTCCAGGGCCAGGACCGTGCGCCGGGCCCACACGCCGACGGCCGGGTGGCGCAGGACCGCGGACACCGCGCCCGGGTCGGCCTCCTCCGCGGACGCGAGCAGGTCGTAGGCGGCTCGGGCGCGCGGCGCGTCGGGGTGGCGCCGGGCGAGGGCGGCGTCCAGGACGCGGCGCACGAGCAGGAGGTGCTTGGCGTACTGGGTGCGGCGCAGGAGTCCGGTGGCCGCGTGACCGCCCCCGCCCCGGGCGAGCGCGTCCAGGACGGCGTCCGGGAGCGGGGCCCCGGGTGGCATTCAGCGTCCTTCCCGTAGGCGGTCGACGTCCGCGGCCACCGCCGTCCGGACGTGCGTGATGAGTCGGAAGAGGTCCTGGCAGTACACCGAGGGGTTGAGGAACCCGCGCCCGCTCCGGTACCGGTGCGGGTACAGGCCCCCGCCGCACACGCGTGCCAGTGAGCAGTCCGCGCACGTGGGGCTCAGGGCGCGGGCGCCGATCTGGCGCGCGGCGACGGACGGCAGGTACAGGGCCTCGTCGAAGGCGTGGGTGAGGGTGTGCAGGGGGGTGGCGGCGGCGCCGTCGTAGGCGGACCGGAGGCTGTCGACCTGTTCGATGGAGCCGTCGGTCTCCACGACCACGAGGGCGGCCGGTGAGAGGCCGATGCTCTCGGTGCGTGAGGGGGCGCCCAGGACGAGGCGGATGATCTCGGTGAAGAGGCGGATGTTGGTCTCGCGTTCGGGGGCGTGGTACCAGCGGTCGAAGGCGGCGGTGAGCCAGGCGCCGTAGGCGGTGCCGTCCGGTGTCCACCCGGGCGGCGGGGCGTCCCAGTTGCCGTGGGGCAGGAGGAGGTCGACGGTGGGCGGGTCGAACTCCAGGAGCGCCTCGTAGGTGGTCACGGGGTCCGACTCCAGGTCGACGGTGGCCAGGAGGCCGGTCATCAGGTGGCGGTAGCGCGGGGAGCCGAGCAGTTCGAGCCCGGCCCGGACCTCGGCGTGGGTGCCGCGTCCGTTGGCGCGGCGGCGGTGCCGGTCGTGGTCGTCCTCGGCGCCGTCGACGCTGACCCCGACGCGCACGCCGAGTTCGTCGAACAGGTCGAGGAAGTGGGTGTCGAGCAGGACGCCGTTGGTCTGGAGGCGCAGGTCGACGTGGACGTCGGGTTCGTTGGCCTTGCGCAGGGCCTGGGCGGTGTGGCGCAGGTGGTCGAGGCCGACGAGCAGGGGTTCGCCGCCGTGCAGGATGACGTCGACCCTGGAGCGGCCGTGGGCCCGGGCGTGCTCGGCGACGCGCTCGGCCACGCGTTCGACGACGGGGCGGGCCATCCGGCGGGGCCGGTCGCGCCACCCCTGGTCGGCCATCTCGTACATGTAGCAGTAGTCGCAGGCGAGGTTGCACCTGCTGTGCACCTTGAGGACGAACTCGCGGAAGGGGGTGGGGCGCCACCCCAGGGCGAGCAGGTCCTCGACGTCCAGCGTCTCGGGCCATTCTCCCCGGGCCCGGGTGTCGTCGCCGCTGAGTGGTCGTGCGTTGTCGGCGCTCCTTGCCACGCTGGTGTCCTCCTGGGGGCGAGAGCACGCGTGAAATACACGCGAATATCGCGTTTGCTCGGATATGTACTCTCAGGGAGTGCGGGCAAACCTCGCGTGCCTGACCGTGTGCGTCCGCGCAGCCCGGGAAAACGCGCCGCCGTGGCGGAGAACGCGCGGACGGGCGTCGGGCGGACGGGTCGGGAGCCGCAGGCGGATCTGATTCTCCCGTTCTTCCCCGCGACGGGGGCCGACGGATATAGCCTGGTGCCGTCCCAGGGTTCCACTGTCGGTGAGCTGAGCATGACCGAACGCATCCTGTCCGCCGTAGACGAGTGTCTGGACTGGGCCCGGGGCCTGGATCCCCCGGTCGACGTGGACGTCAACGCCCTGGTCTTCCTCCTGGGCGCCCATCGGGACGCGGGGGCGCCCGACCCCGGGGACTGGACCACCGCCGACGTCCACGACATCGCCGGCACCGTCCGCGACTGGGACCGTGTGCCCGACAACCTCAGGGACACCTGGCTGACCTGGTGCGACCACCTCGTCGAACGGGGCGGGCTGCTCTCCTGCGAGAGTCCGCGCAGGCTGCGCGCGGCGATCTCGGCGGTCGACCTCACCCCCGGCGGACCACCCGCGACCGCCGATCCGATCGACGAGGCCGCCCTGCCGCTCCTGGACCGCCTCGGGGTCGGAGACGGCGGCGAGGCCGAACCGCTCCCGCCGATCGCCCCCGCCCGCGCGGCCGACCTGGACGCCGCCGCACGGCCGTGTCGCCCCCTGTCCGAGGCGGCCAGGCTCACAGCGTGGGTCGGTGGGGGGCGGCCCCTGGACCCGGACCGCCCGCACGACGCCCTCACCGGGCCCGACACCGACACCGCGGCCGACGTCCTGCGGATCCCTCCGGACGCGGTGCCCCGCGTCCTGCGGGTGGCCCGCGAGGCCGGGCTCCTGCGCACCACCTACACCCGCGTGCTGCGCGGTCGCGCCGCCCGCGCCTGGGAACGGGGCACGCCCGGTGCGGCGGCCGACGCGTGGGCGGACGCCCTGCTCGCGATGACGGGAGCGCGCGGGATGACGGCCTTCCTCATCCTGACCGACCTGTTCGTCAGCGGGCGGCCCCGCACACCGGACCGGCTCGTCGAGGTGTTCGGCGCCGGGGTCGCGCTGGGTCCGTGCCCGGGCCGCCCCTGCGACGACGTGCGCTCGGTGCTGGACGCGCTGGTCGGACTGGGAGCGGTCGAACGGACCGGCGGGGACTCCTACCGCGTGACTCCGCTGGGGGACCACTTCGTCGTGCGGCAGCTGCGCCGTTCGGGCGCCGAGGTCCCGCTCACGCCCCCCGTGCGGGACATGGGGGCCGACCACGTCCTCACGCTCCTGGAGCAGGGGCGCCCGGTCGACACCGAGGAGCTCATGGCGCGGTGGCTGACCACCCGCGACCCGCACACCGCCGCCCGGGAACTGCTGGAGGCCTCCGCCGATCCGCGGGCGTGGCACCGGCGCCACCTGGTCGCCGCGACCCTGGCCGGGCTGGGCATCGACCTGACGCCGGTGCTGCGCATGTACGTGCACCATCCGGTGCTCGGCGGGTGGGCGCGCCGCCTGCGCGGCACGCACACCGAGGTGCCCACGTCCCACCAGGTGGTGTGGGCCGTCCTGGACAGCTACGCGATCCTGGTCGAGGCCGGGAGCCCGCTCCCCGACCGCGACCGGGACCGGTACGCGGCGTGCGCCGAACAGCTCACGCGCACGATGTGGCTGACAGGTCACCCGGCGGCCGGGGCCGTGCTGGACCGTCTCGCCGACGGCGCCCTGGGCGAACCGCTGGCCGAGGCCGCCCGCCGGGTGCGCCCGGTCGGCTGCTGAACGGCGGGAGCCGACGGGTGCGCGGCCCGGGCCGCCAGGACCGGGCCGCGCACCCTACTCCTTGAGCTCCAGCTCGAAGACCTGGAGGTCGACGCCCGGCACGGGTGTCCAGTCCCGTTCCGGGACCCGGGTGAACCCGCGGGCACGGTAGACGAACTGGGCGGCCCGCATCCGCGGCAGGGTGGACAGCACGATCCGGACCACGCCCTCCTCCCTGGCCCGCTCCACGAGGGCGTTGACCAGGGCGCGGCCCACTCCGAGCCCGCGAGACTGCGGGGCCACGGCGAACGCGCGGATCTCCGCCTCGTCCGCGCCGCGCGCGACCTCGCTGTCGGGCGACCACGGCTCGAACATGATCGTCCCCAGGAGGGTGTCCCCGTCCACGGCCACCAGGACCTCCCCGGTCCCGTCCGCGCCCAGGAGCCGGAGCGTCTCCGCGTACTCCGGGCTGGCCTCCAACAGGCCGTCGGCGAGGTAGGCGGTCACGCGCAGTTCGCTGACGGCGCTCATCTCTTCGGGCTGTACTCGACGCACGATCATGCACGTCATTCAACAGGAGAAGGCCCCGCCCGCGCGGCTCCCCGGAGCGCGGGTCGGGCGGGTCGACGGCCGGGACGGCCGGAGCCGTGTCCGTGGCGGCGTCGTGGAGAACGTCCTCGACGGAGTCCCACGGGACGCCGCCGGGCGGAGCGCAGGCAGCGAGGGTCGGCGCCGCCACCGCCGCGCTCAGGGCCGCGCGCGGGCGAAATGGCATGGGGGACGCCTGAATAGTTGTCTTGGAGCACATGTGAACTCTGAGGCTTTTCTACCAACCCGAAGGAAGGCCGTCCCCCGTTGTCCACAGGCCCTCAGCCAGCATTTCCGAAACGTGCCACACTCGCGACCAGGAGGAGATATGGCCCCCTGGACCACCGGCACCGCCGACCTCGCACCCGTCATCCGTGTCCACAGCGACGCCGTGCGCCCCGACGCCCGCCGCTGCCCCACCCGTCTGCGCACCGGATCCGAGCAGGACTTCGGCCGGGCCGTCCCGGGCAGGCGGCCCTACTTCGCCCACTCGCCCCCGGGCCCCCTGACGGCCGTGCTCGACCTGGTCGAACACCAGGGGTGGACGGTCGACGAGGCCTGCGCCCACCTGCCAGCGCGAGGGGATCGCGGCACCCGCGTCATGGGCGGGTGGGTGGCGCCCGCGCACGAGGGGCTGCTGGCCTGGACCCGGCACGCGGCCACGACCTACCTCGACGTCCTGGCCGCCGACGGCGCCGACCGCATTCCCGTCGCCGACCCGTGGATCCGCCAACACCTGCCCGGCGCCGGGCGCGCTCGCGCCCGGCCCTACGAGATCTGCGTCCGGGGCCGCCGCTACCTCCTGTTCCAGGGATCCGAGGTGGTCCGGGAGCTGCGCGTTCCGGTCCCCTCCTCGGCGCGTCCGGCCACGGACGCGGACGCGGAGGCGGCGGTCGCGGCGTTCGTCGCGGCCACGGGGACGCACGTGGACCAGGCCGCGGTCGAGGCCGCGCCGTGGCGGTACGCGGGCGGCACGCCGTACCCCACGCGCACGCCGCCGGACGCTCCGCCGCCCACACGGGTCCGCGTCGTTCGGGTCTCGTGTCTGGACGGGGACGCGACCACGGTGTTCGACGGGACCGTGGCGGAGGCCCGGGAACTGTTCGCCGCCGTCGGCCGCGAGGGGCTGCGCACGGCGCTGATCCCGGGCAGGCGCGTTCCCGGCGGGGACTGCCTGCCGTGCCGGGTCAGGGACGGCTGTGACCGTCTGCCCCGCGCGCCCGGGCTGCTGGGCGTACGGGACCGGTCGCGCCCACGCCGCAGCTGGTCCGTGACGACGGGGAGGTACCACCGGCAGTGCCCGGCCAAGGCCCACTTCCACGACCTGGGGTTGCCCGCCGTCCCCGTGGCGGAACAGCCCGGCGCCCGCCCCGCGGAGGCAGTCCGATCGCTCGTGGCGCGACTCCACTCGCGCACGCCCGCCCGGGCCTGCACCCGCGACGACCTCCCCGTGGACCGCGGCGCGTGGTCGGCGGACGGGGTCGGACCGACCGGCCGCGCGGCACGGACGGGCGCGTCGATGTTCGAACACCACCTGACCGTCTGCCCCCTGGGCGACGCCGCCCGCGCGGGCCCCATCCGCGTCGGACTTTCGCTGACCGTCGACGACCCCCGGTCGGACGTGCTCGTCCGTACGGGCTGCGACCTGGTGTTCCGTCGCGGTGGGTCGTGGGTGCTCCGCGACATCGCGGCGGAGGAGGTCGACACGGGTCCGGACGGACCCGGCCTTCTCGCCCGCCACCCGCGCACCGCCCTGCTGGTCCTCCTGGTCGCTTCGGGGGGCCTCCCGGGGGACACGCCCGCGGTCGTCGAACTCGAACGGCTCACCCCCTCCGGCGTCCGCGTCCTGAGCATCGATCCCGCCCTGGAGCGGCACCGGTCCGCGGCGCGGACGGCGGTACGGGAACTGGCGTCCGCCTGGCACGCGGACACCGCCCACCCGGCCACGCCCGGCCGGGTCTGCCGTACCTGTCCCTACCGACGCTGGTGCCCGGACGCCCGAACCCAGCCGCTCGACGGCTCCTCACCGCCGAAGGGGACCGACGGGAGCGGACAGGGCGAGCCGACGCGGCGGACGGGTCAGTGAGGCTCGTGCGGCACGTCAGGTGTGCGAGGGCGATGTGGTCGTCGGGGCGGCGGCGTAGCGTTCGACCGCGGGTGGCGTGGCCGGTTCGCGGGAGCGGCGGATGACCTCGGCGAGCCGGTCCGCCTGGCATGCGGGGGAGGAACGGGCGTCGTCGCGTGGCAGCGGCGGCGCGGCGGCGGCGGCGGCGGCGGCGGCGGAGAAACCGTAGGCGATCGCCCGCACCGCATTCTCGGCGTCGTCCAGGTCCAGGCCCTGCCGCAGGAGTCGATGGGCGCGCGGCGGGACGCACCGGCCGCGCGCCCGCTCCGGCCGGAGCAACCCGCGAAGTGGCGCGGGACGGTCGCCCCGCCCCACGCACATGACGTCGGTGCGCTCCCGACGACCGCACGACCCGCCGTTCCCCCCGTACCGCCCCCGCGAGCGACGCGCGGAGACCCACGGGCCGGTCCACCAGAACTTTCCATTGACAAGATCCATCCCCATGGGGTTATCTTTCCACTGGAAAGTTCGAGAGCGTTCGAGAAGGAGCCATCATGGAACCCCTCATCACCCTGGTCGGCGTCACCGTAACCCTGTGGGCCGCCGGAGCCCTCGGCGTGCGTCGGCTGCGCCCGTGGCCGGTCGCCGTCAGAGGCGGTCTCGCGGCGATGTTCACGCTCACCGGAGTGGTCCACTTCGTCGGGATGCGCGAGGAACTCATCGCGATCGTCCCGCCCGCGCTGCCCGCTCCCGGCCTCCTGGTCACCGTCACCGGCGTCCTGGAGCTGCTCGGAGCCGCCGCACTGCTGTGGTCTCGGACGGCGCCCTGGTCGGCCGCCGGTCTCACCGCCCTGCTCCTGGCGATGTTCCCCGCCAACGTCCACCTGGCGTTGACCGGCACGGACCTGCCTGCGCACCAGGAGATCGTGCCGCGTACCGCGATGCAGGCCGTCTTCCTGGCCGCGACCGTCGCCGTCGTCGTCAGCCACGCGCGCCGCCGCGCCCGCGCGGGGCGGCGGCCCCCCGTCCCCGCGCAGGGGTCAAGCGTCGTCGGCGAGGGAGCGCGCCCAGTCCAGTAGCCTGCGGCGCCGCGCCCGCGCCGGGAGTTCCACCAGGGGCCGTCCGAAGCGGACGGTCGGTGTGGGGCAGGTGTGCGGCGCCTCGGGTACGTCTCCCCGCGAGGGAGCGTCCGTGCCGTGCAGGAGCGCCGCCGCGCCCCTCTCCAGCTCGCCGTCCCCGCACCGCCCGCTTCCGCCCCGCACGCACCCCGCCAACGCCCGGCCCAAGGGACTGAGCGCGCCCTGCGCGGCCACGCCCAGCAGCTCCGCCTCGTGCAGGGAGTGCACGAACGCCTCGACCACGGTCCCCGAGTCCCCGGCGGCCGGCCGGAACCACAGCGCCGTCCGTACCAGGGAGAACAGCCCGGGCGGCAGGCTCCCGCCCCGATCCTCGACGATCCCGGACGTCAGCAGCGGACCGGACGTGACTCCGCTGCCCAACCCCTCCGGCAGAGCGCCCAGCGCCAGGACGAGGGCGGAACGCAGCGCGGGCGCCCCCGGTAGGGCCTGGGCCCCCGGGATCGACAGTTCCCGCCCGTCCGGGCACCACGTGGGCACGCCGGGCAGCCGGAGCCAGGCCTCCATGAGCGGTGCGACGCGGCGCGCCGGGTCGGCGCGCGCCCAGGACCGGACCCATGCGGCCGTGGTGATCCGCCGCCCGTCGCGGACCAGGAGTCCCGCCTCGTAAGCCGTCTCCACCCACAGTCCGGTCTCCGCGGCGCCGCCGCCCACGGCCTCCACCAACCGGTCGCGTTCCCCGAAGGCGATCCCCGCCGCGCCGTGCAGCACCACCGGCCGGGCGGCCACCGCGGCGACCAACCGGTCGACCGAGGCCAGGGCGGCGCCCACGGCCGCGCTCGCCTGGTCCGCCACGGCCGTCGCGTCGGTCGGCACCCCGACGGGTTCGGGAGGACAGGGGGTGAAGGGCAGGGGCGCGCTCTCGCGGACGGCGGCGGCCACCTCGCGCGGCGGCATGGCCCTGTTCGGCCCGACGGGTACCAGGAGTCCGCGCTCGGCCAGCCAGTCGGTGTCCGGATCGCCGGAACCCTCGGGGCGGAACCGGTAGCGCGATCGGCCGTCCTCCTCGAAGCAGTCCGTGGCCAGCACCCGGCCGCGGGCCGCGAGCTGGCGTAAGAGCGTGACCGCGCCCTCCGGCGCGGTCGCCAGCAGTGCGTTCACACGGCCGGGGTCGGTCAGCCTCGTGACGATGCCGCGCCGCAGGGTGGCGGGCTCCCGCGTGGGGTCGGCGCCCAGCGCCAGCGCCACCCGGTGCAGTTCGGCGTCCGCGAGGACCTCGGAGCAGGCGGAGTAGACGCGCGGGCCCCAGCGGTGGACGCCGAAGGCCTCCACCAACCCCAGGGCGAGGTGGTAGCGGTCGTCTCCGGCGGGCCAGACGAGCGCCCGCCCCTCCAGTTCACCGAGCGCGGCCTCGGCGGCACGCCGGGCGGTCCCCTGCCACGTGCCGATCCGGGCCAGCAGCTCCCCGCGGTGCAACGGCTGCGCGACGGGGCCGCCCAGACGGCGGACACGCCGTCCGGGACGCCCGGCCTCGGCCTCGGTCCTGGCCGCGACGTCGGCGGCGGCGACCAGGAGGTCGCACTGCGCCGCCGTGAGCGCGTCGAACACCCCGGAGCGGGCCACCGCGCTCGCGGCGTACGGCAGCAGGTCCCGTCTGGCGTCCTCCTCCACCCCTTCGACGAGCTCGCCGAGGATGTCGGCGACCCGGTCGACGGGCAGCGATCGGAGGTGCTCCCTGAGCGCAGTGAGACGATCCATGCACACAACGCTAGTACCCCACCGCGTCAACGGGGGATCAATGGGCGGATTCGGGCGCTAGGGTCACGGATATGCCATGCCCTGGGATGAGAGACGAACGACGCGCCGCGATCCAGCGAGGGGGGAGCGCGTGAGCCGGAACGTCCTGGTCACCGGAGCCTCCCGAGGGATCGGCCGGGCGATCGCCCTGGCCTTCGCCGAGCAGGGCGACCGGGTGGTCGTGCACTGCGGGAGCCGACGCGACGAGGCGGAGACCACGCTGGAGCGGCTGCCCGGCGAGGGCCACATCCTCCTCCAGGCCGACCTCGCCGACCCCGACGAGGCCGCGTCCCTGGTGGGGCGCGCGGTCGACCGCGCGGGCGGGATCGACGTCCTGGTGAACAACGCCGCGCTCAACCCGGCGCACCCGGTCGCGTCGGTCTCCTTCGACGAGTGGCGGACGGCCTGGCGGTCGGTCATGGACGTGAACGTCTTCGGGGCGGCCAATGTGAGCTACCTCATCGCCCGGCACATGATCGACCGGGGCACGCGCGGACACATCGTCAACGTCGGATCCCGGGGCGCCTACCGCGGCGAGCCGGACCACCCCGCCTACGGTGCGAGCAAGGCGGCCCTGCACTCCCTCGGCCAGTCGCTCGCGGTCGCGCTCGCGCCGCACGGCATCAGCGTCGCCTCGGTGGCGCCGGGCTTCGTCGAGACCGAGCGTGTGGCGGACCGTCTCACCGACGCCGTCCGCGCCGACAGCCCGTTCGGCCGCGTCGCCGACCCCCGGGAGATCGCCGCCGCGGTGCGCTACCTGGCCTCCCCCGAGGCCGTGTGGAGCTCAGGAGCGGTCCTGGACGTCAACGGCGCCTCCCACCTGCGCTAACGGACGGCCTGGGGTGCGGCGGCGGTTCCGCCCTTGCCCCGCGCGCCGCCCGACAGCTCCTCGGCGACCGCCTCGGGCTCGGCGAGACAGCGCCACAGCGGCACACGCACGGTCGGCACTCCGGAGACCGCCTCGAACAGTGCGACCCGGTCCAGGACGCGTTCCAGTCGGCGTCCGGCGTCGACGGCGACCGGATCACCGGTCCCCGCGTCGTCGACCACGACCGCGCGTGGTCCCGCCGCCGTGTCGACCCACAGGTCGCACGCGTAGCCGCCCTCACGCGTGCCCGCCCTCGGAGCCGCCCCGCGGTCGGCGAGCGCGCCGAACAACCGCTGGCACGCCGCCTCCACGTCGGGGTTCCCGCGATCCGTCCCCGCGGGTCGGGCGAGGTCGGCGAGCACTCCCTCCTGGCGCTCCCAGTAGTCCAGGTCGCCCACGACGTACAGCCGCGACTTCGCCCGGGTGACCGCCACGTTCCACAGATTCTGCTGCCGCTGGGCCCACTGCCCCGTACTTCGCCGAACCCCGGCCGAAGCCGCCGGACTGATGACCACGACGTCGCACTCCCGCCCCTGGAAGGTGTGGACGGTGCCGACCTCGACCCCCTTCGGCGCGTGCGGCGCGAGTTGGCCGTGGATCTCCGTCAGTTGGGCCCGGAACGGGGTGACCACCCCGATCGTCGCGTCCCCGGGCAGCTCGCCCCGCAGCCGGAGCAGGAGTTCGACCACCTGTTCGGCCTCCTTGACGTTCCGGCACGACCTGTCGCCCGGTCGGTCCGTCGCGCCCTTGACGTCGATCCAGGTCACGGCCGGGTCCGCGGGCGCCACGAGTTCCGGCGTCGGGGTGCGTACGGAGAGCCGGCCGCCGTAGAAGCGGCGGTTGACCGGTGTGACGATGTCCGGGTGGCACCGGTAGTGCTCGTCGAGCCAGTGGACGTCGCCGCCCCCGCGCGTCACCGCGGCGGCGGCGACGTGGTACGCCGAGGTCCTGCTGTGGACCAGGGCCCGCGCGTCCAACCAGTCGGGGTCCAGCCCCGCGATTTCCTGGAGCCGGCGGTCGTCCTCGTGCTCGAGGGTGTTCACGGGCTCCAGCTGGTGCGGGTCGCCGATCACCAGTGCCCGCCGGGCCCGGTAGAGCAGGGGCACGAGGTCGGCCGCGGTGCACTGGCCGGCCTCGTCCACCACCACGAGATCGAACATCGCCGGGTTCGGAGGAAGCGCGCCCCGCACCGACCGCGACGTGGTCGCCCACGCCCGGACCGTCCGCACGAGCCTGGGCACACCCGTCCATCCGTTCTGCCCTCGGTGCAGGGACTCCAGCCGCGTGTCCAGGGCCCGGCGCCCCTCCGCCAGCGACCGCGCCACCTCACCCAGAAGGTGGGTGCGGCTGTGCCCGCGGCGCTCGTCCCGGGCCCGCGCCAGGGCGCGGTGGTGGGCGAGCGCGGCGTCTCCGGTCGCCTCCGCCTCGACCGAGGCACGCAGACGGTCCGCCCAGTCGAGTTCGACCTCGAAGAACCGCATCAGGACGTCGGCGGTGGCCGGTGACGCCTCGACCCGAAGCCCCCGCCGTACCAGCCGCCTGTTCCACCGGCGGGAGGGCCACGCGGTCCACCCCGGTCGCAGGGCCCGTTCCAGGCGCTGCCGCCACAGGCGGACGGCCCCGGCGTCACCCAGCCCGGACATGTCGAGTTCGCGGGGAAGGGCGCCGCGGAGCCGGTGCCGCACCGGCGCGAGGACCGCGAGTCGGTGCTCGGCTGCGCCGATGGCGGCCAGGCGCCGGTGCGCGTGGTCGAGTCGGCGTCGCAGGTCCGCCAGGTGGTGCCGGGCGGTCGCCGACTCCGCCGGCGAGACCGCGATGCGCGCGTCGCGCATCCGGCTGAGGATCTCCGGTTCCCGGGCCCGCCTGTCCGCGTTGCCCGTCCGGACCATGAGCTCGGTCCCGTCCACGAGGGCGTTGACCGATTCGACGACCACGTCCACGGCGTCGTTGTTGGTCGAGGCGACCAGCACCGACTGGCCCGCCGCCACGGCGGAGGTCACCACGGCCGTGATGAGCGTGCTCTTGCCCGTTCCCGGCGCTCCGGTGACCACCGTCAGCGGAGCGCGCATCGCGCTGTCCACGATCCGTTCCTGTGCGGTGTTGCTTCGGCCGGTGACGACGGGCAGCACCGGTCCGGTCCCGGCGGGCACCGCCCGTGCCGCCCCCTCGACGGGGATGTCGAGAGCGCCGAGAGCGGTCGAGCCGATCCTGTCGACCCCGATCCCCGTGTTCCGGTGGTCCAGGTCACCGAGGAGCTGCTTGTTCGCCTGGTCCGCGGGGTTGGCCCGGTACACGATCGCGACGTTCTGCACACCGTCGCGGTGCGGCTGGCCGGTACTCAGCCGCGCGCCGAGCGCCCCCGCTTCCAAGGGCGCGAGCAGACGCAGGTCCAGCCGGTCGCAGACTTGGCGGGCCCGGTCGGAGAGCCCGCTCACCCCGTCCCCCCACCGGTTGGCCTGGAACCACGCCGTCAGCTCCGCGACGTCCTCGTGCGAGAGCCTCGTCACGGCGGCGAGCAGGGCCTGGTTGATCTGGGGTTCGCTCACGGGTACGAGGTGGCGCCGTCCGGCCTCCGTGACGTCCTCGACGTCCATCACGAACAGCGGTGCCACCCGGGTGTCCCGCCCGCGGCCGCGTCCCCGCGCGGGGAACAGGACCGCGGGATAGCCGTAGCGCAGGACCTCGCCGGCCTGGCGGGCCCTGTCTGCCACCCGCACCACGTCGCTCCCGCTGAGCGGCCAGCGCTCGGCGACACCCGTGAGCAGGGGCTCGCTCCCGACGGGGCAGACGGCGACCTCCCCGCTGTCGAGCGCGGGAAGCTGCCGCAGGACGCCGTCGCGGCCCACGCACGAACGCAGGTAGTCGAGCACCCTGGGGAAGTCCGGCGCGGCCGGGGCACGGGCGGCGGGTGTCGCCCGCTCGCCAGCGTCGCCGACCGCACCGCTCACGGCGGCCGGGCCGGCGGAACCGCCCGGGGGCGTGCCGCCGGAGGCGAGCGGGGTGGCGGTGAGCGATCCGGCGTGGCGGGCCAGCCGCAGGGTGCCGCGCATGCCCAGGACGAAGCCGGTGACGGACTGGCGGCCGTCGTCGGCGACCTTCCTGTGTGCGTACTGGTAGATGTCGAACCCGTCGCACCAGCCGTCCCCGTCGGCGTCGGCGGCCGCGCCGCCCAACCCCTCGGCGATCGCGGCGCTGAACGGGGAGGGCCGCGCGCCACCGGAGTTGTCGCCCTCGTGGGCGCGCTCGCCCGCACCGCAGGCGGCGATCACATAGGTGCCCGTGCCGCTGTCCCTGCCCTGGAGCTGGTACTCGAAGTCGATGCCGGGGTCGTCGCCGGCCGAGCGGGTCGCGAAGGTGTCGGCGAAGGAGCCGCTGTGGCAGCAGTCGAGCAGCAGCACCTTGCTGGTGACCGGAGAGTCGCTGAGCAGGCCCTGGAGCTGCTCGGCCGAGATCGCCGTGGCCGCGGGACGCCCCCTGCGCGTGTCCCGGAGCGCGAGGTGGAGGCGCCCGGTGCGGTCCGGCATGAACCCGTGGCCGGAGAAGGACACCAGGACGAGGTCGTCGGGGTGCCCCTCCACGAGTGGCGCCTCGATCGCCTCCAAGGCCTGGGCCCGCGTCGGGTCGGGCAGGACGCGCACCTGGTCGAACTGGCAGTTGCGCCGGATAGCGGCGCCGATCACGTCGAGGTCCGCCCGGGGGGAGGCCAGGTCGGGGAAGTCTCCCCCGTCGTGGACGCCGACGCCGATGAGGACGGCGGTACGCGTACGCCGGCGCCTGGGGCTCACCGCTCCTCCCCGGTTCCGTCGAGGACGGCGTCCCCGCCGCCGGGGCCGGCGGTCGCGTCGGGCAAGGCGCTGGCGAGGGCCTCGGCCATGGATCGGACCTCCTCGGCCGACACGGGCCCCTGTGCCGTGAGTCTGACGTCGCCGACCTCCAGGGTCACGGTCCGGTCGGCCCGCGTCTCCAGCCAGGCGGTGATCAGCGTGACCGCCTCCTTGACGACGAACCGGCCCGCGAGTCCGGCGACCGTGACCGCGCCCATGAGCGTGACGGGGTCGCCCGCGCGTGTGCCCTCCGCGTCCTCGGCCCGGGTGAACTCCACACGGTCCGCGTCCAGGCGTTCCAGTACCCGCAGGAGACCACGGGTCTCCCGGACCGCTTGGCGTTCGTCGACGTCATCGTCGAACCCGATGCGCAGGCACAGATCGCCCACCATGGCTCCTCGTGTTCACGGGGGAAGGAAGGATGGCTGACGCGGACACACGCCACCGCGACCACTCTTAGCAGTCCCGCCGGGACAGTGTGTGCGTTGTCGGGCGGTTGGCCGTTTCCGGCCACGGTGCGGGTGTCAGTCGCAGCAGCAACAGTCACAGCAGTTGCAGCAGTTGCACAATTCACAAGCGTCGCACCAGGAGTGCCGCGGCTGGCCCGACCACGGCCCAGGATGGGGGTCCCGGCAGCAGAACTGGCAGGTGCAGCACATGAACAGCGCGACTCCGCATCCCGCCAGGACGCCGCGCTTCCGGGGCGGGTGCGACCACGCGGGGGTGTCGCACGAGCAGGATCCGCAGCACCTGCCCTTGTCGGAGGAACCGCCGGAACCGTGGTCCCCCCCGTCACCGCCGGCGGAGGAGCGGTCGCCGCCGCGTTCACGGCGACGCCGCTGGTGACCAGGGTGCCGGTGGCCCGGGGGCTCGTACGGCGGGTGGCCGTGCGCGGGATGTCCCTGACCGGGGTACCCGGCGTGGGCGAACGTCCGGTCGACGGCACGGCGCAGCTCACGCACCAGGAGCGCGCGGACCAGGCGGTCGTCGGCGAACGTCGCCTCGTCCAGCGCCAGCCGGACCCCCAGGACCGCGTCGTCGCACAGTTGGCGCGCCCGCCCGACACCGGTGCCCGTGGCGGTGATCGGGTTCCACGCCCCCTTCGCCTCGTCGTCCTCGCGGTCCTCGACCGCGTCCAGCAGGTGGGCGATCCGGCCGAACAGACGACCGGCCTCGCGCAGCGGTCCGGCGTTCTCGGGCCGCCCCGCCAGCACCGCGGTGTGCGCGAACGCCTCCCCGGTGGCCTCCTCGGCCGGCCGCGTCACCGTCAGGACGTCGGTTCCAGGCCCGGCCGCGAGCTCGACCTCGCGCTGGCGGTCGACGACCGCCAGCAGCCCGGCGGAGTCGAACCCGAGCCTGGCGCCCGACTCCTGCGCCTCCCGGCGCCACCGTCGCGCCACCCGCCCGGCGAACGCGCGCACACCCCGCCTGGCGTAGAAGCCGTCTCCGTCCTCGATGTGGTCGGTGATCTTCGCGGAGGCCAGCATCAGCGACACCGCCGCCGACAGGCGCGCGCCGACGCCGTCGGCGACCTCCGCGCCGCGCATCCCGCGCAGCGGGCAACGGCCCGCCGTCCGGGTGCCCGCGCACTCCTCGGCCTGGGCCGCCGCCAGGACCGACACGACCAGGCCGTCGTAGTTGGTGGCGACCCGGGACGCCTGCCCGTGGTCGTCCCTCAGCGCCAGGCACAGCCCGCACATGTGGGACATCCACTCCTCGGCGAGTCCGTCGGGCAGGGTGTGCCGACACGGACGCAGAATTCCGAACACGGGCTGGTACCTCATCTCCTGTCGCCGGTCCCGACCGCCCCGGCGTACTCACCTCTACAGAGGACTCCGACACCCGAACCGGCCGACGGGTTCCGCGTCCGGCGCATCGGTATCGGATCCCGGGAGGCACCAGGCCGCCACCGCAGGAGTACTACCGCGTCGAGTCCTCCAGCTCCCGGCACTCCTGCAGCGTCACGGCCTCCTTGCCGAGGGCCTCCGAGCAGGTGGCGGCGCAGATCACCAGGCCCCAGAACGAACCCGTCGACTCGCACCGGACCTCCACCGGCTCCTCCGGGGTCTGGGCGTGCACCGATCCGGGGACCAGCCCGACGACGACCCCGAGCGCGACGGTGCACAGCGTTTTCCGAACAGACATGCCTTCTCCTCCGAAAGCCCACTCGGCACAACAGTCGAGAACCAGTCAATGACACGGAGGCACGATCTTCGTGGAGACACACGCTGACCAGCGGTAATGAGGTCCTCGGTGGCGGACTCCCCGTATGCTCGGCCGGGCTCAGGCCGGGTCGGGGCGGTGCGCGACGTGGTCGGGCACCGCCAGGTCGAACGCCAGCGCGGGGTCGGGCTCGGGCTCGCCGAAGACCTGGCGCACCGGCAGCACGCCCGCCCAGACCGGCAGCGCGCGGTCCTCGTCGTCGTCCGCGGGCGGGCCGGTCCGCACCTTGACCGAGGCCTCCTCCAGCGACAGCGCCAGCACGCGCGTGGCCGCCATCTCCCTGGCGTTGGGGCGGCGCGCCACGTCCCACTGCCCCGGGGCCAGGTGCTCGGTCAGCGCCCGCAGCCCGGCCGTCCGCTCGTCCTCGTCGGTGACCACGCGCGGTGTCCCGTAGATCATGGCGGAGCGGTGGTTGACCGAGTGGTGGAACGTGGAGCGCGCCAGGACGATGCCGTCGAGCAGGGTCACGGTGACGCACACCTCGCCCGGGACGCGCAGCGACCGCGCTCCGGTGGATCCGTGCAGGTAGAGGGTGTCACCGACGCGTCCGTACCCGGTGGGGACCACCATGGGCGCGCCGTCCACGACCACTCCGAGGTGGCAGACCAGTGCGGCGTCCAGGAGGTCGTACAGTTCGGCGCGGTCGGTCCTGGCCTTGTGCTTGGCCCGGCCGAGCCGGGTCCGTTCGGTGGTGGAGAGCATGCTCCTACGCTAGACAGAAGTGGATACCCAGACCATGTCCACTTCCGGCCCGAAACAGGAGACCACTGTGGCACGGCACCTCACCGACCTGCCCATCGATCTGGATCGCGACGCCGCTTCGCCGCTCACCGCGCAGTTGGCGAACGCGCTGCGCGAGGGTATGTCGGAGCGCTACCTCCAGCCCGGCGAGCGCCTGCCCTCCAGCCGTGCCCTCGCCGCGCAGCTGGGGGTCAGCCGGACCGTGGTGACCGAGGCCTACCAGCAGCTCTACGCGGAGGGCTGGTTGGAGGGACGGCACGGGTCCGGGACCTTCGTCGCCGACCACGGCCCCCTGCCCACCGTCGCCCCGCCCCCGGTACGCCCCTGCGCTCCGCGCCTGTCCCGGCCGGAGGCCAGGCGGCGGGGGTCGGTCGACCTCCGGCCGGGCGCACCGTGGGTGTTCGACATCGACCGCTCCGCCTGGCGCCGGGCCTGGCGGCACGCGGCCGAGGAGCCCTTCGACGACGACCCCGATCCGCGCGGCCTGCCCCGTCTGCGCGCCCTGCTGGCCGAGCACCTGCGCCGGGCCCGCGGTGTCCGGGTGGGGCCGGAGAACGTCCTGGTCACCCGGGGCACCGGCAACGGCCTCGACCTGGTCGCGGCGACCCTCCTCGGCCCCGGCACGCGCGTGGGGGTGGAGAGCCCCGGCTACGCCAAGGCCCACCGCGTCCTGGGGTCGCGCGGGGCCGAGGTCGTCCCCTGCCCGGTCGACCACGACGGGATCCTGACCGACGACCTGCCCCGAGACCTGTCCGTCGCCTACACGACGCCCGCCCACCAGTACCCGTTGGGCGGGCGGCTGCCGATCCCGCGACGCGAGCGGCTCCTGGCGTGGGCGCGGACGAACGGGGCGATGGTCGTCGAGGACGACTACGACGCCGAGTTCCGGTACGACGTCGCCCCGCTGCCCGCCCTGTACGGTCTGGACCCGGGCCGGGTGATCCTCCTGGGCACCCTGTCCAAGACGCTCTCCCCCGACCTGGGTATCGGGTGGCTCGTCGCCGGACCCGCCCTGGTGGAGCGGGTGGCCGAGGTCCGGGCACAGCTGACCGACCGCACGAGCGGTCCCGCCCAGGCGGCCACGGCCCTGCTGTTGGAACGCGGCGACCTGGACCGGCACCTGCGCCGTATGCGCCGGGAGTACGCCCGCCGCCGCGGGCTGCTGGTGGAGTACCTGGGGCCGCGGTTGACCGGGGACACCGCGGGGCTGCACGTGCTGCTTCCGCTCCCCGCGCACGCCGTGGCCGGGGTGGTCGACGCCGCGGCCGAACACGGCGTCCTGGTCGTGGACACCGGCCACACGAGTCCCGGGGAGCCCACCGTGCACGGTCTCGTCATCGGCTACGGCTCAGCCGACCTGTCCCAGCTGCGCCGTGCCTGCGAGGTCCTCGCCGACGTGCTCGACCGCCACACCTGAGGGGGCGGAGAGTCGCGGACCGATCGGCGCGGGTCCAGCGTGGGGTGCTCGCCTCACCGGGTCCGTGCTGACACGATCGGTGTCGGAGCGTCGACCGGGATGAGGTGGCCGTGTGTCGGACGTGATCGCGTTCGCCGTGCTCCTGATCGGCTACGCGCTGGTCTCGGGGCGCACCCAGGGGACGTCCCTGACGGCGCCGATGGTGTTCACGACCGGCGGTCTGCTGCTGGGAGCCGGAGGGCTGGGTCTGCTGGGCGGAAGCGCCACGAGCACCACCGTCCGCGTCCTCACCGAGGCCACCCTGGTGCTCGTCCTGTTCACCGACGCCGTCCGCATCGACCTCCGGGTGCTGCGACGCGAGTACCACATCCCCCTCCGCCTCCTCGGAGTCGGCATGCCCCTCGCGATCGCCATCGGCGCGGGGGTCGCCTACGGACTCCTGCCCGGTCTCAGCCTGGCGGGTGCGGCGCTGCTGGCGTCGGTGCTCGCGCCCACCGACGCGGCGCTGGGAACGGCGATGGTCTCCGACCGGCGCCTGCCCGTGCGGATCCGGCAGAGCCTGAACGTCGAGAGCGGGCTCAACGACGGCATCGCCCTGCCCGCCGTGATGGTGTTCGCCGCGCTCGCGGCCGCCTCGGAGGGGCTGGAGGGGTCCGCGTGGTCGTGGGTCGGCTTCGCGGCGGGGCAGATCGGGGTGGGGGCGCTGGCCGGTGTCGCCGTGGGCGCGGTCGGCGCGTGGGCGATCACCCGGGCCGACGCCGCCGGATGGGTCAACGCCACCCACCGCCGCCTGTTCTCGGTCGGGGTCGCCGGGCTGGCCTACGCCGGCGCCGAGGTGACGACGGGCAGCGGCTTCCTGGCGGTGTTCGTCGCGGGTCTGGCCTTCGGAGGGCTGGCCTCGGGCCAGCGGGAGTGCGTGCACCAGTTCGCCGAACGCGAGGGCGAACTCCTCACGCTGATGACGTTCGCCCTGTTCGGGGCGGTGATCATCGGCCCTCTGATCGGCGAGGTCGACGGGCGGACCCTGGCGTACGCGGTGCTGAGCCTGGCGGTGGTGCGGCCCCTCGCGGTGGCCCTGTCGACCCTGGGAGCGCGGCTGCGCCCGGAGACGGTGTGCTTCCTCGGCTGGTTCGGTCCGCGGGGGCTCGCGTCGATCGTGTTCGCCCTGCTCGTGGTCGAGCAGGGCGACATCGCCGAGGCGGACCGGATCCTCCTGGTCGCGGGTGTGACCGTCCTGTTGAGCGTGTACGCGCACGGGATCACGGCCGCCCCGTGGGCACGGTCCTTCGGGCGCCGCGCGGGACGCTACCCGCCGACGGCGCCCGAACACCTGGACGTCACCGTGCACCCCTACCGGTGGCACGGCCCGAGGGGGCAGGAGGCCGACCGCGGCGACTGACGCCGCGGGCCGTGCCCGGCCCACCCCGGGTACGGACGTGGCACGCTCTTCGGGCCACGCCCGGCCCAGACACGCCTCCCGGATCCCGACGTGCTCAGGCGGTGCGGTTCCAGGAGGTGATGACGGGACGTCCGTGTTCGCGGCCGAGGGTGCTCACGGCCCCGGTGTCCAGGCGGAACAACGCTCCTTCGGAGGGCGCCAGGCCAAGCCAGCGCGCGGTGAGCACGCGCAGGACGTGGCCGTGCGCCACCAGCGCCACGTCGGGTCCGGACGCGTTCCCGAGCAGCAGGGACACGGCGGCCAGCACGCGGTCGACGCGCTCCCCGACGTGCTCGACGCTCTCCCCCGGGTGCTCCCCGTCGCCCTCCGGAACCCCGTCCGTCCACAGGTTCCAGCCCGGCCGCTCGCGCAGGATCTCGGCGGTGGTGACGCCCTCGTAGCCGCCGTAGTCCCACTCCATGAGGTCGGGGTCGGGGACCGCCTCCCCCAGACCTGCCAGTTCGGCCGTGCGCACCGCACGCCGGAGCGGGCTGGTCACCACCAGGTCGATGTCGCGCCCGGCGAGCAGGGGGAGCAGGGCCTCGGCCTCCCGCTCCCCCCGCTCGGTCAGGGGAAGGTCCGTGCGACCGGTGTGCCGCCGTGCGCGGCTCCACTCGGTCTGCCCGTGTCTGATCAGCACCAGTTCACCCATGGCACCGATCCTGCCCCACCGGACGCGTGGCCGGTTCCCCGACGCGTCGCGTCAGCCCTTGTCGACGGGCAGCCCGGCCTCCACCCAGTCCTGGATCCCCTCGCGGTACTTGCGCACCCGGCTGTAGCCGAGCCCCTCCAGGGCGGTGGCCACGGCCTGGCTGTTGCCGCAGGCCGGGTTGGAGCAGTAGACGGCGATAAGGGCGTCCTTGTCGGGGAGCACCCGGGCCGCCCGGTCGGCCACCTCGTCGGCGAGCAGTGCCACGGCGCCGGGCAGGTGCTGCTGCTTGTAGTAGGCGCCGCCGAGGGCGTCCACCACGGTCACCGTCCCCGCGTCGACGTGCCCCTGGAGTTCCTCACGGCTGATGAGTGCGGTCATGTTCGTCCTCCTCTATCCGGACTGCGGTCCGCTTACGTCGACGAGCCTAACCGGACCAAAGTCCGTTTGTCTAGTAGACTGCTCGACGTGGACGACGAACTGCTTCAGGTGCTGCGGCGGCCCCCGCGGGAGCGGGCCGACGCGGCACGCAACCGGGCCCGCCTCCTGGACGCCGCCGCGCGCCTCTTCGCCGAGGGCGGTGTGGAGGCGCTCACCGCCGACGCCGTCGCCCGCGCGGCCGGGGTCGGCAAGGGGACGGTCTTCCGCCGGTTCGGCGACAAGTCCGGACTGGTCGCCGCGCTGCTGGACCGACGCGAACGCGAACTCCAGGAGCGGATCGTCTTCGGCGATCCCCCGCTCGGCCCGGGCGCGCCCGCCCGGGAACGCGCGCTGGCCTTCTTCGACGCCTACCTGACCCACCTGGCCGACCACCTCGACCTGGTCCGGTTGTCGGAGACGTCCGCGCCGGGCGTGCGCTACCGCGTCGGGTCCTACGTGTTCTGGCACCGGCACCTGGCGATCCTGTGCGCCGACCGCCCCGACCCCGACCACCTCGCCCACGTCCTGCTGGGCATGGTGGACGCCGACCTCAACGCCCACCTGCGCGAGAGCGGCTACGGCTGGGACCGGATCCGCGCCGGGGCCGCGAGCGCGGTCGGTGCGGTGCTCGGACCGCCCACGCGTGCGTAGGCCGCCCGATTCCGTGGATCGCGGACAACAGGGACGGGATCGTCGCTACCCTCCTCACATGACGCAACGCACCGTGACCAGTGACGTGCACGTCTCCTCCCGGCCCGCGAAGGTCCCCCAGCCCAGGTTCCACAAGCCCAACGAGGACCTGGCGGCGGCGATGGAGTGCGCCCGCTGCGCCGAACTGGGAATCAGCATCCCGCCCGGTTGGGCCGACCGCAGGAAGCCCTCGACCAAGAAGGAGCGCAAGAGGAAGGAGCAGGAGCACCTGCGACGGCAGCGGGAGGAGCCCAAGAAGCCGCACAAGCGCGGCCCGCTGCCGCTCAACGAACTGCAGTCCGGCTTCCTCCGCGACGTGTGGACCTACCTGAAACGGCGCTCGGTCGGCGACGATCCCGACAGCCGTCTGCTCGCGCTCACGTGCGCCCTGCGCGGTGCGATCAAGGGCTACGCGAACATGACGGGCCAGGACGTGCGGTCGCTGCGCATGGAGGACGCGCACGCCGCCCTGAGCACACTGGTCTCGTCCGGATGGCTCGACACCACCCCCGAACGGGCGATCAACGCCGAGCCCTCCGACATCGCCCGGTGCGGCCTGCCCGACCTCCAGGGCAACCCGTGGGACGTCGGCAACGGCGTGCGCTCGCGCGCCTCCGGCTGGGTGACCCGCAGCCTGACCCACAAGAAGATGCGCAAGAAGCCCAACCGCCTGCGCCTGGTCGCGGCCTACCTGGCCGCCGAGGCCGACAGCGGGGGGCGGATCCGCCTGCCGGTCGACGACGTCGTGGCCGCCTGCGCCCTGACCGGCGGGCCGGACGAGGTCACCGAGCTGGCCGAGTGGCTGCTGCGGCTCGACTGGATCCGGGACCTGCGGACGGAGGGGCCGACGGTCGAGGCGCACCTGACCGAGCTGACCATGCCCATGGCGCCGGTCCCGTTCGTGCCGCCGACCCCGCCGCGGGTCGCCCCGGCCACCACACCCGCCGAGGTTCCCGTCCCCGACCGCGCCCGGGACCTGCTCGCGGGCCGCGAGGCCGCGGTCGCCCGGTGGGTGGCCGACTACCGCGACGAACACGGCCACGGCCCGAGCTGGGCGATGGTGTCCGCGGAGTTCGGCTGGCCGCCCCGCCGGGCCCCGGACCAGGAGGTCACCCAGGAGGTCTTCGGCCTGCTGGAGGAGGGCGGTTGGCTGACGGGCCTCGGCGTCCCGTTCGGACTGCGTCCCGGCCCCGCGCACCGGGGCTGACGCGCGCAGTCCCGGCGGTCAACCCCTGACCAGCCGCGAACCGCCCGGACCACCGGGCGGCTCCGGCGGTCGCGTGGCCGCGCCCGAGCACGCTCGGGACGGCGGCCCCTGTGCCCGGCCGCCCGAGTTCGGCGCGGACCCCGGCACGCGGCCGCCGGCCGTCCAGCAGGTGCCCGGCCACCCTTCGCCGACGGCGCCCGTCGACACCCACGGCCTCCGTACGGGCTCTGTCGGCCGTACCGCTCCAGCGAACACGCGGCGGGGCGTGCGTCCGGTGTGTGGTCTACTGGCTCGCGACCGGATCGGGGACGGACGAGAGCGGGGACGGGACATGCTGCTGGGCTCCGGTGCGGGCGACGGTCCCGCGGTGCGCGTCGGTGACGGGGAACTCGACCGCGACGGGCTGTGGTCCGCGGCGGCGGCCGTCGCCCGGCGGATCGCCGGGGCCGAGGCCGTCGCCGTGCACGGGGAGGCCTCGCTGCGCACGGTGGTCGCGGTGGTCGGCGGCCTGCTGGCCGGTGTCCCCGTGGTGCCGGTTCCGTCCGACGCGGGGACCGACGAGCGCCGCCACATCGTGCGCGACTCCGGCGCCGCACTGTGGCTGGGCGACCAGCGGGAGGGCGTCGACCTTCCCGCGGTGCCCGTCGACCCCTCCGAACGCTCGTCCGCCGCGTTCGCCGAACCGTCCCCCGGGTCCACCGGGCTGATCCTGTACACGTCCGGGACCACCGGTCCGCCCAAGGGCGCCGTGCTCTCCCGGGGAGCCATGGCCGCCTGCCTGGACGGGCTCGCCGACGCCTGGGCCTGGACCCCCGACGACGTCCTCGTCCACGGGCTGCCGCTGTTCCACGTGCACGGTCTGGTCCTGGGCGTGCTGGGAGCCCTGCGCGTGGGGAGTCCCCTCGTGCACACCGTCCGCCCCTCCCCCGCCGCCTACGCCGCCGCGGCCGGGGACGGAGGCACCCTGTTCTTCGGCGTGCCGACCGTGTGGTCGCGGATCGCCCGCGAACCGGCCGCCGCCCGCGCCCTGTCCGGGGCGCGCCTGCTGGTCTCCGGCAGCGCCGCCCTCCCCGACCCGGTGGCCGAGGACCTGCGCGCGCTGGCCGGCCACAGCCCCGTGGAACGGTACGGGATGACCGAGTCGCTGATCACCCTGGCCGCACGCGCCGACGCGCCGCGCCGCACCGGATGGGTGGGCACGACACTGCCGGGCGTGGAGTCGCGGCTGCGCGGGGAGGGCGGCGCTACCGTTCCGTCCGACGGGGAGGCCGTCGGTGAACTCCAGGTCCGCGGCGCCACCCTGTTCGACGGCTACCGCGGTCTCGCGGAGGCCACCGCCGCGGCGTGGACCGAGGACGGGTGGTTCCGCACCGGCGACGCGGCGGTCCGCGACGGCCAGGGCTGGCACCGGATCGTCGGCCGGATGTCGGTCGACCTGATCAAGACCGGCGGCTACCGGGTCGGCGCGGGGGAGGTCGAGGCGGTGCTGCTCGGCCACCCCGCGGTACGCGAGGCCGCGGTGGTCGGCGAGCCCGACGACGACCTCGGGCAGCGGATCGTCGCCTACCTGGTGGGCGACGCCGTCGACCCGGCGGCCGTCGTCGACCACGTGGCCGCCCGGCTGTCGGTCCACAAGCGCCCGCGCGAGGTGCGCGTGGTCGAGGCCCTGCCGCGCAACGCGATGGGCAAGGTCCAGAAGAAGCGGTTGACCGACGGAGGGCACTGACCCCGGTCGCGGGGGGATGCCCCGGCGTGGCGTCGGCGGTCGCCTTCGGCGAGCCCGTCCCGCCCGAGCGCGGCGCGGTGTACCGCCCCCCGCGTCGACCTCACTCGCGGCAACCGACTTGCCCCGGCGTCAAATCCTAGGCAATATAGGAAAAAACCTAGGAGCCTTAGGAATTTCATGCCGCGCGTGGGACTCACCCGGGACACGCTGGTGTCCGCCGCCGCCGACGTCGCCGACGAGATCGGATTCGACCGCCTGACGCTCGCGGTGCTCGCCGAGCGGTTCGGTGTCCGCGACGCCAGCCTGTACACACACGTTCGAGGCCTGGCCGACCTCCTGGAGAGCGTGGCCCTGCTGGCACACGACGAATGGGCGCACACCCTGGGACAGGCGGTGGCCGGACGGTCCGGCCACGCGGCCCTGACCGCCTTCGCCGACTCCTACCGGGCGTTCGCGACCGGGCATCCTGGCCGGTACGCCGCCACCCGGTATCCGGTGCCGCCCGAGAGGCTCGCCGCGTCCACCGGCGTGACGCGCATCGTCGAAGCGTGCTACGCGCTGCTGCGCGGCTACGACCTGGCCGAACCCGACGCCACCGACGCGGTCCGACTGCTGCGCAGCACCTTTCACGGCTTCAGCGATCTGGAGGCCGTCGGCGGCTTCACCGCCGACCGCGACCTGGACGCCTCGTGGCGACGCGCGGTCAACGCACTCCACCACACTCTGACCCACTGGTCACAGATCTGACCCCAGACAGGAACATCACGTGCCCACCGACACCCTCACCCTGAACGACGTCGCCGTGAACTACGACCGCCGTGGCGACGGCACGCCGCTGCTGCTCATCCCCGGCGGCGTGGGACACGGCGGCATGTTCGACCCGTTCGCCTCGCGTCTGGCCGACCGGTACGACGTCGTCGCCATGTCCAGCCGCGTGGCCTCCCGGCGACAGCCCGACACGGTGATCGGCGACCAGCGCCCCGAGGACCACGCCGAAGACGCGCTCGGCCTCATCGACGCGCTCTTCGACGCGCCGCCGGTCGTGTTCGGATTCAGCTCCGGCGCCGTCACCGCCCTCGAACTACTGGCCCGCCACCCCGACCGCGTCCGCCTGGCCATCGTCCACGAGCCGCCGATGGTCAACCTGCTGCCGGATGCCTCGCGCCACCGCGCCGCGCTCGCATCGGTGCGCGCCGCCGCACGAACCCAGGGCCCGGCCGAAGCCCAAGCGCTGATGACGGCCGCCATGACCGCCCCCGGCACCGCCACGGGGACCCCCGAACTCCGCCACGCGGGCACGTGGCTCGACGGTTACGCCGACACCGAGCCCGAACCACCCGGCCCCGCGCTCACTGAGCTCTTCACCCGCCTCGGGGAGCTTCAGTCGGTCATGCTGGAACACATCCTGGTCCCGTTCACCACCCACGAACCCGACCTGGCCGCACTCGACGAGCACGCTGGCAGGCTCCTCCCCGTGGCCGGTGTCGACTCCCGCGGCCAACTGCCCTATCGGACCGCGGCCGCCCTGGCCGCCCGGCTCGACCTCCCCCTGACCGAACTCCCCGGAGGCCATCTCGGACCGGTCGAACGCCCCGCACAGTTCGCCGAGGCGCTCCATGAGCTCCTCGAAACACCCTGACCACCGGCGACTGCGCGCGGCGGCCCGCACAAGACGCCCAGCGCCCCCGCCAGCTCCAGGCCCCCGGGTCGAGGCTCACGTCTCGTCCGTTCCGGCGCCGAGGGTTCCCGCTCGGTGAACCCATCCGCCGGAGCGCCCCCTCAGTCCCACCAGAAGGTCCAGACGGGGCGGTCGACCAGGTGCCCGGCGTAGCCCCGAAGCCTGTGGGCGTGCCCCTGCAGGATCTGGTCCGGACAGAACGCGAAGTGCTCGGCGGCCACGCGCAGGGCCTGGTCGAGGTCGGTGGGCGGCGCGGCGACGCTCAGCGTCAGGGTGTCGAATCCCAGGCCCAGGACGCGCGCGCCGAACCGGCGCTCCCAGTCGGCCACGACGGCGGCGAAGACGGCCGTGTCGTTGTCGTAGTTGAGCGCGCCCGACCATCCGCACGCGAGCAGGGCCCGCGCCCCCGAGGGGGCCCGCACCAGGCCCAGGCGCTGGCCGGACACGAACTCGACCAGGAGATCGGCGCACTCGGCGGCCGTACCGTCCGCCGCGCCCTGCGGGAGCGGGGCGGCGGGAACCGTTCCGGGCCAGTCCGTGCCGAAGGGGGCGGTCACGTCCGGGCCGGTCTCCCCCGGCTCGGGGTCGAAGGAGCCGGTGTAGGTCCCCCACCACCGGGCCAGGAGCTCGGCCGGATCGTGGTCGGTGACCGAGGTGAACCGCGTGAGCGTCGGCGCCTCCAGGAACCGGTCCATGTGCCGGTCGAAGTCGTCCAGCAGCAGCGGCCACCATCCCGACCGCGGGGACTCGGCGAGCAGCCGGGGCCACAGGCCGACCGCCACGGGTTCGTCGCTCACCCAGAGCAGGGGGTCTCCCGCGTAGGAGGAATGCACGCGGCCGGAGGGGAGCGGAACGGACAGCGACGCCTGAGGATCCATGGCCGCGATCGTAGACGGCCCGGGTGACGTTCCGTGAGGGCACTCGGACATGGTCGGTGGACACCGCCCGTTGCCCGAGGAGCGCAGTCCCGGGGGAGCCGGGCGAGCTCCCGGGTCGCCGATCGCGCGGGCTCGGTCAGGTGTTCGCCTGGGACATCACCCGGGTCAAGAGGCCCAGGCGGGCGCGAGCCGCGCCACGACCTGTCCTCCGCCGTCGCGGAGGGCATGTTCGGGTAGGGGTCTGCCGCGGTGTCCCGACCGGCGAACGTTCAGCGGCTCACTCTGACGAGGCCTCGACGAGGGCCTCCGGCGTCGGCGAGACGTCCCGCATGTCCTCGGGCACGGTCAGGTACCAGGCCTCCAGGGTGAGCTCGCTCAGCTCGTCCAGGTCGATCCCGTCGAGATGCACGACCACCCAGCCGAACCCGCCAGCGGTGAACTGCACCTCGAACACCTCGGGGCGCTCCGCCACGAGCGCGGCCTGTTCGACCAGCGTCTGCTTCAGCCCCACCGTGGCGGTACGCGGCCACAGGTAGCCGAACGGCTTGCCCTTGACACGGAACGTCGTGTAGGCGTCCGACTCCGTGTGCGCGCATGCGGGCAGTTCCGTCACCAACCGCAGGAATCGCTCGATCTCCACACCCATGTGAGAAGACAACCACATTCCGCCGACACACGGTGTCCGCGCCCGACTGCGGCCACACCCGCGACGGTGCTGTACTCGGCTACGAGCCCCGGTCAGCCCGCGTGGAGTGCGTCCCGTCTCAGGGCGTGTTCGACGCGCACGCGCTGGGTGCGGTGCATCGGCACCTTCCGGCCGCGCACCAGCCGACCTCGTGCGACGCGTCGCCGACCTCCAGCTCTCCCCGACCACCCGGGCACGGAAGCACACGTTGAACTGGCGGCGCACCTCGCCGTCGCCGTACGCGACGACGTGCCGGGCGTCGGTGCAGGCGCCCACCGAACTCGCGGCACAGGCGTCGAAGAGTCCCCCGGTGGGTCACCCGGCACGGCCTCACCGCTCGCGACGTCCGGTGGGTGCTCCGACCAGGATCTGTACCGCATGGATCAACCGTCGGAAGGAGCGGCTGCGCCGTTCGGCCAAGCGAAGGTCCATGGCGGCCGAGAACCTGGCCTGGTGCAGGGTTTCCCGGTAGGGCTCGTTCATGATGGCGCGCAGCGCCCCCTTCGCGTCGCGCCGCACCTCAGGGTCCTCGGGCGCCTCAGCGTCATCCCGTACCGCGGAATGCGTCCGGAGAGACTCGGCCGCGGCGAGGAACCACGCCTCGTACTCGTGCCGTGCGATGACGATCTCGACCGCCACATTCACCACCCCCGGAGCCGGCGCCATCTCCTTGGCGAGCTCCACAGGACACTTCTTGTCCTTGTCGTCGCCGTCCCGAAGAACGAGGACTCCGCCGTGGCCCCGTACACGCGCTGACTGAACACGAATCGCCTTCGCCAACTCCTCCGACTTGCGCATCTTGGCGGAATCCAGACGGAAGGGTTGTTCCACCTGCACCGCTGTTCCGGAGTACTCAGCGGCTATACGGGGGAGGAGAACTCGAACCGCAGGCATTTCGCCGTGCCCTTCCACGATGGGAGCGATGATCGCGAAGGACATCAGGCTCCTTCCAAGGGTAGGGACAACTGGGCCGTTTCGGGGAGCAACTGATCCGTACGCAGGAGTTCGCCGGGTGTGTACAGGTGTTCCCGCATCGCAAGCGCGCCAGCCTCATCCAGTGGACCGATCCGGGTCTCACCTCCCACGGAACGGACCGCACAGAGTTGCTCGAGTTCGAAGTCGTCCCGATCCAGCAGATCGGGGCTGTGGCTGGTGACGATGACCTGACGCCGAGCGCTCGCGTCCCGCAGAGCGTCCAGGAGCACCCCGGAGGCCGCGGGGTGCAAAGCACTCTCGGGTTCCTCGATGCCAATAGTGCTGAGCGTGTCTCCACTGTCAGCGAACAGCGAGACGAGAACTCCGAGAGCTCGCAGTGTCCCGTCCGAGACCGACTGGGCTGGAAACCGCCATGGGTCGCGGGCCCCCGGAACTTCCTGGGTGAACTCCAGGGTCTCCCAGTTTCCCAAGTCCTTACGTGACACACCGCGCATGCCCGGGACGATGTTGCGCAGGTATTCCTCGATTCGGCTCCTGGCCACCTGGTCCAGCCGATGCATCACGCTGGCGATGTTGGCTCCGTCCCTGCGCAGGAACTCTCCTGAATCCGGGGCCTGCGGCTCGCGCATGGCGTCAGGGTTCAGGCTGAACACGTTGATACCGGCGAGCCCTTCGAAGACAGGCTGGAAGATGTCCAGGCCTGAGGCGGAGACGAGGTACAGGCGCTTCTCACTCGCCGGAGGCATGACGGGTTCGGAGGATTCGATCAGCTTTCCATTGTGTACTTTGAAGCTTCCGCGACGAGCGTCCCCAACTCCCGTGGTGTGCACATGGCACTCCTCCCGGGTGACCTTGAAACCGCCCCCCTGCACTGCCCCTACTTCGAACCTGTACTTTCCAGAGGATGCGGGTCCACGGAACTCCAGGTTGATCCCGAAGTGATTGGGGTGTCCGGTGGATCGCCGACGTACTTCGGCCGCACCGCCCCTGGTGCGCAGGGCGTGATCCAGCGTGGTCTGCAACGCCTCGGACAGCAGCCTCAACGCGTCGAGCACATTGCTCTTACCCGAGCCGTTGGGACCCACCAGGAAGAGCAAGGGGCCGAGGCTGATGTCAGCCTTGGCGATGCTTCTGTAGTGCCGCAGCTGCACACGCGTGAGCGAGAATCGGTTGTCCTGCATGGCTCCAGTCTTTCAGTAGTACGCCTTCCGTGCACCGCAGCGGCGGCCGTGCCGGGGGCGGTGGGTCCCCCGGCACGGCCTCACATGAGCGAATTCAGAGCAGATCCATGGTCAGGTGGAACACCAGCGCGCCGGTCAGGGCGGCGACGGTGTGGGTGGCCAGGATCCAACCGCTGGAGCGGGGTATGCGGTGGCTGTGCGGCCTGCGCTGGACTACGGGGACGGACCTCGGCACGGTCGGCACAAGCGACGGATCGCGCATCCAAACGGGGAGCTCGCCGTGGGCCTGGCGGTAGGCGACCCGGGGATTGCCACGCAGCTCGGCCAGGAGGTATTACTCGCGGTCGGAGCGCTGGCCGTGCGGCTGGCCCGGCCAGGAGCGACACCGGATGTCGCCGCTCACCGTCCCGCGCTCGCGCACGCGGCGACGGGTAGTGCGAACTCGGCCCAGATCACGGTTCCCAGGCCGCCGCAGAACGGGAAGTCCACGACCGCCCGGGTGCCCCACGCGGTGGCCAGGTGGTCGATGAGCAGCAGGCCCCGACCGCGTTCGGCCTCCTCCCATTCCTGGGCGGTGCGCTGCGCGGGGATCCGGGGGCCGCTGATGGTCGCGGTCGTCTCCCGGACACCGTCGTCGATGATCGACACGTGCACCTTCGTGGCGGTGGGCATCGACAGGGTGCGGATGACGCGGCCGTCGGGGTCCTCACCGGAGCGCGAGTGGTCACAGGCGTTGGCGAACATCTCGCTCGCGCACAACACCACGCTCTCCGACCAGTCTGGGGCCGCGCCCTCCAGGCGGGCGAGGTCGGCGCGCAGGTCCGCGCGGACCCAGGTGGTCTGGGCGAGGTCGCCGGGGTAGTCGCGGGAGGGCCAGCGCCGTCCGGCGAAGGGTGGGGTGGGGGTGTGGATCGGAGCGCGCGGGTGCGGCACCATGGGCATGTCGGCTTTCCTTTCCGTTGATTCCGTCATCGGTTGTCGGCATGCTCTGGTGGGTGGTGCAAGCACCCGCCAGAGCATTCTTCGTTTCGGGTCCCGTGCTCCTCAGCGGAGGAACCGCAGGACATCGACGGTGCCGTGGGGCTCGGTCGACGCAGGGGCGCTGGTGTGGTCTGAGCTCGGAGCGGGTTCGGGACCGACGCCGATGGCCTTGGGCCCGGGTTCTCGCGAGCGGAGCAGCTTCTCCAGGAAGCGCAGGGAGTCGGGGGCGGACAGCGCGGCACCCTGGAGGGTGGCGAAGAGATCGGCGTATCCCTTGACGAGCGACGCGTCGGTGACCAGGTGACCGGGGCCGCGCGGGTGCGGGGTGTGGACGAAGGCGTGGCGGGGTGAGAAAGACAGGGTCCAGAACGCGCCGCGCAGGCCGGGGTGGTGGGAAGCGCCGTGCGGGATGACGTGCAGGCTGACCCGGTCGCCGGAGGCCAGTGCGTGGAGGAACTCCCACTGCTTGCGGGTGACGTCCACGCTGCCGACGATACGGGTCAGGGCGGCGGCGTCCGCGACCACGCAGTAGAACGGCGGCCCGGACGTGGTCGGCATCAGGCGGGACGTCTGGGGCCGGTCGTGGAGGTAGTGGTTCGGTTCCATCGGCCGCTCGGCCCGGTTGACCGCGCGGGCGTAGCCCTCGGTGAGGAAGGCGTCCGGCAGGACGAGCGGGGCGTACACGCGGATCTGCTGCGCTGACGGGATCAGGTCGGCAACGGTGGCTCCGGCGGAGAGTTCGTCGGTGATGAGGGCCTGCGCCCAGGCGTCCCACAGGACACCCTCCCCGCTCAGCTTCCGGTCCAGATCGACGATCAGACGGCGATCGGGGGCGGTCCTTCCGGTCTCCACCTCGTGGAGGAGATCGGCCGAGGTCACGCACTCGTCAGCCAGGAATTCGAACGACAGGCCCGCCTTCTCGCCGCCTTCAGTCTCGCCCCGAACCGTCCCCACAGCTCGTCGGCGGTCCCATCGCTACCTCCTCCACCGCTCGCGCCTGCCCGTCCGCGCCGTTCAGCAGCCATAACGGTCCCTTCCCAGGAGTGGCGCACCCCTCGCCACGGGGAGTGCGGAGCCGACTACAGTAGACACCATGAAACACGCAAATGCAATCAGCATATACAGATTTCCCAGATCGGCTTGGCGAACGATGCGGAAGTCGTCACCATGGAGGACATGACTATGAGCCCGACTGTCGCGCAATGGCAGCTTGCGACCGAGATGCGCAAATTGCGCGGTGATCGGAAGCTATCCGAGGTGGCCAAGGCCATCAAGGTCAACGTCTCCACGGTCTCCCGTTGGGAGACACCGGGCGTCGAGGGAGTGATCCCCGGCCCCGGAAGCCTTGAGCGCCTCTTGGAGTACTACGGTCTTGCGCCGGAGGCCGTTCAACGCTTCCTCCATATGCGGAGAGAGGCACGATCCTCTGGCTGGTGGCAGTCCAGTGGCATCGCCGAGGACTACGGAACGTACATCGGCTTGGAGAGCGCGGCCCGACGCATCCGAACCTATGAGCCCGTGCTGATCCCAGGTCTCATGCAGACCGAAGGCTATGTACGTGCCCTCTTCAAGGGCACCATGCCAAGTGCTTCACCTGGGATGGTGGACTCCGGCGTTGAGGTACGCCTGAACCGACAAGAAGTATGGCAAACCAACGGTTCGCACCTGTGGGCTATCGTCAGCGAGGCCGCGATCCGCACGACGGTCGGAGGCCCTAAGCTGATGGCCGAGCAGATTCGGCATCTCACCCAGATCTCGGAGCAGCCGAACGTGACCCTCCAGGTGCTCCCCTTCGAAGCTGGTGCCCATGCCGCCCTGGAGATCGGTAAGTTCTCGCTCCTCACTCTGGACGAGTTGACGGTGCTCGTAACCATCACCGACAACACGAGTCTCTTCTGGGACGATCAGGCCTCCCTGGGCCGGCACACAGAAGTTTTCGAGCGTTTGCTGGCTGACGCCTGGCGCCCGACGCAGACCATCGGCTTCCTGAGCCTTACCGCCAAGGCTCTGGAGAAGGAGTAAAGCGATGCAGCCGCGCGCCCTGCACTGGTTCAAGTCCAGCTACAGCGGAACCTCAACCGACTGCCTGGAGATCGCACACTCCCCCTGGCACACCGCCAGCTACAGCGTCGAGCGAGGCGAGTGTGTGGAGGTCTCCGAAGGTCCGATCACCGGGGTCCGGGACACTATGAACCGCGACCTGGGCGCCCTCTTCTTCAATGGTGACGAGTGGCAGGCATTCCTCAACGTCGCCAAGGGGGACCTGGACTAACCAACCCCCGTGAGCTTGCTCCTGCGGGCATGATCAGCGCTGAGAGTGACCGCAGGAGCGAGCTCACGGGAAAAGGCGCCCCCGCTGTCCGGACGAGAGAGCGGGGGCGTCGGCGTGTCAGCGACCTCCGTCAGGAGGCGGGGCGTGCTGGCCCGAGACCGGGTGGCCGTGGCGTCGTCACCATCCCTCCCCGCCTGTCAGACGAAGAGGGTCGAACCCGGATTCGGAAGACTCCAACGGGTTTCCCCACAACTGCTCTCATTAATCACCGCCGCGCATTTTGGCCGATATGCGCCACTCGCCTCCCGGCATATTGCCGTATGCGGCTCTTCGGGTGATTCTCGAAACGAGTCGAGTGGAGCGGAGGCGGCGGCGTGCCCGACGACGACCGGCACACACGCGACCGGGTGCGCGTCCTGGACCCCGTGTACGGCAAGATCAGGGCTCCCGGTCACCGGGCGCGCAGGGAGGGCACCGACCCGCGTCAGGTGAACCTCCCCCTCGACACGGAAACCAGGGCCAGGCGCGCGCTCGGACAGATCACCGACGCCCTCGGCCGACCCGACCTGGACGGAGCCGCCGACCGGGTTCGCGACCTGGCGCACACGCTCGCCGAGGACGGACCGGACAGCCTCGATTTGTGCGCCGGGTACCGGGGCTCGGGCATGCGGGCGCTCGTCGACCAGGCCGTGAGCGTCGTGCTCTCCAGCGAGGACCCGCGCACTTTGCTCGAAAGCGAACCGGAGGACATCGCCGCACGCGTGGCCGAGCAGTTCGCCCTCGGTGCGATCCGGCGCTACGCCCTGGACCGGGTCGGACCGTTCGCGGCGGGCGACACCCCCGGCGTGGAGGACGCCCTGGACCTCCTCGAACTCACCGACCTCACCTTCACCTCCACGATCCTGCGCGCCCTGGTCGACGACCTCCTGAACTGACCCGACCCCTGGGAGCCCCTGTGCCCGGTGACACGTCCACCACCGTGACGTTCAGCTCCGACCTCGAACCCGAGCCCCGCAGCTTCGATCAGGACACCCACCTCACCAGGACCATCCCTGCCCTGGTTCGCGACCTCCTGGAGAGGCACCCCCGAGCGGCCGACCTGTGGACGATCGCGGCGACGTGCTTCGCGGTCGACCGCAATCTCCGCCGTCCGGCCCGTGACCAGTGGCGTCATCGGAGGGAGTGGTCCCGGACCATCAGATCCCGCGTCCCTGTGCAGGACCCCGCGTGGTGGTCAGCGCATATCGGGCATGTCGAGCGTCTGCTGACCTGGTTGACCGCCGACACCTGGGAGCTGGAGCCCTGCGGAGGGCGGCCTCTCCACTATCAATCCCAACTGTTTGAACTGGAACACCTGCCTCTGGGCACGCGAACCGTCCTCTTCTCGGGCGGACTCGACTCGGTGTGCGGCCTGATCGCCGACATGGAGGAGACCGGTGAGCCGCTGTGCGCGGTGTCGGTCAGCACCAACAGCCGCATGAGGAACGTCCAGAAGGGGATCTACGACCAGCTGCGCGGGGCCGACCCGCGACTGCGCGGCGAGCTGCCCTTCACCCTCCAGGTCCACCTGGACAACCCGGAGGACACCGCGCGCACCCGCGGGTTCGTCTTCCTCGCCGCCGGTGTGGTCTCCGCCATCGCCACGGGGACCGGCTCCCTGCTGCTGTACGAGAACGGACCGGGCGCACTCAACCTCGCGTTGTCCCGGGGCCAGGTCGGCGCCCAGGCGGCAAGGGCCGTCCACCCGAAGACGCTGCTGTACATGGAGCGGCTGGCCCGAGCCGTCACGGGAGACGAGCGTTTCCGGATCGAGAACCCGTGCTTCGGGCTGACCAAGGCCCAGATGGTGCGGCGGGTTCCCGACGACGACGATCACGATCGTCTCCTCGCGGCCTCGGTGTCCTGCGACACCGGTTTCTCGCACCACGGCACCAGGAACGGAGGGGAAAGCCATCCGCACTGCGGCGGGTGCAGCTCCTGTGTCCTGCGTCGCCAGGCCCTGGCCGCCGCGGGCCGGCGTGTCCCGACGCCCGCGCGCGGTGTCCCCGACCGCAAAAGGGAGCACCACGCTCTCATGGTCTGGCAGGTGGCCCGCCTCCGTCGTGCTCTGAGCGACGGTCTGTCCTGGGAGCGCATGGTGCGGGAGTTCCCCGACATCGTGTGCGATCCGAGGTCCTTCCATCCCGGCCACCGCAGGGTTCTGCTCGACCTCTTCCGGAGTTACGCCGAGGAGTGGGGCAGGACCTCGGTGATCGATGAGTTCGCGGGAGACGGCGGCTTGGGGGATGTCGGGCAGGTGAGCCTGCCCGACATCGCCTAGAACGGCCAGAGCTGGGTGGCCGCGGTGGTCACCGCCGTCCCCGTGGCCATGAACAACAGCGCCGCACCCGCGCACCCGCCGCCCTTCTTCCGCTGTGGCTCGGGACCGGCGGTGACGGTGATCCTGTGGTTGCCGAGGTCCGCCCGTTCCTGTTCGGCGCGCGTCCGGGCGTCGACGTCCGCTCCCCGGCCGTCGTCGAACAGTCCGGTCTCCGCTCGCTCGATCGCCGCCCTCAGCACCTCCCAGGCCTCCGCGGGCGTGACCACCTGGTGCCCGGCCGCGCGGGCGCGTGCGACCTTGGGGTCGGTCGAGCCGTCCTCGGCGATCACCAGGCGCACGGTCTTGGTGACGTTCACACCGACGACCGCCCCCTTGCCCACCGCGAACTCGACGACCTCCTCTAGCGGGCCGCTCTCGCCGACGGGCACGATCCGCCATCCCTTGAGCGGCCCGTTCCTGCGGGCCTTCTCCTGTTCGGAGACCTGGAGGAGGTCCTGGACGAGGTGACCGGCACCGAGGTTGCGGGCGGCCTTCTCCAGCTCCCTGAGTTCGGCGGAGGTGACCACGCCGTCCTCCTCGGCGCGCGTGCGTGCCTCCAGCAGCACCTGTTCGTGCACTTGGCGGATGGTCGCCTGGCACAGGCCCGCCCCGGTGACCAGGAGCGCCAGTCGATGCGCCTCGTCCCCGACGATCCTCCCGTCCGAGAGCGCGCGGCCCAGCATGGAGCGGTACTCAGCCACCCCCTGGGGATCGGATTGGGGCGAGGGGTTCATGTCCGGCAGTCCGGCCGACAGGTTGGCCAGCCAGCCCTCACTGCCCATCCGCAGACCGAGCGCGCGCGGGGCGATCCTGCCGGCGCGCGGCAGGGCGGGCAGGGCGGTGGGGCCCGGGCCGTTCCACCGCAGGGCGACGGGGCTCTGCCCGATGAGGACGTGCAGCATCCGTGCCCGCTGCCGGGCCTTGTCCAGCGCGCTGGCCTCCCAGGAGGGCCACTCCCCCGTGAGCAGGCGGTAGACGTTGTCCTGCCGGCAAGGATAGGTGTCCACCTGGACGCGGGTGAGGCGCAGTGTGCACAGGCCGGGGACACCGGGCGCGCGTACGCCCATACGGCCGAGTTCGGTGTCGAGGAACCGGTCCACGTGGTCGAGGCCGTGCGCGACCACCACCGATCCGGACAGGTGGGCGAGCAGGTCCCCGGCGATCCGGTCGAAGGTGGGCGCCTTCTGGACCTGCTCGTCGGTGACCGGGTCGTGGTCGTCGCCGACCACGGGGCGCAGGGGGTTGACGAGGGTGGCGTACTCGTCGACGACGGTGCCGTCGCCGCGCATGCGGACCACGGCCACCTCGTAGATCCGGTCCCGGCGCGGGTCGTAACCCGTGGTCTTCACGGCGATGGCTGCGAACGGCAGGTGCCTCGGGTCGGCGCCCGGGCCTCGGGTCAGGCGTCCCTCGGTGAACATCCGCACCTCCTCGTCGGAGTGAGGGTGCGAGCCCGGGTCCGCCCCGCCAGGCGGACCCGGGCCGTTCCGGTCGGAATCAGACGGGCTGGATGTCCATCCGTTCGAGCTGCTTCCACAGGGGTTGGAGGGCGGTTCCGGGATCGCGGAAGAAGCGACTGCCCCGGATGCGGACGAACGTCCAGCCGACCCGTTCGAGTTCGCGCTGCCGGGCGGCGTCGTCGGAGGCGTTCTCCTCGGTGTGGAAGGCGTCCCCGTCGCACTCGACGGCCAGGCGGCGGGTCCCGCCCTCCACCACCAGGTCGATGCGGTAGCGCCCGGCCGGGTACTGGGGTCGCACCCGGTACCCCTGCTCGCGCAGGGCCCGGTACACGCGCTGCTCGAAGAGACTGTCGAACGGCTCGACACGCACGTCGGCGGGGATCTCGCCGAGCCCGGAGCCGTCCTGGTCGGCGGCCGGCCGCCCCAGGTAGTCCAGGTAGGCGCGACGCAGGTCGGTCTCGCCCAGTTCCGTGAGGGCGAAACTGTGGAAGAACCACACCTGGTCACGGGCGCGGGAGGCGGCGACGTTGACGGCCTGCTGGTAGCCCTCCGCGCTGAAGGGGGCGGCCCTGCGGGGCTCGCCGTCGGTGTCGAAGGGCGCGTACACGGCGCTCAGGAACATCACGTCGCGTTCGTCGCCCTGGAACGCCGCCGGGTTGCCGACGCGGACGTGCCGCTCCATCCGCTCCTCCAGGGACAACCGGTCGGCGAGCAGATCCTCGACCAGCGCCTGCTGGGCGTTGCCCATCAGGGTGACCACGCCCATCGTGCGTCCCGTGTAGGCGGGGTCGGAGCAGCACAGGACGACGCGTTCGACGAGCCGCTCGGCCTCGGCCCGGTTGACCTGCCGCTGTCCCCGGCCTTCGAGCATCCCGTCGGCCACGTACTCGGAGCGCAGCGGCTCCAGGCGGTCCGATCCGTACTGTCGCAGCGGCTGGAGCCTGCCGTCGTAGAAGTGCTCGTTGGAGAAGCCGATGATCTCCGGCATGCCCCGGAAGTGCTCCTTGAGCATGAGCTGCCCGCGGCTTCCCGCGAGCCCGGACACGATGTCGAACAGGCTGCGGTTGGGTGAGAACAGGTTGCGCCGTGAGGCCGGGAACGCGGCCAGGTGACGCCGCTGCAGGGTGAACACCTGTTCCTGGTCGATGCCGACGTTGGCGGGGCTGACCTGCTTGTCGTCCCCGACGACCACCAGACGCTTGCCCAGCCAGGCCAGCAGCAGGGCTTCGGGGCCGGACTGGCTGGCCTCGTCGACGATGACCACGTCGAACGCGCCGGGCGCGTCCATGGGAACGGTGGCGACCACCTGGTAGAGCGGCATGATCCAGGCGGGCACGGCGGGCTGGCACTCGCGCAGGCTCTCGCGCGCGTGCTGCTGGTGGACGCGGGCGTACTTGCCCGTGCCCTTGCCGATCTTGCGGACGCTGAGCTGGTAGGAGCGCAGCGCCACTTCCTGGTCCCGGGTCAGCCGGGACAGGCAGGCCCTCCAGGCGCGGGCGGCGGCGAGTTTGGCCCTGGTCAGCCGGATCTCGCCGTCGGCCTCCTCCAACCGGGCCCGGCAGCGCTCCTCGGCGGCCGGGTCGGTGAGTTCGGTCAGGCGCCGGTTCCACGCCGACCACGCCCACGCCTGGTCGAACCCGGCCAGACGGGTGTCCCACGCCGGGTCGTCACAGGTGTCGGCGATCGACCGGGCGAGGGAGGGGTGCGCCCGGGCGACGCTGTCCAGGGCCTCCTCGTAGACGGCGGCCAGCCGGGCGGCCTCGCGCACCCGTTCCAGTTCCGCGCACGCGGCGGCGTACCCCTCCGTGTCACCGGACTCCACGGCCGTCAGGGCCCGGCGCAGGGCGGGAGGCTCGGGGTGGGAGCGGTCGGACCAGGCCCGCAGCTCGGCGCGGGCCCCGGCGACCGACGCGCGGGCGGGGGCGGCGCCGTGTTCGGCGTCGGCGGCCGTCAGGAGGAGCGCGACGCGGTCCACCTCGGCGTCGACGGCCCAGTCGAGGGCGGCGAGCCGGGGCACCTCGGTCGCGGCCGCGATCAGGGAGGTGCGGGCCCGGGCCAGGTCCAGCAGCGTGTCGAGTGCGGCGAGGGCGTCGCGCAGGCGGGCGGTCCGGGTCCGCGGTTCTCCCCAGGACTCGGCAGAGGCGTCCGCGCCGAGGGCCCGGGCGGCTTCGGACAGGCAGCGTTCGGCGTCGATCCGGTGGCGTACCGCTTCCAGCGCCCGCAGGGAGTGGGGGGCGCGTCCGTCGACGGTGACCGCGTCGAGAAAGGCGGCATTGTCCCTGGCCAGACGGGTCCGCAGACCGAAGACGCCGTGGATCCTGCGGCCGTTGGCCAGCCCTTCGTGCAGGGTGGCCGCGAACCCCAGCGCTTGGCCCAGGCCGAACCGGTCCAGTCCTTCGATGAGTGCGCCGCCGAGCGCGGTGAGCGCGGTCTCGGCCGCCTCCAGACAGGAGCGCACGGTGTCCGCCTGCGCGCGGGCCTCCTGCTCCCGTCCGGCCAGGACCCCGGCGCGCAGAGCGTCCCAGCGCCGGTCGAGGCGGCCGGTCAGATCCCTGGCGGCGGTGAAGTCCTCGACCCTGGCGCGCAGCGCGGCGCAGCGTTCGCGGGACAGCCCCTGGACGAGTGCGCCGGTGTCCCCTTCCCAGGAGCCGGCCGCTTCGGAGGCCGCGCGGTCGGCTTCGGCGATGGCTTCGAGCGCGTCGGCGAAGCCGCTGGGGGCGGGCAGGCGCGCGGCTTCGGGGACCTCGGCGCTGATCCGGCGGTGGACGGGGGTGTAGGCGCGGGCGGCGCCGAGGAGTCCGCGGACCCGGTCGGCGGTGACGGGCGGTCGGTCTGCGGTCACCTCGCCGATCCAGCCGTGGCGGTCCTCCTCCTCGGCGAGCCGTTCAGCGATGCGGGCGAGGGTGCCCTCGTAGTCGCCGATCCGGCGGGGGTGGTGGAAGGTCTCCCGTTCGCGGATGCTCCGCAGTTCCTTGAGCTCCTGGTCGCGTCGGCCCCGGGCGCCGTCCAGGCGTCGGTGGAGGGCGTCGATCTCGCGTCGGGACGCCCGGGGGTCGTCGTCGGCCTGCCGTTCGAGGATGGTGCGGACGGACGCCTCCAGTTCGCGCTGGGCCTCGATGCCGTCACCGGTACGGCTGACGGCCAGCGGGCGGATCTGGTCGGGCAGTTTGTCCTTGAGGACCTTCAGGGCGCGGGTGGTGTGGCTGGTGATGAGGACGCGCTCTCCACGGGCGAGCAGGTCGGTGACCAGGTTGGCGATGGTGTGGGTCTTGCCGGTGCCGGGCGGTCCCTGGACGACGACCAGGTCGCTGGCGCGCAGCCGGTCGGCGATCTGGCGCTGTTCGGCGTTGGAGGGCAGCGCGAAGTACAGCTCGTCCTCGGCGGAGGGGACGGGGACGGTACCGGAGCCGGGCTCGGGGAGGTCCTCGACGGACTCGGAACCGGGATCGGACGGGGCTCCGGTCCGGCCGCCGACGAGGTGACGCAGGAGCGGGGTCGCCTCGGTGTGGCGTTCGACGGCGTCGGTGATCTGGCGCAGCGCGTTCACCTCGCCGCGCTTGGGGCGCTCGCGCAGGATGACGGCGGGGGCGAAGGCGACACGGGCGGCGCTGGTGTCCGCGCTGGTCCCCTGCCGGGCTCCGGTCTCGTCGTAGCGGGCGTCGGAGGAGGCGGCGAGCGTCCACTCCCTGAGGGCGGCGTGCAGGTGGGCGGCGCCGTCGGGGCCGTCGAACTCCGAGGCCGACGCCAGTTCCGCCGCGATCCGTTCCCGGGGCTCCTCGCGGACGCGCTGGGAGGCGTCGAGCATCTCCTCTTCGAGGGTGTATCCGGGGCCGTCGGGGTCCGGGGCGAGTTCGATCCGACCGCGCTCGTCCATGGACAGGACGGCGCGCCGGGTGAGGAGGTGGCGGCGCACCGGCTGGTCCTCCGCCGTCCAGGTCAGCAGGCCGAGGCCGAGAACCAGCTCGTAGGACTCACCGAGGTCGACGGCCTCGGTGTGGATGCGGTAGACGCGTTCGTAGAGGCGGATGAGGGGAGCGGCCCGGCGTTCGCGGTCGGCCCAGGTCTCCCAGGTGCCGGACCATGTCCGGTGGGCGTCGGTGATCTCCTCGCGGTCCGGGTGGTCGTCGAGGGTGAGGACGGCGCTCCCGGCGCCGCCGTGCCCGCGGGCTTCGCCGCCCGCGGCCGCTGCGGTCAGGGCGGCGGGGCCCGCGTCGGCCGCGTCGGCCCGCTCGCCGCCGGTGGAGGCGGTGAGCGCGCGTTCCCTCAGCGGCGGAGCCTCCCCGCCCGTGTGGTCGCGGACCCGCCCGGGGTCGATCCAGGGGCGCAGGAGGGCGGGCAGGGGCGGGGGTTCGGAGGTGTGGACCCGGTCGACGCGAAGCCAGCAGTCGGCCACGTCGGCGTCGAAGAGCCCGGAGGCGACGCTGTGGGCGTCCCGTGGCAGGTCGTCCAGCCACAGGACGCGGACCGAGCCGTCGACGGTCCGCACGGGCTTGCTGCGCAGTTCCTCCGCGTTGAGCAGGAACTGGTAGAGGCGCTTGACATCGGTGAGTACGGGGGTGCGTTCGTCGGCTACCAAGGGTGTTCTCGTGCTCTCTGTCCGAGGTGTCAGGGGGAGGCTCGCGGGGTGGGAGTCGGCGTGTTCGAGAAGACGGTCGCACCGATGGCCTGGTCACCGCTGGGGAATGCGGGTTTTCGGGACCAAGGTCCTGACTGTGGGGCAGGATCACGGGTCGGGTACAGCCGGTGCCGGAGGCCGTCGTCCTGACTCACGCGCCGGTTCCGCGGTGGCGGTGTCCGGAGCGGACGCCCCGGTCGAGGAGCCGCTGCGCCCCGGTCACCGTGCTGGCCGAGGCGGGGGGATTCTGGCCGCGCGGCCTCCAGCACGGTCCGAGGCGGACTACACCGCCACGTACTTCCTGGGCACGCTGTCCGAGCTGGGGCCGTTGGGCACGGCGCGCAAGCTGCTCGACGCCCCGGCGGTCTCGGACGGGTTCGCCAACCTGGGGGAACGCGGCCGCCTGGACCTGACCGTGGAGGCGCTCGTGCTGCGGTCGGAGTTCGCGGCCCTGTTCACCCCGGAGGAGCTGGACCGGGCGCGTGCGCGCCTGGCGCAGTTCGGATACCGCTTCCTGGACGGGTAGGGCGCCCCCGGACGGCGGCGTCCTCGTGGTCCGGGGGCGCGGCCGGCTACGTCAGCGAGCGCACGAGCCGGGCGAACTCCTCGTCGGGCGTGTACGGGGACGGCCTCCCGTCCCCGTGGTCGCCCTCGGCCGCGACCGGCCGCAGGTCCGCGGGGTCGCCCTGGTCGCGGGTGCGCGAGGAGGGGTGCCACCAGTAGACCTGGGAGCTGATCGGCTTGTCGGCGTCGGCGGTGAGGCGCCGGGCGATCTCCCGGAGGTTCTCCACGGCCGCGACGGGGTGGCCCTGCCCCAGTTCGTGCGCGATGAGCACCCCGGGGGTGGGGAAGGCCACCAGGGCGCCGTGCGGCGCCGCGCCCAGGTGGCGGTCGAGGTCGTGGGCGTGCGCGGCGACGTACGGGTGCCGACCGCCGATGTGCACGTACTCCGTGCCGTCGACCTCGCGTCGGGTGACCTCCACGGGTTCGGCCACGGAGGCGGCGACGGCGTCGGCGAAGACCCGCTCCTCGCGGCGGCCGGAGCGCGCGTGCGCCTGGCGGGACAGCGGTTGCAGGCTGTCGGCGCCGTCGACGACGACCGTCTGCCACAGGCCCGGGACGACCTCGCGGCTCAGGACCTGGTCCACCGCGCCCTCGGGGAGCATGGCCGCGGGATAGAGGCGGACCCGCAGGCGGTGCGGGGGCTCGACCGCCTGTCCGGCGGCCTGGGAGAGCTGGTCGACGGCGGCGCGGGCGAAGCCCTCGGTGTACTGGGCGATCCGCTCGGGCCCCTGGCCCGCCAAGGCGCGGCGCAGCCCGCCGATGTCGGTGGAGGCGGTGGTGCCGCCGATGGGCAGGACGAGGGTGTCGGGCCCCCGGAAGGAGATGTCGGCGCCGTGGCGGAGGAAGGCGGCACGCAGGGCGTCCGAGACTGGGTCGACCGGGGCGCCCGCGGGCGCGGCGCCGGGGGTACCGGGCCCGGCGGGGTCCGGGGTCGCGGCCGGTTCGTCCGTGCGGAGTCCGGCGGAGCGGGCGAGGTGTCCGGCGACGTGCGCGGCGAGCCCGGCGCGGTCCGGTGGGAGCAGGACGACCCCGTGGTCGAAGGTCTCCTCCATGTCGGCGTCGAGGAGGGCCGTGCCGTCGGGGAGGTCGACGCGCAGGGCCGTGGGGGGCCGGTACTCGGCGGTGAGCCCCTCCCGGGCGCAGGCGTCGACGAGCGCGGCGCCGAACTCGGCGGCCATCTGGAGCGGTCTCATGGGGCGCGCCTCGTCGAGCCTGGCGCGGAGCCAGGCGGGGACGTGCTCCTCGGTGCGGGGGTAGCGGGAGAGTTCCTGGGCGTAGGCGTAGGCGTTGTGCGGACGGGTCAGCCGGGGGTCGGAGTCGTGGTCGAAGTCGACGTCGAAGCGGCCGGACTGGTGGATGGACAGGACCATGGTGAGCCACGTGCCCCTGCCCTCCAGGTAGCACGCGCGCTTGAGGCGGGTCAGGGGTTCGGCCACGCCCTCCGGGACGGGCGTCGGGCGGATCTCGCCGTCCACCCCCTGGACGGCGAGGACGTCGTCGACGAGGGATCCGACCACGCGGGTGCGGTAGGTGAGCTGCCGCCACCCGTCGGTGACGGCCGTGGCGATGGCCCGGCCGATGACCTGGATGAGGTCATCCTGCTCGAGCGGACCTGGGGTTCGCTGGTCCATGCGCTCTGTGCATCCGTTCTGTAGCGGGGAGGAAGTATACGAACCCTTAATATTCCATGGCGAAACTCTCCGCATTCAACCGGGTACCCAGAGCGCGCATCGGTCCAGTTCAGGGACGTGGTTCCAGTTTGCGGTGACGGTGACGCCACGGTGGGTGACGGTCGGAGGCGCGGCGGGGGGCGGGGCCGGCTCGCGGGGGCGGGCCGGCGCGCTATGCGGGGAGGGCGTCGAGGTAGACCCACGCGCCCTCGTGGCGCACGAACCGGCTGTGCTCGCGGAGCTCGGACTCCCGGCCGCGCTCGCGGTGGACGGCGCGGAAGTCGACCGTGCCCTCGTTGTGGAACGGTGTGCCGCCGGTGGTGCCGAGGACCTCCAGTCGCACCCACACGGTGCGGGCGTCGAGGCCGAGGCGGCGCGGCCGGGTGTCGGGATGCCAACTGCGCAGGAGGTAGGCCTCGTCGCCGACCGCGAAGGCGCTGTAGCGCGAGCGCATCAGGTCCTCGGCGGTGGCGGCGGACGCGAGACCGGCGTGCAGGCGCCCGCAGCAGTCCTGGTAGACGGCGTCACGACCGCACGGGCAGGGTTGCGTGGCGTACGGGGACCGGGTGCGTGGGCTGCGCTGCGACATGCCTTCCATTGTGGCGGGTGGCGGGCCCCGCGCCGGGCGGCCGGGGTCCGGCGCCGCCGGTCAGTAGTTCTGGAGCCAGAACTGGGGTACCGCCTTGAAGGCGGGGTCGAGCCGGACGGAGTGCGCGATCCCGCCGAGCAGGCGCCGTGCCCGTGAGAGCGGGTGGTCGGGGTAGTGGGCGTCCCATCCCGGCTCGTCGGCGTGAGTACGGGGGCACCCGCCCTGGACGCCGTACGCGTAGGGGTGCTGGGCCCACGCCGCCATCGCCTCGTCCGGCGACGCGGCGCCGCCCCTGTACTGCTGGAGGAAGCGGGGCAGCAGGGTCGCCTCCCGCACACCGGTCGGCTGGCCCTCCGCGCACTGGACCTTGAGCGTGACGCTGCACGTGGCGCGAGGGACGGTGTACGACCCGAGGTAGACCATGCCGTGTCCCTGCGGGTGCTGCCCCTTGACCATCTGGCGGACCGCGGGCAGTCCGTCGATCCAGACCACGTCGAGCTCGACCAGGCCCATTCCGGCCTGTGCCGTCGACACGCTGGTTCGGGTGCGCAGAGCGGCGAGGTCCTCGAGGGGAGCGGGCAGATTCGGGGGGATGTCGAAGTAGTCCAGGACGACGGCGTCCCCCGAGGCGTCCGCCCACACGTTCTCCTTGACCTGCTGGTAGTGACGCACGTCGAAGGTGAGCGGGGTTCCGGCGAGCCCCGCGGGCCGGGGAGCCCCCTGATGGTGGGGGTTGTGGTGCGGAGGGGGCACGGGCCATGGCTGCATGGCGGAACCCTACACGGAATACCGGTCGATTCCGGACGTTCGGCACCCGGTCGAACGGCGCGCCGGGCGCTCCGGCCCCTCGCGGAGCCGCCGGGCCACCCTCACGGGACCGGGAAGCGGTGTTCGTTGATCGCGACCTTCTCGCGAACCGCCGCGTCCAGGTCGACCCCGAGCACGTCGGCCAGGCGCAGCAGGTAGCAGAACACGTCCGCCATCTCCTGACGGACCGCCGCCGCCTTGTCCGGGTCGGCCATGACCCGCTCGGACTCCCCGGCGGTCAGCCACTGGAACTCGGCCACCAACTCCCCGGCCTCTCCGGCGAGGGCCATGGCGAGGTTCTTGGGCGTGTGGTACGGGCCCCAGTCCCGGGCGTCGGCGAACCTCTCCAGCAACTCCTGCAACGCTGCGACACTCATGGCACCGGTCTACCAGAGGCCGCAGGCACGCCGGACGGGACGGCGTGGTTCCGGCATGGCATCCTGGGGCGCATGGTGGACAAGCAGCCGCGGCTGGAGATCGAGTACTGCACGCAGTGCCGGTGGCTCCCCAGGGCGACGTGGATGGCACAGGAACTGCTGACGACGTTCGAGGGGGACCTGGGCGAGGTCGCGCTCGTCCCCGGCACCGGGGGCGTGTTCGAGGTGCGGCTGGACGGGGAGAGCGTGTGGTCGCGCAAGACCGACGCCGCCTTCACCGACGCGGCCGAGCTCAAGCGGCTCGTCCGGGACCGGATCGCCCCCGACCGCGGGCTGGGGCACTCCGAGCGCCCCGAGCAAGGCTGACCCGCGGATTCCCCACGCGGGCCAGACCGGCGATCCGCCGGGGAAGGCCGGATGCGGCCACCGGTCTCACGGTGTGTCGGACGGGCGGTGTAGTGTCACGGAACGCGTACCGAACGTCGGCGGAAGGGTGCACGGCACTGGCTCACCGGATCCTGGCTCTCGCCCCTCTTACCGGGGGGACCGCTCCTCGCCGAGCATGCCCGGAATCCGCCGCTCAGCCCCGCCGAACTCCTCCTGTACCTCCTGGTGATCGCGGTCGGCGTGTTCATCTGCAGGGTCGCCTCGGGCGTCGCCGACCTGGTCGTGCGGGAGCTGAGGCACCGGGCCGAGCGGAGGTGGTCGGCTCCGGCCCCGGGCGCGCCACCCCCTGAGCCGCCGGGGAACCCGACGACGGAGAACGCGGTGAACGGCGACGCGCACGGCGTCGTCGTCCAGGCCGGGACCATCGGACAGGTCCACATCCACGCGGGACCGCGACCGCCGGGCGAGCGCCCCCCGCACGAGTAGCGCGTCCGGGTCTCACCCCTCCCGGATGTGGACCGCCAGGCGCGCCTCGGCCGCCGCGAGCAGCATGTTCAGCGCCGTCGGATAGGCGCTGCCCCGCATGGTGGCCGCCAGCAGCGGCACCGTCGCGGCGATGTTGGGGTGCGTCTCCTCCGGCAGTCCGCCGTACGCCGTACGCCACGCCTCCTCCTCGGCGTCGTGCGCGACCTGGGGCAGGGCGGCGTTGGCGGCGTCCAGGGCGGCGAAACCCAGCGCCTGGTCGATGAACGCGTGGTAGATCCGCACCGCCTCGGCGTCGGGGAATCCGGCTCCGCGCAGCAGGCCCAGCGCCGTCTCCACCGCCCGGATCTCGTGCGCGCGCCCGGTGACGCGGCACGCGCCCAGCACGGTCGCCTGCGGGTGCGCCAGAGCACCGGCGTGCAACCGCCGCCCCAGCTCGCGCAGGTCGGCGCACCAGTCGCCGGCGGGCGTCCAACCCGCCAGGGCGCGACCGATGAGCGCGTCGGCCACCGCCAGCAGGAGGTCGTCGGCGTTGCGGAAGTACCGGTAGAGGCTGCTGGGGTCGGCACCCAGGGCGAGCCCCAGGCGCCGGACCGTCAACGCGTCGGCGCCGTGTTCGCTGACCAGCCGCAACGCCGTCTCGACGATCAACTCCTCCGACAGCACGACCCCCCGTTTGGTCGGCCGCCTCCTCCTGCGCGCGGCGGGCGGCACCACTCGGTCGCTCATCGGCCCTCCCTCGGTCGGCCCCTGCTCCCGGCAGCTTATGACAACGGCATTGACCTGTGAAGAGGCCACCGTGTTCCATGGCCGTTCACCGGACGGTCCCCCAGCGAACGGAGCCCGGCATGACGACCACCCCGGCGGTCCCCCCTCCCCTGCGCAGGTCCATCGGCGTCCTGGACGGCGTCGCGATCGCGGCGTCCAGCACGGCGGCCACCACGAGCATCGGCATCGGCCTGACCGCGATGGCCATGGTGGTCGGCCCCCACCTGCCCGCGGTCATGCTCCTGGGCTTCCTGCCCATCCTCTGCATCGCCGGGGCCTACACCCAGCTCAACAGGGTCGAGCCCAACGCGGGCAACACCTACGTCTGGGTCGGCCGCTCCCTCAACCCCTGGCTGGGGTTCCTCGCGGGCTGGACGATGATCGTCGCCACCGTGGCCTTCCTCGCCTACACGACGGCGGTCACGGGGTCCGCGATCCTCCAGACCATCCGCATGGCGGGCGCGGACCGCGTCGGGGGCCTGGTGCTGGACCCGGGGTCGACGGCGCAGTCCGTCGCGGTGGGCGTCGGCGTCCTCGTCGGCGTCACGTTGACCGCGGTCACCGGCCTGCGCGCGGCGGCCCGGCTCCAGGGCGGGCTGCTGGTGTTCGAGTACGCGGTCCTGCTCGGGTTCCTGGGCTACGGGATCGCCGTCGGCCCCAACCCGTTCACCCTCGACTGGTTCGATCCGTTCGCGCTCCCCTCCGTCGAGGTGCTGGCGCAGGGCCTGCTGCTGTCGGTGTTCTGCTACTGGGGCTTCGAGGCGGCGTTCAGCGTCAGCGAGGAGGTCCGCGATCCCGGGGACGCCTCACGGGCCGGACTGCTCACGCTGTTCTCCACGCTCGCCCTGTTCCTGTTCGGCTCCGTGGCCTTCCAGCGCGTGCTGTCCGAGGACGAGCTGACCGGCGCCGGCCCCGAGGGGCTCGCCGTCTTCGCCGGCCACCTCGCCGACCAGCCGCTGGCCGCGCTGCCCCTGGTGGCGCTGATGTTCTCGGCCGTCGCCTCCCTCCAGTCCGGCGTGATCCCCACCGCCCGCGGCATGTTCGCCATGAGCCGGGACCGCACTCTGGGCCCGCTGTGGTCGCGGGTCAGCCCGCGGTTCGGGACCCCGGCCGCGGGGACCCTGGCGCTGGGCGCCGTCGCGGCGGGCGTGGCCGCCTCGTCCCTGGTCATCCCCCGGCTCGCCGACGTGATCATGGCGACGGTCAACTCGGTCGGGATCCTCGTCGCGCTGATCTACGTGCTGACCGCGCTCGCGGCCGCGGTGCGGTTCCGGCACCTGGTGCGGGAGTCGCCGGGGGCCGGTCTGCGCGCGGTGGTCCTGCCCCTGGTGGGCGCGTCGGTCGTCCTGGGGATCGCCGGCTACCTGTGCTGGTCCTTCGCCACCTCGACGGACCGCTTCGCGGTGGATCCGGACAACGGCTGGTTCCTGCTGTCGATCCCGATCGCGATGGTCGCGACGGGGATCGCCGCCGCCGCCTGGGCCCGCTACGTGCGCCGCTCCCCCTACTTCCTCCGCGCCTCGCGGCCGACCGCGCCGGACGAGGCCGAACCGGCCCCCGCCCGCTGACCGATCGAAGGGAACACCGCATTGAACTCCCGACACGCCGACCTCGTGTTCACCAACGGCCCCGTGCTCACACCCGACGGGCCGCCCGGCCGCGCGACCGGCGTCGCCGTGACCGGAGGCCGGATCTCCGCCGTCGGGAACGCGGCGGCGCGCGATCTGGTCGGGCCGTCGACGACCGTGGTCGACCTCGACGGCCGACTCCTGCTGCCCGGTTTCCAGGACGCGCACGCGCACCCCGTCGCGGCCGGGCTGGAGATGGTCCAGTGCGACCTGACCGGGACCGGGACCAGGGCCCAGACCCTCGCCGCCGTCGCCGCCTACGCCGCCGCGCACCCCGGGCGCGCGTGGATCACCGGGGGCGGCTGGTCGATGGAGGCCTTCGAGGGAGGCGCGCCGCACCGGTCGGACCTCGACGCGGTGGTCGCGGACCGGCCGGTCTACCTGCCCAACTGCGACCATCACGGGGCCTGGGTCAACAGCAGGGCGCTGGAGCTGGCGGGGATCACCCGCGACACCCCCGACCCGGCGGACGGCCGGATCGAGCGCGGCCCCGACGGCGAGCCGACGGGGCTCCTCCAGGAGGGCGCGATGGGCCTGGTCAGCCGTCTGGCCCCCGAGCCCGCGCCGTCCGACCTGCGCGCCGCCCTGCTCCGGGCGCAGGAGCACCTGCACTCCCTCGGGATCACCGCCTGGCAGGACGCCCTGGTCGGGTCCTTCTCCGGGATCCCCGACCCGTCGGCCGTCTACGCGGAGCTCGCGCGGGAGGGGGCGCTCACCGCGCGGGTCGTCGGCGCGCTGTGGTGGGACCGGGGACGCGGGGCCGAGCAGATCCCCGAGCTCGTCGAGCGGCGGGCCGCCCTCTCCCACGGGCGGTTCCGCGCGGACGCCGTCAAGCTCATGCTCGACGGGATCGCCGAGACGGGGACCGCCGCGATGCTCGACCCCTACCTGGACGGCTGCGGATGCGCCACGGGCAACCGGGGCACGAGCTTCATCGACCCTGAGCTGCTCCCCGGCCACGTCACCGAGTTGGACCGGCTCGGCTTCCAGGCGCACTTCCACGCCCTCGGGGACCGGGCCGTGCGCGACGCGCTCGACGCGGTCGAGGCGGCGGGGAAGGCCAACGGTCCGTCGGCCAACCGCCCGCACCTGGCGCACCTGCAGGTCGTGCACCCCGACGACGTGCCGCGCTTCGCCGCCCTGGGCGCGACGGCCAACATCCAGCCCCTGTGGGCGGCGCACGAGCCGCAGATGGACGAGCTGACCATCCCGTTCCTGGGCCCCGAGCGGGCCGCATGGCAGTACCCGTTCGGGTCCCTGCACCGGTCCGGGGCGGTCCTGGCGGCGGGCAGCGACTGGCCGGTGAGCAGCGCCGACCCGTTGGCGGGGATCCACGTCGCGGTCAACCGGGTCTCCCCGGGGGAGTCGGGGCCGGTGTTCCTCCCGGAGCAGCGGCTGGACCTGGCGACGGCGGTCGCCGCCTACACGGCGGGGTCGGCGTACGTCAACCGCCTCGACGACACCGGAACGCTGCGGCCGGGCGCCCTGGCGGACCTGGTGGTGCTCGACCGGGACCCGTTCGCGGGCCCGGCCGAGGCGATCCACGAGGCCCGGGTGGCCCGGACGTACGTGCAGGGCGACCTGGTGTACGAGGCGTCGTAGGCCCCGGGGCGCTCCCGCGGTGGACGGCGGACGGGAGCGCCCCGGACCACACCCGGTCGCCCTCAGTCCACGGGCGGCATGGGGACGGTGTCCAGGACCCGCTCGGCCTCGATCCGGGCGGGCTCGGCGTAGGTCCCGTGCAGCTCGTGCACCAGTTTCTGGGCCCGGACGGCGGGCCAGTCGTCCGGCAGGTGCGCGAGCGGGATGCGCGGGTCGAGGCGGATGGTCTGAAGCCAGTCGGTCATCAGCAGCAGGAGCCGGGCCAGGTCGTCGGGCGCTTCGGGGACCGGGGCGGCGCTGTCCCACCGCTCCAGGAAGCTCCGGTAACGGGCGGCCAGGTCGTCCAGGTCGTAGGCGTCGGCGATGATCCTGCCCACCTCGGTCGGGGCGGCGGGCCGGGCGTGGAACACCCGCACGTTGTCGGCGATCCCGAGGCCGTCGATCACCTGGCACGCGTCGAGCTTCGACGGCGCGACCCACAGCCCGTTCTGGAGCGGGCCGAACCCCGCCCACGTCAGGCGGGAGCGCAGGTCGTGGCGTTCGCGCTGGCGCCGCTCCGGGAGCGAGAAGGCCAGGAGGGTCCACGGCGCCTCCGCGTCGAGGTTCACCACCCCGGTCGTCCAGATCCGCCGCTCGCCGTCGGCGAGGATCTCCGCGCAGCGCCGGGTGAGCCCGTAGTAGACCCTGCGGCCGTGCCTTTCCCGGTGGAAGTGGCCGCCCCGCGCCATCCGGCTGAGCGTGGAACGGGCGGCGTGCTCGGACACCCCGACGCGGGCGAACACGTCGATGAAGCTCCCGGAGAACACTCCGACGTCCCGGCCGAGCACGAAGTTGCCGAGGAAGCCCAGCATCAGCGACTGCGGGCGCAGCCGCACTCCGGAACCCTCGTCGGCGGCCGCACGCGCCTCGCCCGTGTCGAAGCCCTCGGTCCCCTCGGTCGTCATGCGCTCTCCCTCCGGCGTCAGCGTAACAGCGCCGCCCCCGAAATTAAGTTGGGCAAGTTCTTGACTGCAATCCACATTATGCCTAACTTCGAGAGCAGCGGCGAACCGCGTGACCCCCGTCACTCCGGCGGTCCGCCGCGTCCCCGCCACCGACACGAACGAGGAGACCACCATGGCGGACAGCATCGGACTGTCGGGCAAGAGCGCGCTGGTCACCGGGGCCGGACGCGGGCTCGGCCTGGCCTATGCCCGACGCCTGGCGGCCGCGGGCGCGGCGGTCGTGGTCAACGACGCCGACGCCGAGGCGGCCAAGGCGGCCGTCGAGACGATCACCGCCGAGGGCGGCACCGCCGTCGCCGAGGCCGCGGCCGTGGGACCCGCCTCGACCGCGCAGCGGCTCGTGGACCGGGCCGTGGAGGAGTTCGGCCGCCTCGACGTCCTGGTCACCAACGCCGGGGTGCTGCGCGACCGCGTGCTGTGGAAGATGACCGACGACGACTTCGACACCGTGGTCGACGTCCACCTGCGCGGCACCTTCACCTGCGCCCGCGCCGCCGTCGCCCACATGCGCGAGCGCGGCGGGGGCGGACGGCTCGTCCTGGTCGGCTCCCCCGCCGGGCAGCGCGGCAACTTCGGGCAGACCAACTACGCCGCCGCCAAGGCCGGGATCGCCGCCATGGCCCGCACCTGGTCGATGGAGTGCGCCCGGGCCGGGATCACCGTCAACGCCGTCATCCCCGTCGCCGCCACCGCGATGACCGAGACGATCCCCGCCTTCGCGCCCTACGTCGAGGCGGCCCGCGAGCGCGGCGAACCCCTGCCGGACTGGCTGCGCAAGGGCGAGGGGTTCGGCTCCCCCGACGACGCGGCCGGCCTGGTCGCCTTCCTGGCCTCCGACGCCGCCGCGTCGGTGACCGGCCAGTGCGTCGGGATCGGGGGCGACCGCCTCTCCCTGTGGTCGCACCCGGCCGAGACGTACGTCGCGCTCACCGACGGCGGGTGGAGCGCCGAGGACATCGCCGCGGCCTGGCCCGCCACGCTCGGCCGGGTTCCCGAGAGCGTCGGCGTCCCGGCCCCGGCCGTCCCTGAGGAGGGGGCCCGATGAGCATCGACCTCGACAGCGTCACCGCGATCGACGTCCACACCCACGCCGAGGTCTCCGCCGAGGGCCGCCAGTCCCTGGACGACTCCCTGCACGACGCCTCCAGTGCCTACTTCGGGACCGACGCCGCGCACCGCAAGCCGTCCCTGCCCGAGATCGCCGCCCACTACCGCGAGCGCCGCATGGCGGCCGTCGTCTTCCCCGTCGACACCGAGTCCACCACCGGGTTGCCCGCCGTCCCCAACGAGGAGGTGGCCCAGGCCGCCGCCGAGCACCCGGACGTGCTCATCCCCTTCGCCAGCATCGACCCGGCCAAGGGCCGCCTGGGCGCGCGGCAGGCGCGCAGGCTGGTCACCGAGTACGGCGTCCGCGGCTTCAAGTTCCACCCCAGCCTCCAGGAGTTCTTCCCCAACGACCGCTCCGCCTACGTGCTCTACGAGGCCCTGGAGGAGCTGGGCGCCGTCGCGCTCTTCCACACCGGCCAGACCGGCATCGGCGCGGGCACGCCCGGCGGGGGCGGCATCCGCCTGAAGTACTCCAACCCGCTGTACGTGGACGACGTGGCCGCCGACTTCCCCGGCATGCCGATCATCATGGCCCACCCGTCCTTCCCCTGGCAGGACGAGGCGCTGTCGGTCGCCGTGCACAAGCCCCAGGTGTACATCGACCTGTCCGGATGGTCGCCCAAGTACTTCCCGCCCCAACTGGTCCGCTACGCCAACTCCCTGCTCCAGGACCGGGTGCTGTTCGGCTCCGACTACCCCGTCCTGTCCCCCGAACGCTGGCTGGCCGACTTCGAGCGCCTGGACATCAAGCCCGAGGTGCGGCCCAAGATCCTCAAGCACAACGCGGCCCGGCTGCTGGGGCTGAAGGGAGGCGGCGGCGATGCGTGACGAGGGGATCGGCTCCTGGACCGCCCGGCGGGCGCGCTCCTCGCCCGAGCGCACCGCGATCGTCCACGGGGAGCGGTCGTTCACCTACGCCGAGCTGCACGAGCGCGTCACCCGGCTGGCCGCGGCGCTGCGCGGCCGGGGGGTGCGGCGCGGCGACCGCGTCGCCTACCTGGGCGCCAACCACCCCGCCCTGCTGGAGACCCTGCTCGCGACCGCCCGCCTGGGCGCGGTGTTCGTGCCGCTCAACACGCGCCTGGCCGCCCCCGAACTGGCGTACATGATCGACGACTCGGGTGCGTGCGTCCTCGTGCACGGCGCCGAGCAGTCCCGGGCCGCGGGGGAGCTGTGCGACTGGACGGGTCTGCGCGTCCTGGTCCCGGTGGAGGGGAGCGCCCCCGACGGCTACGAGGCGCTGATCGCCGCCGCCGTGCCGGTCGCCGTGGACGAGCCGGTCGGCCTCGACGACACCTGCATGATCATGTACACGTCCGGGACCACCGGGCAGCCCAAGGGCGCCGAGCTCACCCACGGCAACATCACCTGGAACTGCGTCAACGTCCTCATCGACGTGGACGTCACCGCCGACGAGGTCACCCTGGTCAGCGCGCCGCTGTTCCACACCGCGGCGCTCAACATGACCTGCCTGCCCACCCTGCTCAAGGGCGGCCGCGTGGTCATCGAGCCGGGCTTCGACCCGGCGCGCGTCATCGACCTGTTCGCCACCCGGCGGGTCAGCTGGATGTTCGGCGTGCCCGCCATGTTCGACGCCCTGGCCGCGCACCCCGGCTGGGCCGGCGCCGACCTGTCCTCGCTGCGCGTGCTGATGGCGGGCGGCGCCCCCGTCCCCGCGTCGACCATCGCCGTCTACCAGGAGCGCGGGCTCACCTTCCTCCAGGGCTACGGCATGACCGAGACCGCGCCCGGCGTGCTCATGCTCGGCGCCGCCGACAGTGTCCGCAAGGCCGGGAGCGCGGGGCGGCCGAGCGTCTTCACCGACGTGCGGATCGTCCGCCCCGACCTGACCGACGCGGCACCCGGCGAGCCGGGGGAGGTCGTCGTCCAGGGACCCAACGTGATGCGCGGCTACTGGGGCCGGCCCGACGACACCGCCCGCGCCCACACCGCCGACGGCTGGTTCCGCACCGGCGACGTGGCCACGGCGGACGACGAGGGCTTCGTGCGCATCGTGGACCGCGCCAAGGACATGATCATCTCGGGCGGGGAGAACATCTACCCCGCCGAGGTCGAGAACGTCCTGCACGACCACCCCGACGTGCTCGAATGCGCGGTCATCGGGGTCCCCGACGAGCGCTGGGGCGAGGTCGGCCGTGCCGTCGTCGTCGCCCGACCCGGGACCGACCCCACCGAGGAGGACCTCCTCGCCCACTTCGAGGGCCGTCTGGCCCGCTACAAGGCGCCCCGCTCAGTGGTGTTCGCCGACGGACTCCCCCGCAACGCCACCGGCAAGCTGCGCAAGGCCGACCTGCGCCGACAGCACGGCGGCGTCTGACCACCCACCGCCACGACCCGAAGGACCGTACCCATGCCGATCACCGTCACCGGACTCGACGAACTGCGCGCCGCCGCGGGCGCTGACCTGGGCCACAGCCCCTGGCGCACCGTCGACCAGCAGCGGATCGACACCTTCGCCGACGCCACCGACGACCACCAGTGGATCCACACCGACCCCGACAGGGCCAAGGACGGCCCCTTCGGCGGCGCCATCGCGCACGGATACCTCACCCTGTCCCTCGTCATCCCGATGTTCGGCGAGGTCCTGGAGATGAAGGGCATCGACATGGCCGTCAACTACGGCCTCAACAAGGTCCGCTTCCCCTCCCCGGTCCCGGTGGACTCGCGTGTGCGGCTGGCCGCGCGGCTGACCGAGGTCACCGACGTCCGGGGCGGGGTCCAGGCCACCGTCGACGGGACCGTCGAGATCGAGGGCTCCGACAAGCCCGCCTGCGTCCTGCAGGCCGTCTACCGCTACTACGCCTAGGGACCCGGCCCGCGGGGTCCGCACCGGCTCCCCGGCCCTGCCCCGCGGGCCCCGTCCACCCCTCCCCGTTCCGATCCGGGACCCTTCCCCCAGCGGCGCCGCGGCGCCGTCCCGAGAGGACACACCCCATGACCTCGTCCGCCACCCCTCCGGTTCCGCCGACCGACCGACCGTCCGGCGAGCGCGTCGATCCGCGCGAGATCCGCCGCGTCGCCCTGTCCAGCTACATCGGCACCACCGTGGAGATGTACGACTTCCTCCTCTACGGCACCGCCGCCGCGCTGGTCTTCGGACCCCTGTTCTTCCCCGACCTCGACCCGCTCGTGGGCGTCATCGCCTCCTTCGGCACCCTGGCCGCCGGGTACTTCGCCCGACCGCTCGGCGGGATCGTCTTCGGCCACTTCGGCGACCGGCTCGGCCGCAAGCGCATGCTGCTCACCACGATGATCCTCATGGGCGCGGCCAGCACCCTGATCGGCCTGCTGCCGACCTACGAGCACATCGGTCTGGCCGCGCCGGCGGTCCTGGTGGCGCTGCGCGTCGTGCAGGGCGTCGCGGTCGGCGGCGAGTGGGGCGGGGCCGCCCTGATGACCGTCGAGCACGCGGCCCCGGGCAAGCGCGGGGTGTGGGGCGGCGTCACCCAGATGGGCGCCCCCACCGGCGCCGTGCTGGCCACCCTCGCCCTGGCCCTGGCCGGACTGCTGCCCGACGAGCAGTTCATGGCCTGGGGCTGGCGTGTCCCCTTCCTGGCCAGCGTCGCACTGATCGGGGTCGGCCTGTTCGTCCGCATGCGGATCAGCGAGAGCCCGGTGTTCGCCCAGGCCGAGCCGTCGCCCACCGGACGCCCCCGCGGCCGCCTGCCGTTCCTGGAGGTCGTGCTCACCCGGCCGAGGAACCTGCTGCTGGCCGTGGTCGCCGGAATCGCCCCGTTCGCCGCCCAGGGCATCTTCACCGCCTTCGTCATCTCCTACGCCATCGGCATCGGCTACGGCCGGTCCTCCGCGCTGACCGCCGTGGTCATCTCCTCGACGCTGGCCATCGCCCTCACCCCCCTCTACGCCCGGCTGTCGGACCGCGTCGGCCGCAGACCCGTCTACCTCGGCGGGGCCCTGGCCGTGGCGATCGCCGCCTTCCCCGCGTTCTGGCTGGTCAACACCGGTACCGTCGTCGGACTGATCGCGAGCACGGTCCTCGTGCAGTCCGTCGTGGTCAGCGCGATGTACGCGCCCATGGCCGCCCTGCTGGCGGAGATGTTCGACACCCACCTGCGCTACACCGGCGCCTCGGTGAGCTACCAGACGGCGACCGTCCTCGGTGCCGGCCTGAGCCCGCTGGCCGCGGCCTCGCTCCTCACCGCGGCGGGCGGCGGCACCGCCACGCACGGCATCTCCTGGATGCTCGTGGCCGCCGGGCTGATCAGCGCCGTCGCCATCTGGTTCACCGGCGAGACCGGACGCCGCGACCTCGCCGACATCGACGCCCCCTGATCCGAACGACCAACCGGAGGCCCCCATGAAGGGGACGCGCACCTTCCCGCTCAACGCCTGGTACGCCATCGCCTGGGATCACGAGGTCGGTCGCACGCTGGTGGCCCGCACCGTGTGCGACTCCCCGGTCGTCCTGTACCGGCGCACCGACGGCCGCGTCACCGCGCTGGCCGACGCCTGCTGGCACCGTCTGGTTCCGCTGTCCATGGGGCAGCTGGTCGGGGACGAGATCCAGTGCGGCTACCACGGGATCCGCTACGACTCCGACGGGCGGGCCACCCACATGCCCGCGCAGGAGACCATCAACCCGAGCGCGTGCGTGCGGTCCTTCCCCGTGGTCGAGCGCCACCGCTACGTGTGGATCTGGCCCGGCGAGCCCGCGCTGGCCGACCCCGGCCTCGTCCCCGACATGCACTGGAACGACGACCCCGCCTGGGCCGGCGACGGCAGGACCATCCGCGCCGAGTGCGACTACCGCCTCGTCCTCGACAACCTGATGGACCTGACCCACGAGACGTTCCTGCACGGCGGCAGCATCGGCAACGCGGAGCTCAACGAGGTGCCCTTCGAGGTCGCCCACACCGACACCACCGTCACCGTCAGCCGGTGGATGCACGGGATCCAGGCGCCTCCGTTCTGGGCCGCCCAGTTGGCCGAACGCTTCCCCGACTACTCCGGACCGGTGGACCGCTGGCAGATCATCCGCTTCGAGCGGCCCTCGACGATCTGCATCGACGTCGGGGTGGCCAAGGCCGGGACCGGCGCCCCGGAGGGCGACCGGAGCCAGGGCGTCAACGGCTACGTCCTCAACACCATCACCCCCGAGACCGAGCGCGCCTCGCACTACTTCTGGGCGTTCGCCCGCGACTACAAGCTGGGGGACCAGCGGGTCACCACCCAGTTGCGCGAGGGGGTGTCGGGGGTCTTCTTCGAGGACGAGACCATGCTCAACGCCCAGCAGCGGGCGATCGGGGCCCACCCCGACTACGACTTCTACAACCTCAACATCGACGCGGGCGGCATGTGGGTGCGCCGCCTGCTCGACCGCATGGTCGCCGCCGAGGCGGGGCTCTGATGGCCGGGCGACGGAAGACGCGGTGGATCCGCACACGTGTGCGCGACACCGAGCCCCTCACCCCCGAGGTGCGCCGGATCGTCCTCGACCCCGGCGGCCTCGGGCCGACCACCGCCCCGCCGGGCAGCCACATCGACGTCGCCGTGCACGTCGACGGCCGCCCCGGGACCCGCTCCTACACCCTCGTGGACGACGGCCGCGACCGGGGGATGCTGACGGTGGCCGTGCGGCTGGACCCCGACAGCCGGGGCGGCTCCCGCTACATGCACGGACTGCGGCCCGGCGACGCCCTCACCGTGTCCGAGCCGCTCAGCGGCTTCGACCTGCTGCCCGGGCGGGAGCGCTACCTGCTCGTGGCGGGCGGGATCGGCATCACCCCGATCATCGGCATGGCGCGCACCCTGCGCGGCTCCGGAGCGGACTACCGCGTGGTCTACGCGGGCCGGTCCCGCGAGCGCATGCCCTTCCTCGACGCCCTGCTCGCCGACCACCCCGGCCGCGTCACCTGCGCCGTCTCCGACGAGGGAGGCCGACTCGACCTGGCCGGGCTGGCGCGCGCCGAGCCGGAGGGCACGGAGGCGTACGTGTGCGGTCCGATGCGCATGGTCGACGAACTCCGACGGCACTGGCGCGACGCCGGGCGTCCCGCCGCCGCGCTGCGCCACGAGACCTTCGGCGGCGCGGGGCACCACGCCTCCGAGGAGTTCACGGTCGAGATCCCCCGACTGGGCATCAGCGCGGAGGTCCCGCGCACCCGTTCGCTGCTGGACGCCCTGCGCGCGGCGGGCGCCGACATGATGTTCGACTGCCTGCGCGGGGAGTGCGGACTCTGCGAAGTGAAGGTGCTCTCCTCGACCGGACCGGTCGACCACCGCGACGTGTTCCTCAGCGACCGCCAGAAGGCCGACGGAGGAACACTGTGCACCTGTGTGTCCCGCGCGGTGGGCGGGCACCTGTCCATCGACGTCCTCTGACCGCCGACGCCACCGACCACCGACCGCACCGACCAAAGGACCCGGCATGACCCAGCGACCCACGACCGGCACTCCCCGGACCGCCGACGCCCCCGACCTGCTCGACCCCGGGCTCTGGACCGGGCGGATCTTCAGCGGCGGCTGGCGCGGTGCCGCCGCCGACGCGCCCGTCACCGAACCCGCCACCGGGGCCGAACTCGGCCGCGTCGGTGTCGCCTCGCCCGCCGACGTGGCCGAGGCCGCGGAGCGGGCGGCCCGGGCCCAGCGCGACTGGGCCGCCCTGCCCCACCGCGAACGGGCCCGGGTGCTGCGCCGCGCCGGGGACATCCTGGAGCGCCACGCCGGCCAGGTCCAGGACTGGCTGATCCGCGAATCCGGGTCGGTCCCGGCCAAGGCAGCGCTGGAGGTGTCCGTCTCGGTGCACGAGTGCGAGGAGGCGGCGGCGTTGGCCTCGGCGCCCCTGGGCGAACTGCTGCCCACCGACCAGGACCGGCTGTCCCTGACCAAGCGGGTGCCCGTCGGCGTGGTCGGCGTGATCTCGCCGTTCAACTTCCCGCTGATCCTGGCGATGCGCGCGATCGCTCCCGCCCTCGCCCTGGGCAACGCGGTGGTCCTCAAGCCCGACCCGCGCACCTGCGTGAGCGCGGGCGCGGCGATCGCGCGGATCTTCGAGGAGGCCGGGCTGCCCGAGGGCCTGCTGCACGTGCTGCCCGGCGGCGCCGACACCGGGCAGGCGCTGGTGGCCGATCCGCGGATCCGGGTCGTCTCCTTCACCGGGTCCACCGCGGCGGGCCGCGCCGTGGGCGAGCTGGCCGCCCGCCACCTGAAGCGGGCCCACCTGGAGCTGGGCGGGAACTCGGCGTTCGTCGTGCTCGACGACGCCGACCTGGACGCCGCCGTCGGGCTGGGCGCGTGGGGTTCGTTCCTGCACTCGGGACAGATCTGCATGGCCTCGGGGCGCCACCTGGTGCACTCCAGCCTGGCCGGGGAGTACGTCGAGCGGCTCGCCGCCAGGGCGGACGCGCTGCCGGTCGGCGACCCGGCCACGGGAGAGGTCGCGCTGGGCCCGATCATCGACGCCCGCCAGGTGGAGCGGGTGCACGACCTGGTCACCGCCACGGTGAAGGCGGGCGCCCGGCTGGCCGCGGGCGGCACCCACGAGGGGCTGTTCTACCGGCCGACCGTGCTCGCCGACGTCACCCGGGACATGCCCGCCTACGCGCAGGAGGTGTTCGGCCCGGTCGCCCCGGTACTGGCCTTCGACACCCTGGACGAGGCCGCCGAGCTGGCCGCCGACAGCGAGTACGGGCTGAGCCTGGGCATCACCACCTCCGATGTGGGCAAGGGGATGGCCCTGGCCGAGCGCATCCCCTCGGGAATGGCGCACATCAACGACCAGACCGTCAACGACGAGGCGGTCTCCCCGTTCGGCGGCGTCGGGAACTCAGGGTTCGGCCGGGTCGGCGGACCCGCCGCCAACATCGAGTCGTTCACCGAGACCCGGTGGATCACCGTCCGCTCCCAGGCCGCCGTCTACCCCTTCTGACATGCGCACGAGCATCTCCCCCCGTCCCTGCCGACGCAACTGCGAGGAGCCCCCATGGTGACCACCCGAGCGGCCGTGGCCCGGCCCGGCGCCAGCGCCTTCGACTGGACGCAGGTCCGCCTGGACGCCCCCCGTCCCGACGAGGTCCTGGTCCGCGTCGTGGCCGCGGGCATCTGCCACACGGACCTGACCTCCCGGGACGGCGGGCTGCCGGTCCCGCTCCCCGCCGTCCTCGGGCACGAGGGCGCCGGGGTCGTGGAGGCCGTGGGCGCCGACGTCACCCGCGCCGGGCCGGGTGACACCGTCCTGTTGTCGTTCAGCTCGTGCGGAGAGTGCGCGAACTGCGGCGCCGGACGGCCCGCCTACTGCGCCGCGTTCCTGCCGCGCAACTTCTCCGGGCGGCGTCCCGACGGGACCACGCCCATCACACAGGCCGACGGCGAGCCGGTCGGCGGCCGGTTCTTCGGACAGTCGTCGTTCGCGTACCGGGCCGTGGTCGACCAGCGCTGCGTCGTTCCCGTGCGCGTCCGCGACGAGGACGAACTGGCCGCTCTGGCGCCCGTGGGCTGCGGTGTGCAGACGGGGGCGGGAACGGTCCTCAACGTGCTCCGGCCCGAGAAGGGACAGAGCCTGGCGGTGTTCGGGGCGGGGGCGGTGGGACTGTCCGCCGTGATGGCCGCCGCGCTGACCGGCGCCCACCCGATTGTGGCGGTCGACGTCGTGCCCTCCCGGCTGGAGCTGGCCCTGGAGCTGGGGGCCACCCACACGGTCAACGCCGCCGAGGACGACCCGGTGGCCCGGATCGCCGAACTCACCGGGGGCGGGGCCGACACCGCGGTGGAGTCCAGCGGGGTGCCCGCGGTGTTGCGCCAGGCCGTGGACGCGCTCGCGGTCGCCGGGAGTGTGGCCGTGGTCGGCGCGCCGTCGATGGGCAGCGAGGCGGCGTTGGACGTCAACGACCTCCTCCAGGGCCGCACCGTGCGCGGGGTGATCGAGGGCGACAGCGACCTCGACACGTTCGTCCCGCGTCTGGTCGAGCTGCACCGCCAGGGCCGCCTGCCGTTCGACCGCATGGTGCGGACCTACCCGCCGGAGCGGATCAACGAGGCGGCGGCCGACGCCGAGGCGGGCCGCGTGCTCAAGCCGGTGCTGCGCTTCCGCGGCTGACCGCGCGGGCGCCGGGGGCTTGCGGGACGGCGCCGTCCCGGAGGCCCTCCGGCGCCCGCGCCGCACTCAGAACAGGTCGAGGTCGACCGCGCCGACGAACTCGTCCTGTCGGCCGTCCGGGGACTGTTCGGCCCAGATGACCTTGCCCTCGGCGGTGTAGCGGGTGCCCCAGCGCTCGGCGAGCTGGGCGACGAGGAACAGGCCGCGGCCGCCCTCGTCCATACTGGCGGCGTAACGCAGGTGCGGGGCGGTGCTCGCGGCGTCGGAGACCTCGCAGATCAGGGCGCGGTCGTAGATCAGTCGAACCCGGATCGGGCCTTGGCCGTAGCGGATGGCGTTGGTGACCAACTCGCTGAGGATCAGTTCGGTGACGAACACGCTGCCGTCCAGCTCCCACGCGGTCAGCTGCCGGGTGACGGCGGCCCGGACGGGGGCGACCGCCGCGGGGTCCACGGGCACGTCCCATTCGGCGACCTGGTCCCGGGGCAGCCTGCGGGTGCGGGCGATGAGCAGGGCGACATCGTCCTTCGGCCGGTCGGTCAGCAGCGAGCCGAACACCTCCCGGCAGGTCTCGTCCGGCGTCCGGCCGTGCGCGGCGGCCAGTGTCCGGCGCAGCCGGTCCAGGCCGGAGCCGATGTCCCGGTCGCGGTCCTCCAGCAGACCGTCGGTGTACAGGACCAGTTGGCTGCCCTCCGTCAGCAGCAGCTCGTCGGCTTCGAAGGGCAGGCCGCCCAGCCCCAGGGGCGGCCCGGCGGGCAACTCGGGGAAGGTCACGGTGCCGTCGGGCTCGACCAGGGCGGGCAGGGGGTGACCGGCGCGCGCCAGGACGCAGCGCCCGGAGGTCGGGTCGTAGACGGCGTACAGACAGGTGGCGCCGACCAGGCCGCCGAGGACCGGGCCCTCGGAGGCCCCCTCGGTCGCGGCGGACTCGGACTCCTCCAGATCGATGCGGATGACCAACTCGTCGAGCCGCGCCAGGAGCTCGTCCGGCGGGAGGTCGAGGCTGGAGAAGTTGTGGACGGCGGTGCGCAGTCGGCCCATCGTGGCGGCGGCGTGCAGACCGTGGCCGACGACGTCGCCGACGACCAGCGCCACGCGCGCGCCGGACAGCGGGATGACGTCGAACCAGTCCCCGCCCGCCCCTCCGGCGTGTGCGGGCAGGTAGCGGTGGGCGACCTCGAAGGCGTTCTGTTCGGGCAGCTCCCGTGGGAGCAGGCTGCGTTGCAGCGTCACCGCCATGGTGTGTTCGCGGGTGTAGCGGCGGGCGTTGTCGATGCAGATCGCCGCGCGGGCCGCCAGCTCCGCCGAGAGGGACAGGTCGTCCTCGTCGAAGGGGGCGGGCCGCTCCGAACGGAGGAAGGTGGCCGTTCCGAGCACGGTCCCCCGGGCACGCAGCGGGACCGCGATGAGCGAGTGGATCCCGTACGCGACGATCCTCTCGGCGCGTACGGGGTCCTGGGCCCGCCACGCGGGGGCGTTCGCCAGGTCGGGCACCAGCACCGCCCTCTCGCTGCCGATCCCCCGCGCCTGCGGACTGGACGGCACGAACTCGATCAGCTCCCCCACCTGGTAGAGGGGCGGGTCGTCCCGGACTCCGCGGAGGGCGACCCGGCGCACGACGGTACGGTCGGGACCGGGTTCCTCGCCGCGCAGCACGGGGTCCGCCAGGTCGACGGCGATGAAATCGGCGAAATGGGGGACGGCCACCTCGGCCAGCTCCTCGGCGGTCCGCGCCACGTCCAGTGCGGTGCCGATGCCCGCTCCGGCGTCGTACAGCAGTTGGAGCCGCTTCCTGGCCAGTTCGGCCCTGTCGGACAGCACGCGCAGCTCCGTGGTGTCCCTGAGCGTCATGACGCTGCCCCGGGGCGCTCCCCGCAGCTCCGTGGTCCGCTGGTTGACGGCCAGCAGCAGATCGCCGGCGGGGTGCACCTCGTCCGTGGCGACGCGGCCGGAAGCCAGCAGCGCGGCGATGGACGCGGGAATGCCGAGATCGTCGACGCGTCCGCCGACGGCGTCCGGGGGCAGCCCGAGCAGCCGGTCCGCCTCGTCGTTGGAGAGCAGCAGACGACCGTCCCCGTCGGTGATCAGCACGCCCTCCTTGACGGAGTGCAGGACCGCGTCGTGGTGCTCGTACATCCTGGTCATCTCGGTCGGCCCCAGCCCGTGCGTCTGCTTCCGCAGCCGGCGGCGGATCAGCGCCGACCCGCCCGTCGCGAGGACGAGCGCGACGACAGCGCCGCCGATCAGCAGGGGCAACTGCTTCCCGGCGGTCGCGCCGATCCGCTCCAGGGTGACGCCGGCGGCGACCAGGCCCACGATCTCGCCGTCCTGCGCGGTGACGGGGACCACGGCCCGCACGGAGGGCCCGAGGGTGCCGGTGTAGGTCTCGGTGACGATCCCCCCGGCGGCGGCGGGCGCGATGGTGCCGATGAAGGTCTCCCCGATGCGATCCGGGTTCGGGTGGGTGTAGCGGGTGCCCTCAGGGGTCATCACCACGATGAAGTCGACGTCCGACCCCTCCCGGGCCTCCTCGGCGAGCGGCTGCAGCACCGCCGAGGGATCGTCGGACTCCAGCGCCTCCTCCATCCCCGGCGCCTGCGCGAAGGTCTCGGCGACGGCCAGCGACCGGGCGCTCGCCCCCCGCTCGCTGTCGTACCGGCTCTGCAGCACCAGGGCCGTCGCGCCCATCGCGACCAGCACCAGCACGACCAACAGCTGGAACACGAACATCTGACCGGCGACGCTGCGAGCGCTCACGCGCAACCGGGGCCTCCCGTCACGCCGGACCCACAGGTCACGTGGATGGAACTGCGGCATGACGCATCGCCCCTACAGGTTCGGACGCACCTTGTTTATCCATCACCGCCAATATCCCCACCAATCACCCGTCGCAGTACCAACTTGTCGTTCAACCTGTTTGGGACGGCCGTTCCACGCATACGGCCGGGAGGCGCGCGTCCCGGCACCGGTCGGCCTGGGAACGGGGCCCGCCGCTCAGGCGGGCAGGGCGCCGGGGTTGCGCTCGCTCGCGGCGGCCAGGTCGGCCTCGATCCGGCGCGCCGCCTCGCGGAGCGCGGGCAGGACCTCCCCGCGCAGGGAGTCCGCGCCCCGTTGCGCCGCGTGCGCGGCCACGTTCACGGCGGCCACGACCCGCCCCCGCCGGTCCCGGACGGGGACGGCGATCGAGCACAGTCCCTCCTCCAACTCCTGGTCGACCAGGGCGTACCCCGAGCGGCGGGCCTCGTCGACCGCGTCCGCCAGGGCCTCGGGCGAGGTGCGGGTGTGCGCCGTGAGCCGTTCCGGGACGGCCCGGGCGAGCCGTTCGGCCAGCTCCTCGGACGGGCGTCCGGCCAGCAGGACCCGGCCCATCGACGTGGGGTGGGCGGGCAGGCGCGTGCCCACCCCCAGGTCCACGCCCATGATGCGGGTGGCGGCCACGCGCGCCACGTAGCGGATGTCGTCGCCGTCGAGCACGGACACGGACGCGGAGTCGTGCACCCGGCGTACCAGGTCGGCCAGGTGGGGGGTGGCGATCCGCTCGAAGGCGAGCCGGGACAGCGGCGCGTAGCCCAGTTCCAGGACGCGGGGCAGGAGGGTGAACCGGCGGTCGCCGAGGGTGGCGACGTAGCCCAGTTGGGTCAGCGCGGACAGCGAGCGGCGGGCGGTGGCGCGGGCCAGGCCGGTGGCCTGGGCGACCTCGGACAGGGTGCGCCCCCCGGGAACGCGCAGGCAGGTCAGCACCTCCAGGCCCCGGGCCAGCGACTGGAGGAAGTCCGCGCCCAGCTCCTCCTTGGCGGTGCGCAGGGCGTCGGCGCGGCCCGAGGGGGCCGACGGCGCGCCGGGGACACTCCGCGCCATCGCCCCGGCGACGGCGTCCGCGCACGCGCGCAACCGGGGCAGCGCGAGATCGGCGAGGCTTGCGGCGGTGTGGCGGCTGGTGTGGCTGACGACGCTCACGGCGCACCGGACCCGGCCGTCGTCCCCGCGCACCGGTACGGCGACGGCCACCAGCCCCGGTTCGACGAGCTGGTCGTCCACGGCCGCGCCCGACCGCTCCGCCCGTTCCGCGCGGGCCGCCAGGTCGGGGAGGGCGGCCGCGCCGGGCTCGGCGGCCCGGCTTTCCGCCACCGCGGCGGAGTTCCCGCGCGGGCCGCCGGGCGACGCCGGGGCGACGCGCTCGCGCCAGCGCCGCCAGGTGTCCTCGTCCCAGTCGGCGGCGAAGAGCGCCCCGGGCGCGCAGCGTTCGGCGGGCAGCAGGTCGCCGACGTGGAAGGTGACCGCCATGGCGCGCCGCCGGGGACACTGGACCACGAAGCGCGCCCCGTCGCCGTCGGGGACGCACACCGACACCGACTCGTCGAGCTCGTCGGCCAGGCCCCGGACCGGGCCGTCCGCGGCGTCGGCCAACGGATCGGCGGCCAGGTAGGCGTTGCCGAGTTCCATCAGGAGCGGGGTGAGCACGGCGTCGTGCTCCTCGGCCCGCAGGTAGCCGAGGTGGGTGAGGGTGCGGGCGACCCGGTCGACGGTGGCGCGGGCCAGGCCGGTGGCACGGGCGAGGTCGCTCCGGCGCATGCGCGTCGCGGGGGCGGCCGCCAGGACGCGCACGACGGCCAGTCCCCGTTCGAGCGTGGCCACGGACTCGCCGGGCCTGGCGGGCGTGGTCGTGGTGACCGGCATGGGGGACCTCCGCAGTTCCTCGTTCGGGTCGAACGCTACCGGGACTTGACAGGTGTGAGGCCGTCACGCGACACTCAGATCGGTTCATTAATGAACTTTAGTTCACTCACCGAACACAGTGGGGCGGGAACGGATGGACAAAGTGGTACCCACGGCCGCGGAGGCCGTGGCGGACATCCACGACGGAGCCTCGATCGCGGTCGGCGGCTTCGGACTCAGCGGCGTCCCGACGGTCCTCATCCAGGCCCTGCTCGACCACGGCGCCACCGGCCTCTCGGTCGTGTCCAACAACTGCGGCGCCATGGACACCGGCCTGTCCGTCCTGCTCTCGGCCGGCCGGATCAGCCGGGTCACCGGCAGCTACATCGGCTCCAACGAGGAGTTCGCACGGCAGTACCTGGCGGGCGAACTGGAGCTCGAACTCATCCCCCAGGGCTCGCTCGCCGAGCGGCTGCGCGCGGGCGGCAGCGGGATCCCCGCCTTCTACACCCCCGCCGGGGTCGGCACCCAGGTCGCCGAGGGCGGGCTGCCCTGGCGCTACGACGGCCGCGGCGGGGTGGCCGTCGCCTCCCCGCCCAAGGAGGTCCGCAGGTTCCGCGGCGTCCCCCACGTGCTGGAGCACGCCATCACCACCGACTTCGCCCTGGTACGGGCCGCCAAGGGGGACAGGCACGGCAACCTCGTCTTCCGCCGGTCGGCCCGCAACTTCAACCCGCTGGCCGCCATGGCGGGGCGCAACGCCGTCGCCGAGGTGGAGGAGCTGGTCGAACCCGGCGGGATCGACCCCGACCACGTGCACCTGCCCGGCGTCTTCGTCAGCCGGATCGTGCCGCTCACCCCCGAACAGGCCGCCGACAAGCGGATCGAGAAGCGCACGGTCACGGAGGCGGACGCCTGATGCCCTGGACACGCGAGCAGATCGCCGCCCGCGCCGCGCGCGAACTGCGCGACGGCGAGTACGTCAACCTCGGCATCGGGCTGCCCACCCTGATCCCGAACCACCTGCCCCCGGGCGTGGAGGTGGTCCTGGAGTCCGAGAACGGCATCCTCGGCACCGGTCCCTTCCCCCGCGAGGACGAGGTCGACCCCGACCTGATCAACGCGGGCAAGGAGACCGTCACCGTCCTGCCGGGCGCCTCGTTCTTCGACTCCGCGCTCTCGTTCGCGATGATCCGCGGCGGCCACGTCAACACCGCCGTCCTGGGTGCGATGCAGGTCTCCGCCCGCGGCGACCTCGCCAACTGGGCGGTCCCCGGGAAACTCGTCACCGGGATCGGCGGGGCCATGGACCTGGTGCACGGCGCCCGCCGCGTCATCGTCACCATGACGCACACGGCCAGGGACGGGAGCCCCAAGCTCGTCCAGGAGTGCACGCTCCCCCTCACCGGCCGCGCCTGCGTCGACCAGATCATCACCGACCTGGGCGTCCTGAACGTCACCGACGACGGGCTCGCGCTCGTCGAACTCGCCCCCGGGGTCGCCCCGGACGACGTCCTCGCACGGACCGAGGCGAAGGTGCGCGTCACCGCGGAGGTGGGGGCGTGAGAACCCGGGACGTCTACGTCGTCGACGCCGTGCGCACCCCCGTCGGCCGGTACAACGGCGCGCTGGCGGCCGTGCGCCCCGACGACCTGGCCGCGCACACCCTCCGCGCCCTGCTGGACCGCTCCCCCGGCCTGGACCCGGGCCTCGTCGGCGACGTCTACCTCGGCAACGCCAACGGCGCGGGCGAGGAGAACCGGAACGTGGGGCGGATGGCCGCCCTCCTGGCGGGGCTGCCCGCGTCGGTGCCGGGGGTGACCGTCAACCGGCTGTGCGCCTCCGGGCTGGAGGCCGTCGTCCAGGCGGCCCGCGCCATCGCGCTGGGAGACGCGTCGATCCTGGTGGCCGGCGGGGTGGAGTCGATGACCCGCGCACCCTACGTGCTGCCCAAGAGCGACCGGGCCTTCCCCCCGGGCCACGCCGAGCTGTACTCCACCACCCTGGGCTGGCGGATGGTCAACCCGGCGATGGAGCCGCGGTGGACGGTGCCGCTGGGCGAGTCCGCCGAGCTGATCGCCGACAAGCACGGGATCGGCCGCGCGGAACAGGACGCGTTCGCCCTGGACAGCCACCGCAAGGCGGCCGCGGCCCGGGAGCGCGGACTGTTCGACGCCGAGATCGTCGCCGTCCGGGCGCCCCGGCGCCGGGGCGAGGCGGTCACGGTCGACCGCGACGAGAGCGTGCGGCCCGACACCTCCCTGGAGGCCATGGCGAGGCTGGCGCCGTCGTTCCGCACCGAGGGCGGCACGGTGACGGCGGGCAACTCCTCCCCGCTCAACGACGGCGCCGCCGCCCTGCTGCTCGCCGACGAGGAGGGCGTGCGCGCGACCGGGCGCGCACCGCTGGCGCGGATCTCGGCCAGCGCGGTCAGCGCCGTCGAACCGCAGTGGTTCGGGCTGGGGCCCGTCGAGGCGGTCACCCGCGCCCTGTCCCGGGCGGGGCGTTCCTTCGCCGACGTGGACGTGCTCGAACTCAACGAGGCGTTCGCCGCCCAGGTCCTGGGCTGCCTGGCGGAATGGCCCGAGTTCGACCGGGCGGTCCTCAACCCGCGCGGCGGCGCCATCGCGCTCGGCCACCCGTTGGGCGCCTCCGGCGCCCGTCTGGCCGGAACCGTCGCCCACCAACTGGCCTCGGCCGGAGGCGGAACCGGGGTCGCCGCCCTGTGCGTCGGGGTGGGACAGGGCCTGGCCCTTGTCCTCGAACGTTAGCCGGTGGTTGCCTTGGACCTCCGCCCCGCCCGCCCGTCGCCTCCGGCGCCACCCGTTCCGGTAGACACCACCCCCTCCTTCCCAGGGAGCGCCATGACCGCACTGCCACCGGGCCTGTCCCAGGCCGACATCGACGCCGAGATCGCCCGCGCCCAGGCCGCCGCCCCCGCGGGCGGCCATCCCCCGCGCGACTTCCCGCCGTACCGCAGCAGCGCGCTGCGCCACCCGGTCCAGCCGCTGATCCCGGTGCGCGACCCCGAGGCCGTCGAGCTGACCGGTCCCGCCTTCGGCGTCACCGACGTCACCGCCCTCGACGCGGACCTGACCCGCCACCACGCGGGTGAACCGCTCGGCGAGCGCATCACCGTGACCGGCCGCGTGCTGGACCGCCGGGGCCGACCGGTACGGGGCCAACTGGTGGAGATCTGGCAGGCCAACGCCTCGGGCCGCTACGCCCACCAGCTCGACCAGCACCCGGCGCCGCTGGACCCCAACTTCACCGGGTTCGGGCGCTGCCTGACCGACGCGGAGGGGCGGTACGCGTTCACCACCGTCCGGCCGGGCGCCTACCCGTGGCGCAACCACACCAACGCCTGGCGCCCCGCGCACATCCACTTCTCCCTGTTCGGCGAGGCGTTCACGCAGCGGCTGGTGACGCAGATGTACTTTCCGGGGGACCCGCTGTTCCCGTACGACCCCATCCTCCAGGCCGTGACCGACCGGGCCGCCCGCGACCGCCTCGTGGCGGACTACGACCACGGCCTGTCCGTGCCCGAGTGGTCGCTGGGCTACCGCTGGGACATCGTCCTGGACGGTCCGGCCGCCACCTGGACCGAGGACGAGGAGGACGACCGATGAGGCTCGCGCCCACGCCGTCGCACACCGTCGGCCCGTTCTACGGCTACGCCCTGCCGTTCGCGGACGGCGGCCGGGTCGCTCCGGCGGATCATCCCGACGCGGTCACCCTGTGCGGGCGGGTCCTGGACGGCGACGGGCGACCCGTGCCGGACGCGCTCGTCGAGACCTGGCAGCCCGCACCGGACGGCACGCGCACGGGCGTTCCCGGGTCGATGCGCCGCGATCCGGTGACCGGGCACGACCTGGGCCGCAACGGGGTGGACTTCACCGGGTTCGGGAGGGTCGCGACGGACCCGGACGGGCACTGGGCCGTGCGGACGCTGCCGCCCGGCGGGGTCCCGTACGTGTGCCTGGCGGTCTTCGCCAGGGGCCTGCTGCACCACCTGTACACCCGCGCCTACCTCATGGACGACCCCGGAGACGCGCTGCTGGCCGCGCTGCCCCGCGGGCGGCGCCAGACGCTGCTGGCGTTGCCCGAACCGGGCGCGTACCGCGTCCACCGTTTCGACATCCGCCTCCAGGGCGAGGGCGAGACCGTGTTCCTGGAGTTCCCGTGACCGGGCCGCTCGACACCGGGCTGCTCTCCCCCGGGCGCGCGGGATCGGCCGTCGAGACCGCCACCGGTGACGCCGCCTTCCTCGCGTCGATGCTGGCGGCGGAGGCCGCCCTGACCGCGGCCCAGGCCGACCTGGACCTGGTCCCGTCCGCCGCCGCGCGGGCGGTCGCCGAGGCCGCGGACCCCGCCCGATACGACCCGCGCGACCTGGCACTGCGCGCCCGCGCCGACGGCCACCCGGTGATCGCGCTGGTCGCCGACCTGACGGCCGCGGTGGGCGAGGAGTTCGCGCCCTACGTCCACCGCGGGGCGACCAGCCAGGACGTCCTGGACACCGCGGCCATGATGGTCGCGGCGCGCGCGGTGGACCTGACGCTGGACGACCTGGCCCGGACCGAGCGCGCCCTGGCCGACCTGGCCGCCCGGCACCGCGACACCCCCATGGCGGGGCGCACGCTCACCCAGCACGCCGTCCCGACCGCCTTCGGTCTGAAGGCGGCGGGCTGGAGGGAGCTGGTGCTCGCGGCCGTCGACCGGCTGTCCCGGGTGCGCGCCGCGCTGCCGGCGCAGCTCGGCGGGGCGGCCGGGACCCTGGCGGCGTTCGCGGAGTACGCGCCGGACCGGGCGCCCGACACCGGCCCGCGCCTCCTGGCCGCGTACGCGCGCCGGACCGGCCTGGCCGAGCCGCGCCTGCCCTGGCACGTCCTGCGCACCCCGATCGCCGACCTGGGCACAGCGCTCGCCTTCACCGGCGGCGCGCTCGGCAAGGTCGCCGCCGACGTCCTGGTGCTGTCGCGCACCGAGATCGGCGAGGTCGCCGAGGCCTCCGGAGGCGGCTCCTCGGCGATGCCGCACAAGGCCAATCCGGTGCGGGCGGCACTCGTCACCGCCGCCGCCCGCCAACTGCCCGCGCTGGCCTCGGTGCTGCTGGCCGGGTTGGCGTGCGAGGACGAACGGCACGCGGGCGCCTGGCACGCCGAGTGGCAGACGCTGCGCGAGGCCCTGCGCCTGACCGGCGGCGCCGCCCGCGACGCCGCCGCGATGGTCGGCGGTCTGCGCGTCGACGCCGACCGGATGGCGGCCAACCTCGCCCTGACCGGCGGGCGGATCACCTCCGAGCGGATCGCCGCCGCCCTGTCCGCCCGCGTCGGGCGCGCCCGCGCCAAGGAGCTGCTCACCCGCGCGTCGCGCAGGGCGGCCCAGGAGGGTCTGGCCCTGGCCGAGGCCCTGCGGGACCTGCCCGAGCTGGCGGGTCTGGAGGAGCGGTGGTTCGCGGACCTCACCGATCCCACCGCCTACCTGGGCGCCGCGCCCCTCCTGGTGGACCGCGCCCTGGCCGGTCCCCGGGGGGCCGGATGAGGTCACCGGGCCCGCCCCACCACCAGGCCGGGGGGGGGGGGGGGGGGGGGGGGGGGCGCGCGGGGCCCCCCCCCCCCCCCCCCCCCCCCCCCCCCCCCACCCCAACACCCCCACCCCCACCCCCCCCCACCCCCCCCACCCCACACCCCCCCCCCCCCCCCCCCCCCCACACCAAAACAACCCCCCCCCCAACCCACCCACAACGACGAACGACCCGACCCTCTGACGGAGACCCCGTGACCGATCTGCTCCACCACCGCATGGACGGCCCGGAGGACGCGCCCCCGCTCATCCTCGGGCCCGCCCTGGGCACCTCCCTGGCCGTCTGGGAGCCCCAGCTCCCCGCCCTCGCCCGCGACCACCGGGTGCTCCGCTACGACCTGCCCGGGCACGGGGCGTCGCCCGCCTCTCTCCTGCCGGGATCCGGGGCGACCGTCGCCGACCTGGCCCGGCTCGTCCTCGACCTCGCGGACGCCCGGGGGTGGACGGCCTTCCACTACGCGGGGATCTCCCTGGGCGGGGCCGTGGGCGCCCACCTGGCCGCGCACCGCCCCGAGCGGGTGGCGTCCCTGGCCCTGGTGTGCTCCTCCGCGCGCTTCGGCGACCCCTCCGCCTGGAGGGAGCGCGCCGAGCTCGTCCGGCGCGAGGGGACCGCCGCCCTGGCCCGCACGGCCCCGGAGCGGTGGTTCGCCGACCCCGGCGCCGCCGCCACCCTCGCGGGCAAGGCGCTGCTCGGCGACCTGGCCAGCGCGGATCCCGAGGGGTACGCCGCGTGCTGCGCCGCCCTGGCCGCCCACGACCTGCGCGAACGCCTCGGCGACATCCGCGCGCGCACGCTCGTCGTCTCCGGGCGCGCCGACCGCGCCACCCCGCCCGAGCACGGGCGTGCGCTCGCCGACGGGATCCCCGGCGCGGCTCTGACCGAGATCGGCGGCGCCGGCCACCTCCCGGGCGTCGAGCGGCCCGACGCCGTCACCGCCGCCCTGCTCGGCCACCTGTCCCCCGGCACCGACGGCGCGCGGTACGCGGCCGGCACGGCCGTGCGCCGGGCCGTGCTCGGCGACGCGCACGTCGACCGCGCTGCGGCCCGCACCACCCCGTTCACCGCCGACTTCCAGGACCTCATCACGCGCTACGCGTGGGGCGAGATCTGGACCCGCCCGGGCCTGGACCGGCGCACGCGCAGCTGCGTGACGCTGACCGCCCTGGTCGCGCGCGGGCACCTCGACGAGCTCGCCATGCACGTCCGGGCCGCGCTCACCAACGGTCTGACCCCCGCCGAGATCGGCGAGGTCATCCTCCAGTCGGCGATCTACTGCGGTGTGCCGGCCGCCAACTCCGCCTTCGCCACCGCCCAGCGCGTGCTGGCCGACCTCACCGAGGAGTGACCGTGCCCCACCCCCACCACACCCGCGTCGCCGTCATCGGCGCGGGACCCGCCGGTCTCCTCCTGGCCCGGCTGCTCCAGCGCTCCGGCATCGGGTGCGTCGTGCTGGAGAGCCGCGACCGCGCCTACGTCGAGCAGCGCCAGCGCGCCGGGATCCTCGAACAGGGCACGGTCGAGGCACTGCGCGAGGCGGGCGCCGCCGAACGGCTCGACCGCGAGGGGATCCCGCACGACGGGATCGAACTGCGCTTCGACGGGCGCCGCCACCGCGTCGACTTCCCGTCGCTGACGGGCGGACGCCGCGTGTGGGTGTACGCCCAGACGGAGATGGTCAAGGACCTCGTCGCGCTGCGGGCCGCGGACGGCGAGCCGCTGCTGTTCGAGGCCCCCGTCCACGCGGTCGAGGGCGCCGACACCGACACCTGTGTCGTCCGCTACACCCACGGAGGCCGGGAGAGGACGCTCACCTGCGACTACGTGGTGGGCTGCGACGGTTACCACGGGGTGGCCCGCCGGGCGGTCCCCGAGGGGGCCAGCCGGACCTTCGAGCGCGCCTACCCGTACTCGTGGCTGGGCGTGACGGCCGACGCCCCGCCCGCCTACGACGAGCTCGTCTACGCGCACTCCGACCGCGGCTTCGCGCTGGCGAGCATGCGCTCCCCGTCCGTGAGCCGCCTGTACCTGCAGGTGCCCGTCGGGGACGACCCGTCGGCCTGGTCGGACCAGCGGATCTGGGACGAGCTGGACGCACGTCTCGGCGCCGACGGGTCGTGGCGGCTCCACCGGGGGCCGATCACGGCCAAGGCGGTCCTGCCGATGCGCAGTTCGGTGACCGAGCCGATGCGGCACGGCCGCCTGTTCCTGGCCGGGGACGCCGCCCACATCGTGCCGCCCACGGGGGCCAAGGGGCTCAACCTGGCCGCCGCGGACGTGACCGTCCTGGCGCGCGCGTTCGCGCACCTGGAGACCACCGGGTCCACGGAGCGGCTGGACGCGTACTCGGACACGTGTCTGCGCCGGGTCTGGCGGGCGGAGCACTTCTCGTACTTCATGACCACCGTCCTGCACACGGATCCGGGGCAGTCGGGGTTCGACGGCCGTCTGCAGCTGTCGCAGCTCGACCGGATCGCCGGATCGCCGTTCGCGGCGGCCGACCTCGCGGAGAACTACACCGGTCCGCCGATCGGCTGACGGAGGCCGCGGCCCGGAGCGCGTCCCCAGGGGTCGGCCGGTCACGCGTCTCCCAGCGGACGCGACCAGCCGGGCGGGACCGGTCGCGGTCAGGACTCGCGTCGGCCACGGCGCTCCCTCCTTCCCCGAGGGCACCGCCAGGCGGACCATGGCCGAGGCGTCATGACGGGCTCCCCGACCTCTGTGCGCCGCCGCGTCGAAGCCGCGTGGTGACCAAGGAGCGGAACGCGTCCCCGCGCTGGGGCTCGGGCAGTGCTCCCGCCGCCACGACGTCCGCTCCGGCCGCCGCGAGGGCGCGGCAGTATGCCTCGATGGGGACGTCGGTGACCGTGTGCGGAGAGCGGACGCCGTTCGCTCGCGGACCGGCCGGTCGCGGCCCCGAACAGGGGAAGGGCCGAGTTGCCCCACACATCGGAGACGGCCCGGACGGCCTCACGGTCGAAGGCGCGCGCGTCGCGGGAAGCGTCGGCGGCCTGGACGACCGACCGGTCCCACAGGGCTCCCAGGGCCGCGAGGGCCGGTCCGGCTTCGGGGGGCCGAGAACGCATCCCCCGCCCTGGCGCAGGCCCCGGTCCGCGACGAGGGGCGGGCCGCTGGGGCGACCGGGCCAGAGCCGGGCGGCACGCGGGGCGCCGCCGCCCAGGGGGCTGTCACGCCCGCCCCGAGCGGCGGCCCCGGTGCCGCCCTGCCGTCACGCGGCCACGGACGCTGCGCTCCGCGAGGGCTCCAGCGCCACCTCCAGCACCTGGCGCACGTCGCTGACCGTGTGCACGGTCAGCTGCCGCAGCACCTCCTCCGGAACGTCGTCCAGGTCGGGCTCGTTGCGTTCGGGGATCAGGACCGTGGTGATCCCCGCCCGGTGCGCCGCCAGCAGCTTCTGCTTGACTCCGCCGATCGGCAGCACCCGGCCGGTCAGCGAGACCTCACCGGTCATCGCCACGTCGGCGCGGGCGGGCCGCCCGGACAGCAGGGAGGCCAGAGCGGTGGTCATGGTGATGCCCGCGCTCGGCCCGTCCTTGGGGACGGCGCCCGCCGGGACGTGCAGGTGGACGCCGCGCTCCTTGAGGTCGCCCACCGGCAGCTCCAGTTCGGCGCCCCGGGCCCGCAGGTAGGACAGGGCGATCTGCGCCGACTCGCTCATCACGTCGCCGAGCTGACCGGTCAGGGTCAGCCCGCCCGCCCCGGACTCGGGGTCGGCCAGCGACGCCTCCACGAACAGCACGTCTCCCCCGGTTCCGGTCACCGCCAGACCGGTGGCCACGCCCGGAACCGAGGTCCGGCCCGCCGACTCCGGCGTGTGCCTCGGCCGTCCGAGGTAGCCGCGCAGGTCGCCGGTGTCCACCCGGACCGGTGTCTCCCGCTCCCCCAGGGCCGCCGCCGAGGCGACCTTGCGCAGGATGCGGGCGATGGTCCGCTCCAGGCCGCGCACACCCGCCTCGCGCGTGTACTCCGCGGCCAGCGACCGCAGCGCGTCCTCGGTGACCTCCACCTCGGGCTCGCCGTCGGCCGAGACCAGACCGGCCCGCTCGACCTGCCTGCGCAGCAGGTGGTCGCGGGCGATCGCGACCTTCTCGTCCTCGGTGTAGCCGTCCAGCTCCACCAGCTCCATCCGGTCCAGCAGCGGGCCGGGGATCGTGTCCAGGGCGTTGGCGGTCGCCAGGAACACCACGTCCGACAGGTCGAGGTCGACCTCCAGGTAGTGGTCGCGGAAGGTGTGGTTCTGCGCCGGGTCCAGCACCTCCAACAGCGCCGCCGTGGGGTCGCCGCGGAAGTCGGAGCCGACCTTGTCGATCTCGTCCAGGAGCACCACCGGGTTCATCGAACCGGACTCCTTGACCGCCCGGACGATCCGGCCGGGGAGGGCGCCCACGTAGGTGCGGCGGTGGCCGCGGATCTCGGCCTCGTCCCGCACGCCGCCGAGCGCCACCCGGGTGAACCGGCGGCCCATGGCACGCGCGACCGACTCGCCCAACGAGGTCTTTCCGACCCCCGGGGGGCCGACCAGGGCGAGCACGGCGCCGCTGCGCCGCCCGCCGACGACGCCCAGTCCACGGTCGGTACGGCGCTTGCGCACGGCCAGGTACTCGGTGATCCGGTCCTTGACGTCCGTCAGGCCGGTGTGGTCCGCGTCCAGGACCTCGCGCGCCCCGGCGATGTCGTAGGCGTCCTCGGTCCGCTCGTTCCACGGCATGTCCAGGACGGTGTCCAGCCAGGTGCGGATCCAGCCGGACTCCGGCGAGGAGTCGCCCGCCCGCTCCAGCTTGTCGACCTCGTCGAGCGCGGCCTTGCGCACGTGCCCGGGCAGGTCGGCCGCCTCCACCCGCGCCCGGTAGTCCTCCTCCTCACTCCCGGGGCGGCCGTCGAGCTCGTTGAGCTCCTTGCGGATGGCCTCCATCTGCCGCCGCAGCAGGAACTCGCGCTGCTGCTTGTCCACGCCCTCCTGGACATCGCGGTCGATGCTCTCGGTGACGTCCAGCTCCGCGAGGTACTCACGGGTCCACTCGGTGAGCAGGTGCAGGCGGTCGAGGACGTCGTAGGTCTCCAGCAGTTCGAGCTTGCGCTCGGCGGTCAGGAACGGCGAGTAGCCGCCGCGGTCTGCGAGCCGGCTGGGGTCGGTGATCTGCTGCACCCCGTCCAGGACCTGCCAGGAGCCGCGCTTGTGCAGGTAGCTGGTGAGCAGCGACTTGTACTCGCGGGCCGCCTCCAGGACCCTGCCCGGGTACTCGCCCTCCTGCTCGGCGTGCACGGTGGCCAGCACCCACAGGGCCGCGCCGGGGCCGGTCGTGCCGCTGCCGACGCGGGCGCGGGCGGTGCCGCGCAGCACGGCGGCGGGGGTTCCCTCGCGGGTGCGGCCGACCTGTTCGACGACGCCGACCGTGCCGACGGCGGCGTAGGAGCCGTCCACGCGCGGCACGATGAGGACCTCGGGGCCCTTCGCGGAGTCACGGTGGCCGCCCGACCGCGCGACGGCCTGCGCCGCGTCGACGGCCGCGCGCACCTCGGGTTCGGTCATGTCGACGGGGACGACCATGCCCGGCAGAACGACGTCGTCATCGAGGGGAAGTACCGGGAAGGTCACGCTGGCGGGAGTCTCACTCATGAATCCTCCTAGTTGAGTCAAACAGACTCAATAAAAAGGAGCCGGATTATCTTCCCGATCCGGTGTTCGCCCTCAGCGATCACCGGTGCGGCGTCCGCCGCTCGGTGAGTGTCTGGGTCCCCAGGACGGCGAGCAGCGCGAGGCGCTCGGCGTCCCGGCTGCCGGGTTCGGCCGTGTAGACCATGATGCGCAGGTCGTGGTCGACGACGACGAGGACGTCGCAGTCCAGTGTGAGAGCGCCGACGCGGGGGTGGTCGACGGTCTTGCGGGCGGACTCGTGCCGGTCGGCGGAACCGGATTCCCAGAGGCCGTCGAACTCGGCGCTGGCGGCGCGCAGTCGCCGGACGAGGCGCCGCAGTCGCCGGTCGGCCGGATAGCGGTCGGCCGCCCCGCGCAGGTCGGCGACCTGCGCGGCACGCAGTGCGCTCCGGGATGCGGGGGTGTGGCGCACCCGGGTGCCGCCGCCGGTGAAGGTGCGCCACACGGCGTTGAGGTCGTCGCCGCGCCGTTCCCCCATCAGCGCCGTGTACAGGGGGTTGGCGAGCAGCTGGTTCCACGCGGCGTCGAAGACCGCGACGGGTGTTCCGGCGAGCCGGTCCAGCATCCGCCGGACGCCGGGCGTGATGTGTACCGGGACCTCCTGCGGGCCCGGGGGAACGCGACCGGCGAGGTGGAAGAGGTGGGCGCGCTGACCCTCGGTGAGCCGCAGGGCCCGGGCGAGGGCTTCGACGACCTGCGGAGAGGGGCTGGTGGCCCGGCCCTGTTCGAGGCGCGTGACGTAGTCGGCGGAGACGGCCGCCAGCTGGGCCACCTCCTCCCGCCGCAGCCCCGGGGCACGACGGCGACCGCCCGTGGGAAGGCCCGCCGTCTCGGGTGTGACGTGGTCACGCCAGCGCCGCAGGGCCGCGCCGAGCTCTGTCGTCGCCATGCCGGACAGTCTGGCATCCCCGCCACGAGCCGTGCCTGGTACTGGAAGTCCCAGGAAGACGGGACCACTGCCTGTCCCCGTGTTCAGCGCCCACCGTGGAGGCATGACAGACACAGCGGTATCCGCCGCCCCGGCGGCGGGCGGGTTCGGACCGGGTGACCGGGGCCTCCCCGTGACGGGGGTCGGCGGCCCGGTCAGGAAGGAACACCGATGACCACCACACCGTCCCCGGGGGACGCGGACACGACCGCGTCGCGGCCCCGCGTCCTCGTCACCGGCGGGTCCGGCTTCATCGCCGGACACTGCGTTCTCCAACTGCTGGAGCGGGGGTACCGGGTGCGCACGACCGTGCGCTCCCTCGGGCGCGAGTCCGAGGTCCGGACGCAGCTCAGCGACGCCGGGATGGTGAACGGCGGCGCGTTGGGCTTCGCGGCGGCCGACCTCACGAGCGACGCGGGGTGGGCCGACGCCGTCGCCGGGTGCGACTTCGTCCTGCACGTGGCCTCTCCCGTGCACGTGGAGCACGTCGGGAACGAGGACGACGTCATCGTTCCGGCCCGCGAGGGCACACTGCGCGTGCTGCGCGCGGCACGCGACGCCGGTGTCCGACGGGTCGTCCTCACCTCCGCGTTCCATGCGGTGGCCTACGGATACCCGCGCACCGGCCACCGGTTCACCGAGGAGGACTGGAGCGTCCTCGACGGGCCGGGCGCCTCCGCCTACACCAGGAGCAAGACGCTCTCCGAGCGCGCGGCGTGGGATTTCATCGACGCCGAGGGCGGTGCGACGGAACTGGCCACGATCCTTCCCGTCGCGGTCATGGGACCCCTGACGGGCACGGCGGTCTCCGGATCGAACCGCCTCGTCCAGCGGATCCTCGACGGGGCGATGCCCGGCTATCCCGACCTGTGGATCCCGATCGTCGACGTACGCGACGTGGCGAGCGCGCACCTGTTGGCCATGACCACCCCGGAAGCCGCCGGTCAGCGCTTCCTCACCACCAGCGGACCGGCGATCCCGATGAGACGGATCGGCGCCCTCCTCAGAGACGGTCTCGCGGACGCGGCCAGGCACGTGCCGACCCGGTCCATTCCCAATGCCGTGGTTCGCGTCGCCTCCCTCTTCGACAGGGAGCTCCGCGCGATCGTGCCCGACCTCGGCTTCGCCAGGAAGACCACCAGCGCGAAAGCCCACCGCGTGCTGGGCTGGCGGCCCCGCAGCGGCCCCGAGACCGCCGTACTGGCGACCGCCGAGAGCCTGGTCGGCAAGGGACTCGTACGAGCGTGACCCGACGGCGCCGCACCGGAAGCCGTACGGCGGGGCCCGGACGGACGCCTCAGACGGCGGCGCCGTCCCGGTCCGGTTCGTCGAGGTCGGGGAAGTGGGGTCCCGTGGACCCGCCCGGCCGCACCACGGCGGGCTTGGGCCGGTCGTCGTGCACCAGCCGGGTCGCGTCCGTCCTCGCGTAGTGCCCTGCGGGGTCCGCGGCGTTCTTCGCCAGGTCGATCAGGGAGAGGTCGATGTCGGCGACGACGAGTCCCTCGGCGTGCTCGTCGAGCGGCTCGCCCAGCGGAGTGCCGTCGGGGCCGAAGATTCGGGAGTTGCCGGATCCGGCGGTGAGGAAGGGGCGCTGCTCGTCCGTCGTCACGAAGGCCTCGACGCCCCGCTCGCTGATCACCTGGGTCGGTGCGATGACGAAGCAGCCGCCCTCCAGGGCGTAGGTCTGGGTCACGGCCATGTTCGCCTCCGCACCGAGCGCGTAGGCGATCCCCTTGGCGAGGCCGAAGGCGGGCCAGGCCGCGATGTGGACCTGCTCGTGCTGGGCGTACATCGCGTACTTGACCAGCGGCTGCAGGTGCTCCCAGCAGTTGAGGGCGCCGATCCGCCCGAGCGGGGAGTCGACGACCCTGAGGTGGCTGCCGTCGCTCTCGCCGAAGAGGCTGCGCTCGACGTGGGTGGGCTTGAGCTTGCGGCGGTGCAGCAGGATCTCGCCGTCGGGTCCGATGACGGTCTGGGCCATGTAGAGGGTGCCGTGGTCCTTCTCGCTGTACCCGAGGGCGACGGTGACCCCGGTGCGGCGTGCGGCGTCCCGGACGGCGGCCAGGTGCTCGCCGTCCGTGGTCGGCGAATTGGCGTGGTAGCGGGCCACGTACGGTACCTGGCCGAAGACGGAGCCCAGCCAGAGGAACGCCGGGTAGCCCGGGATCCAGGTCTCGGGGAAGGCGACGAGCGCCACGCCCTGGGCGGCCGCGTCCTCGATGAGGCCGATGGTCTTGTCGACGGTGGCTTGGGCGTCGAGCCACACGGGCTCGGCCTGGACGGCGGCGACGCGGAACGTGTTCGGCACTGTGTCCTCCTGGTGGTGGACGAGATGTGGTGCACCGACTGTAGGAGGGGTGAACCCGCGGTCTGCGGCGGTGCGCGCACCGGTCCGCGGCGTTTTCCGCGGACGCCGGGTCCGTGCCCGGCTTGTCCCGCCTCCCCCGGTCCGGGTGCGTGGCCGCGCGGGCCGCCGACGGCTCAGGTCCGTGTGCTCCGGGACCGGGCGGCCCGCAGCGCGGCGGGCGGAAGCCCGAATTCCCGGACGAAGGCGCGCGTGAACGTGGTGCGGTCGGTGAAGCCGCAGCGGGCCGCGAGGGCGGAGACCGTGAAGCCCGCGAAGCGGGGATCGACCAGCATGCGGTGCGCCGCACGCAGCCGTTCGGCTCGGATGAACGCCGCCGGGGAGGTTCCGTCGGCGGCGAACAGCTGGGCCGTGTAGCGCACGGAGATTCCGTGCTGCCGGGCGAGGGCCTCCGGAGTCAGACGCGGATCGGCGAGGTGGTCGCGGACGAAGGCCCGCATGGCCAGGCGCAGCGCCGTTCGCCCGTCGGGCGGTCCGTCGCCGCCGGCCCCCGCACGCAGGGCGCTCGCCAGCAGGTCCACGGCCACCGTGCCCAGTTCGGCGCGCTCGGCTACGGTGAGACGGTCACCCGTGTCCGCCAGTTCCTTCACGCACGCGGTCAGGACGCGGACCGAGGCCTGCCCGGCGGGCAGCGCGCGCCCGCACAGGTCCTCCACACGGCCGACCCGGTCGCTCAGGTGCTGCCGGGGTATCTGGAGCACCAACTGCCGGGTCCCGGTCGGGAACCGCAGTTCGTACGGCCGTGCCGTGTCGTACAGGGCCCCGCCGCCGGGCCGCAGCCGCGCCTCGTGGCCGCCCTGGACGACGGCTCCCTCCCCTTCGAGGTGGAGCGAGAACAGACAGTCGTCGCTCGGCTCGGTGCGGACCAGGCGGGCGGTCCGGGCCACGACGGAGTGCCCGTGGGTGCGGACGTCGGTGAGGGTGAGCGCGGGTCCCAGGTCACTCGGGCGCACCGACCCCCGGAACTCGTCGGACACCGAACCCAGGGACAGCGGCACGAAGCTCTCGGAGATCACCTGGGCCCACGCGTCCGCGCCACGGGCGGTGACGGCTCCCTCGCGTCCCCGTACGGTCCGCTCGCCCTTCTCGGTTCCCGGAACGTCGGCCATCGGTGGTCAGCACCCCCTACGATCTGGGCCGCCCCGTCCGGAGGCCGCCCCAGGCGCCTCGTGTGCGACCTCGTGCGCGGCCGGCTGCCCGGGCACGTCCGGTCTCGGCGGGGCGGACGGCGGATCCGGCGATGAGGACGGGTGTCGCCAGCGTACGCGCCGTCCCCGGTGCGCGGCCAGCCGTCCTCGGCCGACCGCGTCGGCCGTCTCCTGGCGGTCGCCGTGGCGGCGCGGCGCGACCGGCGGCCCCGCGGGCGGTTCGCCGTGTGCGCCGCCGGGCGGGGCTGGACCCGCCTAACGGGCGTCGTAGGACTCGCGCGCCGCGAGCACCTCCTCGATGTGTTCCTCGGCCCAGCGTCCCAGCGCCCGCAGGGGAACCTGGAGCGTGTGCCCCAGTGCGGTCAGCTCGTACTCCACTCTGGGGGGCACCTCGGGGTAGACGTGCCGCGCGACCAGGCCGTCGCGTTCCAGGTTTCGCAGGGTGTCGGTGAGGACCTTCCCGCTGATCCCGTCGACCGCGGTGCGCAGGTCGCCGAAGCGCTTCCTGCCGCTTCCGAGCGCGATCACCACCATGGCCGTCCACTTGTTGGCGATGCGGGCCAGCGACGTGCGGGAGGGGCAGGTCGCCGTGAGCACGTCGAAGGCCGTGTGTTGTGACATGCCGCACATCCTCCATTAGTTACGTTGAGGTAACTGGTTACCAATAGTGAGTATAGGCGGCGGCAGGAAGAACCTCGACGAAGGAGAAGATCGACCATGGAAGCCGCCTCGCCACGCACCACCGCCCGCCGCTACTTCGACGCGTTGGCCGCCAAGGACTTCACCACGGTCGCGGGCATGTTCGCCGACGACATCGTGTGGCACCAGCCCGGCGGCAACCGGTTCTCCGGCACCCACCGCGGTAGCTCGGCGGTCCACGAGATGATCGGCGGCATGATGGCCGTCAGCGGGGGAACGTTCGAGCTCTCGACGACCGGGGAGTTCATGGTCAACGGCGCGCTGGTCGCGGCTCCCGTCCGTTTCGCGGGAAGGCGCGAGGGCGGCGAGATGGCGATGGGCGGCGTCGACGTGCTCAGGATCGCCGGCGGCAGGATCGCGGAGGTGTGGCTGTTCTCCGCCGATCCTCAGGCCGAGGACGCCTTCTGGGGCGCCGTCTGACGGCGGCCGGTCGCACCCGGCTCGAAGAACGCGACGCGTCGGGGACACCGCCCCGATCCCCGCGAAGTTTTTTCGGGCGGGGTGTCGATTGTGGGCGGGCCCGTTCGACGAAAGGGTGAAGGCAGCACACCGAAGCAACGGAGGAGACTGAAGATGCGCCCACTGATCGTCACCGCGTTCGTGTCCGTCGACGGCGTGATGGAGGCCCCCGGCGGCGAGCCCGGGTACCGCAACTCCGGCTGGACGTTCACGAGCGTCGAGATGGACCCGGCGGCCTACGAGCTCAAGACGCGCGAGCAGCAGGAGGCCACGGCGCTGCTCATGGGTCGTCGCAGCTATGAGGCGTTCGCTCCGGTCTGGCCGACGATGACGGAGGAGTTCGCCGGGTACAACGCCATGCCCCGGTACGTGGTCTCCACGACGCTGACCGAGGACGACCGGCGCTGGCCCGCCACGGTCCTGGGTTCGATCGACGAGGTCGCCGACCCCAAGAGGACCGAGGGCGGCCCGATCTCCGTCCACGGCAGCGCCACCCTGGGCAGAGCCCTCGCCGACGCCGGGCTGGTCGACCGCTACCACCTGCTGGTCTTCCCGGTCCTGCTCGGAGCGGGCAAGCGGCTGTTCAGCGACACGGACAAGGACGCCCAGAAGCTGGAGCTCGTCGAGCACGAGGTGTACTCCAACGGCGTGCAGAAGCAGGTCTTCGACGTCGTGCGCTAGTCCGGCGCCACGTCCCGACCAGGCGGAGGGGGACCCGGCCGCGCCCGGGGGCACGCGCCGGGATCGCCGCGGCACCCCCCCGGTCGGGCCGCCCGGGAGCCCCCACGCATGCACTGTCCGCATCCGATGACTCGTGTGCGCATCGACCCGGGCGGCGGAGGACGGGGGAGGAACGGTCCGGGGGCGGCCCCGGACCCTTCAGCCGACCAGTGCGCGAAAGTGCGCGAGCATCCGGTCGGGGTCGGGTTCCAGACCGGTGAACAGGCCGAACGCCTGACTGGCCTGGAACACCGCCATCTCCCCTCCCGACAGGGTCGGGCATCCCCGTTCCTCGGCCAGGCGCAGCAGCTCGGTGCGCAGCGGCCGGTAGACGACGTCGGCCACCCACAGGGGCGGACGCAGCAGGTCGGCGGGAACCGGGACACCGGGATGGTGCGCCATACCCGTCGGTGTCGCGTTGACCATGCCGTCCGCACGTGCCAGCAGCGCTTCGAGCGCTCCTGTCCCGCCCGCCCGGCAGACCGCCCCCGGGAAGTGTCCGCACAGTCGTCCGGCCAGGTCCCGGGCGCGTTCTGCGTCGGTGTCGACCACGCTCACCTCACGCGCGCCCGATCCGAGCAGCGCGTAGACCACGGCCGCGCCCGCGCCCCCGGCTCCGAGGACCACGACCCGGTCGCGTGGGACGTCCGGCAGCCCGCGCTCCAGACACCGGGCGAACGCCGACCAGTCGGTGTTGTGGCCGATCGCCCGGCCGGACTCGAAGACCACGGTGTTCACCGCGCCGAGGGCCGCGGCGTCCGGGGTCAGTCCGTCCAGCGCGGACAGCACCAACTGCTTGCAGGGGTGTGTGACGTTGAGCCCGTCGAAGCCCAGGTGCCGCGCGCTTCCCACCAGGTCGACCACGGCGCGGGGCGCCAGACCCAGCTCGTCGAGGTCGATGGTCCGGTAGACGAGGCGCCGGTGGAGTTCGGCGGCCTCCCGCTCGTGCATCGGCGGGGTCAGGGAGGGGCCGATCCCCGTTCCGACGAGTCCCACGAGGTAGGAGCGGCCCGCCGCGGCGTGCTTCGCCGCGGTCACCCGCGCGCCCCCGCCCTCTGCGCGGCCATGCGGAACGGGCTGTTGGCGGATCCGTACCCCGCGTAGCCGCCCGTGCGCTGCACGGCCTCCAGGAAGAGCCGCCCGTCGAGCATCGGTGTGTAGAGGTGGAGGAACTCACCGTCCCCGATCCGGTCGTGGAGGACGCCGTGTTCGCGCATGCGCTCGACGGCCACCGGCTCCAGGTCCGTCCGGCTGGCGAGGTCGGCGTAGTAGTTGTCGGGGATCCGCAGAGGTTCGACGCCGTGGGCCCGCATGGCCCGGGCGACCGCGAACACGTCCTCGCAGCCGAAGGCCACGTGCTGGGGGCCTCCGCGAACGTCCGCGTACGGTCCCCGGCCCAGCAGCGAGGCGTTGAGGGCGATGCGCGGACCGGCGCCGCCGCGGCTCATCGCCCTGCTGCGCAGCATCCCGTCGGGGGCCGCCAGTTCGACGCCGTCGTCGGGTTCCAGCCCCAGGACGGAGCGGTAGAAGAGCGAGGCCTCGTCGAAGTGGTCGAAGGGCTGGAACAGTCCCACGTGGTCGATGCCGGTCAGCTGCGGCCCCCCGGCGTCCCCGTTCCCGGGCACCGGGACGGTGAAGTCGGCCAGCCAGTCCTCCCCGTCCGCCGGGTCGCGGGGGCAGAAGAAGACCGAGGTGCCGTCGGGGGCGGCGACGGCCCGCAGATCCGCCTCCGCGGGGTCGCGCCGCCGCGGAAGGGGCGGCGCCAGCAGCCGCTCCGCCCGGCGCAGGGCCGCGTCGGCGTCCTCCACGTCCACGCCGAGGGCCGTCACGGCCGCGTCCCCGCTCCACGTGTGCCCGAGCTGGGGGTCGGTGGCGTTGAGCAGGATCCGGGCGGTCCCGGCGCACCACAGCTGGACCGGCTTGGAGCGGTGGTCCCCGGTGTGCCGGAAACCCAGGGCCGCCAGCGCGCCGCGCACCCTCGGGGCGGCGTGCTCGGGCGCCGCGATCTCCACGAACGCGTAGCCCCTGGCGCGGGTCGGCGCGGGCAGCCGGGTGAGCTCGACCGGCGCCGCGCGGCCGCGGGGAGGCGCCGCCCCGCGGCCGGTCCGGGCGGTCTCGTCCTCCAACACGGCCAGGGAGCGCAGCGCGTCGGCGGCCGTGCGCTCGGGATCGGAGGCCCGGAAGACGTCGTTGAACACCTCCAGGGACAGCGGCCCCCCGTATCCGGCGGCCAGGACGTGCCCGGTGAACTCCGTCAGGTCGAACGCGCCCTGCCCCGGGAAGCAGCGGTGGTGGCGGCTCCAGTGCAGGACGTCCATGGGCATGAGGGGAGCGTCCGCCAGTTGGAGGAAGAAGATCCGGTCGCCGGGGATGTCCCGGATCTCCGACGGGTCGTGGCCCCGGGACAGGATGTGGAAGCTGTCCAGGCACACCCCGAGCCCGGGGTGGTCGGCCTCGCGGACGAGGCGCCAGGCGTGCCGGTAGTCGTCGACCCGCCTGCCCCACGCCAGCGCCTCGTAGGCGATGCGCACCCCGTAGGGCGCCGCGGCCTCGGCCAGGCGGTGCAGCTGCGCCGCCGACCGGGCGTCGTCGCCCAGGGCGTCCGCCGCGACGTTGGAGCACACGAGGAGGAGGTCCGCTCCCAGCTCCACCATGAGCTCGAACTTGGCCTCGGCACGACGGAGGTTGCGCTCCAGCCGGGCCCCGTCCACCCCCTCGAAGTCGCGGAAGGGCTGGTACAGGTCGATGGCCAGTCCCAGTGACTCGGCCAGGGACCGGACCCCGCGGGGCGACAGGGCCGACCCGATGAGGTCGTTCTCGAAGATCTCCACCCCGTCGAACCCCGCCCGGGCCGCGGCGCCGAGCTTCTCCTCCAGGGTTCCGCTGAGTGACACGGTCGCGATGGAACGCCGCATGCGTCGCGCCTTCCCTTTCCTCGGTCTCGTCGCCTACTCGGTCTCCTGGAAGGACGCGTAGAGCTCGCGCTGCTCGCCCTCGAGGTTCTCCGCGAAGTAGTCCTGCACCCGGGTCCGGAAGGCGTCGACGTCCACGTCGTCGACGATCTCGATGGACCCGTCGGCGCGCCACTCCTCCAGGATCTGCTCCTCGGCCTCCTCGATGCAGGCGCGGTTGTCCTCGCGGACCGAGCTGACCGCCTCCTGGAGGACCTCCTGCTGCTCGGGCGAGAGCGCGTCCCACGTCTGTCCGGAGACCACGATCATCTGCGAGCCGACCTGGTGGCCGGTGAGGCTGATGTGCGACTGGACCTCCACGAAGTTGTCGCCGTCGATGGTCGGGATCGGGTTCTCCTGGCCGTCGACGGTGCCCTGCTGCAGGGCGAGGTAGACCTCCTCGAACGCGACCGCGGTGGGCTCGGCGCCCATCGCCGCGGCGTTGGCGAGGTAGACGGGCGAGTCGGGGAAGCGCATCCGCAGTCCGCTCAGGTCCTCGGGGGTGCGGATGGGCTGGTTGGCGGTGAAGTGGCGGTCGCCGAAGTACCAGGCGTCCAGGATCCTGGTCCCGGTGGCCTCCTCGAAGCCCTCGCGCAGCGCCTGTGACTCCTCGGAGTCGAAGTAGGAGAAGAGGTGGTCGGCGTCCCGGAAGGCGTAGGCGGCGTCCAGGACCCCGATCGGCTCGTAGGAGGAGCCGAGGGCGGCGGAGCCCTGCACGTCCAGGTCGATGTCGCCCGACATCACCGACGCGAAGGTCTCGGTGTTGGAGCCGAGCTGGCTGCCCGGGAACGTCTCGACGGCGAAGCCCGCGTCGGCCCCGGCCACGCGCTCGGCGACCAGGTCGATGCCGCAGCGGGTGTGCGGGTGGTCCTCGGTGTAGCTGTTGGCGAAAGTGAGGGTGAGTTCACCGGTGTCGGATCCGTCGCCGCCGCCGCAGGCGGTGGCGGCGAGGACCACCGCGGGAACCAGGGCCGTCAGTCGGGTCGTCACGCGCATGGGGGATTCTCCTCCGTGGGAAGGGGTGGTCACAGGTCCAGGAGTCCGGGCAGGAACAGGACCAGGTCGGGTACGAGGATCAGGAGCAGCAGGACCGCCACGAGGGGGACCAGGAAGGGCGCGGTACCGCGGAACACCTCGTGCATGGGGGTGCGGGTCGCCGAGCCGAGGACGAAGAGCACCCCGCCGATGGGGGGCGTGAGCAGGCCGATCATCAGGCAGATGATGGTGATCACGCCGAAGTGGACGGGGTCGGCGCCCAGTCGCACGGCGACGGGCAGCAGGACCGGGACGGTGATGACCAGGGCCGCGATGGGCTCCAGCACCGTTCCGACCAGGGTCAGCACGGCGGCCACCAACAACAGCAGGACCACGGGGTCGCCGGTCAGGCCGAGCAGGAGGGACGCGACCTGCTGGGGTACCTGTTCGCGGGCCAGCACCCAGCCCAGGAGGCCGGAGGCGGCGAGGATGATCGCGATGGAGGCGGCCGTGGTGACGGTCTCGACCCCGACGCGCCACAGGACGCGCCAGCTGAGCCTGCGGTAGCACAGTCCCAGGACCAGGACGTAGGCGACGCCGACCGACGCGGCCTCGGTCGGGGTGAACAGGCCGCTGAGGATGCCGCCGAGCAGCAGGACGGGAGCGCCCAGCGGGCCCAGCGCGCGCAGGGCCGCGGTGCCCAGCTCGCCGCGCCCGGCCCGCCGTCCGGCGAGCTCGGGCCTGCCGCGCGCCCACAGGTACACCGCCAGCGTCAGCCCTCCGGCCAGCAGGAGCGCGGGTACCACGGCCGCGGCGAAGAGCGCCGCCGTGGAGACCGCCGCCACCGACGCGTAGACGATCGCGGGGATGCTGGGCGGCATGATCGGGCTGATCAGGCTGGTGGAGGCGGTCAGGCCCAGGGTGAACCGGCGGGGGTATCCGGCCTGGGTCATCGCCGGGACCACCATCTTGCCCATGCCCGCCACGTCGGCCAGGGCGGTCCCGCTGATCCAGGAGAAGCCGACGCTCACGCCGATGTTGACGTAGCCGAGGCCGCCGCGTACGCGGCCCAGCAGGACCCGGGCGAGGGTGAAGAGGCGGTCCGCGATCCCGGTGTGGTTGGCGACGACGCCCAGGAGGATGAACAGCGGCACGGCCAGGAGGGGGAAGCTGTTGACCTCCTGTGCCGCGGTGCGCAGGCTCAGTCCGGTGGACTGCCCGCCGACGGCCATGTAGGCCAGGCACGGCCCCAGGATCGCGAAGGCGATGGGGACCCGCAGGAGCAGCAGGACCAGGATGCCGAGGATCACCAGCAGCGCGCTCATCGGACCGCCTCCCCCGGGCCGCGGTGCTCGCGCAGGGGAGGCGCCGGGACGAGGACGGCGTTGGCGAGCGCGCGCAGCGACATGAGCACGACGCCCACCAGGGGGATCGCGTAGGTCCAGGGGACAGGGATCCGCAGAGCCGGTGTGGCCTGCGGGGACCCGCCGAAGACGAGTTCGGCCGCCTCCAGGGTGAGCAGCACGCCGACCGCCGCGACGACGAGGTTGGCCAGGATCCAGACCGCGCGCAGCGCGCGGTCGCCGAGGACGAGGTCGACCACCTTGAGGGTGATGTGCTCGTCGCGGCCCAGCAGGTACCCGACCAGGGAGAACGCGAGCCAGACCAGGCCGAGGCGGGCCAGCTCGCCGGTCCAGACCCAGCCGTCCACGGGCAGGTGGCGCTGGACGGCCTGGGTGAGGATGAGCACGAGGATCAGCGCGAGGAGCGTGACGCCGGCAGCCAGTTCGGCCGTTTCCAGCCACCGCACCGCCGCGGGGCGCGGCGCGCGTGGTTCGGGGGTCGGGGGTCTGTCAGCCATCCGGACGGGCTCCACTCAACGGACGAGGACGATGTCGGCGCAGGTCATGCGGTGCGTGATCCGCATCACCCGAGGCGTGGTGTGAACCCTAGGTTTCTCGTTCGTGTCATGGCAAGCGATTGCCAAAAGTTGTCGCACCGCGTAGAAGGGTCACCATGGACTCCCCGAAGCGCACCACCATCTACGACGTGGCCCGGGAGGCGGGCGTCGCCGCCTCCACGGTCTCGCGGGCCCTGCGCGACCCCCGGCGGGTCAACGCGGCCACCCGCGAACACGTGCTGCGGGTCGCCGAGCGGCTCGGCTACCGGCCCAGCCCCCTGGCGACCGCGCTGCAGTCCGGGCGGACCGCGACCGTGGCGATGCTGGTCCCCGACATCACCAACCCGCACTTCTTCGGCACCGTCAGGGGCGCCGAGCGCCGCGCGTCCGCGGCCGGGATCACCTTCATCCTCAGCGACACCGAGGAGTCCGCGGACACCGAGCGCACGAAGATCGAGCACCTGACGCGGTCGGTGGACGGCTTCGTGCTGGCGTCGAGCCGGATGGCCGACGGGGACATCCGCGGACTGGCCGAGGAGCACAACCTGGCCCTGGTCAACCGGGAGGTGGCGGGGCTGCCGAGCGCCGTGGTCGACAGCCGGGTGGGCAGCCGCCAGATCGTGGAGCACCTGGCGTCGCTCGGGCACCGGTCCCTGGTCTACCTGTCGGGACCGCACCAGTCCTGGCTGGCGGGCGAACGGTGGCGGGGGCTGCTCGACGGAGCGCGGAACCTCGGGATGAAGGCCACGCGTCTGGGGCCGTTCCCTCCGCGCGTGGTCGGCGGCGGAGCGGCGGCCGACGCGGCCCTGGTGACGGGGGCCACGGCGGTGGTCGCGCACAACGACCTGCTCGCCATCGGCGTCCTGCGCCGCCTGGCGGAGCGGGGCGTGGACGTGCCCGCCCGGATCAGTGTGGTCGGCTACGACGACATCTTCGGAGCGGACTTCTGCGTTCCCGCGCTCACCACGCTGGCGGGTCCCCAGGACGAGGCGGGCCGGTCGGCCGTGGAGCTGCTCCTGGAGAACCGGTCCCACTCCACGGCCCGCACCCCCGACCGGCGGGTGCTGCTCCCCTCCCACCTGGTCATCCGCGACTCGACCGGCCCGGCGCCCCGTTGACCCCCGGACGTCCCCGGCGGCTCACCGGCGCCGACGCGCGCCGTCGGCACCGCACACCGGTCAGCGGCCGAGTACGGCGTGGAACGCCGACGCCAACTCCTGGGCGGGGTCGGCCGCGGCCTCGCGGTGGCGCCAGGCGACGAACCGGTCGGGGCGGATGAGCACGGCGCCCCCGGGCCCGTGTCCGCGGAGTCGCGTCCAGGTCAGGCGCGGGTCGAGGTCGTCGCCGTCGGTGTGACCGATCCGGACCGCGTCGACCCGGGCCGAACCGCGCCCGCACAGCTCGCGGGCCGCCTCGACCCAGTCCTGCCCGTCCTCCCCCGAGACGAGGAGGAAGCGTCCAGGAGCGACCAGGTCCATCGCCGCCAGGCGTTCGCCCTCGAAGGTGTCCAGCCACGCGTGGGGCATCGGGCTACCAGGCCTCGTGCTCGGCTCGTAGACGCGGATCGCCCACCGCGGGAAGGATGTCGCGGGCTCCCTCCGGCGTGATGCCGCCGCGCGGGAGGAGGCGCGGTCGCGGAGGGCCGTGGACGGGAACGCTCCGCGCACGGCCCGGACCAGGCGTCGTGGACGGTGGTGTTCTGGGTTCCGAGGTCGAACGCGCCGTCCCCGGTGGCGATGGAGACCCTGACCCGGTCGCCGTGCCTGAGGTGGTGCGGGTTGTCGGCCTGGGACTTGAAGAAGGCGTTCCACTTGGTGGCGGCGGGCAGCAGGGCCGCGAACTTCTCCACGGGCTTGGGCGGGGCCTTGAGCGCGGTCCCGCCGGATGTGCCGGTGAGCAGCAGGTCGCCCGGGGACAGCTCCTGGAAGCGGGACAGCAGCTCCAGGGCGCGGTGCGGGCGACGATCATGTCCGGCACCGTGCGGTCCTGGCGAAGCGCGTCGTTGACCCACAGCCGCAGGCGCAGGCTGGTCAGGCGGGTGAACTCCCCCGGCTCCAGGAGCACGAGCCGGGGTCCGACCGGAGTGAACGTCGGGTAGGACTTGGACTCGTAGAACTGCCCCTTGGTGAGCTGGACGTCGCGGGCGCTGACGTCGTTGGTCACCACCAGTCCGGCGACGTAGGAGGGCAGGTCCTCCTCCCGGAGACCGCCCCCGAGCCCTCCGCCGAATCCGCCGAGGCCCTGTCCCGACAGGGCTGAGCCACCGGGCCGCGGCCCCCTCTCCGGAGGGGGCCGGGGCGCGTCGCCGTTCCCGTGCGTCTCAGGCGCCGGAGGCCTCTGCGGGTTGGCCGTCGGCGGCCTCGACGCCCTCGAGCCACGCGTCGACCCGGCCGGGGTTCTCCTCGATCCAGTCCCGCGCCACCGTTTCGACGGGCACGTTCTCCCTGCTGATCTGGCTCGTCCATGCGGACGCGGTTTCGGCGTCGACTTCCATCTGGGAGAGGAAGCGTGCGATGTTCGGATTGTCGTCCGCGAACCCCTCTCGCGTGAGTACGCGAATCTCACCGGCGCCGGTCCACACACCCTGCGGGTCCTCGAGGTAGACGAGGTCCCACGCGTCGTTCATCCAGTGGGGCCGCCAACCCAGGAGCACGACCGGTTCCCCGGCGTCCGCACGGCGTTCGACCTCGGCCAGCATGGCGGCGCTGCTCGACTGCACGAGCTCCCACCCGCCGAGCCCGTACGCGTCGTTCTCAATCGCGTCGAGGATGTACTGGTTTCCCGAGGTACCGACCTCGATTCCGATCACCTCGCTCCCGAACAGATCCCGGTTCTCGGCCAGATCCGCCAGGGAACGCACGCCGTACTCGTCCGCGACGTACCGGGGAACCGCGGGCGCGTAGGTCGTACCCGTCATCAGCGTGCTCAGGACCTCGATGTCCCCGGCTTCCAGATGTTCCTCGAAAACCTGCTCCTGAGCCGGCCACCAGTGACCCAGGTAGGCGTCGACGTCGCCGTCGGCGAGTGCCTGCGAACCGAAGGGAAGCGAGACCTCCTGGACGCTCACCTGGTAGCCGTTGCCCTCGAGGACCTGCCGAACGATCTCGTTCTCCACGATCAGGTCCTCCCACGGCTGCTGGAGCAGTCGGACCTCCTCCCCTCCCGCACCGTCCAGCCCAGATCCCCGCTGTCCACCGCACGCCGCGAGTAACAGCAGAATCGAAGCACAGAGTGCAGACGCGATCATAAACGGCCGACTGCGCATCAGTGCAATCCTTTCCCCGGGCCATCGAATTCCCTCCGCGCAAGAATCGAATTCAACGGCCGAGGATGATTTTCCCGCCCCCAGGACATAATCCATTATGACGCCCCGCCGAACCGGAGTCAATTAATGGCCCGCGGCGCACCCGGACCGGAACCGGAAGTCTTCGACGGATTTCTTCCCTGTCCGGCGCGAACCCCCGCGCTGTCGGCCTTCCGGCCCCCGGAACGCCCGCGGGTCCGTGCCGCACGCCCCGGTCGACGGCGGCTCCGCGCGTGTCAGGGCCGTTCCTCCCCACCCTCCAGAGCGCCCTCGCGGGAGCCGCCGGTCCCGTCCCCGTCCGCGCGGCTCCCGGTCCCGGCCGCCGGTGCGCGGTGGCGCAGCGAGAGCAGGGAGCCCAGGCCGAGCACGACGGACACGCCGATGGCCGTGTACCAGGTGAACCCGACCAGGTCGCGCTCGAACAGGAACAGCCAGGCCATGGCCGCCACGGCCGCGCAGAAGGCGACGAGGGCGTCGGTCTGGCGCGCCCGGCGCACCCACAGCCCCAGGAGGAACGAGCCGAGCAGGCCGCCGTAGGTCAGGCTGGCCACGGACAGGCCCAGCTCGACGACCGGGTTGTCGGTGCCGGTGAACAGCGCGGCCGCCCCGATGAACACCAGACCCCATCCGAGGGTGAACAGCCGTCCCAGCCGCAGGCCCTGCGCGTCGGTGAGCTCGCGGCGGCTGAACCGCTGGTACAGGTCGGCCATGGTCGAGGAGGACAACGCCGACAGCGACGAGGACAGGGTGCTCATCGCCGACGCCATGATCCCGGCGAGCAGCAGGCCCGACAGACCGGCGGGCATCCCCTCCACGATGAACGTCGGGAACACCTCGTCGGAGCCGGCGAGTCCGAGCTGGTCGACCGATGCGCCGTCGAAGTAGGAGAACAGCGCCAGGCCCACGGTGAGGAACAGGGCGAACTGGAAGAACACCACGACGCCGCTGCCGATCACCGCCTTCTGGGCGTCGCGTACCGTGCGGCACGCGAGCAGCCGCTGCACGATGATCTGGTCGGCGCCGTGCGAGGCGGTGGACAGCAGGGCGCCGCCCAGGACCGCGGTGACCGTCGCGTAGGGCGCCGAGACCGGGTTCGACGCGAGGTCGAGGAACCGGGTCTTGCCCGCGTCGGCGGCGACGGCGAGGAAGTTCACGTCCAGGCCGCCGGTGATGACGGCCAGCGCGACGACGCCGCCGACGACGTACAGCCCCATCTGCGCCACGTCCACCCAGACCACGGCCCTGATACCGCCGATGAGGGTGTACAGGACCGTGACGCACGCCAGCAGGGCGATGATCGCGAAGTAGGACGCGTCCACCCCGTAGTGGCCCAGGACGATCCGCATCGGAATGGCCGCCGCGAACAGGCGGACCCCGTCGGCCAGCAGGCGGGTGAACAGGAACGCGACCGACGCCGTGCCCTGCATGCCGCGACCGAAGCGCCGACCCAGGTAGGTGTAGGCGGTGGTCATCTCCCCCCGGTAGTAGCGGGGCAGCAGCACGAAGGCGACCACCACGCGCCCGACCAGGTAGCCGACCGCGACCTGGAGGAAGGTGATGTCGCCCAGGTAGGCCACGCCGGGGACGCTGATCACGGTCAGGGCGCTGGTCTCCGTGGCCACCACCGACAGGCACACCGCCCACCAGGGCAGCCGTCGGCTGCCGATGAAGTAGTCCGTCGTGTCGCGCTGGCGTCCCGACAGCTTCAGGCCGAGCCACGCCGAGCCCGCCAGGTACGCCGCGATGACCGCGAGATCGACTGGTTGCACTGCGGGCCTCCGGGGGTGAGGGGTGCGGTGGGGTCACGCGTCCGACGCGTCGACGCACAGGCGCTGGGGGACGGTGGTCGCGGGTTCGGGCAGGTCGAGCGGCCGGTGACCCGGGGTGATGCGCCCGGCGACCGGCGCCCGCCGGGCTCCGGTGCAGGCGGGCACGGACCCGGGCAGCCCGTGCCAGGTGAGGAAGCCGATCAGCGCGAACAGGTAGGCCTCCTTCGCGTCCCCGGCCAGGCCGAGGTCGTCGGACGTGCCGAGCCGCGCCGGAGCGATCCGGGCGGAGATCCGCTCCATGAGCACCGGGTTGCGCACGCCGCCGCCGGAGGCGAGCACCTCGGCCACGCCTTGGGGCCGCAGGGCGTCCGCCACGGTGACCGCCGTGAGCTCGACCAGGGTGGCCAGCAGGTCGCCGGGGGCGGGTTCGGCGACGCGCCGCAGCGCCGCGTCGAGGTGGGCGGGGCCGAACAGCTCGACCCCGGTGGTCTTCGGCGGCGCGAGGCGGTAGTACGGCTCCGCGAGCAGGTACTCCAGCAGGGCGGGGTCCGGGCGGCCGGACCGGGCGAGCGCGCCGTCGGTGTCGACGTCCGCGCGCCCGCCGGTGATCCGCCGCACGGCCGCGTCGAGCAGGGCGTTGGCCGGACCGGTGTCGAACGCCGCCGGAGGGGCTCCGGGCCGGACGACGGTGGCGTTGGCGATGCCGCCGAGGTTCAGGGCGGCGACCGGTTCCGCGCGCCCGCCGAGCAGCAGGACGTCCAGGACGCTGGCCAGGGGTGCGCCCTGCCCGCCCGCGGCCACGTCGGCCGCGCGCGGGTCGGACACGACCGGAAGTCCGGTGGCCTCGGCGATCCACGCGGGCTGGCCGAGTTGCAGGGTCCCGCGCACCGCGCCGCCGTCGACCCAGTGGAAGAGGGTCTGGCCGTGCGAGGCGACGAGGTCGGCCGTGCCGCCGGCGAGGTCGTCGATCCCGCGGCGAGCCGCGTCCGCGAACTCCTGGCCGATGCGGGTGTCGAGGCGGCAGACGGCCTCCAGGGTGGTCGTGGCGCGGGACAGCGCGTCACGGATCGCACGCCGCAGGTCCGCCGAGTAGGCGACGGTGCGGTGGCCCAGCGGCGCCAGGCGCACGAGCGGACCGTCGAGGCTCAGACGCGCGGCGGCGACGTCGATGCCGTCGGCGGAGGTACCCGAGGACAACCCGACGACGATCACGGGTCGGACGACCGGCGCGCCCGCGGCCGGGTCGGCCGTCCCCGATCACTGGACGACGGGAACCCGCGCACCCGTCCGACTCCCATCCCCACCTCCCCGTTCCGCCTCCCCACCGGTACACCGCGCGCCGCCGCCGCGTCAATCCCCGCTAGCGCACCGCCCTCACGGGTTGGCGGAGGACGGTCCTCAGCCGGGCCGGATCGGTCCGGCGCGGGTCGCTCAGGTAGACCTCGTGGTGGTGCCCGGTCATGCGCAGGCCGTGGGCGGCGAGGTACTCGTGGTGGAGCCTGGCGAGGACGGGGCCCTCGTCGTCGTAGGAGCCGACGTGCAGGACCTGGGCGCTGGTGCCCTCGTGCAGGGTCTCGTGGCGGACCTCGGCGATCGCGGGAAGTCCCTTCTTCGCCAGCGCGGCCTCCCTGGCCTCCTCGACGAGGTCCTCGGCGATCCAGTCGGGCCGGCTGATGAGCATGCGCCAGGACCAGGCGTCCTTGTCCCGGGTGACGAACACCTCCGGGTCCTCCGCCCACCACAGCCCCTCGAGCGGCCCGACGACGAAGTCCCGGTCGAGTTCGCGCCTGCTGGTGAACTTGAGCGTGTAGGCGACGGCGTAGAGCGCCTCGACGGCGCGGCCGTAGTCGGCGTCGAAGCTGGGAGTGCCGCTGCCGTCGACCGCGAGGAACCGCTGCGGGGGCACCTCGACCAGCTCCCAGTCGGTGTTCTTCGGCGCGTAGCACCGCTTGAGTTCTCGTTTGACGTCAAAGCGCGTCATGTCCCTCTGCCTTCCTGGTGGGGGGTGTGTCGTGGGAGTGGTCGCGTGGGTCGCCCAGGTCGGCCCGGTAGGCACGCAGCCACCGCTGTTCGGCCTCCAGTTGGCCCAGCGAGTAGTCGAAGAGGGCGCGGACGAAACCGGGGGCGCCGGGCTGCGCGTCGCGAGCCGAGCCGACGGCCGCGATCCGCTCCGCCAGGGCCTCGGCCCGCCGGTCGAGCGCGTCCCGGAGGCGGTCGGGCGCGATGACCGGTTGGTTGGCCAGGCCGACCAGGACCGGCGGGAAGACCGGCCGGAGTTCGGCCACCGCCGCCTCGGCCGACCGCGCGCACGCCCGGCGCCCCTCGGCCGTCGGTTCGTACACCCGGCGGGCCTTGCCGCGCGCCGCCGGTGTCGACGTCTCGGCCTCGGTGATCAGGCCGCGGTCACGGAGCCGGGTCAGGAGGTAGTAGATCGAACTGAAGCCGATCTCGGTCCACTCCCGGATGCCGCGGTCGTCGATGACCTCGTCCAGTTCGTAGCCGTGTCTGGGCTTCTCCACGAGCAGGCCGAGCAGGGTCAGCTCGGCGGGGGTCAGGTCGTCGGCCATGCCGTTACTCTAGTACTAGAATAAGCGTGCGTCGACCACGCCGCCCCGAGGCGCCGATCGGCGGTCCGAGCGGGCAAGGTGAGACACTGACTCACTTATGTCGTTTTTGGGTAGAACGCCAGGTTTGGCCGGAGTTAGCCTGAGGGCGGCGAGCAGGAGTACCCACCGAAACCTGTGCATCGGTTCCGCTAAGGAGACACTTCCATGGCTACCGAGAACAAGGACACGTCGCCCCGTGGCGCCCCCGACCAGGACGAACTTCTCGCCTCACTCAAGAAGTTCATCCGGGCCCACGGCGAGGACTACCTGAGGGATCCGAACGTGTCGTCCATCGGCATCGCCCACAAGTCGAGGAGCGGCCAGTCGGAGGGAGAGATCGCGCTCCAGTTCACCGTCGACACGAAGGCCGAACCGGAGCAGTTGGAGGAACTGGGCACGAAGAGACTCCCGGAGTCGATCGTCGTGGACGGCGTCGAGGTGCCCACGGACGTGCTCCAGCGCAGCTACGTGCCGCAGTTCCGGGTCGTGGCCGAGGCCGAGAGCACGACCCGCCACAAGCGCCTCGACCCGGCACTGCCGGGCGTGAGCGTCGGACACGTCGAGGGCACGGCGGGCACCATCGGCTGTGTCGTCTTCGACAAGCACGACGGAACGCCCTTCATCCTGAGTAACTGGCACGTGCTGCACGGGGCGGACGGTGAACCGGGCGAGGACGTCGTGCAGCCGGGCAGGGCCGACGACCCGCACACCGACCGCAACCGTCTCGGCAGGCTGGAGCGCTCCCACCTGGGGTTCGAGGGGGACTGCGCGATCGCCACGGTCGAGGACCGCCGCTTCGACTCGGACATCCTCGACCTCGGTGTCGCACCGGAGGAGCTGGGCGAGCCGGAGATCGGCGACAGGGTGGTCAAGAGCGGCCGTACGACCGGAGTGACGCACGGCGTGGTCCGCAGCCCCTTCAAGCTCGCCCAGATCGACTACCGCGGAGCGGGGCCCCGGAACATCCTCTGCTTCGAGATCGGCATCGATCCGGCCGCCCCGCCCGCGAACGGAGAGATCAGTCTGCCCGGCGACTCCGGGTCGGTGTGGATGTTCAAGGACCCCGGCGGCCGACCGGGCACGGTCCTGGCGGGCCTCCACTTCGCGGGTGAGGGCCGGTCGGATCCGGACGAGCACGCGCTCGCGTGCCTGCCCCAACTGGTCTTCGAGGAGCTGGGGATCACGCTGCGGCCGCCCGTTCCCGAAGCGGTGGAGGCCCTGGAGGGGTACAACCCCAACTTCCTGAGGACACGTGTGCCGGCTCCGCGGCTCGACCCCAGGGCCGAGCACGACCTGTTCCGGCTCGGGGACGCCGACGACATCCCCTACACGCACTTCTCCCTGGCGCTGAGCACGTCGCGCCGCTTCGCCCACTGGGTGGCGTGGAACATCGACGGCGGTGCGCTCAAGCGGCTCGACCGCAGCGGGATCCCGTTCTCCAGGGACCCGAGGATTCCGGACGAGGCACAGGTCGGCGACGAGCTGTACCGGGCCAACCGGGTCGACCGGGGGCACCTGGCACGCCGGGCCGACCTGCTCTGGGGCAGCCTGGCCGAGGCCAGGAAGGCCAACACGGACTCGTTCTTCTTCACGAACATCGCTCCGCAGATGGACGACTTCAACCAGAGCAGCCGGGGCGGGCTGTGGGGACGGTTGGAGGACGCCGTGTTCGAAGACGTCGAGGTCGACGACCTCAGGGTGAGCGTGTTCGCGGGGCCCGTCTTCCAGAGCGACGACCGGCTGTACCGCGGGGTCCGGTTGCCGCGCGAGTACTGGAAGGTCCTCGTCTTCTCCGACCACGGTGAGCTCCGGGTCAGCGCGTTCCTGCTGACGCAGAACCTCGACCAGCTCGAGGCCCTGGAACTGGACGAGTTCCGCGTGTTCCAGGTCGCCCTGAGCGAGGTGGAGGAGCGCTGCCGCCTCCGGTTCCCGGACCTGCTGCACGAGGCGGAGACCCTGGTCGTGCCCGAGGCGTTGGCGGAGCGGGCCCCTCTGGGCAGCCTGTCCGAGATCCGGTGGGGCTGAGGGACCCCGCGCACGGGTCGCGCTCGGAGGGAACGCGGGCGAGGACCCCCGGACCGAGGAAGCGATGACGGTGTTCCACGATCGCGTCGACGCCGGACGGCGCCTGGCCGGGCTCCTGCGGGAGCGGCTGGGCGCCTCCGGCGACGAGGACGTCGTCGTGCTGGGGTTGCCCCGCGGCGGCGTGCCCGTCGCCTTCGAGGTGGCCCGTCGGCTGCACGCGCCGCTGGACGTGATCGTGATCCGCAAGCTGGGCGTCCCCCATCAGCCCGAACTGGCCATGGGGGCGATCGGCGAGGGCGGCGTTCGGGTCGTCAACGACCAGATCGTCCGCGCCACGGGGGTCAGCGCCCCGGCGCTGGAGTCGGTGCGACGACGCGAGCAGGCCGAACTGGACGCGCGGGTGGAGCGGTTCCGCGGTGGCCGGACCCGCGTGCCGGTGACCGGGCGGACGGTCGTCGTCGTCGACGACGGAGTGGCCACCGGCGCGACCGCCCGGGCCGCGTGCCAGGTGGCCCGCGCCCAGGGCGCCGACCGGGTGGTACTCGCGGTGCCCGTCGGCTCCCCCGACTCCGTCGCCGGACTGCGCCGGGTCGCCGACGAGGTCGTCTGCCTCCAGGAGCCGGAGTTCTTCCAGGCGGTCGGCGAGTGGTACGAGGAGTTCTCCCAGACACCGGACCGCGAGGTGGTCGCGCTCCTGGAGCGGGCCGGCCGAACCGGTCCCGGCTGACCGGACCGCCCCCGGATCCGACCGCGCCGCTCAGACCCGGACGGGCTCCCCGGCCCCCGCACGGAACGTCTCGACCACCCGGGACAGGCTCTCCTCGCCGTGGCCCTCCTCCGCCTGCCGGTCGAGCCGGGCCAGCAGCGGGGCGAGCAGGTCGCCGGGGACTCCGCGCGCCCGTCCGCTGTCCAGGATCGAGGCCAGCCCGGCCCGGTTGATGTTCACGTTGGACGTCTCGGTCGCGTACTCCCGGGCGTCCGCCTCCCGGGCGAAGAGCGGCAGCACGGCCGCCGCCTCGGTCAGCCACGGGACCAGCAGCTCGGTGACCCCGACGGCCGTGATCCCGGAGGCCTCGGCCAGGGCCAGGGACTGGAAGAACCCCGAGAACATCCCGTACATCCCCGCGAGCACCGCCACGTCGTAGGCCGACGCCAGCTCGGGCCCCGCACCGGCGTACCGGACGGTGCCCAGCACGTCCACCGCCGCGCGGTACCGCTCGAAGGCGCCGGTGTCTCCGCTGATCTGCGTGAACGCCTCCGGAGTGCCCAGGGTCTGGGGCACGGCGAGCACCGCTCCCGCCAGGAACGCGGCCCCCTGTGCGGTGACCCACGACGCCAGCTCCCCCGCCTGCTCGGGAGTGCCCGACGACAGGTTCAGGACGGTGCGTCCCTCCAGCTCCGCCGTCGCGCCGCCCAACACCTCCCGCACCGCCGGGTGGTCGAGCAGAACGGTCACGACGAGCTCGGAGGCGGCCACCGCGGCCACCGGCTCGGCCGCCACGGCGGCGCCCCTCTCACGCAGCCGCTCGGCTCGACCGGGCCCCGCGTCGAGGAGGCGCTCGGCCACGGCCCGGCCCAGGTTGCCCAGGCCCAGGACGCTGACGGTGGGAAGGGTGTTCATGTGCTGCTCCCGTGTGCTGGCGGCCGTCGGTCCGGCCGCGGTGACAACAGGAACTCTGCACACCCCTCCTCCCGGAATCCTTCGGATCCGCTCCAGATCCGCTCTGGGCGGCGGCATCCGCCGATCACGCCCTAGAGTCGTGGCATGGGCGCACTCGAATTCCAACTGGTCCTGCTGCGCAGGATGGCCGACTTCCAGCCGGACCTGGTCGAGGAGGCGGTGCGGAGGCTCGGCGCCACGACCACCGCGATGCGCGAGGCCAACCGGCGGTGGCAGGCCATGGTGCGGGGCGGGCGCGGATCCGGTGGCCCGGTCGGCCGGTTCACCGCGGTGCTCGGCCCCGCCCCGTCCCGGCGCGACGTCGCCGCGGGCGGCATGACGTGCACGGCACACCGGTGGCCGGTCCCGCTCTGGCCGGACCTGCGTTTCGAGGTGGTCACCGCCCCCGGCGGCGCCCTGGTCCAGGAGTGGCTCGTGCGCGCACCACGGGTACCGGCGCCCCCGCTGCGCGGCGTCGAGGACCTCCGGCCGTGGTCGTTCGTCATCGACGACGTCGCCCGCGCGCTCCCGTCGACGCCGTTGGAGGGCACCGCCCCGTCCCGTTGGCGCCTGCTGCTGACCGACTCCGCCGGCGGCCGCCACCTCGCCGACTTCACCTGGGGCCTGTTGCAGGAGGTCACACCGGTCACACCGGATCGCTGACGCTCCCACCGGGCGTCAGGGACGCCGGCGGCCCGGTCTGGGTACGGATACTCACGACAACGCCGCCGTCGCACCGGAACATGGGGCCACACCATCTCTTCACGGGAGCACCCATGAACGCCCGCGTCCTCGTCCGCCTGACCTTCGCCAACCCCGTCTCAGTGGTCTACCTCGCCCTCGTCGTCGGCTCCGCCGCGGTCGCCGCGGCCGTCACGCTGTTCAGCTCGGACCCCGGGTTCGTCTGGGTCTGGCCCGCCCTGTTCACCTTCCCCGCCTTCATGGCCGTGCCGGTCGTCGAGGACGCGGTCTGGGGGGCGGACGCGCCCGCCTGGTTCTTCCTCGGCGGGATCGCCGTCTGCGCACTGGTGCAGTCCTTCCTCCTCGGATCGCTCCTGGAGGGCCTGCGCCGCCTGTACCGCGGACTCGCCCGCGCCGACCGGGACTGATCCGACGCGCTCCCCCGCGGGCGGGCACTCATCCGTAGCGGCACCGGGGAGGCCGCACCGCGCGCACGGCCCCGCCTCCCGGGCACGGGCGGTGGCGGCGGCGCCGTCGCAGCCCCCCGCACGTCCGCATCGGCGCCGGTACCGAGCACTCGGACGGAATCGTGGCCGTCTCGGACACGAGGGGGTCGCACGCGGCGGCGATCAGCACGAACACGAGGATCCAGGAGCACGGGACCGGGAGCACGCGGCGTCGCTCGGGCATGACACCACCCTGACGGCCCGGCCCGCTCCACGCGCGAGGATCGCGGGACGCGGGGTGACCGCTTCCGGACAGGCCCAGCGCGCATGGAACAGCGGGGAACCGGGAAACGGCCGTCCGCGCCCGCGCGGGACCGGCTGTCGGGGGTCGCCGGTCGCGAACACCTGTACCTGGGCGGATCCTCCGTCGTAGGGTGGAGGGGAGCCGTCTGTGCCCGGGCCGCGCGGGCGCCGGGCCGGTCCTCGTACCGGAGGTGGGCAGCATGTCCACGCTCACGCACAACTGGTTCCGGGCGGCCGCCATGGCCGTCGCCCCGGTGGTCTTCCTGGCCGTGTACCTGTACCACCCGTACCTGGCTGGCGTCGTTCCGGGCCCGGTGGAGGTGGCACAGGCGGTGGAGGCCGATCCCGTCCGGTGGGCCGCGGCGCATCTGGCGACGATCGGAGCGCTGGTGCTGTTCGTCCTGGCCTTCCAGGGGCTGCGCGGCGTCCTGAGGGACGCGGGCGAGGAGCTGTGGAGCTTCTTCGCGTTCCCGTTGGTGATCGTGAGCGGCGTCCTCGTCGCCGCGATGGCGGGGATGCGGCTGACCGTCGCGGCGGCGGCGCAGACGGGCGCCGACACCCTGGTCCTGGCGGACGCCATGCGGCCGTGGTCGCTGACGCTGCTGGTCGGCGGCTCCGTCGCCTTCCTGCTGGGGTCCTTGGCGTTCGCCGCGGGAACCGTCCGCTCCGGGATCATGGGCAGGACGATGACGGCCGTGGTGACGGTCGCGCTGGTGGTGATGGGCCTGGCCGCGGAGCTTCCGTTCTTCGCCGCCTTCTACGTGATCGGCGTCGCCGGGATCGTGGCGTTCTGGCCGTTGGCGTGGACGACCGTGCGGGCCGGGATGGCGGCGGACGCCGAGTCCGAGGCGGAGGAGGGCGGCACGCCCACCGCCCCGCGGCCCCGGGCCGCCCAGGAGCACAGGGGCGGGTTCCGCAGCCTGGGGCGGCGGCGTCCGCACGCGCACCACTGACGACGGCCGCGGACGGGAGGTCCCGGTGGCGGGGAGCGAGAGCGCCGTCTCCCGCCCGACCGCCTCCCTCCCCGGCTCCTGGCGTGCTCGCGGACCGAGGCCCCGGACACGACCGGACGGTGCACACCCGAGGCCGCGCGCCCCGCGAACCGGTCGGGGACCGTGGCCCGGGCCTCCCCTGGGCCCGGTCCGTCACGGACTGTGGGACGCGCCGCCGCGGGCAAGGGACGCGGCGGCCTCCGGCGGGCGGCGGGCCCACAGCGTCGCCACGGCAGCGCCGGACAGGTTGTGCCACACGGAGAACAGCGCGCCCGGGAGTGCGGCCAAGGGCGCGAAGTGCGCGGTGGCCAACGCGGCGGCCAGACCCGAGTTCTGCATGCCGACCTCGACGCTGACCGCCCGGCGCCCGCTCTCCGGCACCCCGCCGATCCGGCCGACCAGGTAACCCAGGCCCAGCCCCAGGGCGTTGTGCAGCACCACGGCCAGCGCGACCAGCGGGCCCGTGCCCAGGACGGCGTCCGCGTTGGCGCCCACCACCCCCGCGACCACGACCACGATCCCGGTCACCGACACCAGCGGCAGCGCCGGAAGGGCGGCGGTGACCGCGCGGTCCGCGAACCGGCGCAGCACCAGTCCCGCCAGGATCGGCAGCAGCACCATCTTCAGGATGGACAGGAAGAGGGCGACCGCGTCGACGGGCAGCGTCGACCCGGCCAGCCCCAGCACGATCAGCGGCGTGAGCACCGGGGCCAGCAGGGTGGAGACCGAGGTCATCGCGACCGACAGCGCCACGTCGCCGCGCGCCAGGAAGACGATGACATTGGACGCGGTGCCGCCGGGCGCGGCGCCCACGAGCACCATGCCCACCACCAGCATCGGCGGCAGGCCGAGCAGGTGGGCGATCCCGAAGCCGAGCAGGGGCATCACCGTGTACTGGGCGACCACGCCCAGGGCCACCGCCTTGGGGTGCCGTGCCACGACCGCGAAGTCGACCGGGCGCAGGGTGAGGCCCATCCCGAACATGATGACGCCGAGCAGCAGGGGGATGTGCGGGGTGACGGCCGAGGTCAGGTCGGGCGCGAGGAGCCCGAGGACCCCTCCGGCCAGGACCAGGACGGCGAACCACCGGCCGACGGCGTCGGCGAGGCGTGCGATGACGGACATGAGACGACTTTCCCGTGGGGTGCCCCGGGACGGCGGGTACCGGTCCCGGACGGTCGCCGCCCTGGGGGTCGGCACCGCAGGGGCCAGCGTAGACCCCGGGGCGTCCTCGGTCGCCGGTCTCCTCCCGGAGCTCCTCCAGGAGTACGACGGTGGCCTCCGCCATGGCGGGATCGCCCGCCACCTCGAACAGCGCCGCGGCCCGCTCGAACGCGGCCGCCAGGGAGATGTCGGCGCCGGGCGCGGGCGCCGGCCGGGACGGGACCCTGGCGAGACGGCCGGGGGTCAGTCCTCGTCCGCCCCGGCCAGCAGGGTTCCCTCCGTGCACTGGGGCACGAACCGGCTGGGCGTGATCCCCAGGAGCTCGGCGGCCAGCTCCTCGTTGCCGGAGAACCCGGCGTCGGCGTCGATCGTCTGCTCCCCGTCCCACAGCATGAGCAGCGCCGAGACCGTGTGCGCCCCCTTGTCGTGGTGCATGTCGTAGTGGGCGGCCATGGGCACGGTGTCGTAGTGCACCCACAGGTCGTGCCCGGTCATGAACATGTCCAGGTCGAAGGTGACGGTCAGGCCCATGAGCTCGGGCTTGTAGCGGTCGTCGATCCCCGCGAACGCCTCGTCCAGGGCGACCACGCGGGGGCAGGTCGGGGCGGCCGAGGAGTACAGCGCGTTGGCCGCGGCGAACAGCGGCAGGTGGATCGCCGCGGACTTCTCGCCGCCCGACATCTGCTCGTGCTTGTTGCGGGTGAGCCGCGCCTCCTCCTGGCCCGGGACGGCCAGGCGCAGCTCGAAGCGGTACCAGGCGCGGTAGTCCAGGACGGCGGCCAGAACCTGCTTGTAGCTGGCGCGCGGGTGGGCGGCGTGGTGGTCGCGGATCATGTCGCGCAGCACCGCGCGCAGTTCGGCCAGGCCCGAGGGCCCGAGCCCCGCCTCGTCGCGCCTGACCAGCCGGGTGGCCGACCGCTCCCGGTCGGTGAGGGACTCGTCGAGCACCCACCGGATGCCGATGCGCGTTCCGGAGGACATGGGACGGGCGCGGGTGTCGCGGTCCATGTCGCGCACCAGGGCGCGGGCGTCCCGGACGCGTTCGTGGATCTGCCGGGCGATGCCGCCGAGCAGTTCGTCCTCCAGGACCTGGTGCTCCTCCTCCCGCAGGAGCGCGCCCTGCTCCTCGACCCGGTCGGCGACGGTGCGCGCGAAGGCGGAGACGGGGTTGCGGCCGCCCTCGTCGTTGACGAACACGGTGACGATGCCGGTGGGTCCGACCTCGTGGTCGACCCGGTAACCCTCCGAGTCCCCGCCCAGGGCCTCCTGGAAGGCCCGCAGCGCGTTCGACATGCGGGTGGCGGAGGCCTTGATGTCGCTCTCGCCGACCGCGGGGGCAGCGCCGAGGGTCGAGGAGAACGCCTCCAGCACGGCGCCCACGCCGTCGGGGAGGGCGTCGCGGACGGTCGCGGCCGCACCGGCGAGGATCCGCTCGGCCGACTCCTCCGGGGTGGGCCAGGCGCTCCGGTCGGGCCAGGCGGCGGCGGACCCGATCCCCATGGCGGCGCGCACGGCGGGCTGGGTGAACTCGGCGAGGGACTCCGCGGACTCGTGGAGGGCGGCCAGGGCGAGGGTGAGCGCGCCCCGGCCCTCGTCGCGACGGGTCTCGGACCGGATCGCGTGGTCGTGCTCGTTCCGCGCGGTCCTTCCGGCGGCGTCCCGCTCGCGGGCGAGCGCGTCGCGTTCGGCGCGCAGCGCGTCGATCCGGGCGAGGATCTCCCTGACGGGGGCGTCGATGGCCGACTCCATCGCGGCCAGGGCGGCGGACTCCTCCTCGTGCGCGGCGCGCAGTGCGGCCAGTTCCTCCCGTTCGGACTCCGACGCGGCGGTGAGCCGCTCCACGGTCTCGTGGCGCCCGGCCAGGTCGCGTTCGAACTCGGCGGCGTCGGTGCGCGCGGTGTGCAGGGCGTCCGCGGTGCTGAGGAAGTCGGCCAGGGCGGCGGTCACGGCACCGGTCCCGCCGCGGTCGGCGGGCATCGCGCGTTCGGCGGCCACGGCGCGCACCCGGCGGCGGTGGGCGTCGACCTCGGCGACGGCCGTGTCGAGGTCCCGGCGCGCTCGGTCGGCGGCGGCGCGGGCGGAGGCCAGCAGGGTGGAGTGGTGGTCGACGGCGCGCACGGCCTGGGCCACGGGCGTGGGATCGGGCAGGTCGCCCCGGGCGCGGCCGTGGTCCTTGAGCCGCTCGCGGGCTCGGGCGAGCTGGTCGCGCAGACCCGCGTGGTGCTCGGTGAGCTCGGCGACGCGCGCGTCGCGGGCGGCGAGGCGTTCGCGGCGGCGGTGGGCGCGGTTGGTGGCGCCGATGTACTCGGCCGCGGCCTTGGAGTGGGCGCCGACGAGCACGCCCAGTCCGAACCGGGCGCCGGTGTCCACGCCCCCGGTCGCGGTGACGGCCTCGCCGGGGTCGCGGTGCAGCGGCACGGAGCGCAGGACTCGGGTGATGGTCTCGGCGGTGACGTGGGCCTGGTCCTCGGGGACCAGGACGTCGGCGAGGGTGGCCCCGGGGTGCGGTGCGGACGGCAGCAGGTAGGCGTCGGAGCCGCGGTCGCCGAGCGCGGTGCGGGTGAGCGCGGGGTCGGGGTGGACCCAGGCGGTGAGCAGCCCGGCGGCGTGCAGGGCGCCCTCGACCGCCGCGGCGTGTTCCTCCGGCAGGTCGTCGGCGAAGCGGACGAGCCGCCACAGGGGCGCGCCCGGGCGTCCGCCGCGCGGCGCGGTGCGCAGCGGGTCGGCGGGCGGCGCGTCGTCGCGTTCGGCGGCGATGTCGTCGCGCTCGCGGCGCAGGCGGTCGAGCTCCCCGCCGGTCTCGGCCTCGCGGGCCGCCAGGGCGTGCACCCGCGCGGCGATCTCCAGCTGCGCGTCGTGGACCTGCTCGTTGAAGACCTCGACCAGGGTGGGCGTGCCGGGTTCGCCGAGGCGGGCGAGGGCGTCCAGGAGGGCGTCGCGGCCGACGGCGTCGACCAGGTCCCAGCGCTCGTGCCAGGCGCGCACGGCCCCGGCCGCATCCGAGCGGAGACCGTCGAGCCCGTCGGCAGCCCGGGCGCAGTCCTCCTCGCGGGCGGTGAGATCGTCCGCGGCGCGGGCGCTGTCGGACTCGGCGCGGCGTCGGGCGGCCTCGGCGGCGTCGAGTGCGTCCAGCCGTTCGGCGACCGCGCGCACGTCGCCCTCGCGGGCGGCGGCGCGGGCGCGGGCGGTGGTGGGCAGGTCGTCGCCGGTGTCGACCCCGCCCTCGGCGTCGTGGTGGATCCCGGCGCGGTCGGCGGCCTCGGCGAGGTCGGCGGTCAGGCGGCGCGCCGTGGCGCGGTCCCGCCCGATGCGCTCGGCGACCCGCGCGGCCTCGGTCCGCAGACGGGCGATCTCCTGGGCCTGGCCGTCGAGCCGGGCGCCCTGCGCGGTCAGCCGTCGGCCCTCGTCCTCGTGGCGCTGGCGCCGCTCGCTGAGGCGGTCGTGGTCGCGCAGCCGCTCGTCGGCCTCCAGGCCCGCGATCTCGGCGGACCGCTCGCCGACGCGGCCGGTGAGCTCCTCTTCCCGGGCGCGGGCGGCGTCGCGTTCCCGGGTGGCCCGCCGGTGCTCGGCGGCGGCCTCGGTGACGGTGGCGCCGTGCGCGGTGGCCTGATCGGCGGCGGCGGTGACCCTGGCCAACCGGTGGCGCGCGTTGGTGGTGAGGTAGTGGGCGTACTCGGTCAGGAACGCCCGCACGGCCTCGTCGGCGGCGGTGGCGTTGTCGAAGCGGATCTGGACGGCGGCGAGGTTGGCGAAGTCGCGGGCGGCCTGGTCGACGAGGTCCTCGTCGAGGGGGCTGAGTCCGCCGGCGAGGGTGTCGGAGACCTTCTCGGGGTCCAGGTCCTTGGCCAGGAGGGGGCGGCGCAGGGCGAGGAGCAGGTCGAGCAGCTGGACGTAGCGGTCGCCGAGGCCGAACAGGCGCGCGTCGGCGGCCCGCCGGTAGTCGGCGGCGCTGGTGTGGTGGGCGGTCTCGCCGAGGGCGGACTTGAGCTGCTTCTCGGTGAGGGGGCGGCCGTCGGTGGCGAGCAGTCCGAAGTCGACGCCGAGGCGCCTGTCGGTGACGAAGAAGGAGGGGGTGACGCCGTCGCGGTGTCTGTGGGCGCGCAGACCGATGACGAGTGTGACCGTCTCGGGGTCCGCGGCGGGCCGGGGCCGCGCGAACTCCATCCACACGTACCCGTACTCCGACTCCTGCCCCCGGTAGAGCAGGTTGGACTTCATCGTCCGGTTCTGGCCGCTGAACGGGTCGAGCCTGCGGGCGTCGGTGTAGCCGTCCAGGATGAACGGGAAGAGCACCTCCAGCGCCTTGGTCTTGCCCGAGCCGTTGTGCCCGCGCAGGATGAGGCGGCCGTCGGCGAAGGCGAACTCCTCGTCGACGTAGTCCCAGACGTTGATCACACCGGCGCGGCTCGGCCGGAAGCGGTCGCTCCTTCGGGTGGTCATCGGCTTCCTTCGGTCTCGTGCGGAGCGGTGTCGGTCCCGGCGGCGGGGGCGTTCGCGCGGGGGTCCCCGGTGAGCGGGCCGAGCGGGAGCAGGCCGGAGTCCTCCCGTGCGGGCAGGGCGCCCTGGATGTTGCGGTAGCGCAGGGCGGCGGGCGCCACCAGGACGCCGCCGGGCACCGGGCGGACCAGCCGCAGGTCGGCGAGGAGGGCCAGGGCGGCGTCGAGCAGTCCCCGCGGGTCCTGTCGCCAGGCGTTGGTGAAGGAGGCGGCGCCGAACTCCTCGAACAGGTCCGCGACCATGCCCTCCAGCCGCACGCGGTCGACGAAGGGCATCCGGGAGGCCTCGCCCGGCGGGGCCTTCGCGGCGGGCTCTCGGGGGCCGCCGCCTCCGGTCCAGGCGAGTTCGCCCACGACGCCGTGGCGGGGCAGGCCCGCGTCGACGAGCCGGACGAGGTCGGCGTGCTCCCGGGCGGAGGACGGGACGTCCAGGTGCGCCAGGGCCGCCCAGGACTCCTCGAAGAGCGTGGCGGTCTGCGCCAGGAGCAGCCCGGCCGCGCGGGTGACCGCGCCTCCGCGTCCGGGGAAGGGACGGTCGGTGAAGTTCCCGCCCGGGTCGGCGAGCAGGACGCCCTCGGCGCGGCGCTCCACCTTCAGCCCGGTGACGCGCGCGACCTCCTCGGCCACGCCCCTGCCGCGCAGCGCGTCGGCCACCTCGGGTTCGAGGTCGGCGTAGTACACCGCCGGGTGCTCGACGAGCAGGCGTCGGGCTCGCTGGACGGCGCGCTGCCGGTTCTGGCCTCCGGGGGCGTCGCTGAGCAGTCCGGTGACGCTGCCCAGGTGCTGGACGGGGCGGGCGGGGCGGAAGAGGATCTCGCAGATCTCGTGGTCGATGTCGAAGAGCGCGTCGGCCTGGTCGTGGCCGCGCGCCCACGCCTCCAGCGAGCCGTCGGACAGGTGGAGGGCGCCGCGGTCCAGCAGCCAGTGGGCGGCGTCGACGAGGGCGGCCTTGTGCGCGGAGTCGGTGGGGTCGTAGCCGAGTCCCCCGATCGCGTTGGCCGAGGGGGTGAACTGGCGGACCAGGTCTCCGAGGCTGATCTCGATCTGCGAGCGCTGGAAGGCGGCCAGCAGCAGGCACAGGTAGGCGAGCCTGCGGCGGTCGAACGGGCGCCCCTTGCGGGAGAAGACCTGGCGCTGGGTGGGGTCGAGCGCGTCGAGTTCGCGGACGAGCCGCACGTGCGCGGTGGTCGCGATGAGCGTGTACCCGAACAGGGAGCGCAGGTCCTCCGCCATCTGGTCGGCCCAGCGCAGCACCTGGTCGAGCACCCCGGGGCGGGGTCGGGCGGCGGTGATGAGGTCGTGGGTCAGGACCCGGCGCACGGCCTGCTGGTAGGTGCCCAGCTCGGCGGGGTCGACGGTGTGCGCGGGGCCTCGGCAGCGGGCCATCACTTCCCCTTCGCGGCGAGTTCGAGGCGCAGTCCCGGCAGGTGGATGCTGCCCTGTGCGGTGCGGACGGTGCTGCCGCGGTCGCTGGGCACCAGGCGGACGACCGTGCCGCCGTCGGAGCCGGTGGCCGACCGCAGGCGCCCGGCGACCACGCCGCGCGACTCCAGCGCACGCGTGACCAGGCGCAGCAGCACGCGGGTGTCGGTCTCGTCGAGGACGCGGTCGTGGGCTCCCTCGGCGGCGAGCCTCCGCGCGGCCGAGCGTTCGCCGGCGCGGTCCTCGGCCTGGCGGCGGCGCAGTTCGGAGCGGGCGCCCGGGTTGCGGCGGACGGGTTTGGGCACCCCGGCGCTCGGCGCCCGGTCGCTGCGGAAGAGGGTGACCGACACCTCGACGCCGGGGGCGTCCCACCAGGTGGCGGTGGGCGCGATCTGTTCGTCGTCGTCGTGCGCGGCGCCCAGGTGGCGGGCGGAACGGACGTTGAACGCCGCGCCCATGAGGGCGTGGGCGGCGCCCTCGTCAGGGGTGTTGAAGACCCATTCGGCGAGGTGGCGCAGCTGGGAGGAGCGGTTCACGCCGCCGCGCTGGGCCTCGGTGATCTGCCGGAGCAGGGCGATGACGCCGGAGACCGCCGACCGGGTCGCGGCGCCGAGTTCGGCGGCGCGGGTGGGCGCCGTGCCGTCGGAGGCGAACCAGGCGCGGACGGCCGTCCAGCGGCGGCGCCAGTCGACGAGGCGTTCGTCGCGGGCCATGAACACGCGTTCGTCGGCCTCGGCCGCGCGGGACAGGAGGGTGGCCAGGCCGGTGGCCTCGACCTCGTGCACGGCGCGGTCCAGGCGCGGCAGGTAGCGGTCGAGCTCGGCCATGAAGTCCGACATGTGGACGAGCAGGGCGTTCTTGTAGCGCAGGAAGGCGTCGGGGGAGGCCTCGGTGGAGCGCAGGATCTCGCCGAGGGTGACGTGGAAGCGCGCCGACAGCAGGCCCATGTCCTCCATGACCGCGTCCACCCGCGACAGCCGCCGGTAGACGTCCTCGGCCTGGCCGGTGCGGTTGGCCTCGGCGAGGGACGTGAGGTCGGCGAGCACGTCGGAGAAGACCAGGCGGGAGAGGGTGACGTCCTCCACCCGGGCGCCGAGCACGCTCTCCACCGCCTGGTAGACGCGGTAGCCGAGTTCGCTGAACTGGTAGACCGACTGGCGGTTGCGGTAACGGGCCAGGTTGCCCGCGCGGGAGGCGTCGTCGAGGCGGTGCACGACCCCGTCGGCGGACAACTCGTCCAGCCGGTGGCGCAGGCCGCGCTCGGGCACGGTCGCACCGGGGTGGACGCGGGCGAGTTCGCGCAGGGCGGCGGCGACGTCCTCGGCGCCGACCTGGACCTGGTGGACCTCGCGCAGCCGGTCCATGGCGCGCAGGATCCACAGGTAGCTGGTGTGGTCGTCGCGCCGGGTGAAGTTGAACAGCTGGAAGCGGTCGCTGACCGCGAGCGCGTCCAGATCCAGCGCCGTGCGCTCAGCCACCCGTCATCCCCGTTCACACCCGCTCGTCCGGCCGCGTCCCCCACCGCGGTCCGTCCCCCGGGACCGCGGACGGGCCCCGGCCATTATGGCAGCGCCGACCGACCGCTGGTCCCGTGTCGCGGATCTCGTGCGGCGGGCGCCCGGCCGGGGGCTCCGACCGGGCGCCGGGCGCCGCCACCGGCGGCCCCTACTTGGTGGAGCCCGCGAAGACCCCCTGCACGAAGTAGCGCTGGAAGGCGAAGAACACCAGCAGCGGGACGAGCATGGACAGGAAGGCTCCGGAGGCGAGGATGTCGACGTTGGTGCCGAACTGGCGCAGCTGGGAGCGCAGTGCCACGGTCAGGGGCGCCGACTCGGGGCTGGTGAACACCAGGGCGACCAGCATGTCGTTCCACACCCACAGGAACTGGAACACCGCGAGCGAGGCCAGCGCCGGGCGGGCGACCGGCATGACGACCCTGCGGAAGATGCGCCACTCGCTCGCGCCGTCCATGCGGGCCGCCTCCAGCAGGTCCCGGGGGATGCCCAAGAAGAAGTTGCGCAGCAGGAACACCGCGAACGGGAGGCCGAACGCGACGTGGAACAGGATGACCCCGGTGATCGACCCGAACACGCCCATCGCCCCGTACAGCTGGGAGATGGGGATCAGCGCCGCCTGGATCGGCAGGACGAGCAGCCCCACGACGGCGACCATGATCCAGTCCCGTCCGGGGAAGTCCATCCACACCAGCGCGTAGGCGGCCAGCGCCCCGATGCCGACGACCAGGATCGTCGAGGGCACCGAGATGTAGACGGTGTTGAGGAAGGACTGGGCGATCGCCTCGTTGCCCACCAGGGAACGGTAGTTGTCCAGCGTCAGCTCGGTGGGCCGCAGCAGCGCCGTCCACCACCCGCTGTTGGTGTTGTCCGCCTCCGATCGCAGCGACACGAGCATCAGGCCCAGGACGGGGACCATCCAGAACAGGGCCACCAGGACGAGGACCACCTGGAGGGTGCCCGATCCGAGCCGGCCCACGAGCCGGGACACCGCGCCGCGCCGGGGCGCTCCGGAGACCGACACCTCGACGACGGAGGGTGACGTGGTGTTCGCGGTGCTCACGGGCGCTCCCGTCGGAATCGTCGGATGTTGAAGTACACGATCGGCAGGACCAGGACCAGCAGGAGGACCACGAGGGCGCTGCCGAGTCCCTGGTCGCCCCCGGCCCCGAAGGAGACCTGCCACATCTGCAGGGCGATCACGCTGGCGTCCGCCTGCACCGATCCGGGAGCGATGACGAAGACCAGGTCGAAGATCTTCAGCACGTTGATCACCAGGGTCACGAACACCACCAGCAGCAGCGGGCCGAGCAGGGGGACGGTGACCTTGCGGAACACCTGCCATTCCGTGGCGCCGTCGACCCGCGCCGCCTCCAGGGCGTCCCGGGGGATGGCGGCCAGCCCGGCGGCGATGAAGGTGATGGCGAACCCGGTCATGATCCACACCCACGAGGAGATGATCACGGGCGTGACCAGGCTCGGACCCAGCCAGGTGAGGCCGCGGAAGGGCTCGGTGAAGTTGCTCGCGGCGAGGTGGATCGCGTACTCCCCCTCGTCCAGCCCGCTCAGGGTGAACCGGCCGTCGTCCCCGGTGGTGGCGCGCGCGACCACCTCGCCGTCGCGGACCGCCTCGACGGCCACCCGCGGCATGCCGTTCTCCCCGTCGTCGATCCCGCCTGCCTCGCCGCCCAGGGCGGCGTCCAACCACACGACCCCCTGGATCTGGCCGGCGGCGCCCTCGGGCGGGGTCGGGGCGGCGGACTGTTCGGGCAGGTCCGTGGGGCGCACGCCGACCAGCGGCAGGGCCACGCTGTCCCCCGGGCCGTGGGTCGCGACCGTGGTGAACCCGCCCCGGGCGGTGTCGTCGGTCGCGATCTCCTCGCGCGGGCGAGCCCCGGGGTACTCCGAGGGTGCGGCGAACACGTCGTGGACGGTCACCACGGCCGCGTTGACGACCCCTCGGTCGGGGTCCTCGTCGTAGACCAGCCGGAAGATGACGCCGGAGGCGAACAGGGAGATCGCCATCGGCATGAACAGCAGCACGCGGAACGCCGTCGCCCACCGGATGCGTTCGGTGAGCACCGCGAGGATCAGCCCCAGGCCGGTGACCAGCGCGGGGGCGACCAGCACCCAGATCCCGGTGTTGCGGATCGCGGTGAGGGTGCGGTCGTCGGTGAACATGCGCGCGTAGTTGTCGAGCCCGACGAACCGCGTCCCCGAACCGTCGAAGAGGCTGCGCACCAACGAGTAGACAGCCGGGTAGGCGAGGAAGACGGCGAGCAGGAGCAGGGCGGGCAGGAGGAAGAGGGTCGCCGGGCCGAACAGGCGGCGCGGCCAGGGGGCGCGGCCGTCGTCGGGCGCGGGAGCGGTGGGCGGGGGCGCACCCCCGCCGGTGTCGGTCGCACCGGCGGGGGGCGTCTGGTCAGCCGTGGTCATCTGTGGTCTCTCTCGGTGCCGGGCGTCACTCGCCGTGGGCCTGGGCGGCCTCGGCCTCCAGGCGCTCCATCGTTCCCTCCACGTCGGAGGGGTCGGCCATGAAGTCCTGGAGGGTCTGCCACATGCCGTCGCCGACGGTCGCGCCGAAGGCGGCGGGCTGGAGGTCGGACAGGTCGAAGCGGACGCTGTCGCCCGCGGTCACGATCTGCTCGGCGACCTGGCCGGTGAGCGGGTCGGCGTAGTCGTCGGCGGTGAGGTTGCGGTTGGGCGAGAGGAACCCGCCGAGGGCCGCCCACTCCGCCGCGGCCTCGGGGCTGGCGAGGAAGCGCAGCAGCTCCATGGTGGCCGCGTCCTCGTTCATCGCGACGGCGGCGTCACCGGCGACGACCACGGCGCCCTCGTCCCCCGCGACGTAGGGGAAGGAGAAGACCTGGGCGTCGTCGCCCACCGCGGCGTTGGTGCTGTCGGAGACGACGCCGCCGATGAAGTCGGCCCCCACGACCATGGCGGCCTCGGGGTCGTCGCTGAACACGTTGACCACGGAGGTCGGGAAGTCGGTCTGCAGGGTGCCCTCGGTTCCGCCCGCGAGCAGCCGCTCCTGGCCCCACAGCTCGGCGAGGGTCTCCAGCGCGACCTCGACGCTGGGGTCGGTCCACGGGATCTCGTGCGCCGCGAGCTGGTCGTACATCTCCGGGCCCGCCGTCTGGAGGTAGACGTTCTCGAACCAGTCGGTGAGCACCCAGCCGTCGGCGCCGGCGACGGACAGCGGGTCGACGCCGACGTCGGACAGGTTCTCCGACAGTTCGACGAAGTCCTCCCAGGTCTCGGGAGGTGTGGCTCCGGTCTCGGCGAAGAGGGGGTCGTTGTACCAGACCAGGGACTTGTTGGCGACCTTGAGGTAGACGCCGTAGGGGGTGCCGTCGACCGACCCGATGTCGGTCCAGGCCCCGGCCATGTTCTCGTCGAGGGCGGCGACGACGTCGTCGCTGAGCGGTGCGAGGGCGCCCTCCTCCGCGAAGTGCTCGATGAGGCCCGCCTGCGGGATGAGCGCGACGTCCGGCGCGTCGCCGCCCTGGATCCGGGTCTGCAGGACGGTCTGGAGGTCGTCTCCGGCTCCGCTGTACTCGACGGTGGCCCCGGTCTGCTCCTCGAACAGGCTCAGGACCTGCTCGAAGGACTCCTGTTCGGTGCCCGCCCAGGGGCCGACGATCTCCAGCGTGCTGCCCTCCAGGTCGGCGGAGGCGCCGGTGCCGCCACCGCCGCCGCAGGCGGTGGCCGTCAGACCGAGGGCGAGCAGCGCGGCCGCCGTGGGCGCGAGGCGGGGACGGGGAGTGTGCGTTGTCATAGGGGATGCTCCTCAGGAGTCGTAGATCGACGTGCCCGTGGTCGGGTCGAAGAACTGGAGCCGTTCGGTGTCGACGGCGACGGTGATGGTCTGGCCCTCGAAGACGTGGGTGCGGGGGCTGAACCGCCCGACCAGGACGACCCCGCTCTCCGCGGTGGTCGGGGCCTCGTCCGCGCCCGCGTCCCGGGCGAGTTCGCGGGTGTCCTCGGTGACGACGGGCGCTGCGTCCAGGGGGAAGTGCACGAGCACGTCCGATCCCATCGCCTCGACCAGGTCGGCGACCGAGGTGAGGGTGGCGTTCTCGGTGGCGCCGACGATCTCGGCGTCCTCCATGTCCTCGGGCCGGATGCCCAGGACCACGCTCCTGCCCTCGTAGGCGCGCAGTGCGGGACGCCGGTGCAGGAGTCCGTCGGGCAGGTCGAGGACCTGGCTGCCGACGCGGACGCGGAACCGGTCGTCCTCGCGGACGAGCTCCGCGCCGATGAGGTTCATGCCCGGCGACCCCACGAAACCGGCGACGAACAGGTTGCGGGGGTGGTCGTAGAGCTCCTGGGGCGGCCCCACCTGTTGGAGGACCCCGCGCTTCATCACGGCCACCCGGTCGCCGAGGGTCATGGCCTCGGTCTGGTCGTGGGTGACGTAGACGGTGGTGACGCCGAGGTCGCGTTGGATCCGGGCGATCTGGGCCCGCATCTGGACCCGGAGCTTGGCGTCCAGGTTGGACAGCGGCTCGTCCATGAGGAACGCGCGGGGCTTGCGCACGATGGCGCGTCCCATGGCCACGCGCTGGCGCTGGCCGCCGGACAGGTTGCCCGGCTTTCGGTCCAGGTGTTCCTCCAACTCCAGGACCCGTGCGACCTCGCGCACCCGCCGGTCGATCTCGCCCTTGGGGAGCTTGCGCAGCCGCAGGCCGAACGCGATGTTCTCGTAGATGTTCAGGTGCGGGTAGAGGGCGTAGGACTGGAAGACCATGGCCACGTCGCGGTCGCGGGCGGGCACCGCGTTGACCACCCGTTCGCCGATGCGGATGGTGCCCTCGCTGATCCGCTCCAGGCCGGCGACCATCCGCAGAGCGGTGGTCTTGCCGCAGCCGGAGGGGCCGACCAGCACCAGGAACTCTCCGTCCTGGATGTCCAGTGAGAGGTCGTTGACGGCACGGGTTCCGTCCGTGTAGACCTTGCCCAGGCCGTCGATCACGATTTCTGCCACGACACCTCCGAGGGACGGGTGCGGGAGCGCACCCCTTGCCAGTCCGGGGCCGGTCTTCGCGCCCTGTGACGCGGGCCACTCACCGGCGATGTGCAACGACGGTAATGTCAGGCGCCCTAAGGCAGCCTTAACGCAACGTCTCGTTCGGCTTAAGGACGCCCGATCCGGTCCTCACACGCAGCGTTCGTCCAGTTCGCGGGTGATCTGGGCCTCGTGCCGCGGTTCATGTCCGGTTAACGTGTTCGCATGGCAACGGTGTTACTGGTCGAGGACGACCAGATGGTGCGCGACGCCCTTGTGCGGGCGTTGCGGGGCCAGGGACACGTCGTGCACCCGGTCGGCACGGCACTGGACGCGCTGCGGCAGACCGCGGAACACGAACCGGACCTCGTCATCCTGGACCTCGGCCTGCCCGACCTGGACGGGGCCGCCGCGTTGCGCATGCTCCGGGGGCACAGTGACGTGCCGGTGATCGTGGCGACGGCGCGCGGCGACGAGCCGTCGATCGTGCGCCTGCTCAACGACGGCGCCGACGACTACGTGGTCAAGCCCTTCTCCAGCGCCCAGTTGGCGGCCCGGATGAACGCGCTGCTGCGCAGGTCGTCACGGTCCTCGGTGGGCTCGTCCGACCCGGGCGAGCTGAACGTCGGGGAGTTGACCATCAGCCTCACCACGCGCCAGGCGGCACTGGCCGGACGGCCCCTGGAGTTGTCCCGGAGGGAGTTCGACCTGCTGGCCTACCTCGCCGAGCACGTCGGCCGGGTGGTGAGCCGCCGGGAGCTGGTCGAGGCGGTCTGGCACGAGCACCCCTTCGTGGGGCACGACCAGACCATCGACGTGCACATGTCCTGGCTGCGCCGCAAGCTCGGGGAGAGCGCGAGCCGGCCCCGCTACCTGCGCACGGTGCGCGGCGTGGGACTCAAGCTGGTGGAACCAGATTGAGGTCCCTGCTGGCGCGTGCCGTCACCCTGGCCACCGTCCTGGTGGCCGGGGTCATGGTCGCGGTGACCGCGGTCTGGGGCTGGAACGACGCCGTCGCCCGGACCGAGGCGCGGGTGCGCACCCAGTCCGACGTGGTGGCGGCCGTGGTCGCCGCCGGGGCGGACCCCGACGTGCTGCGCGCGGCGGTGGCCGCCACCGCCGCCGGGGAACGGGGACACCTGGCGGTCCACCTCCCGGACGGGACGACGGTCGGCGCCAGCCACGCCCTGCCCGGGGACGCGCGGGAGAGCGCGCGGTCCGGGGAGCCCGCCGAGGTGCCGGTGGAGGGCGGGACCGCCTACCTGTTCCCGGCGCGCGGGGCCGCCGTCGAGGTGTACGTGCCCCGAGGCGAAGTGGTGGCGGAGCTCGGCCGCACCATGGCGGTCCTGGTCCTGGTGGCGGTGTTGTCGGTCGGGGGCGCGGTGGCGCTGGCCGACCGGCTCAGCCGCCCGGCCAGACTGGCCCTGGGCGCGTTGGCCGGAACGGCCGTCGCCATCGGCGAGGGCAGGCTGAACGCCCGCGTCCGTGTGCGCGGCCCCCGGGACCTGGTGGTGCTGGGGGAGTCGATCAACGCCATCGGCGACCGCGTCCAGGGGCTGCTGGACCGGGAACGCGAGATGGCCGCCGACGTGTCGCACCGGCTGCGCACCCCGCTGACCGCCCTGCGGCTGGACGCCGAGGCCCTGGCGGGGCCGGAGGGGGACCGGATCCGCGAGGCCGTCGGCGCGTTGGAGCAGGACGTCGACGACATCATCCGCAACGTGCGCCCGGCGGACGGCGCGGGTCCGCGGGAGTGCGATCTGGCGGAGGCCGTCGGGGACCGGATGGGGTTCTGGTCCCTGCTCGCCTCGGACCAGGGCCGTGACGTGGAGGTGCGCCTTCCCGAGACGCGTGCACGGGTCGGGCTGTCCCGCGAGGAGTGCGCCGCGGTGCTGGACGCGTTGGTCGGCAACGTGTTCCGGTACACCCCGGCGGGCAGCCCGTTCGCGGTCACGGTGGTGTGCCACGCGGGGTGGGTGACGCTGATCGTGGAGGACGCCGGTCCCGGCTTCGCCGATCCGGTCAGGGCGCTGCGGCGCGGCACGAGCGGCGGCGGATCGACCGGGCTCGGCCTGGACATCGTCCGGCACGCCGTGGAGACGACCGGCGGCACCATCCACCTGGAGCGCGGGAAGCTCGGCGGTGCGCGGGTGCGGTCGCGCTTCGCCGAGCTGGGTGTCCCGCACGGCCAGGACCAGCCCCGGGCGTGGCGGTTGCGCCGTTCGGGATGAGAGCTTGCCCGGGACCGTGCCCCCAAGGGTTGACCGCGAACGCTCCCACCTCGCTCACCCCAGGAAGCTAGGGAAGGCACGACCGCCCCGGTCACCGAAGGGGGGTTGCGTCGACCTGTTCTCGGGTCCACAGGGGGCTGGGTGTGGTGTTTTCCTGCCCCGGTCACCACGGGGGGTGTGGCTCGTCCGGAGGGCGTGTTCGCGCAGCGAATTCGTTCCGGAGGGCGAGGTCCCTCACCTACGGTCACCCCTGGCCGTCCACAGATATGCAGAAGGCGGCCACCACGTGGGAACGTGATTCCGAAGTGATGACACCCCCGGCCCCAGGAGCGGGGGGTGGACGGTCC